>NZ_SLYT01000005.1:0-390198 GCF_004346065.1 Rahnella sp. JUb53
ATGACCCGAGAGGCTTAACCTTACAACACCAAAGGTGTTTTTAGAGACTTGAAGTAGATTTTCAGCTGATTGTTCCGAGATTGGTTCGTATGGCGTAGTGTGTTGAGAAATCATGGCATGATGCGGTATGGATGAAACAGAATTTGCCTGGCGGCAGTAGCGCGGTGGTCCCACCTGACCCCATGCCGAACTCAGAAGTGAAACGCCGTAGCGCCGATGGTAGTGTGGGGTCTCCCCATGCGAGAGTAGGGAACTGCCAGGCATCAAATTAGTAAAGTTTGCTTATAAGCGAGCTGTTAGAAGAATAAGCGTGCTGATATGGCTCAGTTGGTAGAGCGCACCCTTGGTAAGGGTGAGGTCCCCAGTTCGACTCTGGGTATCAGCACCAGTAATAAGCGTAGAGTTCGGTAAATTACAGAATTTGCCTGGCGGCACTAGCGCGGTGGTCCCACCTGACCCCATGCCGAACTCAGAAGTGAAACGCCGTAGCGCCGATGGTAGTGTGGGGTCTCCCCATGCGAGAGTAGGGAACTGCCAGGCATCAAAAAAAGACAAAAGCCCCGTACGAAAGTACGGGGCTTTTGTCTTTTCTACATTCAAAGGCTCGGCGATTTAAGACTGAAGATTCAAACAAAAGGCCATCTTCAGGGATGGCCTTTTGCGTTTCTGAAATCAGAACAATCAGTGATTAGAACTTTGAGAGATCCCGATCCCGGTTTGTGAGCGTACAAACTGAGGATAGAAACGTTCCCTTTCTTTCTGGCCTTCCAGAGAGTTATCAGTAATCGAGAAGAACCAGGTCCCCACGAAGGCGACAATCATCGAGAATAAAGCCGGGTATTCATACGGATAAATAGGTTTGGCATGCCCTAAAATTTGTACCCAGATAGTTGGCCCGAGGATCATGAGTATGACTGCAGTGAGTAATCCCAGCCAGCCACCAATCATTGCTCCGCGCGTAGTCAGTTTGGACCAGTACATTGAAAGCAGGATAATCGGGAAGTTACAGCTCGCAGCGATGGAGAAAGCCAGACCGACCATGAACGCAATATTCTGTTTTTCAAACAAAATACCCAGAGCAATCGCCACGATCCCTAACAAGATGACTGTTATCTTCGAAACGCGTAACTCATCCCGTTCAGTGGCTTTGCCATCCTTGATAACACTGGCATAAAGGTCATGCGATACCGCTGAAGCGCCCGCTAATGTCAGACCTGCAACAACGGCGAGAATAGTGGCGAAGGCGACGGCAGAGATGAAGCCAAGGAAGAAGCTTCCTCCTACGGCATCAGCCAGATGGACTGCTGCCATATTATTGCCGCCGAGCAATACACCACTGGCATCTTTAAAGGCAGGATTCCCACTGACCAGAACGATGGCGCCGAAACCGATAATGAAGGTCAAAATATAGAAGTAACCAATAAAACCGGTGGCATAAAATACGCTTTTACGCGCTTCTTTAGCATCGTTCACCGTGAAGAAACGCATCAGGATATGCGGCAGACCGGCGGTACCGAACATCAGCGCGAGGCCAAGAGACAGAGCCGATATCGGGTCTGAAACCAGTCCTCCCGGGCTCATGATCGCAATCCCTTTAGAATGCACCGCAACGGCCTGAGTAAAGAGCGTATTGAAGTTAAAGCCGACAGATCTCATGACCATCACGGCCATGAATGTCGCACCCGCCAGCAGCAGAATTGCTTTGATGATTTGCACCCAGGTTGTCGCCAGCATCCCGCCAAACAACACATAGAGCACCATCAGGATCCCGACCAGGATCACGGCAACATGATAGTTAAGACCAAACAGCAGCTGGATTAACTTACCGGCACCGACCATCTGTGCAATCAGATACAACGCGACTACGACCAGTGAACCACAGGCTGAAAGCAGCCGGATGGGTTTCTGCTTAAGACGGTAAGACGCAACGTCGGCAAAGGTATATTTACCCAGGTTTCGCAGACGTTCGGCGATGAGGAACAGGATAATCGGCCAGCCAATCAGGAAACCGATGGAGTAAATCAGCCCATCGTATCCGGAGGTGTAAACCAGCGCAGAGATGCCAAGGAAAGACGCGGCTGACATAAAGTCACCGGCAATCGCCATACCGTTTTGCAGGCCGGTAATGCGCCCGCCCGCAGTGTAGTAATCCTGACGGGATCGCGTACGTTTTGCTGCCCAATAGGTGATATATAACGTCGCACCGACAAACAGTACGAACATCACAATCGCTTCTATATTAAGAGGCTGGCGTTTCACTTCACCTGCAATTCCTTCGGCGGCAAACAGGTTGAAGGGGAAGGCTGAAACCAACGCCAGTAAAAGAAGAGAGCCACGATGAGCCTTCATGGCTGCACCTCGCGGATAATATCTGCCGTCAGCCGGTCAAATTCGCTATTCGCACGGATGACATAAATCCCGGTCAAAACGAAAGAGATAACGATCAGCCCCACGCCAACAGGAATACCCCGGGTAATCGTGGCACCTTCATAAAGTGGGGTTCCCAGCCACTGCGGATCAAAAGCAATCAGCAGGATAAAGGCAACGTACAGGACCAAGGTAATCCCTGAAAGTAACCAGGCAAAACGACTGCGTTTTTGCACCAGTTCCCTAAAGCGCGGATTATTTACAACTCTCTGATAAATGAGATCATTCATCTCAGTGACTCCTGTGAGGCATTGATAGAGTTCACCGCGCCAGGGCGGTGAAAATTACGACGGCACTTTCATTGATTGTTTTTCTTCCAACAATTTGTCGACTACGCCCGGATCCGCCAGCGTAGAGGTGTCTCCCAGATTACTGGTGTCGCCGGCAGCAATCTTGCGCAGGATACGGCGCATGATTTTGCCGGAGCGGGTTTTAGGTAATGAATCCGTCCAGTGAAGAACGTCTGGTGTGGCGATGGACCCTATCTCTTTGCGCACCCAGTTGCGCACTTCGGTATAGAGTTCCGGTGACGGTTCTTCGCCGTGATTGAGAGTGATGTAGGCGTAAATAGCCTGCCCTTTGATGTTATGCGGAATGCCGACAACAGCCGCTTCTGCAATTTTAGGGTGTGAAACCAGCGCGGATTCAATTTCAGCAGTTCCCAGCCGATGGCCGGAAATATTCAGCACGTCATCAACGCGGCCAGTGATCCAGTAATAACCGTCTTCGTCACGACGGGCACCGTCGCCACTGAAATACATATTCTTGAACGTTGAGAAATAGGTCTGCTCGAAGCGTTCATGATCACCAAACAGCGTACGCGCCTGTCCGGGCCATGAATCGGTGATCACCAGATTGCCTTCGCATGCACCTTCCTGTGGAACACCTTCGTTATCCACCAGCGCAGGCTGAACGCCAAAGAACGGTCGCGTTGCCGAACCGGCTTTCAGCTCAGTGGCGCCCGGCAATGGCGTTATCATGAAACCGCCAGTTTCGGTTTGCCACCAGGTATCGACAATCGGGCAATGGCTGTTGCCTATTGTTTTGTAGTACCACTCC
This sequence comes from Rahnella sp. JUb53, assembly GCF_004346065.1. Lineage (NCBI taxonomy): Bacteria > Pseudomonadati > Pseudomonadota > Gammaproteobacteria > Enterobacterales > Yersiniaceae > Rahnella > Rahnella sp. JUb53. Next base: position 3,487 of record NZ_SLYT01000005.1, read on the forward strand.
CAGGCTTCCGGATTAATGGGTTCCCCCACCGAGCCCATGATCCGCAGCGATTCACGGCTGGTCCCTTCAATCGCTTTATCGCCTTCAGCCATCAGTGCACGGATAGCGGTAGGAGCTGTATAAAGGATGTTTACTTTATGCTTATCAATGACCTGAGCCATGCGGGCCGGTGTCGGATAATTTGGCACACCTTCAAACATCAGGCTGATTGCGCCGCATGCCAGCGGGCCGTAGAGCAAATAGCTGTGACCCGTTACCCAGCCAACATCGGCGGTACACCAGTAGATGTCTCCGTCGTGATAATTAAAGGTGTATTTAAATGTAAGAGCGGCATAGACCAGATAACCGCCGGTGGTGTGCAGCACGCCTTTTGGCTTACCGGTAGAACCGGAGGTATAGAGGATGAAGAGCGGATCTTCCGCATTCATTTCTTCGGCCGGACAATCAGCTGAAACGCCGTCAATGGCATCATGCCACCAGATATCACGACCTTCTTTCCACTCGCCCTGTTTGCCGGTGCGTTTGAAAATAATGGAATGTGTCACGCTGGTGACTGAAGGATTTTTTAGCGCATCGTCCACATTCTGCTTCAGCGGAATCGTGCGACCCGCACGCAGCCCTTCATCGGCGGTGATAACCACTTTCGCGCTGGAGTCGATAATACGACCAGAGACGGCTTCAGGTGAGAAACCGGCAAAGATAACGGAATGCACGGCACCAATACGCGCACATGCCAGCATGGCAACGGCAGCTTCCGGCACCATCGGCATATAAATCGCGACGACGTCGCCTTTTTTAACACCCAATCCTTTCAGCACATTCGCAAACTGGCAGACATCATGGTGAAGCTGTTTGTAGGTGACGTGTTTGTTTTCAGCGTTAGGGTCATCGCCTTCCCATATCAGTGCCGTCTGGTCGCCTTTTTCCGCTAAATGACGATCCAGGCAGTTCGCGGCCAGATTGAGGGTGCCGTCCTCAAACCAGCGGATATCGATATTTCCCGGTGCGAATGACGTGTTCTTCACTTTTGTGAAAGGTTTGATCCAGTCTAATACTTTCGCCTGTTCGGCCCAGAATGCATCCGGATCTTCGACAGACTGTTGATAAAACTGCTGATATTTCTCAGGTGTAATCAGGGTACGTTCTGCGACAGAGGCAGGAATAGGGTGCTTGTAAACATGGCTCATGGTTTTTCTCCTTTGACTTGTTAATGATATGTCAATCAAAGGTTAAGTGTAGTTTGCTGTTTGGCTTTGTTTGGTTTTTGGGGGTCAGATCACGCAAGCAGAGTAAAAACAGCAGGATATGCGCATGTTCATTGCGGAGCACTCCACATAAATAAAATGGAGAGGTAGGAGGAGAAAAAAGGAGTGATTGGTAAAAATTTATGATTAAAAATGTAATAAATTGGTTAAATAAAGCTTAACTCACCTTATCTAATGCGAAAATTATTATTCATTAGAGAACATTTAATATCATTTATTTTAACTTATAAGTTAATTTCCTTTCATAATGGCAATGTTTAAAGATTAATCCGAGCGTAAAACTCTTAATATTTGCATTAAGCGAATTATTATAACGTTAAATTAAAAATATCAGTATATTGATCTGGCAAGAGAGGGGTGCTCTCTTCGGTACAGCGAATAATATCGCTTAACAGCTGCTTAACGCTTAATAGCTACCGTTACAATCTCAAGGACTTACTATGTTTAACGCTAAGAACAAGACACTGGTTATCGCTTTATCTGCCCTTATTTCTGCTTCAGCTTTCGCAGATGATGTTACAACACCGCCGACAGGAACCGATCAGGGCTCTGGCCGCATTCATTTCACCGGAACCGTTATTAATGCGCCTTGCTCAATTGCTCCAGGAGATGAGGACATTAATGTGAACATGGGTCAGGTAGCGAATAAGGTGCTGGAAAGCGGTAATAAATATTCCCAGAACGTTAACTACACCATTCACCTGCAAGGCTGCGACCTGACTGCACAAACTGCGGGCACCGTCGAATATCCGGCGATGTCTAAAGTGGCCGTTTCTTTCGCAGGCACGCCTGACAGCAGCGCGAGTGAACTGCTGGCTAACACCGGCAGTGCAAAAGGCGCAGGCATTCGTCTGATTGATGCGAACGGCGACCTGCTGAAAGTCGGTGATACCTCTAAAGATATCAACCTTGTCACCGGTAATAATGAGCTGGTATTTGCTGCGCGCGTTGAAGCCAACTCACAGCCAGTTTCGACCGGTACTATCGTTTCTCAGGCAACGTACGCCCTGAATTATAAATAAGCATTGTTATTATTTAGGGGAGTTATCTCCCCTTTATTTTCCAGGTGCACCTGCGCCAGGGGTTTATGTTTGATCTATAAAAGCAAAAAGTGATTTTATTATGTTGTTTGCGATGGATGGAACATCGACAAGGAAGGGGACAGGCTTTTGGCTTATTTTCCTTTTGTCGGGATGCTTAATTTCAATCAGAAGCCTGGCGGTGGAATTTAACGTTAACTTTATTGATTCTGCCGATCGCAATAACGTCGATCTGTCGCGTTTTCAGGTTGCCAATTACATCGCGCCTGGAGAGTACCTGCTGGATGTGATGCTTAATGGTCGCACCTTCGGTGACCAGAGTGTCATTCAATATATTCCGGTCGATGATAATAAAAATAGCCGGTTATGTTTACCGCCTTCACTGGTGGATAAATTCGATCTGACCAAAGCAGCCCGGGAAAAAATAACCCTCTGGCATCACGGCAAATGTACGTCACTGGATAAAATGCCGGAAGTGACCACTCGTTACGATCAGGAAAGGCAGACGCTTAATATCAGCATTCCGCAAGCCTGGCTGACGTTCCACGACCAGAACTGGGTGCCACCTTCTCAATGGGATGAGGGTGTAAACGGCGTTTTGCTCGACTATAACCTGCTGGGTAGCCGTTACATGCCTCAACAGGGCGATACTTCGACCAGTTTCAGCAGCTACGGTACCACCGGGTTTAACCTCGGGGCGTGGCGCGCCCGTGCGGATTATCAGTATTCCTCTTCCCGCACCTCAGGTTCGCCAGCCAGTGATAATTTCACCTGGACGCAGAAATACGTGTATCGCGCTTTACCCTCTATCGGCGCACGCCTGACCGGGGGACAAACGTATCTGAGTTCTGACATTTTTGATTCATTCCGCTTTCTCGGTGCGTCGCTAAACAGTGACCAGCGCATGTTGCCACCGTCGTTACGTGGCTATGCGCCGCAGGTGACCGGGATCGCCAAAACCAATGCCAAAGTCAGTATCAGCCAGAATGGACGGGTCATCTACCAGACCAACGTCTCGCCGGGGCCATTCGTGGTTCAGGACCTGACCGAAGCAGTACAGGGTTCGCTGGACGTCAAAATCGAAGAAGAAAATGGCAGCGTCACTACCTATCAGGTGACGACGGCCACCATTCCCTTTCTGACCCGCAAAGGCCAGGTGCGGTTTAAAACGGCCATGGGGAAACCGACCACAGGCAGCAGCAACCGCGTTTTACAGCCGGGTTTTTACAGCGGGGAAATGTCCTGGGGGGCGCTAAATGATTTCTCGCTTTATGGCGGGCTGATTGCGACGACCGGGAATTATCAGGCGCAGGCGCTGGGTATCGGGCAAAACCTGCAAAAACTCGGCGCGGTATCTTTTGACGTGACTCGCTCTTCTGCGACCGTACCAGATGCGGGTAAACAAACCGGTTTCAGCTACCGCGCCAACTATTCCAAACGCTTTGATTCGACTGGCAGTCAGATCACGTTCGCCGGTTATCGCTTTTCACAAAAGACATTTATGTCTTTTAACCAGTATCTCGACAAGGTGAACGGTGACGGTTATTCCCGTGATGACAAACAAACGTACACAGTGACCGCTAACCAGTATCTGCCGTGGCCGGCGATCACCTTGTATCTGTCGGCGACGCATAAGGTCTACTGGAACGAAGACCCGAGCAACAACTACAGCGTCTCCGTCAGCAAGATTTTCGATATCGGGCGCTTTACCGGTGTCTCTGCCACCTTTTCGGCCAGCAAGCTGAATTACCGTGATACCGATGAAAACCAGATGTTTCTGTCACTCAGCCTCCCGCTGTCTTCAGGACAACAAATCAGCTACGACGCGCAGCAGGATTCGCAAAGCGGCTTCTCGCAAACCGCGTCGTATTACAACAGTCAGGACCCGAACAATACCTGGCGCGTTGGCGCGGGCGGGAGTAGTCCGGATATACAAAAAGGTAACGGTGTGTTCCGCGCGAACTATCAGCATATGTCGCCGTACGGCCAGTTCGGCGCTAACGGCAGCGTGAAAAATAACGATTACCGTTCGGTGAATGCGAACTGGTACGGCTCGTTTACCGCCACTGCGGCGGGTGCGGCCTTGCATCAGAGCAGCGCGGGCAGCGAGCCTCGCATGATGGTGTCGACCGGCGTGAAAGGCATTCCGATAAGCGACGGGGCGTCCGTGACCAATGATTACGGCATTGCGGTGGTGAATGGCGTATCCAGTTATCAGACCTCTGATATCCGCGTTGATGTGAACCATTTACCGGATGACGTGGAAGTCTATAGCTCAGTGGTCAGTAAAACCCTGACGGAAGGGGCAATAGGTTTTCGCAAAATCCGCGCGATTAAAGGTGAGCGTCTGATGGCGGTGATCCGCCTGAAAGATGGCAGTCATCCGCCGCTCGGGGCATCAGTCACCGACAACAGCTCCGGTTTTGAAGCCGGACTAATCGGTGACGGAGGTCTGGCCTATCTGGCCGGGGTGTCAGGTGAGAAATCCCTGACTGTCCGCTGGGGAGACGACCAGCAATGCCAGGTTCAGGTGCCGCCGCAGCCTGAAACCTCTTCAGGGCAGGTATTGCTGCCTTGCAATTAATGATGAAAAGCGGTCTGAAGGGATCGCATAAGTAAGGGAATAACCAGATGAAAAAAATGATTTTACGCTGCGTAGCCGTACTGATGTTGGCTGGAGCATGTTATCCGGCAGTCGCCGCGGTGAATCTTGACCGGACGCGCATCATCTATAACGCCAGCGATAAATCCGTCAGCGTCATGCTCGAGAACCAGAGCAAGGAACTGCCTTATCTGGCGCAGGTCTGGCTGGAGAACGCTCAGGGCGAAAAAATTACCTCGCCGCTGGTGGCGCTGCCGCCGATGCAGCGAATTGATGCCGGGCAGAAAAGCCAGATCCGTATTCTGCAACTGCCGGAAACGGCCGGTTTACCGAAAGACCGTGAGTCGCTGTTCTACTTCAACGTGCGCGAAGTGCCGCCAAAAAGTGATATGGCGAACGTGATGCAGGTGGCAATCCAAAGCCGCGTGAAATTGTTCTTCCGCCCGGCGGAACTGAGAAAACTGTTGAAAGCCGACTGGCAGGAACAGCTCCAGGTTTCACGGCTTAGTAACGGGCTGAAACTGACGAATCCTACACCCTTTTACATCACTGTCGGATATCTGGGTAAAGACAATAAAGGCAATGCATCGGGTTTTGACAGCGTCATGCTGGCGCCGTTTGCGACGGAATCTCTGACCGGCAGTCAGTACGTCAGCGACCGTTACAGTCTCGGGTACATGGATGATTATGGCGGTCTTCAGGTCAATCAATATCATTGCCCGTCCGTGCAATGTCAGCTTATCAGCAAGGATGATAAGCGATAACAACCACGTGAGAAGCCGTGACTGAACGGATTTACCATAAAGAAAAGGGATTGTTATGCCTGATATTTGCAGATTATCCATTGGCCGGATGGCAATCATCATCCTGCTCTTCTTATTTTCCCGCAGCGCCCTGGCGCTCGATTGTGTGGAGAAAGGCACCGGTATTGTGGATAAACCGGCGATACCAGTAGGGCAACTGGCTATCCCGGCGAATGTTCCTGTCGGCACCAAGGTCTGGGAATCGAATGACATCAACGTCACGGCGTATTGCGACAATGTGCTGGGGTCGATTATTGACGTTGTGCATTTCTACTTTAACCCTAAATCCCAGTCGATCGGGGAAGGCTTATTGCTGGGTGTGAGCTACAACGGGCAGGATCTGGAACAGAACGAGCAGAGACTCAGTACTAACAGTACGCCTATCAAAAAGGGCCAGAACGTCACCGTCAACGTGACGTTTCGCCTGTATATCAAAGTCAGTGGTAATGCCCCTTCCAGCGGGCATTACCAGGGCGCGGATCAGTTCACCGTCTTTCAGCTTGATGGCAGCAGAGGTATTAACAAATCCCCCGGTGCTAAAAACCTCAAATACAACCTTTCTGGCTTGCAGGGGATCCGTTTTCTGGCCTGCGGTTCAGACCTGAAAGTGTATCCGGAATCTCAGATTGTTGATTTTGGCGCCATTCAAAGCACGACCCTTTCACGATCTTCAGGTATTTCACTGCCATTTGCCATTAAGGCTGTAAAACAAGGATGTCTGGATAACTTCTCACTGCAGGCAGAATTTTCTACGGCCAGTCCGCTGCTGGATGACACCGCGATAGACCTTTCAAACGGTGCCAAGCTCATGCTCTACAACGACCAGCAGAAGGCAATTACTTTCAACCGGTACGATAACTTTGCAGAGCTTAACAATGTGAATGAGGTCACCAAAAACTTCACTGCAAAACTGAGTGCCATTCCGGGGAAAACACTTTCTCTCGGGCAGTTTGATGCGTCGGTGATCGTCAAAATTAACTATTACTGACCGCAAAGATAAGGGAGAACGATATGCTAAGAACGGCAAAACTGCGGGCTCAGGCGCTGGAAGAGCCCATATACTCAGCCCAGGCACCTGAACTCATCGCAGAAAAGCACATTCACGCCCTGCTGCAAACCCTGCGCGAGGATGCCGGATTGAGTAAAACTGAACTGGCCAGACGGCTTGGGATCACGCCACCGGCAATCACCCGTCTTGAGAAGCGGCCAGCTCAGGCAAGCTTCAGTACTTTGTCTCGTTATGCCCAGGCTTGCGGTTATGATTTATATCTTTACTATAAATAATCAGGCTTCATCCATTTTGCTGTTTTTAAAAAGATTTTTTGAAAACACATAATGCAAACGAAGACTGATTACTTTCTATCAGCATGGTGTTGTCATCATATTTCTTCAACACCATCGTATCGGTATGCCCGGTCAGAAAAAAACTGTTTATCATCAGAAGCGAAGAAATCCCCCAGTCCATACTGTCTATGCTATCAATGTTAATCTGTCTGCTGGTCATTGAATAGGTATCGGTCACTTTGCTCTCCTGTACGTAGTCATAATAGATATTCCTCAGCAAAGTTTTCCTGTTTACCAGTTTTCCTTCCTCATTGTATAAATATGCAGTTCCACTGAGTGAAACTAAAATTTTACGATTATCAAGAAAACTAAAGTACAGAGAGGTCACCATTTTCGCTCTCTGATGATCATATTGTGCTTCTACGATCATACTTCCCCTGCAAGGGATATTAACCGGGAACGTATGCTTGTCCTTTCTCAGAGACATTCCATATAACACTAACAGCAATGCGGCGACAGGAAGTAACGTAAAAATAATGGTTTTCTTACCCGGAGGAATAAATTTTCTATCACTGATCATGCGTGGTCCTGTCATTTGTATAATAGCTTATGCAAACACTTGCTTTATGATTGTCATCGGTGCTGCATTGCGCGAGAAACTCCCGCACTGAACCGGTATTTATTGGCGAAGAGAAAAGCTCGCTTTGAAATATAAGAATGTGTCCTGGTTTGCATGAGATATTGTTCTTATGCAGAAAATCTTCTGCCAGTTGAATAAAATTACTCTTATTTGACCGGGAAACCGGGGCCGTAGCGTACAAGCTGCAGGATCCGATTTTGGCAATCTCTAAGTCAGCTTTCGGATCGCTCATATCATTGTAAAAAATGAAAATTGCCCAGACTGTCAGTGCGGCAGTGACCAGAATGCTCATTATAAAATAATGATGATATTTTCCCTTCTGCGGTTCAGGTTCAGGTTCAGTTGCATTTTGCTGTGGCGCCACAGAATGATTTATTATTTCGTCATCCGGCATCGCTCCGCTCAGAACAATATCGGGTTCTTTAGCAACTTCATCACTATTTTCTACTAATACCTGAGTCTCAATCTTATTGGCACAGGTCTCAATAATGATTTCCTTCCGGATGATAAATCCGACTTTAGGCACAGTAACGATAAATTCATTTTGGTATCCCAGCGTTGAGATGACTTTACGTAATTTGCTGATACAGTGATTAAGGTTATTATTGCTAGCGTTCAGGCCGTAGTCATCCCATACTTTTTTAAAGAATGTTTCACGCTGAACGACCACGCCCTGTTGTTCGATTAACAATAATAATATTCTCCGTGCAGGATTTGAGACGGTGATCTTACTTTCATCATCACTCAGTAATGAAAGCGAATTTTCCTCCGGATTGAAGACTATTTGATTTTCAATCAGATAAACCATGGGCATTCCACTCCTCCCTGTTTAGAATATTCGGTCATTTCCGCTGCATCAGTTAATTAGTACAGTGCTGCTTTACGGGTGCTTTATCTTTATATACTGCTTCACAGAGGGCAGTTAGTATAAACCCTTCTATTTTAAAAACAGATTTCTGTAGTAAATGTTTACAGAGCAGTCGCTTGAAATGTAAATGGCCGGGATATGAAACAGGAAGATGATAATAAATCACGTACGGAATTTTAGTAGTACGTGATTTAGGAGGTATCAGCGCAGGTAATGACCAGAGATGTCGATACGCTGTCGATCAAAGTCGACAACAATATCAGTGCCCAGAGGAAGTGTTAACATCGGATGAGTGTGGCAACAGTCGAAGCCATCGACCAGGGGAATTTCCTGCCCGTTCAGAATCTCCAGCAGCACGTCCGCCGGGTGTCTTCCCGTACCGGCATTATCGAACAGTTCGTGTTTTCCGAGCAGAATGGCGCTCACACGATCGAAAACTCCGTTGAGCTTCAGCATCGAGAAAGAGCGTTCAACGGTGGCAATATCTTTAAGGCTGTCTTCAATAAACAATATATCGCCCTGATGAATTTCCGGCATATAAGGGCTACCCCAGATGCCTGATAAAGTATTCAGGTTCCCGCCGATAACCCGTCCTTCAATGCGTCCTGCCCCGAGAAAACGGCAGGTATTTGCATACAATTTTTTGGCTCTGACGGGCGTGACGTCATTCCAGTTGAGCTTTTCGTCCGTCCAGTATGCAGGAAGAGGATAACGGTAAGGCGCTTTATGGCGGGTCATCAGGATATCGGCAAAAGAGGCCCAGGTTTCATCAACCAGCGGGGGAAACTCGCCGAAAGAAGCCACCAGCGCCGGACCGTAGAACGTGATGAGACCGGTCTGAGCATAAATTCCGGCCAGAAGCGCCGTGGAATCGGAATACCCGATAATGATTTTCGGGTCAGCGCGCAGCGCATCGTAGTCCAGATAAGGCAGCAGGGAATTGCTGTTATTGCCTCCAATCGTCGACATCACACAACGCACCTGCGGGTCGCGGATCAGCTGATTGAATTCTTCCGCTCTCGCGGCAACTGAACCTGAACGGTAATGGTCAGAATGCCCCGTCAGTGAGCCCGCTTTCAGTACAAATCCTTTTTCTTCAAGAAATTTCTTTCCACGAGAAAAACGCTCAGGTGCCGTAGCAGTAACAGGTGACGACGCAGAGAAAAAACCAACGGTATCGCCGGTTTTCAACGGAGATGCGAGTAGCGGATTTGTGGACGAAGGCATTTTATATCCTATAAATTTGCTCAATGTTCAATCTGCAATGTATCAGCTCAAGTGCAGGTTTAATATGAGTTTATAGGGGATAGCAGTGGGGGATTGGACAGGAAATGATGTGGGCTGAGCAAGCGTCAGACAATTGGGGATGAGGTTCGATGGAGAGTCCGTAGCGCAAAAAGCAAAAAAACCGCCATAGGCGGGTTCTTCTAAATATGGTGCCCGGACTCGGACTAACGCCGCAGGCGTTTGAACAACGGCTTTGCCGTTGGCCCGCAGGGCGAGCCTGCTAAGGCGAGTCATCGAACGAAGTTCGATGGAGAGTCCGTACCGCAGAAAGCAAAAAACCAGCCGTTAGGCTGGTTTCTTTAAATATGGTGCCCGGACTCGGACTAACGCCGCAGGCGTTTGAACAACGGCTTTGCCGTTGGCCCGCAGGGCGAGCCTGCTAAGGCGAGTCATCGAACGAAGTTCGATGGAGAGTCCGTACCGCTGAAAGCAAAAAACCAGCCGTTAGGCTGGTTTCTTTAAATATGGTGCCCGGACTCGGAATCGAACCAAGGACACAGGGATTTTCAATCCCTTGCTCTACCGACTGAGCTATCCGGGCAACGGGGCGCATTAAACCGTATTGGGCCTGTGTCGTCAACGGCTTTGTCATCTAAAACACATAAAACGCGTTCGTTTGCTGCCTTTTCATTCAAAAAAAGCGAATTCGCGTGTCTGAAGACCAGAGAAGTCAGGAAAGCGCGCCATGTTCGCGGCAACGGGCGACGTTCAGCACATCCTCTGCCAGACGGCGGGCGACTTCCACGTCGTTCAGCTGGCGCTTAACCAGTAATTTACTCAGACACCCTTCAAGGATCAGTTCCATCTGCTGAGCGACCATTTCTGCATCATCCGACCCCATTTCCTGCAAAAGCGCCAGAGTGTAGTCATAGGATGCCAGTTTCTGTTGCTGAGCTAACTGATGGATCGGCATATCGCTGTCAGGGAAAAACGTACAGGCGGCGATAAACAGGCAACCGGGGTAGCGTTGCTGGCGCACCTGCTCATCCAGCACTTTGTACCGGGCCAGTAATTTCTGCGGCGCAGAAAGGGATTCATCGAGCATCAGCTGACGTCGCCAGATATCAATCTGTTCACCATGATAACGCAGGCTGTCATACAGCAGAGCTTCGGCATCCGGCCAGAAACGGCGTAATTCATTGAGCGGAACATCCACCAGTTCGGCGACAGTTTCCAGTGACAATGTTGCAAGGCCACGTTGTTCCAAAAGATTAAGGGTTTTATCGAGAACTTGTTCACGTAGCACGTTTGCCTCCTCACAATTCGCGTACTTCAAAAGGTAGTGTCGTTTAAGGGCGGGTTTTCTGCAAATGCGCGCTGAACTCTGCGGCATTCATAAATCCTGTCACCCTCGACTGTGGCAACTCATGTCCATCAGGTCCGAAGAATAAAATCGTCGGCAGGCCCAGAACCTTCAAACGCTCTAATAACGCTTTCTGCTCCGCGGAGTTTTGGGTGACATCAGCCTGCAGCAACAAGGTATTCGTCAGTTCATTCTGCACTTCTGGCGCTGAGAAGGTATATTTTTCGAACTCTTTACATGCCACACACCAGTCGGCGTACAAATCCAGCATGACGCGTTTGCCCTGAGCCCCCTGAAGGGCGGCATCCAGTTCACCTACATTATGGATTTTCTGGAAATTCAGAGCGTGCTGCGGCGCAGTTGTTTCACCGGCTGGCGTAAATGCCCAGTCCTGTAAGGGGCGACTGACAATCAGTGCCGCCGCAAGGAAGACTATCTGCAGCACGCGGACCACGCCTCGCTGGCTTTTCAGGCTCAGTACCAGCGCCCAGCCGAAGAAGGCCACGCCGAGCAGACTCCACAAACGCAGTCCCCAGGTATCGCCAATCACGCGTTCCAGCAGGAAAACCGGCAGAGCCAGTATCACAAAGCCAAAACCTTCCTTGACGTACTGCATCCACGGCCCGCTGCGTGGCAGCAGTTTGTTGCCAAACATCGTGGCGATAATCAACGGAGTGCCCATCCCCAGCGCATACAGATACAGCGTGCCAGCCCCCGCCAGCAGATCCCCGCTCTGGGCGATATACAACAAAATCGCGCTGAGCGGCGCGGTAGTGCAGGGCGAGCAGATCAGTCCCGCCAGTGCACCCATAATAAAGACGCCGGGCAGCGAGCCGCCTTTTTGCTCATTACTCCACAAAGCCAGACGGGTCTGCACAGAAGAAGGAAGTTGCAGGTTGAACGTGCCAAACATCGACAGCGCCAGTGCAATGAACATCACCGAAAGCACAATCAGTACCCACGGACTTTGCAGCGCCGCCTGGAACTGCAAGCCCGCTGCGGCCACTATCATGCCGAGCAGGGTGTATGTCAGCGCCATGCCCTGCACGTAAACCAATGCCAGCAGGAAGATACGCTTCATACTGTGAGGGCGCTGGCGTCCGAGAATGATGCCTGAAATCAGCGGATACATTGGCAGCACGCAAGGCGTAAAGGCAATTCCGATGCCGATCAGCAAAGCCCATAGCGGAGAAAACGGCAGGGGGGTGGATTGTGTTTCAGGCGTCGCGATAACCGGCGCGTTATCCGTTGCTGGTGTACTGGCGCGTTCCGGTTGTGTAACGGCACTCAGCGGAACCTCACGGGTTTCCGGCGGGTAACAGAACCCTGCGGCAGCACATCCCTGATAAGTGACACGAACGGTCGCCTCGGTGCTTGCCTCACGTATCGGAACCACAATATTTAGCGCGTTTTCATAAACTTCGCTGTCACCAAAAAATTCGTCGTGATGTTCGCGCCCCTTCGGCAAAAGGAAGGCGGCGAGCTGCGCATTCTTCGGTTCAAGCTCAATTTTACTGCGGTACAGATAATAGCCGTCGCGGATTTGCCAGCTAAGTTTAAGGTCATGACCCTGCTGCTGAAAATCAAAACTGAAAGCCTGATCGACAGGCACAAACTGCGCCGCCGCGGGTTTGCCAAACAAAGAGGCATTCGCCTGAAAGGGCAAAAGACACAGGCTGCAAAGCAGGAAGAAAATTCGAAGAATGCGGTGATCCATGCGGAGTAAAGTTCTCTTTGTCGCGGCAGATATACAGCCACTGAGTGAATCGACAGAAGAAGCGGACGGCTTCATGCCGCAGCGCGTTAATGAAATACGAGTATACCCCGCACAATCGGTGAGCAGAAAGCCCTGCAGGTGCTGAACGTGGTCTGATGCGGGAAGAATGCAGAAACAACGGGGGCCTGAGCCCCCGGAAAAACTGTCAGAGAATAATACTGCCGAAGCCAAATCCGAAAAGTACCGACAGGAACACGCCGATGGTGCCCGGGATAAAGAACGGATGGTTGAAGACGAAGCGTCCGATGCGTGTGGTGCCGGTGTCATCCATCTGCACGGCTGCAACCAGCGTCGGGTATGTTGGCAGAATGAATAAACCGGAAACGGCAGCAAAAGAACCCACTGCGGTCAGTGGCGATACGCTCAGCGCCAGCGCCATCGGCAGCAGGGCTTTGGTGGTGGCAGCCTGTGAATACAACAGCGCAGAGCTGAAGAAGAAAATCACGGCCAGCAGCCACGGATGTGCCTGAATCAGGGTGCCTGCCGTTTCTTTGATCCAGCCGAGATTGGCCTGCACAAAAGTGTCACCCAGCCAGGCAACACCGAGAATACAAATACAGGCGCTCATGCCGGATTTAAAGGTGCTGGAGGACAGAATCGAATCCGTATCGATACGGCACAGCAGAGTAATCAACGTCGCGACGCTGAGCATGATAATCAGAATGGCGCTGTTAGTGGTCATCACCGGTTGTGCGACCCAGCCCAGACTCGGGCTGTTGATCACTGCGTATCCGACCACACCAAAAACGCCGAGCAGGAACAACAACACGGAGAGTTTTGCGCCAGGTTTGATTTCCAAGACCTTATCGCCACGCAGCTCAATCAGCCCTTCTTCATAACGTTTCAGGTAAACCGGATCGTTGGAAAGTTTGGAGTCAAAGCACCAGCTGACAATCAGCGACATCAGGATAACAGCGGCAAGCGTTGCCGGGATCATCACCATCAGCAGATGCAAATAACTGACGCCGTGGCCTTCCATGGTTGACGCCATATAAACAACGGCGGCAGAAATGGGGGATGCGGTAATCGCTATCTGCGCGGAAACGACGGCAGTCGAAAGCGGACGACAGGGTTTGATCCCCTGTTCTTTCGCCACTTCTGAAATCACGGGCAGGGCGGAAAGCGAGATGTTGCCGGTACCGGCCATAATCGTCAGGAAATAAGTGACGATGGGGGCGAGGATCGTAATGTGCTTAGGGTTACGGCGCAGCAGCTTTTCAGTTTGCTGCACCAGATAATCCATCCCGCCCGCCACCTGCATGGTTGAGATAGCCGCGATCACCGCCATGATGATGGAGATAACATCAAAAGGGATGGTACCCGGTTTGACGCCAATCAGCGCCAGCACCAGCACGCCCAGTCCTCCGGCGAATCCGATGCCGATACCGCCCAGGCGCGCGCCGAGGAAAATCGCTGCCAGTACAATAATAAGTTCGATGATTAGCATGGTTGTCCGTCCATAATCCTGCTACTCCTTAAGGGATTGATAATTAATAAGGAATTGATAATTAATTGTTATGTAATTGTTGTGTCGCAAAAAGTAAAAAGGCCCGTTATTCCGCAGAACAACGAGCCTTTAAAAGGTCAGTAATTTAATCTGTTACTGTTCATTTTCATCAGTATAGCGTTTCGCTTTGTAGGCCGGATGCTTCAGGTTCTCGATAGAGAAAATGTCGTCCAGCTCGGCTTCAGTCAGCAATCCGCGCTCAAGCACCACTTCTCTGACACTCTTGCCGGTTTCCGCACAGATCTTCCCGACTATATCGCCATTGTGGTGGCCGATGAACGGGTTGAGATAGGTGACGATACCGATAGAGTTGAAGACGTAGAACTCGCACACTTCTTTGTTGGCCGTAATGCCGTTGATGCATTTTTCCAGCAGATTGTAGCAGGCGTTCGTCAGGATATGCACTGACTCAAACATCGCCTGACCAATCACCGGTTCCATCACGTTCAGCTGTAACTGACCTGCTTCGGCGGCCATGGTGACGCATACGTCGTTACCAATGACTTTGAAGCACACCTGGTTCACCACTTCCGGGATAACCGGGTTAACTTTGGCTGGCATGATAGAAGAACCGGCCTGCAATTCTGGCAGATTGATTTCGTTCAGGCCAGCGCGCGGGCCGGAAGAGAGCAGGCGCAGGTCGTTACAGATTTTGGAAAGTTTAACCGCCAGACGTTTCAGTGAACTGTGAACCATCACGTAAGCGCCGCAGTCAGACGTCGCTTCGATCAGGTCTTCTGCCGGTACGCAAGCCAGATTGCTGACTTCAGCCAGTTTCTCTACTGCCAGCTGCTGATAACCTTCCGGTGTGTTCAGACGTGTACCGATCGCTGTCGCGCCGAGGTTCACTTCCAGCAGTAATTCGCCGGTGCGCATCAGGTTGCGGGTTTCTTCTTTGAGCAGCACGTTGAATGCGTGGAATTCCTGACCGAGGGTCATCGGAACCGCATCCTGCAACTGCGTGCGTCCCATTTTGATGATGTTTTCGAACTCTACCGCTTTACGCTCGAAACCGTCGCCCAGCTGAGAAATCGCATCAACCAGTTTCAGCAAAGAGGTGTACACGGCGATACGAAAACCGGTCGGGTAGGCATCATTGGTGGACTGGCATTTGTTCAGATGATCGTTTGGATTCAGGAACTGATAATCGCCTTTCTGGTGTCCCATCAGTTCCAGACCGATGTTCGCCAGTACTTCATTCGTGTTCATATTTACCGAGGTTCCCGCACCGCCCTGATAGACGTCGATAGGGAACTGGTCCATGCATTTGCCTTTATCAAGCACTTCATCGCACGCCTGAATAATGATGTCCGCAATATGACGTGGGATGGTGCGCAGCTCTTTATTGGCCAGAGCCGCCGCCTTTTTCACCATCACCATGCCACGAACAAACTCAGGGACATCGCTGATCTTGGTGTTGCTGATATAGAAGTTTTCAATCGCCCGCAGGGTGTGAATGCCGTAATAAGCTTCTGCCGGTACTTCGCGCGTGCCCAGCAGGTCTTCCTCGATACGAATGGTGTTTGACATGAGAACCTTCTCTTCGGTACTGAATGTGTTATGCGATGTTTAAAATTATGTTACTTGCCGTGTTAAATATAAAACGATCAACCTTTGTTTTGGCAACGAAGGCGATCATATGCTGCTTCAGGCGAATTGCACGTACTAAGATCACTATCCTGCCCTATTACTGTGCATGTTTTTGGTATCTGTGAGAATTCTCACAATTCATTCAGCGGCTCAATTAAATCAGGTCTGACGCTTGAAATCACTGTGATGTAGCACCATCTCAGTGTAGTCAGCCTGCATTTCTTTGAAAGTAAAGATCCTGAGCAGGCACTTATTCCTGGTTTCGATTGCCTCTGTGACCGTATTTTACGACAGAGTTTTCGGAGCCTAATTACAAGGAGAATGCGGTGCGCTGGTTACCGTTATTACTGTTATTTCTGCTGGCCTACATCGAAATCACCTTATTTATCAAGGTGGCTGCGGTGGTCGGTGTTGCCACAACATTATTGCTGGTGGTGTTTACTTCCTGCGTGGGTGTTTCTCTGGTGAAGAATCAGGGCATGAAAACCTTTATGCAGTTGCAGCAAAAGCTGGCGGTCGGGGAAAGCCCGGCAGCTGAAATGGTGAAAAGCGTTTCGCTGGTGATTGCCGGTTTCCTGTTGCTGGTACCGGGCTTCTTTACCGATTTCCTCGGCTTACTGCTGTTGTTACCGCCAATACAGAAACGCCTGACCTTAAAACTGATGCCGCACCTGAACATTGTCCGCTCTGGCGGCAACTGGGGGAGCAGCGCGCCGACAGGAAATACCTTTGACGGCGAGTTTCAGCGCACGGATGAAACGCAGGAACGTCTGGTTTCACCAAAAAAAGATGACGACACAGAGCACCGCGATCGCTAATCTCTGTGGCCTTGATTGTTAAAAGATTGTTGGGAAGCGCTACGAAAGCCGAATTTTAGCGGTCAGAGCAGCGAAAGAAAAAGCGAAAATTTTTCTGTTCTTCCCCTTGAAGGGCAGGGTATCGCCCCCATTAAACAAACCACGAGGCCAGGCAGGTTTTGCCAGGCATTCAACCCTAAAAATAGATATGGACCCGCTCACAGGAGAGTTATCAATGAAAATTCGTCCATTGCATGACCGCGTTATCGTCAAGCGTAAAGAAGTAGAATCTAAATCCGCTGGCGGCATCGTTCTGACTGGCTCAGCTGCTGGTAAATCTACCCGTGGCGAAATCCTGGCTGTCGGCCATGGTCGCATTCTGGAAAACGGTGAAGTTAAAGCGCTGGACGTGAAAGTTGGCGACATCGTCATTTTCAACGACGGTTACGGCGTTAAAGCTGAGAAGATCGACAATGAAGAAGTGTTGATCATGTCTGAGAGCGACATTCTGGCAATCGTAGAAGCCTGATCGTCCCCCGATCCACTTTTTTCTGAACAGAACGAATTTAAGGGAAATTAACAATGGCAGCTAAAGAAGTAAAATTCGGTAACGACGCCCGTGTGAAAATGCTGCGTGGCGTAAACATCCTTGCTGATGCAGTAAAAGTGACCCTGGGCCCTAAAGGCCGCAACGTGGTTTTGGACAAATCTTTCGGCGCACCAACCATCACTAAAGACGGCGTGTCCGTTGCACGTGAAATCGAACTGGAAGACAAGTTCGAAAACATGGGCGCACAGATGGTGAAAGAAGTCGCGTCCAAAGCGAACGATGCAGCGGGTGACGGTACGACTACCGCAACCGTTCTGGCACAAGCCATCATCACTGAAGGCCTGAAAGCTGTTGCCGCCGGTATGAACCCGATGGATCTGAAACGCGGTATCGACAAAGCTGTCGTTCATGCGGTTGAAGAACTGAAAAAATTATCTGTCCCTTGCGCTGACTCTAAAGCTATCGCACAGGTTGGTACCATCTCTGCTAACTCCGACGAAACTGTCGGCAAACTGATCGCTGAAGCGATGGAAAAAGTAGGCAAAGAAGGCGTCATCACTGTTGAAGAAGGTACCGGCCTGCAAGACGAGCTGGACGTTGTTGAAGGTATGCAATTCGACCGCGGTTACCTGTCTCCATACTTCATCAACAAACCAGAAACCGGTTCTGTTGAACTTGAAAGCCCGTTCATCCTGCTGGCTGACAAGAAAATTTCTAACATCCGCGAAATGCTGCCAGTACTGGAAGCCGTTGCGAAAGCCGGTAAACCACTGCTGATCATTGCTGAAGACGTTGAAGGCGAAGCCCTGGCGACCCTGGTAGTGAACACCATGCGTGGCATCGTGAAAGTGGCTGCGGTTAAAGCACCAGGCTTCGGCGACCGTCGTAAAGCTATGCTGCAGGACATCGCCACTCTGACCGGCGGTACCGTTATCTCTGAAGAGATCGGTCTGGAACTGGAAAAAGCGACTCTGGAAGATATGGGTCAGGCGAAACGTGTTGTTATCAACAAAGACACCACCATCATCATCGATGGCGTTGGCGAAGAAGCAACTATTCAGGGCCGTGTTTCTCAGATCCGTCAGCAGATCGAAGAAGCGACTTCTGATTACGACCGCGAAAAACTGCAAGAGCGTGTGGCTAAACTGGCAGGCGGCGTAGCTGTTCTGAAAGTTGGCGCAGCGACTGAAGTTGAAATGAAAGAGAAGAAAGCTCGCGTTGAAGATGCCCTGCACGCAACCCGTGCTGCGGTAGAAGAAGGCGTAGTTGCTGGTGGTGGTGTTGCGCTGATCCGCGTTGCTCACACTCTGGCTAACCTGACCGGCGACAACGACGACCAGAACGTGGGTATCCGCGTTGCTCTGCGCGCAATGGAATCTCCACTGCGTCAGATCGTTGTGAACGCAGGTGAGGAAGCTTCTGTTATCGCCAACAAAGTGAAAGCGGGCGAAGGCAGCTTCGGCTACAACGCTTACACCGAAGAATACGGCGACATGATCGCAATGGGTATCCTGGATCCAACTAAAGTAACCCGTTCTGCTCTGCAGTACGCGTCTTCTGTAGCTGGCCTGATGATCACCACTGAGTGCATGATTACCGACCTGCCTAAAGACGATAAAGTCGATATGGGCGGCGCTGGCGGTATGGGTGGCATGGGCGGTATGGGCGGCATGATGTAATCATCATCCCCCTGCGTTCATCCGCAGGTACGCGAAATCAGCGGACATTTTTGTTCACTGACACAACGTACTGAAGAAACCCGGTCTGAAAAGGCCGGGTTTTTTTATTTGACCATTTTTTATCGGGTTCAGTAAGATAACTCTCATTGTCGTCGGCCATTAACGTGTAGACTCATTTTTGCGTGATTTTCGGATTGATTCCGATAGCGCAAACCTTGGGCATACGTGGCAACGGATGCCTAAGAGAGCCAGGTGTTTTCTGATAGGCTTTATGTGATTACAAAAACAAATGGGGAAAGTGATGCGGATTAAAATGTTACTGGGCCTGTCAGCTATCGCGCTGCTTGCCGGGTGCAGTACCACTCATCAACTGGATGCAGCGGGCCAGCAGGTGAAATTCACGGATGACAAACCAGGCGCAAATTGTCAGCTGCTTGGCGAAGTCACCGGTGCCCAAAGCAACTGGTTCTCCGGTACCGGCGGTGACGGTAGCTCCATGCGTGGTGCAGCCAATGACCTGCGTAACAAAGCGGCAGCCATGGGCGGCAACACCATCTATGGTGCCAACAGCCCGTCACAGAACTTCCTGTCCAGCTTTGCACCGGTTGACAGCAAAATGGTCGGTCAGGTTTATAAGTGCCCATAGTCGGGCTGTACGCCGTTTAATTGCGTGAATGCCAGATAGAATAAAGGGATGCCAGTGGCATCCCTTTTTGCGTTCCCCCTTCATATCTCAAGCCGCCGGTGCGTTGGCTACGTTCAGTCACCCGAATCACTTACCTGAGTAAGCTCATTGGGACTCCATCACTTGCCGCCTTCCCGCAACTTGATTTATTTTGGGGTAAGAAATGCGTGTTAAGACTGCTTCAGCCGCAGATCCAGAATGGTTTTACTCGGCTCGCCGCCAATCTCGCGGGTCAGCTTCGGTACCATATAACCAGACACCTTACTCATCAGCCCTTTCATGATGACGCGCGCTTCGTCGTCGTTGACCATGAAATGCGCCGCGCCCTGGACTTTATCCAGCACGTGGATGTAGTAAGGCAGAATACCGGCATCAAACAGCGCATTGCTCAGTGTCGCCAGCACATCAGCAGAATCATTCACGCCACGCAGCAGCACACTTTGGTTAAGCAGCGTCACGCCGTGGTGTTTCAGCTTCGCCATGCTGGTGCGCAGCGCATCATCAATTTCATTGGCGTGATTGATATGCGTCACCATCAGCACCTGAAGGCGTGATTTTTCAAGGCGCTGGCAAAAGGTATCCGTGATACGTGCAGGGATCACTACCGGCAGACGCGTATGAATACGCAAGCGTTTAATGTGTGCGATGCCTTCCAGTTCACCGATCAGCCAGTCGAGTTCGTGATCTTTAGCCATCAGCGGATCACCGCCGGAGAAAATAATTTCATCGAGTTCGGGGCGTGTGCGGATATAATCCAGCGCCTGAACCCAGTTGGCCTTATTTCCCTGGTTGTCCTGATACGGGAAATGACGACGGAAACAGTAGCGGCAATTCACCGCACATCCGCCTTTCACCAGTAACAGGGCACGATTGCTATACTTGTGCAACAGACCCGGAACAACGCTGCGTTGTTCATCAAGCGGGTCGGTGGTAAAGCCCGGCGCGGCGATAAATTCCTCGCGTGCGGTCAATACCTGAAGCAATAAAGGATCCTGTGGATCGCCCGGCTGCATACGTGCCACAAAGGCGCGGGGTACGCGAAGCGGGAACAAACGACGGGCTTCACGCCCACTTTGCAGTTCTGCATTGTCGTTAAGTGCCAGAAGAGTAAGCAGTTCATCCGGGTCAGTGATAACATCGCCGAGTTGATACAACCAATCTTCTCTAAATGGCGTGTTTAGGGTTACAATGTTTGCCATTTTTTTGGCTAATACCAGTTTAAAATTAGAGGGCCATCATGGCGACTTATTCTAGCAACGATTTCCGTCCGGGTCTTAAAATCATGTTCGAGGGCGAGCCTTACGCTATCGAATCCAGTGAATTCGTAAAACCAGGCAAAGGCCAGGCTTTCGCACGCGTTAAAATGCGTCGTCTGCTGACCGGTTCCCGTGTAGAAAAAACATTCAAATCTACTGACTCATGCGAAGGCGCTGACGTTGTAGATACCAACATGAACTACCTGTACAACGATGGTGAGTTCTACCACTTCATGCACCCTGAGACTTTCGAACAGCATCAGGTTGAAGAGAAAACCGTTTCTGACGCCTCTAAATGGCTCCAGGACAACGCAGAATGTATCGTAACTCTGTGGGATGGTCGTCCTATCGCGGTTCAGCCACCGAACTTCATCGAAGCTGAAGTCGTTGATACTGACCCGGGCCTGAAAGGTGATACCGCTGGTACCGGCGGCAAGCCAGCAACCCTGAGCACCGGCGCTGTGGTCAAAGTGCCATTATTCGTGCAGATCGGCGAAATCGTCCGTTGTGACACCCGCTCTGGCGAATACGTTTCCCGCGTTAAATAAGTTCTCAACGCTTATTACGTCGGATGAAAGCTGCCGCAGGTGAAAGCCTGTCGCAGCTTTCCAGTCCCAACTTGTTGAATTGGATTGTGTTTACCATGTTGAAGAAGATGATGTTTATCGTAGTTTCAGTGATGTTGCTGGCTTCGTTATCCGGCTGCAACACGGTTCATGGTTTCGGTGAAGACATCCAGCATCTGGGTGGCGCGATTTCCAAAGCAGGCTGATCCCTTCAGCCTCATTTTTACCAACTTTCCTAAAAATCCTGCCTGTTTCCTTCTCTATCCAGAAAGTTAGCTACACTAAAAGTGTCGTACTTTACATTCTCTTATAGGAAGGAAATTTATATGCTGAAGAAAAGTATCCTCGCTGTCTTATCTGTTCTTGTTCTGTCTTCTGCGTTGACTGCCTGCAATACCACGCGTGGCGTGGGTGAAGATGTGTCTGCGGGTGGGCAAGCAATCCAGAAAAGCGCGCAATAGCGGGTGAATCACCTGAAGTAAGCTGAAGTCTGCCTGCACATTGATGCAGGCAGTGTTGTTTCTGGCGTCCGGAAATGAGGTAAATTAAGGCTGTTTCACCCATACCAGTTTGCTGGTATCAAATCCGTATCGCTGCGCAGTTTGCAGAAGCTTCTGCTTCACGCTTTCATCCAGTGTCGGTGTGCGCGACAGGATCCACAAATAGCTTTTATCCGGCCCGCAGACCAGCGCGTAGCGGTAATCTTTATCCAGCTCAATGACGTTATAGCCGCCATAGAACGGGCCAAAGAATGACACCTTAAGCGCCGCCCGGTCCGCAGAACCCGTGAAGTATCCTTTGCCCTCGCTTTCCTGCCATTTGTTTTTCTGCGGATTAAACCCGCGGTTAATGACTTTCACACCGCCGTCGTCGCGCAGGCTGTAATTGGCCGTGACGCGTTCCAGCCCGCTTTCAAAACTATGATCCAGTCTGGCGACTTCATACCAGGTGCCAAGATAGCGGCTGAGTTCGAAGTTATTAACGACGTTGACGTCTTTTGGTGGTGTGACGCTACAGGCCACAGACATGAGTGCTGTGACGATGACGCCGAGTTTTGACCAGATACGCATAGAGTCTCCTTCCTTAGGTTGTTCTCTAAGTGTAGGTAACAAAAAGGAAAAGGAAAAACAAGTGGGGAAGAAACGAAAACAGCGGCCAGAGAGCCGGCCGCTGGAAAGTCAGATCTTAAGGGATCACAGACGGATCAGTACGATAAGAGTAACAATACTTAAGATCGTTGCCAGACCGTAGAATACCCATTTTCCGGCCGGAACGTGGATCTTCAGGTCATGCATAGCGTGATGGATCCGGTGCAGTCCGCACCAAAGCGGCAGCACGATCATCAGCAGCAGGAACAGGCGTCCGATCCAGCTCTGCGCGAACGCCAGCACACGCGGATAACTCAGGGCGTCGCCGGGGAAGAAACCCAGCGGCAGCAGGAAGCACACCAGCAGAATCATCACTGGCGCGAAAATTGCGCTCCACATACCGCCTGCCCCAAACAATCCCCAGAACACCGGCTCGTCTGAACGTTTAGGAAGAGTATTTTTCATGTCGCCTCCTTAAAGAAACAGTGCGATGACGAGAACAACCAGCGTCACGACAATGGTCACGCCCCAGAAACCCGCAATCACCGGCTCCGGCCCCATTTTTTTACCTTTCACCACCACGATCGAGGCTTTCGGTGCCAGTTCAAACCAGGTTTTGGTATGCAATAAAGCGGCAAACAGGGCGATCAGATTAATCAGCATGACCACCGGATTTTGCAGAAAATGCACAAAACCCGCCCAGCTTTCCGGCCCGTTACGTAACGAGAAAACCCCTGCCAGCAGCAAAAGGCTAAACCATACAGCCGGAACCGCCGTGCCTTCGCGCAGCATATAAAAACGGTAGAAAGGTAAGCTTTTCCACCAGCTGGCTTTCATCTCACGTACGTAGGGTTTGCGTTTGCTGCCCGTACTTTGAGTCGTCATATTTTCTTCCCTCATTGCGGTCTGAGCCTCGCTATCATGAAGTCTTTTGAGCTTTCGACTTTGCCTTGCTGAATGGCGGCGGCAGGGTCGACGTGCTTCGGACAGACTTCGGAGCAATAACCGACAAACGTACAGCTCCAGACACCGTTCTGACCGTTTAACTGCGGCATACGTTGTGCTTTGCCGTGGTCACGGTTATCGAGGTTATAGCGGTGCGCCAGCGTGATAGCGGCCGGGCCAATGAACTCCGGATTCAGACCGAATTGCGGGCAGGCGGCGTAACATAAACCACAGTTGATGCAGCCGGAGAACTGGTGATATTTCTCCATTTGCGCCGGGGTTTGTTTACCTGGGCCTTCCCCGACCGTGCGGGTGTTGCCGATGATATAAGGTTTGATGGCTTCCAGGCTTTCGATAAAGTGGGTCATATCGACCACCAGATCACGTTCTACTGGGAAGTTACCGAGTGCCTCGACCTGCATACCGTCCGGGTATTCCCGCAGGAACGTTTTGCACGCCAGCTTTGGCACACGGTTCACCATCATGCCGCACGAGCCGCAAATCGCCATACGACACGACCAACGGTAGGAAAGGTCAGCGGCCAGATGGTCCTTGATGTAGCCCAGAGCATCGAGCAGAGACGTTGTTTCATCGAAAGGCACGTCATACACCACCGGATGCGGCGCGCTGTCCGTTTCCGGGTTATAGCGCATGATTTCAACCTTCAGGCTGCGCATTTTAGCCACGTGATTGCTCCTTATCTTTTTTATCGTGAGTCTCAGATTCCCCGCCGTACACACGTTTGGCCGGAGGCAGCGTGGTAATTTTCACGTCGCCGTATTCCAGACGCGGGGCGGAATCCGGCTGATAAAATGCCAGGGTATGCTTGAGGAAATTCACGTCATCGCGTTCGGTACAACCTTCATCAAGACGCTGATGCGCGCCGCGTGATTCGCGACGATGCAGGGCGGAGTGCGCCATACATTCAGCCACTTCAAGGCCATGACCCAGCTCGATGGTGTACAGCAGATCAGTATTAAAGACGCTGGAGGTATCCTGAATTTTCACCCGTTTGAAGCGTTCTTTCAGTTCGGCCAGCTTATCGACGGTTTTTTGCATCAGCTCAGTGGTGCGGTAAATCCCGCAGCCTTCTTCCATCGCCAGACCCATTTCGTCCCGGATGGCTGCCCAGCTTTCATCGCCTTCCTGCGCCATCAGTGCGGCAAGACGGTTTTCGATATCACGTACCTGCGCGTCGAGTGCGGCGCTGTTCCCGGTATCTTTGGCTTCCACGGCACGCTCTGCCGCTTTTTCACCGGCCATACGCCCGAACACCACCAGCTCTGCCAGTGAGTTGGAACCGAGTCGGTTGGCGCCGTGCAGACCGACGGAAGAACATTCGCCGACCGCAAACAGGCCTTTGATACGGGTTTCACACTGCGCATCCGTTTCGATGCCGCCCATGGTGTAGTGCGCGGTAGGGCGAACCGGGATCGGATCGGTGATCGGATCGACGCCGACGTAGGCTTTAGCCAGCTCGCAGATAAATGGCAGACGTTCGCGCAGTTTTTTCTCGCCGAGATGACGTAAATCCAGATACACCACGTCGCCACGCGGCGTTTCGATGGTGCGTCCGGCGCGCCATTCATGCCAGAACGCCTGAGACACTTTGTCGCGAGGCCCCAGTTCCATGTATTTGTTTTTCGGCTCGCCGAGCGGGGTTTCCGGTCCCATGCCGTAATCTTGCAGATAACGGTAACCGTCTTTATTGACCAGAATACCGCCTTCACCACGACAGCCTTCCGTCATCAGAATGCCGGAACCCGGCAGGCCGGTCGGGTGATATTGCACGAATTCCATGTCGCGCAGCGGAATGCCGTGGCGGAACGCCATGCCCATGCCGTCGCCGGTGACGATACCGCCGTTGGTGTTGTAGCGGTAAACGCGGCCTGCGCCGCCGGTGGCCATGACCACCGCGTTGGCACGGATTTGTACGCGTGTGCCTTCCATCATATTGATGGCGACGACGCCGCGTACCTGGCCTTCATCGACCAGTATATCGAGAACGAAATGTTCGTCGAAGCGTTTGATTTGCGGGTATTTCAGGGAAGTCTGGAACAGGGTGTGCAGCATGTGGAAGCCGGTTTTATCCGCCGCAAACCACGTACGTTCGATTTTCATTCCGCCGAAGCGGCGGACATTGACTGAACCATCATCCTTACGGCTCCACGGGCAACCCCACAGTTCGAGCTGGGCCATTTCAGTCGGGCATTGATGAACGAAGTGATCCACCACGTCCTGCTCACACAGCCAGTCGCCTCCGGAAACGGTATCCTGGAAGTGAAAATCGAAGCTGTCGTGATCTTGCGTCACAGCGGCAGAACCGCCTTCGGCCGCCACGGTGTGGCTGCGCATAGGGTACACTTTCGAAATCAACGCGATATTCAGGTTGGGATTGGCTTCCGCTGCGGCTATTGCTGCGCGTAAACCCGCCCCACCTGCACCTATAATTGCAATGTCGGCGTTAAAGGTTTGCACTGCATTCCTCCACTATCATCAATGAGATCGGGTTTGAAACACCCGCGAAAAGCTCTTCATAATCGAAGAGTTAGTGAACCCCGATGACACACAGGCGCTGTCCCGGTGGCTGGTATTCTTATTGTTTGTAAGGGAATTATGATACCAAAGGGGTAGAAGTGGTAATTTGATGTGAACGCGCATTTAGGCTTTCTGTGCTTTACGCAACGCAAAATGAGATATTTGTTTGCCTGCGGGGATGCAGGTAGACTGCATGACTTTTCTGAATTCGGAGTAAATCACCATGAGCGAAACAGCAAGCTGGCAACCCAGTGCTCCTGTCGCCAATTTGTTGAAGCGTGCGGCTATCCTCGCTGAGATTCGACGTTTCTTTGCCGATCGCGGCGTGCTGGAAGTTGAAACGCCGGCGATGAGCCAGGCTACGGTGACCGACATTCATCTGGTGCCGTTCGAGACACGTTTTGTCGGGCCGGGTGCGGCTGATGGCATGACGCTGTATCTGATGACCAGCCCGGAATACCATATGAAACGCTTGCTGGCTGCGGGAAGCGGGCCGATTTATCAGATGGGGCGCAGTTTCCGTAACGAAGAAGCCGGACGTCACCACAATCCCGAATTCACCATGCTCGAATGGTACCGTCCGCGTTATGACATGTACCGCCTGATGAATGAAGTGGATGATTTACTCCAGCAGGTTCTCGATTGCGATACCGCTGAAACCCTGTCTTATCAGCAGGCGTTTACCCGCCATCTGAATGTCGACCCGTTATCCGCCGATAAAGCGGAACTGCGTGAAGCAGCGGCAAAACTGGATTTATCCAACATTGCCGATACTGAAGAAGATCGCGATACGCTGTTGCAGTTGCTGTTTACGATGGGTGTTGAACCGCACATCGGGCGCGACAAACCAACTTTCGTTTATCACTTCCCGGCGACTCAGGCCTCTCTGGCGGAAATCAGTACGGAAGATCACCGCGTCGCGGAGCGTTTCGAGGTGTATTACAAAGGCATTGAGCTGGCGAATGGTTTCCGTGAACTGACGGACAGCCGTGAGCAGCGTCAGCGTTTCGAACAGGATAACCGCAAACGTGCGGCGCGCGGCCTGCCGCAGCATCCTGTCGATAACAATCTGCTGGATGCGTTAGAACACGGTATGCCGGAATGTTCCGGTGTGGCGCTGGGCGTTGACCGCCTGATTATGATTGCGCTGGGCGCTTCCAGCCTGAGCGATGTGCTGGCCTTCCCGGTGACTCGCGCCTGATAAGCGATTAAGCCCTGATCTCAGGTCGGGGCTTCCTTTCTACACATCCCCTGTTTTGATCCTCCGCTTTTGATTTTGCCAGTTTGATTTGCGCCAATATTGTGCAATTAATCCAAAATCGCGCATTTCATGAAACAAAAGTACCCAAATGGCGCAACACTGATTTTAAAGTTTCAGTGTCAGGCGCAGTACGCCACACCCCGTAAACAGGGCATTCCTCATGCTTTAACGGAAATTTTCCTCTGGCTGGCCTGATTTATGCATTACCGGATTATCATTCATCATCCGGAAAACCCGTTATGTCAGAATCCAACGACAAAGAACTTCTTTATGGACTGGAAGAACGCATTGCACCGGCACCGGCATTTTTTACCGCCATCCAGCACGTGCTGGCAAGCGTGGTGGGGATCATCACGCCGCCGCTGATTATCGGTTCAGTGCTGGGGCTGAATGCGTATTTGCCCTATCTCATCAGCATGTCTTTGCTGGCGTCCGGCATAGGGACATTTATTCAGGCGCGCCGCTTTATGTCGGTCGGCGCGGGGATGATTTGTCTGCAGGGCACCAGCTTTGCGTTTCTCGGGGTGATTCTGTCGGGCGGTATGCTGGTAAAAAGCCGCGGTGGTTCGCCGGAAGACATCATGGCGATGATTTTTGGGGTGAACTTTATGGCGGCATTTATCCCGCTGCTGGTCAGCCGGTTCATCGGTCAGATGCGCCGCGTGTTTACGCCGCTGGTGAGCGGCACCGTCATTGCGCTGATCGGCATCAGCCTGATTAAAGTCAGCATTACCGACTGGGCAGGAGGGCATGGCGCGGTGAATTTTGGCGCACCGGCGAATCTCGGGCTGGGTGCGCTGACGCTGCTGGTGATCGTCGCCTGTAACCGTATCGAGGTGCGCTGGCTGCGCCTGTCATCAATCGTCTTGGGCATTGTTGTCGGCTGTATCGCCGCTGCGCTGACCGGCCATCTGACGGTGAAACCTTTGCAGGGCGACTGGTTTGCATTGCCGCAACTGTTCCGTTTTGGTTTCAAGTTTGACTGGATTATTTTCGTACCCATCGCGCTGGTATCGTTTATCAGCATTCTCGAAGCGGTAGGCGATCTGACGGCTAACTGCATGCTGTCACAGCAGCCGATTGAAGGGGAAAGCTTCCGTAAGCGTCTCAAAGGCGGCATTCTGGCCGACGGCATCAGCTGTCTTATCGCGGCGGCCTTCTCGTCATTTCCTAACACGACGTTTGCACAGAATAACGGCGTGATCCAGATGACCGGCGTCGCCAGTCGTTATGTCGGCATGTATATCGGCGGCGTGTTATTAGTGCTCGGGTTGTTCCCATTCATCGGTGAAATCCTTCAGCAAATTCCTGCGCCAGTGCTGGGCGGTGCGACACTGGTGATGTTCGGCAGTGTGGTCGCGGCGGGGATCCGCATCATGACACAGTCGCCGGTCGGGCGTCGCGAAATGCTGATTATCGCTATCGCCTTTGGCATCGGTCTGGGCATTGAAGCGGTGCCGGATGTCCTGGGTCAGTTCCCGCCAATCGTCGGTA
The DNA here is from genome assembly GCF_004346065.1 of Rahnella sp. JUb53. Classification (NCBI taxonomy): domain Bacteria; kingdom Pseudomonadati; phylum Pseudomonadota; class Gammaproteobacteria; order Enterobacterales; family Yersiniaceae; genus Rahnella; species Rahnella sp. JUb53. Next base: position 32,312 of record NZ_SLYT01000005.1, read on the forward strand.
ATATTTTCGGCCATGCGGTGACCAGTGGAGGCGTTCTCGCTATCCTGCTCAACTTACTGATGCCGGCAGAACGCAGCACAAGTGTTGCGGCACAGGAAGTTAAGGTTCACTGAAATCCCGCGCGTTGCGCCCCTGGATCAGCAGACAGGGCATAACTGAGCTGACTCACTTTTTGAATTTATTGTGACCCTAAAAAAGGAAGTCAGACATGTCAGAACAACGCATGTGGATCAAAAATCCGCTGGCAGTTTTTACCGCCAATGAACTCGATGCCCGTGGCGGCATCGTCATTGAGGGGCAGAAAATTGCCGAAGTGCTGGCCTCTGGTCAGCATCCCTTACACCCGGTCGATCACATCTTTGATGCCTCAGAATCTGTACTGCTGCCGGGCCTCATCAATACACACCACCATTTCTATCAGACACTGACCCGCGCCTGGGCGCCTGTGGTCAACGTGCCGTTATTCCCGTGGCTGAAAAAGCTTTATCCCGTGTGGGCTCGTTTAGGGCCGGATGCGCTGGGACTGGCAAGCCGCGTCGCGATGGCTGAGCTGCTGCTTTCCGGCTGCACCACCACCACCGACCACCATTATCTTTTCCCGCAGGGTATGGAAGAAGCGATTGATGTGCAGGTCGATGTGGTCCGTGAACTGGGTATGCGTGCGTTGCTGACCCGTGGCTCAATGAGTCTTGGCGAAGAACAGGGCGGTCTGCCGCCGGAACAGACGGTGCAGTCGGGCGAGGTGATTTTGCAGGACAGCCAGCGTCTTATTGACCGCTATCACCAGCGCGGCGAGGGTGCCTGGATGCAGATTGCGCTGGCGCCGTGCTCGCCGTTTTCGGTCACGACCGAGATTATGCGCGAGAGTGCCAGGCTGGCGCAGCGCGAAGACGTCCGGCTGCATACACATCTGGCGGAAACGCTGGATGAAGAACAGTTTTGCCTGAAAATGTTTGGCCTGCGTACAGTTGATTATCTGGAAAGCGTCGGCTGGCTGAGCGACCGCACGTGGCTGGCGCACGGTATTCATTTTAACGACGATGAGATCCGTCGTCTGGGCGCGGCGGGCACCGGTATCTGTCATTGCCCTGTGTCGAATATGCGACTGGCGTCCGGCATGTGTCCGACACGTGATCTGGAAGCGGCTGGCGTGCCGATTGGTCTGGGCGTTGACGGCTCTGCGTCGAACGATGCCTCAAATCTGATGTATGAAGCGCGGCAGGCATTGTATCTGCAACGTTTGAAATACGGTGCGGAATACGTCACGCCGGAAAGAGTCCTGGGCTGGGCGACGCGCGGTTCGGCGAAGCTTATCGGTCGCGATGATATCGGGCAGATTGCCGTGGGCAAACAGGCCGATCTGGCGCTGTTTAAACTCGATGAACTACGTTTTAGCGGCAGCCATGATCCGGTTGCCGCGCTGTTACTGTGTGGCGCGGAAAAAGCCGACCGCGTGATGGTTGGGGGGAAATGGCGGGTCCTTGACGGTGAAATTGTCGGCATGGATATCAGATCGCTGATATCACACCATCGCAAAGCGGCGGCGGCGCTGATCGCCGATCTCTAAACTGCGGGTATTAAAAAGGGCAGAGGAATCTGCCCTTTTGCTGTACTTGTTACTGCTGTAAATCGACTGCTATAAATCGCCCGGCGAGCGCGAACTGTTTCCGCTGCGGCCACTGCCGCTGCTGCTGGTAAAGGTCGCGTTATTGCCATTTTGCGCACGATGCAGTGTTTCCATACGCACCTGGAATGGCGGGAACGGCAGTGTGATGCCGTGCTCGCGGAATCCGGCCAGGATCAGCTGATGGATTTCATGACGAAGCGGCATACGGTGCGCCATTTCAGCGGCGTGCATACGCAACTCGAAAATCTGAATACCTTGCTGTAAATCAACCAGATAGGCTTCCGGCGCAGGCATATCCAGCACCAGCGAGCAGCGGTGCGCCGCATTCAACAGGATTTCCGTCACTTCTTCCGAATTGGCTTCTGACGGCGCAGGAACGGTCAGTACCACACGGGTGACGGAATCTGACAGCGACCAGTTGATAAACTGCTCGGTGATAAAGGCCTTGTTCGGCACGATAATCTCTTTGCGGTCCCAGTCGGCTATCGTAGTGGCGCGGGTGTTGATCTTGGTAATGCTGCCAGTCAGGTTGCGGATCGTCACGGTATCGCCGATACGGATTGGTTTTTCAAACAAGATGATCAGGCCGGAAATAAAGTTGGCGAAAATCTCCTGCAAACCAAAGCCCAGCCCTACACCCAGTGCGGCGACCAGCCATTGCAGTTTTGCCCATTCGATGCCGATCAGCGAGAAGCCGGTCAGGCCACCAATCAGCAACAACACGTATTTGGTGACGGTCAGCACGGCGTAACCGGTGCCCGGCGTCAGATCCAGATGTTGCAGCAAGGCCAGTTCAAGCAGTGCAGGCAAATTACGCACCAGCTGCGTGGTGATAATCAGCACCAGAATGGCGATCAGTACCGATCCCAGGGTGATCGGCTGCATACTTTCCACGCCCTGCACGGTGGAGGCCACCTGCCACAGATGGATATTTTCCAGGAACGAGAAGGCTGAATGGATCTCAGACCACAGGAAGATCACTGAGATCAGCGCGATCAGCGTCAGCAGCGAACGAACGAGGCGTAATGATTGCGCGGAGATCGCATCCAGATCGACCACCGGTTCTTCCACTTCTACCGTACCTTCATTACTGGTGTTGACGTGATTCGCATCCTCTTCACCACGGGCGCGCTGATTCAGCATTTCCGCACGGCGCTGTTTGGCGCGCTCGAAAGCAATACGACGTCGCTGGATCAGCATCCAGCGGCGGATAATGTGATAAATCACCAGCAGCACGAACCAGATGGCCACCGAGGTTTCCAGACGCGCCAGTAACGCCTGCGACGTCGCCAGATAACCCAGCAGCGAGGCCAGCGCCGCCACAATTGGCGCGCCCAGCAGCATCCACCACAGCGTTTTGTTAATGACGTTTTCGCTGTTGCCCTTTTTATCGTGATACAGCGGGATACCGGCACGTTTCAGGCTGTGAGTGACCAGCGCCACCACCAGACACAGAAGGACAAAGCACAACCGTCCAAGTGTATTGGAGAATTCGCGGTCATTGAGATTATCGAAAGTAATCAGCGCCATAATCAGCGGCACCATGACCCAGATTGACAGTGCGTAATAGCGCAGTGCGCGTGAAACGGCACGCTGCGGCCAGCCAAAGTGCGCGACAAACAGCCCCTGAGGATGCGCCAGTGCTGCGCTGACCATAAACGCCCACAGAATCGGCAGCGTAGCGGTCACGCCATCACCAATCGCCACCGCAATCGGATACGGCCAGGCACTTTGCAGCCCGAAGCCCAGCGCGGCCCACAAGACCGGCAGCGGCATCGCCACCAGGATCGACCAGAACACGGTGCGCATCGTCAGCGAGAACTGATCCTGCGTAACTTTGCCGACCCGGCTGCTGGCGCGTTCCAGGAATGCATAGTAATGCTTGCGGGAACTGATGCTGATAATCACCAGGATCAGTGCGCCAAACAGCGGCAACAGCGTTTCTTTGCTGGTGACCATCATCATGAAAGCGCCGCCGAGCTGAGTCAGTGAATCCAGCGACACCAGACGTTTCAGGTCATGCGCCACCTGCACCGGATAAGAAATCCCGATGGCGCTGACGTCCGCCACCCAGAACAGATAGCGGTGGGCGGCCTCATGCACGTCATTCAGCGCTTCGACCAGCTGACTGTTGGCCACTTTCAGCTTGGTCAGTTCAAGAATTTGGGTATCACAGCCTGAAAGCAGGGAATTGAGCAAATCACGCTGAGTCCGCAACTGGGCATCAAGAATTTTCTGCTGCGCGGCGGTCAGCGGCTTGCCGTCGTCCTGCCGTGCCTGACGATAAATCGGCTGCTTATCGAGTAAATCTTCATAGTGCAGACGCTGAACGCGCAGCTGGCCCATGTCGCGGTCAAGCTGTTGCGGTTTTGGCATTTCCGGCAGACGGGAGACCTGCGCCCGCAGCGTTTCTCCCAGAAGATTGGATGCACCGAGCCATTGCGCCTGTTCGCGGATGGTATTGATCGCCTGACGCACCTGCTGAGTCTGAGCGGCAGCCTGACGTTGCTGGGAAGATATCAGATCCATCCGCTGCGCCTGCTGATTCAGTGCCAGCGACAACTCACGGTTGGACTGCAATTGCTGACTGATGGAATGCGGCAGTTCGCCACTTTGCTCGGCCAGCAACTCGGTTTTTTCCAGCGCCTGTTCGGCTTCACGCTGGCGCTGATTATTCAGCGTATTGCGTAAAGCCTGTAATTGCTGATCCAGATAACCGGCGCGCTTTTTGTAGAGATCAGTGCGCATTCTCGACAATTCCTGCCGGTTATTGGCAGAAAGCTGAGCCAGCTCCAGTTCATCGACTTTGGCTTTGCGCGCGGCAGATTCCGCCTGCAAGGCACTCAGCTGCGCCTGCGCCAGCGGGGACGATGTGGCTGCCGCCGTTGCCGCCTGCATCCGCTGCTCAATGTCACCAAGCGCATTGCGGGCCTCAGATTGCTGTTGCGGGATCAGACTCAGTGAATCGCTGATGTCCCGTGAGCGATCCTGCTCCTGACGTAACTGGCGGGTTTCTTCCAGCTGCTGGCTGCTGACTTGCAGAATTTGCTGCTCGAGCTGAGCAGTAGGAATGCTGCCATCAACCGCTGGCGGTTTGTCCGGCTGATTTTGTAATTCCTGACGCAGTGCCTGCGTCAGTTTTGGGAAGTCATCAATGACCTTCTGGTATTGCTCGGTGCGACCGGCTGAAACACTGGCTTCATTCAGCCAGTTGAGCGCGCTTTGCAGCGCCTCAACCACCTGTGTCTGATTGGCCATTTCTTTGTTGGCTTCCGCCTGTTTCAGTTCCTGTTTGAGCTGATCTTCAGTCGGCGCCGCACCCGCCATCAATGGCAGGGATAGCAGTAAACTCATCAGCAAGGCGGGGATCAGGCGCACTCGGTCACATCCTTTTCTTCAGTTCTTTATGTCAGTTCAGTCTGAACTCAGTAGTCTTTAGGCGCTTGTGGTTCAGCCGTTGCCACACCTGCTGGTGTTTCTGTTTTGACAGGGACTTCGGTAACCACAGGCTCAGCGACTACAGGCTTTGTAACTACAGGCTCAGCAACTACAGGTTTTGTAACTACAGGTTTTGTAACTACAGGCTCCGTAACTACAGTTTCTGCAACGACTGGCTCCGCTACGATCGGTTCTGCTACAACTGGTTCCGCCGTTGCAGTTGCTGGTGTACGCAGAGCTTCGGCGAACGGTTCGCCCATGCGGGTCACGGTGCCATTTTTCAAATTTGGCATGAAACGGGTCTGATTTGCTGCAAACAGGTTGATCACGGTGGAACCCAGTTTGAAGCGGCCCATTTCCTGACCTTTTTCCAGTGCGATTGCGCCTTCTTCGCCTGCAGCCGGATAGGTCCAGCGCTTGATAATGCCTTCGCGCGGCGGTGTGACACAGCCAGCCCAGACGGTTTCAATACTGCCGACAATCGTTGCGCCAACCAGAATCTGCACCATCGGACCGAATTCAGTATCAAAGACGCAGATGACGCGCTCGTTACGGGCGAACAGATTCGGCACGTTGGCGGCAGTCAGCGGATTCACGGAGAACAAATCGCCCGGCACATAAATCATTTCGCGCAGCACGCCGTCGCACGGCATATGCACACGGTGATAATCGCGCGGTGCCAGATAGATAGTCGCGAACTTGCCGTCTCTGAACTGCTCTGCGAGCAGATAGTTACCCGCCAGCAGCGCTTCTAAACTGTAAAAATGGCCTTTGGCCTGGAACAGTTTGCCATCGGTAATTGCGCCTAACTGACTGACTGCACCGTCGGCTGGCAGGCAAAGCATATCTAAACCGCTGACCACCGGACGCGCGCCATCGCGCAGCGGACGGACGAAGAATTCGTTGAATGTCGCGTAAGATTTCAGATCCGGATTTTGTGCTTCTTTCATGTCGACGTTATAAAAACGCGCAAAGGCTTTGATCACCCAATGGGTCAGCGTGGCGGCACGTTTATCCGCGCCCCAGCCAGCAAGACGGGTCAGTCCTTGTTTAGGAAGTAAGTATTGAAGTTTGATTTTGATACTGTCCAGCACGGGGAAAACCTCTTGGATGGTATGAATGACCGGCGTTACCGGCCATTTTGCAGGAAACCCTGAATCCTGTTCAGGGTCACGCAGTGTTGTATGGCGGAGGATTGTAACGGGGTGAAATCAACGGTTCAACTTCCGTTAACTTCACCCGTTTGCCATTAACATGTTAATTCAATTAATTAGCATTAAAGCGCGTCAAAGTTTTTACGCGTTTTTACGTCTTCCATACTTTCCAGAATACGGTGGTAGTTATCGAAACGTTCTTCGGCAATTTCGCCACGGTCTACGGCGTCACGGATTGCACAGCCCGGATCGCTGCCATGTTTACAGTCGCGGAATTTGCAGTAACCGAGGAAAGGACGGAATTCGACAAAGCCCTGGGTGATCTGCTCTGGCGCAAGGTGCCACAAACCAAATTCACGCACGCCCGGGGAATCGATAACGTCGCCGCCATGCTGGAAGTGATACAGACGCGCTGCCGTGGTGGTGTGCTGGCCAAGACCTGAGTTATCAGACACTTCGTTCACCAGAATTTGTTTTTCATCCGGTGGCAGAAGGGCGTTCAGCAGGCTTGATTTACCCACACCCGACTGACCCGCGAAAATACTGATGCGGTCGGTCAGCGCCGTTTCAAACGCTGGCATGCCTTCGCCGGTCTGGCTCGACACTTCAAGTACGCGATAATTGATATTGCGGTAGATATCCATCATGCCCTGAACGAATTTACGACCTTCGTCATCAAGCAGATCGATTTTGTTGAGCACAATCAGCGGCTCAACTTCCACGGTTTCGCACGCAACCAGATAACGGTCGATGATATTAAGCGACAGCTCCGGCAGAATGGCGGAGACAATCACAATCTGGTTAATGTTCGCGGCGATGGGTTTTACGCCATCATAGAAATCAGGGCGTGTCAGAACGGAGGTGCGTTCGTGTACCGCCTCGACGATGCCTTTCACACTGGTGTTTTCCCCGGCGCGCCATACAACGCGGTCACCGGTGACCAGAGAACGGATGGTACGGCGGATATTGCAACGGTGCTGGCTGCCGTCGGCCGCTTCAACGTCCGCATGCATCCCGAAACGGCTGATGACAACACCGTCCTGCGGTTCGCCATGCAGAGAATCGTCCAGCTCTTTCCGTTTGTCGGTCTGTGTCAGACGACGCTGATGGTTAGTCTGAACGCGACGTTGTTGCCCTTTAGACAGTTTTGACTTAGTCACTGCGCCTCACTTAACTGGCTTTAATCGCTCGGTGCGACCAAAACGACTATGATACCAGCTATTTTATATTAAATGCCCGAATGACGGAGATCTCCGTCAACTCTCTACTTTGTAACAGGACACATCATGGCTGCAAATGACTCGAACTTAATTTGGATCGACCTGGAAATGACCGGTCTGGATCCTGAACGTGACCGCATTATTGAGATTGCCACGCTGGTGACCGACGCGCATCTGAACATTCTGGCCGAAGGGCCGGTGATGGCAGTGCATCAGTCTGACGCTCAGATGGCGCTGATGGACGACTGGAATGTGCGCACGCACACCGGCAGCGGTCTGGTGGAACGTGTGAAAGCCAGCCCGTTTGATGACAATGCGGCGCAGCAAAAAACCATCGAGTTTCTGCGCGAGTGGGTTCCGGCGGGTAAATCGCCGATTTGTGGTAACAGCGTCGGGCAGGACAGACGCTTCCTGTTTAAGTACATGCCGGAGCTGGAAGCCTATTTCCATTACCGCTATCTGGACGTCAGTACGCTCAAAGAACTGGCGCGCCGCTGGAAACCGGAAGTGCTGGGCGGCTTTAAGAAGCAGAATACCCATCAGGCGCTGGACGATATTCGTGAATCCGTGGCTGAGTTAGCGTATTACCGCGAACACTTTATTAATCTTTAATCTTCCTCATCCTTCAGGTTGCAGATGCGTTGGCTGCACTCTCTCATCCGAATCACTGACCCATGTCAGCCATCGGGATGAACGAGTTTGCCGCCTTCCTGCAACTCGAATGATTTATGAGAAATATTTTAAAAAATCTTTAAAAAAACCTGTGGAACACGAATTCACCGTGTTTCGCTGATTAATTCACCGGATTGATGTTTTAATCGGCACTTGAACGAAAAATTCATTTTTTTGCTTTCAGGGGCTTGCGGCTAAAAGGATTTCTCGTATAATGCGCACCCCGTACCGATGAAGAATTTCGTTGAGTGCGCAGAGCGGGAATAGCTCAGTTGGTAGAGCACGACCTTGCCAAGGTCGGGGTCGCGAGTTCGAGTCTCGTTTCCCGCTCCAAATTTTTAAGTAGTTAGATTTAAAGATTAAAACGTAAAAAATGCAGTGCCATGCGACGCGGGAATAGCTCAGTTGGTAGAGCACGACCTTGCCAAGGTCGGGGTCGCGAGTTCGAGTCTCGTTTCCCGCTCCAAAATTTCAAAGTCTGTACATTTTTAACAGTACAGCAGATGCCAGACATCTCAATGCGGGAATAGCTCAGTTGGTAGAGCACGACCTTGCCAAGGTCGGGGTCGCGAGTTCGAGTCTCGTTTCCCGCTCCAGTTTTCTTCTTCAGTACAAAATCATTTCTTTATGCCTTTCTGGTGCATATTTCGTGCGCGAATGAAACAATCATTACACGGTTTGTATTATTTTTTTAAACAGACTTATCCACAGCTTTAGGTGTTTTTTTGCACTGTCTGTTTTTTGCGCCCGCCATATTGCCAAAATATAACACGCTGATTTATATCATAATAAATTTATAACGAAACGTTATGACGATCACTTGCTCTTTTTTTTGCACTTGATTGGCAAAGCATTTTTATTTTTATGCACAGAAAATTATATAAAGAAGAACAGCGTTTTTTGGGAAATGTTATGCATCCCTTGGCAAACCTTTTTCCACCGCACGGATCAGCCGTTTCTGCTGCAGTGTTTGTACTTCGACACGATGTTCATTTCTTCTTTCTACCTGTTGTGCGATAGCCCAGCTGATATGTTCATCCAGCAGCGCATTTTCCCCTTCGCGCGAATGCAGCGAATCCATCACGTCCTGCGAGTAGGGCGCATTGCCTAATGCCACTGCTATGTTGCGCAGCCAGCGCAGATGTCCGATACGTCGTATTGGCGAACCTTCCGTAATCCGTAAAAATTTCTCTTCCGTCCAGCCAAACAAAGTCATCAGCTCCGGCGCATGCAGCGCGGCACGCGGGCTAAAATCTTCTTCATCAGTCAGTTGCGAATAACGATTCCAGGGGCAGATCAGCTGACAGTCATCGCAGCCGTAGATGCGGTTGCCCATCAGCGGGCGGAATTCTTCCGGTATCGCGCCTTCCAGTTCGATAGTCAGATAGGAAATGCAGCGGCGCGCGTCAACGGTATAAGGCGCAACGATGGCACCGGTCGGGCAAGTGGTCATGCAGGCCACGCATTTGCCGCATTTCTCTTCCTGAGGCTGATCGACGGGCAACGGCAAATCAATCAGCAGTTCGCCGAGAAAGAACCACGAGCCGGATTCACGGTTGAGAATAAGTGAGTGTTTACCAACCCAGCCAAGACCGGCTTTCGCTGCCAGCGGGCGCTCCATGACCGGCGCGGAATCCACAAAGGGGCGGAAGGTGACGGTCTGATCAGCATGCTCAGTACAATGCGCCTGGATCATGTCGCCCAGTTTTTTCAGGCGCTGCCGCAACACCTTGTGATAGTCGCGTCCCAGGGCGTAACGGCTGACATAACCGAGTTGCGGATTATTCAGGGTTTTGGCAAAGGCGGCTTTGGCGGGCAGATAGTTCATGCGCACGCTGATCACCCGCAACGTGCCGGGCAGTAATTCATGCGGACGGGCACGTAACATGCCGTGGCGCGCCATCCAGTCCATCTCGCCATGATATTGTTTATCAAGCCAGTCTTGCAGTTTGGGCTCTTCAACAGATAAGTCTGTATCGCAGATGCCAACCTGCTGGAAGCCTAGCGATTGGCCCCATTGCTTGATATGTTGAGCCAGTTGAACGAGATCGAGAGGGAGTGTCATGACGAACCAACGTGAAAAACGAAACGAGGCGAGTTTACCACATTCCGTGTTTTCTGCTGACTGGCTGCGAAAAGCTGAGCGTCAGGCGGCGCAGGAAACGGGGATTTCTCTGTTTACACTGATGCAACGTGCGGCGAAGGCCGCTTTTTTACTGGCGCAGCGTGAATTTCCACACACGCGGCACTGGCTGATTTTGTGTGGTCACGGCAATAACGGCGGTGACGGTTTTGAAATGGCGCGTCTGGCGAAAAGCGCAAGTATACGCGTGACGCTGCTGGCCGTGGAAGGGAGCAAACCGCTGCCTGATGAAGCGGAAATGGCGCGAACGGGTTGGCTGAAAAGTGGCGGAGAAATCAATTCTGCCGATTCTGCATGGCCGGACGATGCTGATCTGATTATCGATGGTTTGCTCGGTACCGGTTTATCTTCTGCGCCCCGCGCACCTTACGACGGGCTGATTGACGCCACTAATTCGGCATCATTGCCAGTGATATCTCTCGATATTCCTTCGGGGCTTGATGCGCAAACTGGCCAGACAGCGGGGAAGGCGGTTCACGCCACGCACACTGTCAGTTTCATCGCCTTGAAACCCGGTTTGCTGACCGGACAGGCGCGCGATTACACCGGTAAATTACATTGTGATGCGCTGGGGCTGCAAAGCTGGCTGGGTGGACATCTGGCAGCGTTACAGCGGCTGGATGCGTCGCAGTTAGGCACATGGTTGCACCCGCGCCGTCCGTGTTCCCACAAAGGTGAACACGGGCGTTTATTGGTGGTTGGCGGCGATATCGGGTTTGCCGGTGCAATCCGAATGGCGTCGGAAGCCGCGCTGCGCACCGGTGCTGGTCTGGTGCGAGTACTCACTCACAAAGAGCACGCTGGCCCGTTGCTGACCGCCAGACCTGAGCTCATGGTGCAGGAACTGACCGCAGAATCGCTCGATGAAGGGCTGGAATGGGCGGATGTGTTAGTCATCGGCCCCGGTTTAGGCCAGAAAGAATGGGGTAAACAGGCGGTCGAACGCGCGGCAAAGTGGGATAAACCGGCGTTATGGGACGCTGATGCGCTTAACCTGCTGGCAATCAATCCCGGGAAACGGCAAAATCGCGTACTGACGCCTCATCCTGGCGAAGCAGCCCGCTTACTCGGTTGCAGCGTGAAGGAAATTGAGAGTGACCGCTTACTTTCGGCGCAGAAACTCACGGAACGCTATGGCGGCGTGGTAGTGCTTAAAGGTGCGGGCAGTCTGATTGCCAGTGAACATGGCGAAATGGCGCTGGCAGATGTCGGCAATGCCGGTATGGCATCCGGCGGCATGGGCGACGTGCTTTCTGGTATCATTGGCGGATTGCTGGCTCAGAAACTGAATATTTATGATGCGGCCTGCGCGGGCTCAGTGGTTCATGGCGCTGCCGCAGACGAAATTGCCCACCGGCAGGGAACGCGCGGTATGCTGGCAACTGATCTTTTAGCGGTGATTGCCCCGTTAGTTAATCCAGACCTGAAGAAATAGATATCACTGAATGAATCAACTTAATATCTCTCTACCCGACGAAGCGGCAACGCTGCAACTAGGTGCTTCACTGGCGAAAGCCTGCGAAGGCTCAACGGTTATCCATCTTTATGGCGATCTGGGAGCCGGTAAAACAACCTTTAGCCGGGGATTTCTTCAGGCATTGGGGCATCAGGGCAATGTGAAAAGCCCGACCTACACGCTGGTTGAGCCTTATCAACTGGAAAAGATCGCCGTCTATCATTTTGACTTGTATCGCCTGGCTGATCCTGAAGAACTGGAATTTATGGGGATCCGCGACTATTTCGCACAGGATGCTATTTGTCTGGTGGAATGGCCGCAGCAGGGTGCTGGCGTGTTACCCGAACCAGATATAGAACTGACGCTGGATTATTCCCAGACCGGGCGCACCGCGAAGCTGGTGGCGGTGTCCGAATCTGGTATAAATTTGCTGCATCGTGTTCAACAGCAAGGATGATCACGCGATGAACTCACGTTTTACCTCTCTGTTTACGTCGGCGGCGATGTCATTATCGACGCGGATGTTATCGACGCTGATGTTGTTTGCTGTGCTGGCGTCGCCGGTTTTTGCGGCGGGCATGAAAAATATCAATGTCTCCAATGGCCAGACGCAGTCGACGGTCACGATTACGTTTGACGGTTCGCCGGATTACTCCTTTTTCCCGCTGCATAATCCTGAACGTGTGGTGATGGATATCCGCCAGGACGGCGTGATGAAAGGCCTGCCGCTGAATTTTAACGGCCAGAACCTGGTGACGCGTGTGCGTGCCAGTACCCCGCCGAATGCACAAAGCCAGCGTCTGGTGTTTGAGCTTAATCAGAAAGTCAGAACCAACGCGACGAAACAAAAAGACGGCAGCCAGTACACGGTAGTGCTGACCATGAATGCCGCCGCGCCCGCACCACGCCGTGCTGCGCCGGTTGTCACAGCCACCAATACGCCTTCGCCAAATGCAGGCAAAACGGTCACGCCATCGTCTAAATCCAATCCGTTTACCAACGATCAGACCAAAGTGGTTTCCACTTCTGTCGCCCCTGATAACTCGCGTTCATCAACTGTCAGCACCAGCGACAGCAGAATCATTGTCGCGATTGATGCCGGTCACGGCGGACAGGATCCCGGAGCCATCGGTGCGGGCGGTCTTAAAGAAAAGAACGTCACTATTGCCATCGCCCGGAAATTGCAGGCGATTCTGAATGCTGATCCGATGTTCCAGCCGGTATTAACCCGTGACGGTGATTACTTTATTTCCGTCATGGGACGTTCCGATGTGGCGCGTAAGAAAAACGCCAACGTACTGGTTTCCATTCACGCCGATGCCGCGCCAAGCCGCAGCGCGCGTGGCGCATCGGTTTGGGTATTATCGAACCGCCGCGCGAACAGCGAAATGGGTAACTGGCTCGAGCAGCACGAGAAGCAATCTGAGCTGTTAGGTGGTGCGGGTGACGTGCTGGCGAATACCGCATCCGATCCGTACCTGAGTCAGGCCGTGCTCGATTTGCAGTTCGGTCATTCTCAACGTGTCGGCTATGACGTCGCGACCCGTGTTCTGCGCGAACTGCGCTCCGTCGGCTCGTTGCATAAAGCCAAGCCGGAGCATGCCAGTTTAGGCGTATTACGCTCGCCAGATATTCCTTCCCTGCTGGTGGAAACCGGCTTTATCAGTAACTCAACTGAGGAGCGGCTGCTGGGCAGCAGCGCGTACCAGGATAAAATTGCGAGGGCCATACACATCGGTCTGCGTAATTATTTCCAGTCGCATCCGATACAAAACGGCCCAAAGGTCGAAAACCGTCCGCTGCTGGCCTCATCAGCAGCGGCGGCCGACAGTAGCGCGAAAGCCAGTAATCAGCCGGGACCGATTGAAGTGACCGCCGGTGCAGCCGGTGCGACGCAGATCCATAAAGTGACCCGCGGCGAAACGCTGACCGGCATCGCAAACAGCTACGGCACGACGACTGCGGCACTGCGTGACCTCAATAAACTGAAAAAAGACGGTGTCTGGGTCGGCCAGCGATTGAAAGTGCCAGCGGGCACCCGCACATCTTCTGGTACAACGGCAAAAGCGTCGAAGAAATCGTCGAAACATACCGTTAAACGCGGTGATACGTTGTCGGCAATCGCGAGTAAATATGGTGTCAGTATGAATGACATCAAAACCGCAAATCACATGAAGTCTGGCGAGGTACAGCTCGGCCAAACCTTAACTATTCCACAGTCATAGGCGGTTCATCACCGTCAGCCACAGGAGCCGCTATGCCGATCAAGGTACTGCCGCCGCAACTTGCTAACCAGATAGCTGCGGGCGAAGTTGTCGAAAGGCCGGCTTCCGTGGTGAAAGAGCTGGTGGAAAACAGCCTTGATGCCGGCGCAACGCGAATCGATATTGATATCGATCGCGGCGGTGCCAAGCTAATCCGCATTCGCGATAACGGCTGTGGTATTGGCAAAGACGAACTTGCGCTGGCGCTGGCGCGTCATGCAACCAGTAAAATCACCTGTCTTGACGATCTCGAAGCTATCATGAGTCTGGGATTCCGCGGCGAAGCGCTGGCGAGTATAAGCTCGGTTTCGCGTCTTATCCTGACATCACGTACGGCTGAGCAAAATGAAGCCTGGCAGGCCTACGCCGAAGGGCGCGACATGGCGGTCACAGTCAAACCCGCGGCGCATCCGCAGGGCTCGACCATCGAAGTGCTGGATTTGTTCTACAACACGCCCGCCCGCCGTAAGTTCATGCGCACTGAGAAAACCGAATTTACCCATATTGATGAAGTTGTCCGCCGGATTGCGCTGGCGCGCTTTGACGTGTCCGTCAATCTCAGCCACAACGGCAAGCTTATTCGGCAGTATCGCGCGGTCAAAGACCCTTCGCAGTTCTCCCGACGTCTGGCAAGCATTTGCAGCCCGACATTCGTCGAGCACGCGCTGGAAGTGGAATGGAGTCACGGTGACCTGGCGATCCGTGGCTGGGTGGCGGATCCGGCAGGTTCGCGCAACCTGACTGACATGCAATATTGCTATGTGAATAATCGTATGATGAAGGATCGTCTGATTAATCACGCGATCCGGCAGGCCTATCAGGATCAGTTGAAAGACGATCAGCAACCTGCGTATGTGCTTTATCTGGATGTCGATCCGCATCAGGTGGATGTGAATGTGCATCCGGCCAAACACGAAGTGCGCTTCCATCAGTCGCGGCTGGTACACGATTTTATTTATCAGGCGGTAATGTCCGTATTGCAGCAGGCGGGCGCGCCGGTTCTGGATGAGCCACAGCTACAGCAAGATACACCGCGCTGGCAGCAGGAAAACCGTCAGGCCGCAGGCGGGAATCATTTCTCGCAACCGGCAGAACGTAAATCATCACCACCGCGTGAAAATGTGTTTCCTGAAACAGCACGTGCCAGTCAGCCACGGGAACCGGCTTTTCGCAGCAATGAACCGGCTTACAATCCTTCTGAAAGCAAGGCTTACGGCCGTTTATTGCAGCCTGCGCCGGAGTCATTCACCTTACAGGAACCGGTTCCTGTCGTGGCACAGCCCGCTAAGTCTGCCGCTTCTGTGGCCCGTACACTGGCTGAACCGGCACTGGAATCACACAGTCAGAGTTTCGGACGTGTGCTGACGGTCTGTTCGGCGGAATATGCGTTACTTGAGCGCGGCAAACAACTGGTGCTGCTGTCGTTGCCGGTGGCCGATCGCTGGCTGAAATGGGCACAGCTGACACCGCCGGAAGAAGGGTTACGTCCGCAGCCGCTTTTGATTCCGCTTAAACTGAACGTCAGTAAAGAAGAGGCCGCTGTCATGGCGCGGCATCAGACGTTATTGCAGCATTTTGGTTTAGAAATGCTCAATGAGTCGCATCGTGTGACGGTTCGCGCGGTACCTTTACCATTACGCCAACAAAATTTACAAAAGTTGATACCTGATCTGTTAGGTTACCTTGCTGTTCAGCAGGAGGTGACTTCTGATGCGGTAGCCATGTGGTTTGCCCGCCACTGTGGCTGCGAGCACGAGGTCTGGACGATTTCACAAGCCATACAATTACTCACGGATGTTGAGCGTCTTTGCCCGCAGTTGGTGAAATCGCCTCCGTCCGGACTTCTGCAACCTCTTGATTTACAGCCCGCGCTGGCGGCTTTTAAGCATGACTGACTCTGAAAACAACGCGCTTCCCCCGGCAATCTTTATCATGGGGCCGACCGCATCCGGTAAAACGGCACTGGCGATGTCGCTGATGAACCATCTTCCCGTTGAGTTAGTCAGCGTGGACTCGGCTTTAATCTATCGTGGGATGGACATCGGCACAGCGAAACCGACGGCGGAAGAGCTGGCGCAAGCGCCGCACTGTCTGATCGACATTCTGGATCCGGCCGAGGCTTATTCCGCGGCAGACTTTCGTCGCGACGCATTACGCGAAATGGCTGAAATAACCTCACGCAATAAGATCCCGTTATTGGTAGGTGGGACTATGCTTTATTTCAAGGCATTGCTTGAAGGACTTTCCCCGTTACCACCGGCCGACCCTGAGGTTCGTGAACGTATCGAAAAGCAGGCGGCGGAGCAGGGTTGGGAAGCACTTCATGACCAATTGCGCGAGATAGACCCGGTGGCGGCTATGCGAATTCATCCGAATGATCCGCAGAGACTGTCCAGAGCACTGGAAGTTTTTTTTATTTCGGGTAAAACTTTAACGGAACTGACTAAAATTTCGGGTGAAACATTGCCCTATCGTGTTCATCAGTTTGCGATTGCCCCGACCCGTCGTGAATTATTACATACGCGGATCGAGGAACGTTTTAGTCAGATGTTGTCCAATGGTTTTGAAGACGAAGTCAGAACGCTGATAGCTCGGGGCGATTTGCATACCGATTTGCCTTCTATTCGCTGTGTAGGCTATCGCCAGATGTGGTCATATTTGTCTGGTGAATTCGATTACGATGAAATGGTTTATCGTGGTGTTTGCGCGACACGACAGCTGGCCAAACGTCAGATGACCTGGTTGCGAGGTTGGGAGGGTGTCGAATGGCTCGATTCTGAGAAGCCAGAAGAGGCCTTAAACCGTGTAATTCAGGTTGTTAGTGCATAGGTTGGGTGATTGTGTACAATTGATGAGTACTCAGCGCGCAAATTTTTTATGTGATTTATTTTCGAGCCGATAGGCTCAAAGTTACAAACAACAAACTAATAAGGAAAAGATAGAATGGCTAAGGGGCAATCTTTGCAAGATCCGTTCCTGAACGCATTGCGTCGTGAACGTGTTCCGGTTTCTATTTACTTGGTGAATGGTATTAAGCTGCAAGGCCAGATTGAGTCTTTTGACCAGTTTGTCATTCTGTTAAAAAATACGGTAAGCCAGATGGTGTATAAACACGCTATCTCCACCGTAGTGCCTTCCCGCCCGGTGTCACACCATAGCAATAATCCAGGTTCGGGCAGCACCAACAATTATCACCAAGGTAGTACTCCGTCTGCGCAACAGCCGCAGCAGGAAAACGATGACGCTGAATAAAGCGCAGCGTTGGTCAACCACGAAGGGGTTCATAAGTATTCCGATTATGCTTATGCACCCCCGGCTGGCGAATATTTCCCAAATGAGAGGTCGCAAGCTTGTTTGACCGTTATGAAGCCGGTGAGCAGGCCGTACTGGTTCATATCTATTTCTCGCAAGACAAAGACACGGAAGACCTGAGCGAATTTGAATCGCTGGTTTCTTCTGCAGGTGTAGAGGCGTTGCAAGTCGTCACCGGGAGCCGTAAGGCACCGCACCCAAAATACTTTGTCGGTGAAGGAAAGGCCCAAGAAATCGCAGATGCCGTCAAAGCAACGGGCGCCTCTGTCATCCTGTTTGATCACGCCTTGTCTCCCGGCCAGGAAAGAAACCTGGAAGCCTTATGCGAATGTCGCGTTGTCGACCGCACCGGATTGATATTAGATATTTTTGCCCAGCGGGCCCGAACACACGAAGGTAAGTTACAAGTAGAACTGGCGCAATTACGCCACATTGCTACCCGACTGGTTCGTGGCTGGACGCACCTTGAACGACAGGGCGGCGGTATTGGCGCACGTGGTCCGGGTGAAACCCAGCTCGAAACTGACCGCCGTTTACTGCGAGACAGAATCACTTTAATCCTCAGCCGTCTTGAAAAAGTGGCTAAGCAGCGTGAACAAGGTCGCCGTTCACGCGTTCGTGCGGATATTCCGACGGTGTCTTTGGTTGGATATACCAACGCCGGGAAATCCACACTTTTTAACCGTATTACTCAGGCCGATGTTTATGTGGCCAATC
This sequence comes from Rahnella sp. JUb53, assembly GCF_004346065.1. Taxonomy (NCBI): domain Bacteria; kingdom Pseudomonadati; phylum Pseudomonadota; class Gammaproteobacteria; order Enterobacterales; family Yersiniaceae; genus Rahnella; species Rahnella sp. JUb53. The sequence goes on from NZ_SLYT01000005.1 coordinate 50,315, forward strand.
AGTTGTTTGCTACGCTTGATCCTACGCTGCGCCGTATTATGGTCGCAGATGTCGGGGAAACAGTTTTGGCGGACACCGTAGGGTTTATTCGTCACCTGCCCCATGATTTGGTTGCGGCCTTTAAAGCAACGTTGCAGGAAACCCGACAGGCATCTCTGTTATTACATGTTATTGATGCAGCGGACATCCGTGTTCAGGAAAATATTGACGCGGTGAATACGGTGCTGGCAGAGATCGAAGCAGATGAAATTCCTGCGCTGTTAGTGATGAACAAAATAGATATGTTGGATGATTTTGTCCCGCGTATCGACCGCAACGAGGAGAATTTGCCTGTCAGAGTCTGGCTTTCAGCCGTGACAGGTGAAGGCATTCCGTTGCTATTTCAGGCATTAACGGAGCGACTCTCCGGCGAAATCGCGCAGCATGAATTGTGCTTGCCGCCGGAAGCAGGCCGCCTTCGTAGCCGTTTTTACCAGCTTCAGGCAATTGAAAAAGAATGGATTGAAGAGGATGGCAGTATTGGTCTGATGGTGCGAATGCCCATCGTTGACTGGCGCCGCCTCTGCAAACAAGAGCAGGAACTGGAAAGCTATGTCCGCAACCAGAGCCTGTCTGATTTGGCCTGAAGAACACCAATCATAGAATAATGGAGCTATAACATGGCGTGGAATCAGCCCGGTAATAACGGACAGGACCGCGACCCCTGGGGCAGCAGCAATAATAATAGCGGCAACTCTGGTGGAAATTCTGGTGGAAATAATGACAACAAAGGCGGCCGCAATCAGGGGCCACCTGATCTGGATGATATCTTCCGTAAACTCAGCAAAAAACTGGGTGGTTTCGGTGGAAAAGGTTCAGGCAACAATAACAACAACAGCAATAACAACGGTGCGCCAACCGGTTCCGGTCATGGAATGAGTGGCACCCGGATTGCCGGCATCGCGGTCGCTGCGGTGGTGGTTATCTGGGCTGCGACAGGTTTCTATACCATTAAAGAAGCCGAACGTGGCGTTGTGACCCGTTTTGGTAAGTTCAGCCATCTGGTTGAGCCGGGCCTGAACTGGAAACCGACCTTCATCGACCAGGTACGCGCAGTGAACGTAGAATCGGTACGTGAACTTGCTGCGTCTGGCGTGATGCTGACCTCTGACGAAAACGTGGTACGCGTTGAAATGAACGTACAGTACCGCGTGACGGATCCTGAAGCTTATCTGTTCAGCGTCGCCAATCCTGACGACAGCCTGAGCCAGGCAACGGACAGCGCATTACGTGGCGTTATCGGCAAATACACGATGGATAAAATCCTGACTGAAGGCCGTACCACGGTGCGTAGCGATACCCAACGTGTACTGGAAGAAACCATTCGTCCGTACAAAATGGGTATCACTATTCAGGACGTTAACTTCCAGACCGCGCGTCCGCCGGAAGAAGTGAAAGCTTCCTTCGATAACGCGATCGCTGCCCGTGAAAGAGAGCAACAGTCTATTCGTGAAGCAGAAGCTTATGCGAACCAGATCCAGCCTCTGGCAAATGGTGAAGCACAACGCTTACTGGAAGACGCAAAAGCCTATAAAGACCGTACTGTTCTGGAAGCACAGGGTGAAGTTGCCCGTTTCTCCAAACTGTTACCTGAATATAAAGCCGCGCCGGAAATTACCCGTGAGCGTCTTTATATCGAAACCATGGAAAAAGTCCTCAGTCACACCCGTAAAGTTCTGGTGAGTGATAAAGGGAATAACCTGATGGTATTACCGCTGGATCAGATGCTGCGTGGCGGCAATGCAGCAGCCAATGACACCAGCAAAAATGATGAATCAGGTTTGTTGCCTTCCGTTCCGGGTTTAACCAGCAGTAATGGCAAAAGCAGTGCCGGTACCAGCAGTTCCCGTTCGTCTGGCAGTGTCATGGACCAGCGCCGTGCAAACGCACAGCGTGACGATACACTTCGCGTAGGGAGAGAATAACAATGCGTAAGTCATTTTTACTTATCGTCGTTGTGGTGCTGGTGGCGCTTTATGCCTCACTGTTTGTCGTTCAGGAAGGTCAGCGCGGGATCGTGCTGCGTTTCGGTAAAGTCCTGCGTGACAGCGATAATAAACCGCTGGTCTATGCGCCGGGCCTGCATTTTAAAGTTCCCTTTGTGGAATCCATTAAAATGCTCGATGCGCGTATTCAGACCATGGACAACCAGGCTGACCGCTTCGTGACCAGCGAGAAGAAAGACTTAATCGTCGATTCTTACCTGAAATGGCGTATCAGTGATTTCAGCCGCTACTACCTGGCAACGGGCGGTGGTGATGTGTCTCAGGCAGAAATTCTGCTGAAACGTAAATTCAGTGACCGTCTGCGTTCTGAAATTGGTCGTCTTGATGTGAAAGACATCGTGACCGATTCCCGTGGCCGTTTGACGCTGGACGTGCGTGATGCGCTGAACACCGGTAGCGTAGGTGATGAACCTGAAGCGACCACTGAAGCTGATGATGCGATTGCCTCTGCGGCCAAACGTGTTGAACAGGAAACCAAAGGCAAACAGCCTGCGGTCAACCCGAACAGCATGGCAGCACTGGGTATTGAAGTGGTGGACGTACGTCTGAAACAAATCAACTTGCCGGAAGAAGTGTCCAGCGCGATTTACGATCGTATGCGCGCTGAGCGTAATGCGGTGGCATTGCGTCACATTTCTCAGGGTAAAGAAGAGGCGACTAAGATTCAGGCAGCGGCGGATTACGAAAGAACCCGTACTGTGGCTGAAGCAGAACGTACAGCCCGTATCACCCGCGGTGAAGGTGATGCCGAAGCGGCGAAACTGTTTGCTGATGCATTCAGCCAGGATCCTGACTTCTACGCATTCATCCGTAGCCTGCGTGCTTACGAGGCCAGCTTCAAGAGCGGTAACGACGTCATGGTGTTGAGCCCTGACAGCGATTTCTTCCGCTTCATGAAGTCTCCTGATCAAAAGAACAAATAATTGCTGATGCAATTTCCAAAAGGCCCTTGACGGGCCTTTTGTCTTTTCTGAAACCGATATAATTTTCCGCAAAGGAAGCACTGAGACACTCAACATGAATTCGACAATTTGGCTGGCGCTGGCGTTAGTTTTGGTTCTTGAAGGTTTGGGGCCGATGCTTTATCCAAAAACATGGAGAAAAATGATCCTCTCACTGGCGAATCTTCCGGACCATGTTTTACGGCGTTTTGGCGGGGGACTTGTGGTGGCAGGCTTCGTTATTTACTACATGTTGCGTAGTCGTCTGGGTGGCTGAGCTTTTGTTACAACCCAGGTGTCACGTCTTGCTGCGACGCGTAGCACGCAATTAAAATTTTTCCCGCAAACGTGTGCTAAAAGTGCTGGAAAGCACAGAATGAGATGTTAGAATCCTTTTTTAAGCAACCTGGTGATTCTTGAGATGGGTAAGAACGTCGTCGTACTCGGCACTCAATGGGGTGATGAAGGGAAAGGCAAGGTCGTAGACCTGCTTACTGAACGGGCTAAATATGTTGTGCGCTATCAGGGCGGTCACAACGCCGGTCACACTCTGGTTATCAACGGTGAAAAAACCGTTCTTCATTTAATTCCTTCTGGCATTCTGCGTGAAAACGTGACCAGCATCATCGGCAACGGTGTTGTTCTGGCGCCTGACGCGTTGATGAAAGAAATGGGCGAACTTGAAGCTCGTGGCATCCCTGTACGCGAACGTCTGTTACTGTCTGAAGCTTGCCCGCTGATCTTGCCTTACCATGTCGCGCTCGACATGGCGCGTGAAAAAGCGCGTGGCGATAAAGCGATCGGCACTACCGGTCGTGGTATCGGCCCGGCTTATGAAGATAAAGTTGCCCGTCGCGGTCTGCGCGTTGGCGATCTCTTCAACAAAGAAACTTTCGCTATCAAGCTGAAAGAAATCATCGATTACCATAACTTCCAGCTGGTTAACTACTACAAAGTAGAAGCCGTTGATTTCCAGAAAACGTTGGATGATGTCCTGGCTATCGCCGACATCCTGACGGCTATGGTTGTTGACGTGTCTGAGCTGCTGGATGGCGCGCGTAAGCGTGGCGACCTGATCATGTTTGAAGGCGCACAAGGTACGCTTCTGGACATCGACCACGGGACTTATCCGTACGTGACCTCTTCCAACACCACCGCTGGCGGCGTCGCTACTGGTTCAGGTATTGGTCCGCGTTACGTTGATTATGTTCTGGGCATCGTTAAAGCTTACTCCACCCGCGTGGGTGCAGGTCCGTTCCCGACGGAACTGTTCGACGAAACTGGCGAGTTCCTGCGTAAGCAAGGTAACGAGTTTGGCGCGACCACTGGCCGTAGCCGTCGTTGTGGCTGGCTGGACATCGTGGCCGTGCGTCGTTCTGTGCAGATCAACTCCCTGTCTGGTTTCTGTCTGACCAAACTGGACGTGCTGGACGGTCTGAAAGAAGTGAAGCTGTGTGTCGGTTACCGTATGCCTGATGGCCGCGAAATGACCACCACTCCGCTGGCTGCTGAAGGCTGGGAAGGTATCGAGCCAATTTACGAAATCATGCCTGGCTGGACCGAAACCACCTTCGGCGTGAAAGAAGTAGAAAACCTGCCACAGGCAGCGTTGAACTACATCAAGCGTATTGAAGAGCTGACAGAAGTGCCGGTCGATATTATCTCTACTGGCCCGGATCGTAGCGAAACCATGATCCTGCGCGACCCGTTTGACGCATAACAGCCTGAGCTGATTGCGTAAAAACGTCATAACCGGGCAAAACTGCCCGGTTTATTTTTTTGTGAATCCCTTCTCTTGTGTACTTTCCATAAACCATCCACTATCTAAATGATTAGCTGCAAAGTTCGCGGCTGGTTTATCATCAAAGTGTCATAATAAACAATCATCTTCACCCTGTTGGCATGGCTGACGTGGAAAGACCGGGTAAATAGCTACCCAGAGGTATGTGTGCAGTTAACGAGTTTTACTGATTATGGTTTGAGAGCGTTGATTTATATGGCTTCGTTGCCGGATGATCAGATGACCAATATTTCGCAGGTCACCGAGGTTTACGGTGTATCGCGCAACCACATGGTGAAAATCATTAATCAGTTGAGCCGTGCTGGCCTGGTGACTGCCGTTCGCGGAAAGAACGGAGGGATCAAACTGGGCAAGCCCGCAGAGACCATTCGCATTGGCGACGTGGTGCGCGAACTGGAACCTCTTTCGCTGGTCAATTGCGCCAGCGACTTTTGTCATATCACGCCTGCATGCCGGCTAAAACAAGTCCTGCACACTGCTGTAGAACATTTTCTTGATGAGCTGAATCAGTACACTCTGGCCGATATGGTCAAAGACAACTCAACGCTCTACAAATTATTGCTTGTTGAATGAAAGACTTTCAACAAACTGCTGATGACAACGGAGGAACCGCTATGTCACATGATCCATTCCTGGAACGAGAAGCAGAAAAATACGAATCACCTATTCCCAGCCGTGAATTCATTCTGGAACATCTCGCGAAACGTGAAACCCCAGCCAGCCGGGAAGAAATCGGTAACGAACTGAATCTGTCCGGAGAAGAAGCGCTGGAAGCCCTGCGCCGTCGTCTGCGCGCGATGGAACGTGATGGCCAGTTAGTCTTCACCCGCCGCCAGTGCTACGCGCTGCCGGAGCGTCTGGACTTGCTGAAAGGCACGGTTATCGGCCATCGCGATGGTTACGGATTCCTGCGCCTCGAAGGCGTGAAGAAAGACGATGTCTATCTTTCTGCCGAACAAATGAAAATGTGCATCCACGGCGACGTGGTTCTGGCACAGCCGGTCGGCACCGACCGTAAAGGCCGCCGTGAAGCGCGCATTGTGCGTGTTCTGGTGCCGAAAACCAGCCAGATTGTTGGCCGTTACTTTACTGATGCCGGTGCCGGTTTTGTGGTGCCCGACGACAGTCGTCTGAGCTTTGACATCCTGATCCCGGCCGACGCCATTAACGGTGCGCGCATGGGCTATATGGTTGTTGTTGAACTGACTCAGCGTCCGACCCGCCGGACCAAAGCGGTGGGTAAAATCGTTGAAGTCCTCGGCGATAAAATGGGTACCAGCATGGCGGTAGATATCGCGCTGCGCACCCATGAAATTCCGCACGTCTGGCCGCCACAGGTTCTGAAACAGGTCGAAGATCTGAGCGAACAGGTGCCGGAAGAAGCGAAAAAAGGCCGTGTCGATTTACGCAGCCTGCCGCTGGTTACCATTGACGGTGAAGACGCGCGTGACTTCGATGACGCCGTGTACTGTGAGAAAAAACGCGGCGGTGGCTGGCGCCTGTGGGTCGCCATCGCCGACGTGAGCTATTACGTCCGTCACGGCACCGCGCTGGACGACGAAGCCCGCAGCCGCGCGACGTCCGTTTACTTCCCGTCGCAGGTTGTCCCGATGCTGCCGGAAGTGCTGTCCAATGGCCTGTGCTCCCTGAACCCGCAGGTAGACCGCCTGTGTATGGTCTGTGAGATGACTATCTCCGCGCAGGGCAAACTGACCAGCTCTAAATTCTACGAAGCGGTGATGAGCTCCCACGCGCGTCTGACGTACAACAAAGTCTGGCGCATCATCGAAGGCGATCCGGAGCTGCGCGAGCAGTATTCGCCGCTGGTTAAGCATTTGCTTGAACTGCACACCATGTACAAAGTGCTGGATCAGGCGCGTGCAGAACGTGGCGGTATCGCATTCGAAACCGAAGAAGCGAAATTCATCTTCAATGCCGAGCGCCGTATCGAACGTGTCGAACCGACCGTGCGTAACGACGCCCACAAACTGATTGAAGAATGCATGATCCTGGCGAACATTGCTGCGGCGCGTTTTGTTGAAAAACATAATGAACCGGCGCTGTTCCGTGTGCATGACCGTCCAAGTGATGACCATATTTCTGCGCTAAAAAGCGTGCTGGGCGAACTGGGTCTGGTGATGGGCGGTGGCATGAAACCTGAGCCGAAAGATTACGCTCAGATCATGGATGAACTGGCCGATCGTCCTGACCGCGAAATGCTGCAAACCATGTTGCTGCGTTCGATGAAACAGGCGATTTACGATCCGGAAAACCGTGGCCACTTTGGTCTGGCGTTACAATCTTACGGACACTTCACTTCACCAATCCGTCGTTATCCGGATCTGGCGCTGCACCGTGCGATCAAGTACCTGCTGGCGAAAGAGCACGGCACGTTGAAAGATCGCTGGACGCCAACCGGCGGCTGGCACAGTGATTACGAAGACATGTTGCAGTTAGGCGAGCATTGTTCGATGGCAGAACGCCGTGCGGACGAAGCGACCCGTAACGTGGCGGACTGGCTGAAATGTGACTTTATGCAGGATCACGTGGGTGAAGTCTTCACCGGCATCATCGCCAGCGTGACCGGCTTCGGCTTCTTCGTGCGCCTCAACGATCTGTTCATCGACGGGCTGGTGCATGTGTCCTCGCTCGACAACGATTACTACCGCTACGATAACATCGGCCAGCGTCTGGTCGGCGAGTCTTCCGGTGCCGTTTACCGCCTCGGCGATACCGTCGAAATCCGTGTTGAAGCCGTGCATATGGACGAGCGTAAAATCGATTTCGCGCTGGTTTCCAGCACCCGCAAAGCGCGTGGTGAAGGTAAAACCGCACGTGATCGCGCTAAAAAAGGCGGCGAGCGTTCTATGCGTTCCGCAGCACCGGCCAACGCCGGCCGTCGTCGCACCGGTAAGAAAAACGTGAACTTTGAGCCGGACAGCGCCTTCCGCAAAGATGACGCGAAACCCGCCAAGCCGAAGAAAGAGAAAGCGGTAAGCGCGGTCGGTAAAGACGGCAAGCCGAAGAAAGCTAAAAAGCCTTCTGATAAAACAGCAAAAATTGCTGCGGCAACCAGAGCCAAACGCGCGAAGAAAAAGTCAGCAGAAAGCTAAGCCAGACGGGCTGGTATTCTACCCGAAAGCATTCAGGTTGCAGGAAGGCGGCAAACGAAGGAATCCCGATGAGCTTACTCAGGTAAGTGATTCGGGTGACTGAGTGCCGCCAACGCATCTGCAGCATGAATGATGAAGGGTATGATAGAATCGCCCGCAATCCCTGTTAACTTGCGGACAGCTTGCTGTCCGCAAGTCTATTTTAAAGAGCATCATGAGCGAAATTATCTACGGTATCCATTCCGTTAAAGCCTTACTCGATAACGATCCGCAACGCTTTCTGGAAGTCTTCATCCTGAAAGGCCGCGATGATAAACGCCTGAAACCGCTGATCGACGAGCTGGAAGCCAGCGGTATTGTGATCCAGGTGGCGAGCCGTCAGTGGCTGGATGATAAATCCGAAGGCGCCGTGCATCAGGGCATCATTGCGCGCGTGCGTGAAGGTCGTCAGTATCAGGAAAACGACCTGCCTGCATTACTGGAAAGCCTCGATTGTCCGTTCCTGCTGGTTCTGGATGGCGTCACCGATCCGCATAACCTGGGCGCTTGTCTGCGTACTGCGGATGCAGCCGGTGTTCACGCGGTGATCGTCCCGCGCGACCGTTCTGCCAAACTGAATGCGACCGCCAAAAAAGTCGCCAGCGGCGCAGCTGAAAACGTGCCGTTGATCAACGTGACCAATCTGGCGCGTACTTTGCGCGTGTTGCAGGAACACAATGTCTGGATCGTCGGTACCGCCGGTGAAGCCGATCACGATCTGTTCCAGAGCAAAATGACCGGCCCGATGGCGTTGGTGATGGGCGCAGAGGGCGAAGGTATGCGCCGTCTGACCCGCGAACATTGCGACGAGCTGATCAGCATCCCGATGGCGGGCAGCGTGTCTTCCCTGAACGTTTCTGTCGCGACCGGCGTTTGCCTGTTCGAAGCGGTACGCCAGCGTGGTCTGAAGAAAAGCTGATTTCTGCTTTCTCAGCTGTTGATTAAACGGGAGCCTCAGGGCTCCCGTTTGCATTTCTGCCTTTGTGATCTGCCCGTCTGTTAATTCCCCGATTTTTACCATACTTAGGCCATATCCTTTTAACGGGGAGCAGGCGATGAACTGGGAAACACATCGGGTTTTTAATCAGCCCAAGCCACTGAGTAACAGTAACTTATTCCTTTCCGATACTCCGCTGCGCGAAGCGGTTTCCCGTCAGCAGGCGGGATGGGATGCTGATGTGCTGGCGTCGCTCGGGCAGCAGTTAGGCTCTGCGGAATCGCTGGAGCTGGGCAGGCTGGCGAATACCAATCCACCGGAGCTTTTACGTTATGACTCCTGCGGTGAGCGTCTGGACGACGTTCGTTTTCATCCCGCCTGGCATCTGCTGATGCAGGGGCTGATCGCCAACCGTGTGCATAATTTGCCGTGGCAGGAAGATGCGCGTATCGGTTCGGCAGTAGCCCGTGCAGCGCGATTTATTCTTCACGGTCAGGTTGAAGCGGGAACGTTATGCCCGGTGACCATGACATTCGGCGCGATCCCGTTGCTGCAAAAAACGCTGCCGCCGGAATTCAGAGGCTGGCTGAAACCGCTGTTATCCGATCGTTATGATCCGCATCTGCAATCCGGCGACCAGAAGAAAGGCGTGCTGATCGGCATGGGCATGACCGAGAAGCAGGGCGGGTCCGATGTCCTCAGCAACACCACGCGGGCGATGGCGCTCGAGGGGCGTGGCAGCGGAAAGCCTTATCATCTGCTCGGCCATAAATGGTTTTTCTCTGTGCCGCAAAGCGACGCGCATCTGGTACTGGCGCAGACTGATGGCGGACTTTCCTGTTTCTTTATGCCGAGAGTTTTGCCAGACGGAACACGCAATGCGATCCGCATTGAGCGGCTGAAAGACAAACTGGGTAACCGTTCGAACGCCAGCAGCGAAGTGGAGTTTCAGAATGCCACCGGCTGGCTGCTGGGCGAAGAGGGCGAGGGCATCCGCCATATCCTGAAAATGGGCGGTCATACGCGCTTTGACTGCGCGCTGGGCAGCCACGCCATGATGCGCCGGGCGTTGTCGGTAGCGCTTTACCACGCCTTCCAGCGGCAGGTTTTTGGTAAACCTCTTATTGAACAACCGCTGATGCGTCAGACGCTGAGCCGCATGGCGCTGTTGCTGGAAGGGCAGACGATGTTGCTGATGCGTCTGGCTGCGGCGTCTGGCGCGCACGATAATCCGGCAGAACAGCTGCTGTGCCGGTTGCTGACACCTGCCGCCAAATTTGAAGTGTGCCGTCAGGGAATGCCGTTTGTGGCTGAGGCGATGGAAGTGCTGGGCGGGATTGGATATTGCGAAGACAGCGAGTTGCCGCGTTTGTATCGTGAAATGCCGGTCAACAGCATCTGGGAAGGCTCGGGGAATGTGATGTGTCTGGATGTGCTGCGCACGTTCAAAAAACTGCCCGCCAGCGGAGAAATGCTGCAACAGGTCTTGTATCAGGCTCGCGGCCAAAACCGTATATTTGACCGCGCCTCCCGTCAGTTTTTACAACGTCTGCGTACAGCGGAAGAAGCGCACGGGCGCTGGCTGACCGGTCAGCTGTTCAACCTGATGACGGCAACACAGATGCTGGAATTTGCTTCGCCACCGGTGGCGGACGCCTGGTGCAGAATGGTGCTCGATCCGCGCGGCGAAACGCAGTTGCCGGAACGTTTGTGCCAGCTGTTGCTTAACCGCGCGATCGGCGCTGAATAATCAGCGGTAGAGTGTGGCCTGTGAATACCAGCGGCCGGGAATAATGGTTTCGCTGTTAAACATGATCACGTAGTAATGCGCACCCGCAGCATCGGCGCGGCGCTGAACTTCTGCTTCTGCATCCATCGGGCTGCCAATCACATCGACCGTGATGCTGCCAATTTTGGTGAGTGTGGACGTCTGCGCACGGGTTATTTCCTGCGCTTTGGCTGTCACGGCGGGCGGAGGAACCGGCGTGGTGTGCATCAGATTACTGCAACCGCTTAACGCAACGAGTAACAGTAACACAGCGGAGATTCGGAGGGATTTCATCGTGATATCCGGTAAAAGGGCGATACCCTGAAGTGTAGCCCTTTCACCGGTCTGCTGGCGAGTCCGCGCGGTGTTTATTGCCGCGCAATTCACGGCTTAACGTTCTGAAATTTTGAAGACGCTGACCAGTTTTGAGAGGTGTCGCCCTTGTTCGCTGAGCGCCGCGGCAGTCTGCTGTGAGTTTTCGACCAGAGTGGCGTTCTCCTGTGTAGCTTTGCCAATCTGCATAATGGCGATATTCACCTGCGAAATGCCGGAGGATTGTTCGTGCGACGCCACATCGATATCGCTCATCAGCACTTTCACCTGACGGATCCCCTGCAATATGTTGCTCATATTCGCCTGCGTTTTAGCAGCACTCTGATGCCCGTCTTCGACTTTGCTCAGGGAATCGGCGACCAGATTTTCAATCTCTTTAACCGCATTAGAACTGCGCTGCGCCAGTGCCCGGACTTCCGAGGCGACCACCGCAAAGCCACGACCATGTTCACCGGCTCTGGCGGCTTCTACGGCGGCGTTCAGCGCCAGAATATTGGTCTGGAAGGCGATGCCTTCGATAACTGTGGTGATATCCGCGATGCGCGTTGAGGCGTGCTTAATGGCCTCCATGCTTTCAACCGACTGATTCACCGCATCAGCGCCAACGGTGGCGGCTTTGTCGGTCTGCTGCACCAGCTGAGTCGCCTGCGTGGCGTTATCCGCCGTATTCTGCACAGTAGCGGTGATCTGCTCCATGCTGGCGGACGTTTCTTCCAGGCTGCTGGCCTGCGTGCCGATCTGCTGATTGATCTGCTCGCTGTCGTGCGCCAGTCCTTGCGTGTTGAGCATGATTTCAGACGAAACCTGCCGTACCTCGCCGACAATTTTTTCCAGCCCGTGACCAATACCGTCTATCGCATGCATCAGCGCACCAATTTCATCTACGCGCTGCGTTTGTGCCCGTGCGCGCAGGTCACCACTGGCATATTGCTGCGCGATACTCACGACGTCGCTGAGCGGGCGGCTGACCAGCTTGCGCGTCAGCCAGATGAACAGCGCGGCGAAACAGGCCAGCGCCAGCAGGCTGATCAGCAGGAAGTGATTACGCGTACTGTTCACCTGCTCCATCAGGCTGTCTTTATCCGTGCTGCCGACCACGACCCAGTGCCACGCGGGAACATTCGCGTAGACCATAAATTGCTGGTGATGAGTGGCCGTGTCTGTGTACTCGCGCTGGCCTTTCGGCTGCGCCATCACCTGTTGCAGTTCGCCTTCAGGCCACGCTGGCGTTTTTCCTTCATCAGTGGAATGCACCAGATATTTACCGAGATCTTTACCGGGTGCGCTGTTGAGCACAAAGAAATAGCCTTTCTCGCCAATGCGTTTGGAGAGGATTTTCTGACGCATGTCGGCATATTCCTGCGTGATATCCACACCCACGAACAAAATCCCAATGACGCTGCCCTGCGCATCGCGCACCGGCTGATATTTGGTGATGTATTTTTTGCCAAACAGCGTGGTCAGCCCGCTGAAAGATTGCCCTGCCATAATTTGCGCATAAGCGGGGCTGGTATTGTCGAGCAGGGTGCCGATAGCGCGGTTGCCGTCTTGTTTTTTCAGCGAAGTCGTCACGCGGATAAAGTCATCGCCGCGGCGTGCAAATACGGTGGAAATTGCGCCGGTGCGCGCCAGAAAGTCATCGGGAATTTTGCTGTCGAGATTTAGCGGCAACCCGCCGGCTTTAATGACCGGTGCAGATTGTTCACCGACCATTACCGGACTGGTGGTATCCAGCTCGAAATCTGACGGCAGGAAATGGCTGAACAACCGCGTGTAGCTGTCCACTTCGGCATTCAGACTGGCGTTGTACATTTCAATCATGTCTACCACACCGGTGACCTGCTCTGAAATGGCGTTGACGGCAAGTGTATTCACCTGCCTTCCGGCGGAGTGAGTCAGTGACAAAGTGAAAATAATAAATAACGAGCCGACCAGTAAAGAGGCGATGCTGGCCAGTTTTGCGCCAATGCTCCAGCGGCGAAAGGCGCGTTTTGATGACGTTTTCATGGGATTTTTCCGTTAGCTTCTGATAGCGCACTAACGGCGAAAAACAGGAAAGGATTAATGATCAAATGTAACTGGTTATTTCAATAAAAATTGATCTGAATCAATGAAATAATGGTGAATATATGAATTTTAATTAAAGCCAGTGGTACTGAAAATCAGAATTGAGCATAACGGGTTATAAATTATACGAAAAAGGGAGTGGTCGCCGGTTTGCAGACCCGTAGAATGTCAGAACACAGTAACGCCATATATTTTTCTAAATGCGCAGGGGAATTCACGATGGTAGAGATGCACGAAGAAACTGTTGAGGGGATCCAGGTGATCCACGCAGTACCCGCCGGGCAGTATCAGCAACAGCTCCCGACGATTTTTTTCTATCACGGTTTTCTGTCATCCAAAGAAATTTATTCCTATTTCGGTTACACGCTGGCAAAAGCGGGTTTTCGCGTGATCTTGCCTGATGCATTAATGCACGGTGCCCGCGCAGAAAAAAATGAGGCCAGAACCGTGGCGAATTTCTGGAGCATTTTGCAAAATAACATCGATGAGCTGGCAATACTTAAAGAGGTGTTTGTCGGACGTGGTCTGGCAGACCCGCAGCGTTTAGGCGTCGGCGGTGTCTCGATGGGCGGAATGACCACCATGGCGGCGCTGGTGAAATTCCCGTGGGTGAAAGTGGCAGCGAACCTGATGGGCTCAGGTTATTTCACCCGTCTATCGCACCACCTTTTCCCTGCTTACAACGCCGGGGACATCGTATCGCGTGATGTGTTCGAACGCGAAGTCGCCCCTTTACTCAGTCTGGATATCGGCGGAAAAGCAGCGTTAATCGCCGATGTTCCGTTGTTTGTCTGGCATGGCGAAGAAGATGATGTCGTCCCCTTTGCTGAAAGCCAGCGGTTGCGGCAGGAACTGGCAGAAAGCGGCGCGGATGCCAATCTGACCTTTATTTCTGAAGCGGGCGCGAAGCATAAAGTCTCGGTTCATGCGCTGGCAGAAGCTACGACATTCTTCGCAGCGAAGCTGTAGAGAAATTAATCTGCCTTTCTCCTTGAGTTTCCCACAGGCTGTACATATAATTGCGCGTCATTTTTTCGACCGCACACAAACACGTTCCTTGCTTCCATGGGCCGCGGTTGACCCTGACAGGAGGCTGAATAATCCGTAAGGAGCAATTCGATGCGTCATTACGAAATCGTTTTTATGGTTCACCCTGACCAAAGCGAACAGGTTCCGGGCATGATCGAGCGTTACAGTGCAGTAATCACTAACGCTGCTGGTCAGATTCACCGTCTGGAAGACTGGGGCCGCCGTCAACTGGCTTACCCGATCAACAAACTGCACAAAGCTCACTACGTTCTGCTGAACGTTGAAGCTCCGCAGGAAGCGATCGATGAGCTGGAAACTAACTTCCGCTTCAACGACGCCGTTATCCGTAGCATGGTTATGCGTACTAAACACGCGGTAACTGAAGCATCTCCAATGGTTAAAGCTAAAGACGAGCGCCGTGATCGCCGCGAAGATTTTGCTGAAGCTAACGATGATGCTGAAGCTGGGGATTCTGAAGAGTAATTGCCGTGACGGCGAATCGTCTGGTGTTGTCCGGCACAGTGTGCAAGACCCCCATTCGTAAAGTCAGTCCTTCGGGCATTCCACACTGCCAGTTTGTGCTAGAACACAAATCCTCGCAGCAGGAAGCCGGATTTAACCGACAAGCATGGTGCAGAATGCCCGTGGTTGTCAGTGGACAAGCGTCACAAGCATTAACTCACAGTTTAACGGTCGGCACGCAACTCACTGTTACCGGATTCATTAGCTGCCATCAAGGGCGCAATGGACTGAATAAAGTGGTGTTACATGCCGAGCAGATTGATTTGATAGATACTGGAGACTAGCCTAATGGCACGTTATTTCCGTCGTCGCAAGTTCTGCCGTTTCACCGCGGAAGGCGTTGTAGAGATTGATTACAAAGACATCGCTACACTGAAAAACTACATTACCGAAAGCGGTAAAATTGTCCCGAGCCGTATTACCGGTACTCGTGCAAAATACCAGCGTCAGCTCGCTCGTTGCATCAAGCGCGCTCGCTACCTTTCATTGTTGCCATACACTGATCGTCATCAGTAATCGGCCACTGTCTATTAACGACTTTGAGAGGATAAAGTAATGCAAGTTATTCTGCTTGATAAAGTAGCAAACCTGGGCAGCCTGGGTGATCAAGTTAACGTTAAAGCGGGCTACGCTCGTAACTTCCTGGTACCACAGGGCAAAGCTGTTCCTGCTACCAAGAAAAACGTTGAGTTCTTCGAAGCGCGTCGTGCAGAACTGGAAGCCAAACTGGCTGACGTTCTGAACGCTGCTGAAGCTCGCGCAACTAAAATCAACGAACTGGGTTCAGTAACCATCGCGTCTAAATCAGGCGACGAAGGCAAACTGTTCGGCTCTATCGGTACTCGCGATATCGCTGATGCAGTAACTGCTGCTGGCGTTGAAGTTGCTAAAAGCGAAGTTCGTTTGCCGAATGGCGTTCTGCGTACCACTGGTGAACACGAAGTTGAGTTCCAGGTACACAGCGACGTATTCGCTAAACTGAACGTAGTTGTGGTTGCTGAAGCGTAATAGCGCTGAAGTAAACCTGTGAAACGCCGGCCATGTGCCGGCGTTTTGCTTTTCTGCGTTTGGGAAAGCGGAAAGGAAAGGTATCGCCTGAAAATCGGGATCAGTTACTGCGCTGGAAACTACCGTCCGGCTGGCGGGTAAATGTCACCGTAACGTTTTGATCGGTTGTCACCTGCAAAGCAGTGACCACGCCCTGTGCATCACGTTGAATTTTCACTTCCTGCCCGGTCTTCAGGGTACTCAGCGGTTTTTCTGCGCCTTCAACCCTTGCCATCGAAAACACATCATTGACCGCCATATTGTTATCGCGGAATAACTGCGCCAGCGTCTGACCGGATTGCACCTGATAACTGCGCCATGCGCCGCTGTTGTCATTACTTTGCGGCGAAACAGGATCCGGCTGTGCCATCTGCGTGGTGCGACCCTGATCGTTACGCAAATCGGCCTGCATCGGGATGCTGGTCGGTTGTTGCGGCTGCGCAGGGGCATAGGTATTTTCAGGCGTGTAAGGCCACAGCAGTGCCAGAAGGATCACCAGTACCGCAAGAATAATGCCGCGGCGATGCGCATAAGGCAGTGGCGACATCCACTGGAAATCGTCGCTCAGATGCCAGATTTTATTGAGCAGTGTTTTGCCCCGGCTGACCGCCGGCTTTTCAGTTTCAGCGGTGACGCCGTCCTGAATTTCGCTTTCACTTTCGCTCTTTGCTGACGTGTCTCGCAATGGCCTTTTCATAATGGCAATCCAGGATCTCAACATGGGTTGATAAATACGGATGGCTTTCCTTCTCCTGGGCGGGATTCTGCCCATGACGACCTCTCTTGTTAACTGTCGCAATTTCTACTGGCTGTTGCTGCCTAGTATAGCTGTTTAACTGCTTGATGCGGAAAGGGACAAAGCACAAATATCACCCAAACGATGTGCTAAATGGCGTCAAATGCGAAAAATTTCCCGAAAAGAGGAAGGAACTGCGCCTGCCGTCATGTTGCCTCACAGAGGATTTTACCCAAAAGCCTTGCGCTGCTATGCTGCGCCTTCGACATTTTTAAGAGCTAAGGAAATTTCATGACTACCCCTTCATTTGACAGCGTAGAAGCGCAGGCAAGTTACGGTATCGGCCTGCAGGTCGGTCAACAGTTGCAGGAATCAGGTTTGCAGGGCTTAGAGCCTGACGCACTGCTGGCAGGCTTACGCGACGCGCTGGAAGGGAATACGCCAGCCGTTCCTGTTGATGTGGTTCACCGCGCACTGCGTGAAGTCCACGAACGTGCTGATGCTGTCCGTCGTGAACGTCAGGAAGCTCTGGCTGTTCAGGGTCAGGAATTCCTGGCTGCAAATGCACAGCGCGAAGGCGTGAGCAGCACCGAGTCCGGTCTGCAATTCTCTGTTATCACTCAGGGCGAAGGCACCATCCCGGGCCGTCAGGACCGTGTACGCGTTCACTACACCGGTAAACTGATCGACGGCACCGTGTTCGACAGCTCCGTACAACGTGGCGAACCGGCTGAATTCCCGGTTAACGGCGTGATCGCAGGCTGGATCGAAGCACTGACCCTGATGCCAGTCGGTTCTAAATGGGAGTTGTACATCCCTCATAACCTGGCTTACGGCGAACGTGGTGCGGGTGCTTCCATCCCTCCATACAGCGCGCTTATCTTTGAAGTTGAGCTGCTGGAAATTCTGTAATTCTTTTCAGAATACAGAAACAAGAAAGGGCGCATATGCGCCCTTTTTTACGTCTGAATCTCAGATTATTTTTGTAAATCGACCTGATAAATTTCGAAACCGATGGCATCCGGACCTTTAGCCGTCATCGGATACTGGGCGTGGGTTTTGATGAAGTTTGCCGCTTTATCGCCAGGCGATGTTTCGAAACGAATGTCCAGAGGCTGCGATGCTTTAATCGGTGCCAGCTTCCAGTTGTTATCAGCGGTTGGCGTGACTGCGCCCGCTTTTTTCGTTTCGGCACTGATATAGGCCGCGACCACGGAGCGGTTTTCATCCGGTGAAGCAAAGGCGATGTGCTTATCGCCGGTGCCCGCGAATTTTCCACCGTACGCGCGGTAGTTATTCGTGGCGACCAGGAAGGTCGCTTTCAGGTCAATCGGCTTACCGTTGTAGGTCAGGTTTTTGATGCGTTCCACGTCTTTATTAATCAGCGTACATTCACCGTCGAATTTTGCAGGCTGGCTGACATCAATCTGATAATTCACGCCATCGATGACGTCGAAATTATAGGTACGGAAACCATCCCAGTTAATCAGTGACTGCGGTTTGGTGCTGTTGACGTCAATCTGATTAAACTGGCCGGCGGAGCATTCCAGCCAGTCTTTGACTTCCTGACCGGTGACTTTCATCACCACCAGCGTATTCGGATACAGATACAAATCGGCCGCATTACGGAAAGTCAGTTCGCCTTTCTCCACTTCCACGAAGCTGGCCGGATCGTTTTTACGACCGCCGACTTTAAACGGCGCTGCCGCAGAAAGCACAGGCAAATCGGCTAAATCCGGATCGCCCTGAATGAAATGCTCGGTATAGGCTTTTTGCGCGTTATTGACGATTTGCACCGTCGGATCATCCTGAACCAGCGCCAGATAGCTGTACATGTTGTCGTTAGATTTACCGATCGGCTTGCTGACAAACTCGCGAGTGGCGTCATGTGACGGCGCCAGAACTTTAACTAAATCCTGATCTTCCACCGCCAGTGATTTCTTCTGCTCTTTGTCGTAAATCGGGCGCGCTTCGGCTTTGGCTGTCTCGACTTTCCAGTTACCACCGTCGTTACTGAGCACCATATCCACGACGCCCAGATGGTCGCCCCACATGCCCGGCATCACGGCAGGAACGCCATTCAGCGTACCTTGTTTGATGTCCGCGCCTTTGATACTGGCGAATTCCTCACTCGGGAAAACGGCGTGCGCATGGCCAAACATAATGGCGTCGATGCCTTTTACCTGGCTCAGGTAATAGACCGAGTTTTCCGCCATGGTTTTGTACGGATCGCCCGACAGGCCGGAGTGCGGAATGGCGACAATAATGTCGGCACCTTGTTTGCGCATTTCCGGTATCCACTTTTTAGCCGTCTCGGTGATATCCGCGACGGTCACTTTGCCCTGCAAATTGGCTTTGTCCCAGACCATGATTTGCGGCGGCACAAAACCGATATAGCCGATGCGCAGATTATGGGTTTTACCGTCGCGGTCTTTGACTGCGTTATCGGTGATCAGGAACGGCGTGAACAGCGGTTTCCCGGTTTTATCATCAATCACGTTGGCGTTCACGTAAGGGAATTTCGCCCCGGCCAGTGCTTTTTTCAGGTAATCCAGGCCATAGTTAAATTCGTGATTGCCCAGGTTACCGACCGCGTAATTCAGCGTATTCATCGCCAAATACACCGGATGAACGTCGCCCTGTTTCAGGCCTTTCGCCGCCATGTAATCGCCCAGCGGGCTGCCCTGAATGATGTCGCCGTTATCGACTAACACTGAGTTGGTGACTTCGTTACGCGCCGCGTGGATCAGGCTGGCGGTGCGAACCAGACCGAATTTATCGGTCGGTTTATCTTTGTAGTAGTCGAAGTCCATCATGTTGCTGTGAAGATCCGTGGTTTCCATGATGCGCAGATCCACCTGTGACGCCTGAACGGATGCCGCCGTCAGTGTCGCCAGCAGGGATAACGTCAGATGACGCTTATTCATTGCCTTGCCTCCAGAGAAAGGGATGATGCCCGGAAAAGAAAAACCGGATATGTATCTCAAAATTTGCTGAGAATGTAATCAGTTGTCATAAATAAATGTGAGATGTAACGGCTTTATGACGCGTTAACATGACGGGATGGCTATTCGCGGCAAAAAAAACTAGGCTTGAGGAATGAGAATCAAAGCACTGAGGTAAAAGATGTTAGAGCAAATTTGTCAGTTAGCGCGCGACGCAGGCGATGCGATCATGGCTGTATACGATGGCGAACAGCCGCTCGATGCGCGTCATAAACAGGATGACTCGCCGGTGACCGCCGCCGATATCGCAGCACACAATGTGATTAAAGCAGGTCTGAAAGTACTGGATCCACAAACGCCGATGCTGTCGGAAGAAGATCCGCAAAGCTGGAGCGAACGCCAAAACTGGACGCGCTACTGGCTGGTCGATCCGCTGGATGGCACCAAAGAATTCCTCAAGCGTAATGGTGAATTCACGGTAAATATCGCGCTGATTGAAGACGGTATTCCGGTGCTGGGTGTGGTGTACGTGCCGGTGACCAAAGTGATGTACAGCGCGGCAGAAGGCAAAGCCTGGAAGGAAGAGCAGGGCGCGCGTCAGCAGATTGAAGTGAAAGAAGCGCATCCGCCGCTGGTAGTGGTCAGCCGTTCGCATTTCAGCAATGACCCTGAATTGCAGGATTACCTCGCACAGCTGGGCGAGCATCAGACGGTAGCGATTGGTTCATCGCTGAAATTCTGTCTGGTCGCAGAAGGCGCGGCGCAACTTTATCCGCGCTTCGGGCCAACTAACATCTGGGATACCGGAGCAGGGCACGCGGTTGCGCTGGCCGCTGGCGCACAGGTGCATGACTGGAAAGGTCAGACGCTGACCTACACCCCGCGTGAATCCTTCCTCAATCCGGGCTTCCGCGTCTCTTTATTCTGATGTCATCCCCGGTTTTGCGACCGGGGATTTCGCGTTTTATTCTTTGACCAGCTTATCTACCAGCGTAATCACCTGCTGAACTTCCTGCGGTGACAACTGGCCATCTTTGGCGAATTTAATTACCCCGTTTTTATCCAGCACCACCACCGCTGAACTTTCCGGTTGCAGTTCCCAGGCCTTTTTTACCGTGCCGTTGCTGTCGACAATTATCTGCGACCACGGGAATTCACGTTTGCCGCTTTCAATGCTTTTACGCACAAACATGCCGGTGCCGATAATGGCGTCGTCGGTATTAATGATGGTGGTCGTCTGATAACTATCATGCGGCAAATTTGCGGCTCTGATGGCGGTGATCAGCGGTTCATTCAACGCCTTGGCGCTGCTTCTGCCCGCCATGTGCTGCACGATACGCACTTTTCCCGGCAGCTTCGCGCTGTTCCATTTGTTGTAACTGAAGGTGTCATTAACGTCATTCAGTTCGCCTTTGTCGTCTACGCCAACCGGAGCCAGGCGCTGGCCGACGGTAAAATTGTGGGCGGAAGCGAAAAACGAAAATGTCACAAAAGTGATCACAAAAAGACTTCTTAAAAGCATAGATTCTCCGGGGCACAAATGAACGGTTCAGCCAATCATAGGATCGCTGAAGTGGTCTGTCCTGTTGAGATGTTAAAATTGTGTTGCTGGTTACAAAATTGCCACATAAAGCAGGGTTATACTGCTACAGAACGTCAAGACTTAAGACAATACTGAAAAGCAATGTAAAAGCAGTTAAATCCACTGGCAATACCTGACTGCCCTGCTATGTTATAAGTCTCTTCACTGCACTACACTTTTTGGTCCCGGTATCTGTCGCCTTGCGACGTGGCCGGTACATGCAGTGATTTAACGGAGTAAAAGAGAAAAATGAGAATCTTCCAGCGTTACAATCCGATGAAAGTCGCAAAGTACGTTAAGACACTGTTTCGTGGACGTTTGTATATCAAGGACGTCGGCGCATTTGAATTCGACCAAGGCAAGATCCTGTTGCCAAAGGTACGCGATAAGCGCCACTTTAGCGTGATGTCTGAAGTTAACCGGCAGGTTACGCATTTACAGGCAGAAATGGGTTAAACGCCCTGCGCGTTGTCGCTGCCACTTTGCAGCTTGCGCAAAAAAAACGGCCCCGAAGGGGCCGTTAGTGTTTTCAGAATCCGGGACTTTTTACTGAAGATCTGTTTACAAGATCTGTGTACTGAAGAGCCGCTTACCGAGGAACCCGTTTACTGAGCCTGAGCCTTCTGCTCATCTTTAATTTCTTGCGGCGTTTTCGGCAGCAACGGTGTTGCAGGCTGATCGACAATTCGCGTGACCAGTAGCTGATCAATCTTATAGCTGTCGATATCCACCACTTCAAATTTGTAGCCGGAGAATTTCACGAAGTCCGTACGTTTCGGGATTTTACGCAACATAAACATCATGAAGCCGCCGATGGTTTCGTAGTTGCCGGACTGCGGGAATTCTTCGATATGCAACACGCGCATCACGTCTTCGATTGGCGTACCGCCTTCAATCAGCCATGAATGCTCGTCACGTGCCACAATCTGTTCTTCCATACCCTGACCGACCAGGTCGCCCATCAGCGTCGTCATCACGTCATTGAGCGTGATAATACCGACCACCAGCGCATATTCGTTCAGGATAACGGCAAAGTCTTCGCCCGCGGCTTTGAAGCTTTCCAGCGCTTCAGAAAGCGTCAGCGTATCCGGCACGATCAGCGCGTTGCGGATTTGCACGCCGCTGCTCAGCATTAAACTCTGATTGCCCAGCACGCGGTTCAGTAAGTCTTTGGAATCGACATACCCGACCACCTGGTCAATATGACCGTCACACACCAGGAATTTCGAATGCGGATGGGTGGCGATTTTCTCTTTGATGCTTTCTTCGCTTTCCCGCAGATCAAAATAAATCACACTTTCACGCGAGGTCATGGAAGAAGGGACGGTACGCGATTCGAGTTCGAATACGTTTTCAATCAGTTCATGTTCCTGCTTACGCAGTACGCCCGCCAGCGCGCCGGCTTCAAACACGGCGTAGATGTCGTCAGACGTAATGTCGTCATTACGTACCATCGGCAGTTTGAACAGGCGGAAAATCATGTTCGCCATACCGTTGAAGAACCACACCATCGGGCGGCAAATCATCAGGCAGAAACGCATCGGGTTGACTATACGAACGGCAACCGTCTCAGGTGAAATCATACCGATGCGCTTCGGTGTGAGGTCAGCAAACAGAATGAACAGACTGGTGACCAGAACGAAGGAACAGATAAAGCTGACTTGATCCGCCATTTCAGGCGACATAAAGCGAATAAAGAACGTCTGGAACGCAGGGGAGAATGCAGCATCACCTACGATACCCCCGAGGATGGCGACGGCATTCAGGCCAATCTGCACCACGGTAAAGAACAGGCCAGGCGTTTCCTGTAATTTCATTACGCGGGAGGCATTGACGTTTCCTTCGTCTGCCAACTGTTTAAGCTTTATTTTGCGGGAAGCGGCCAGCGATATCTCAGATAGCGAGAAAAAGGCACTGATCGCGATAAGTAGAAGAATCAGTAAAATACTGTTTAACATAATCTATCCGTTTAACACCGGGCTGAACCGGCAGGGAAAGGCACTCATTATTTTTGTTGCTTAAATGAACATCATTTTATTAGAACGACTAAAAAGCTGTTCAGAAGAAAAAAGCGTAAGGATGAAAAACAAAGATAATTGCCAGAAAATAGTTTTAAAGGGCCACATTTGTGACCCGCATAGTATAGCAGCAGCACTGAGACTGCCGCCAGCGCTTAAAAATCCCGCATTATTGAGGTGGCAGACACACGCCAATCCCGCCTAAACCGCAGTAACCTTCCGGGTTTTTAAACAGGTATTGCTGATGTTCGTCTTCAGCATAATAGAACGGCAGGGCTTCGGTGATTTCCGTGGTGATGGTGCGCTTATCGTTCGCTTCGTCCATCGCCTGCTGGAAACTCGCCAGACTGGCCAGCGCCTGATCTTGCTGCTCTGCGCTCAGTACGTACAACCCTGAGCGATATTGCGTGCCGATATCCCCGCCCTGGCGCATGCCCTGAGCCGGATCGTGGTTTTCCCAAAAAATCTGCAACAGCTTCGCATAACTGATCACCGCCGGATCAAACACCACGCGCACCACTTCCGCATGACCGGTCTGGCCGGTACAGACTTCGCGGTAGGTCGGATTAGGGGTGAAACCGCCGCTGTAACCGGCTGCTGTGCTGTAAACCCCTTCCTGTTGCCAGAACAAACGCTCTACGCCCCAGAAGCAGCCCATCGCAAAAATCGCGACTTCCATGTTGTCAGGAACATGCGTCATTGAATGTTCATTTACTGCATGAATAGTTGCCACTGGCATCGGGGTTGTACGGCCAGGTAACGCGTCTGCCTGCGTGACAGGCTGCGTTTTATCGGAAAGTTGCACCACGGAAAACTCCAGTTGTTGCTTAAATGAACAAGGTTTGTAACAAAGCGGCCTTAAGAATAACCATGACCAACAGGCCAGTGTTAGTTGTATCTGATTGCGTCTTTGCACACAATACGGGGAACGTTGCTTCGTCGTTGAACATTTTCAGGGGATTAGCACTAAACTGCTTTCATCTGAGCTTCTGAAGATGAATCTGCCAAAGACGAGCAGATATTCTCCGGCGGGCATCTGATATTTTAACAGGACAGTAAAATTAGCAGGAGTGCGTGTGCCACGATATCGTGAACTGGGTTTGTTATTAGTACTGCTGGCCCCCTCACTTTCCATGGCAGCGAAGGTGCGTTTGCAGCTGGAAGGCCTGGATGGCGATTTGGAAAAGAACGTCCGCGTTCGTTTATCTTCGATTCAAAGCGATGAAGTCGGCGCTAATGGCCGGTTTCGCGCGCGTGTCAGTGCGGCGATCCAGCAGGGATTACGGCCGCTGGGCTATTATTCCCCGACGATCGATTTTGATTATCGCGAGACACCCCCGCCGGGGCGTCCGGTTCTGATTGCCAAAGTCACGCCGGGAACACCGGTGAAAATCGCCGGTACCAGCGTGGTGATTGAAGGGCAGGCGGATAAAGATAATGAATTCGAACAGCTTAAAAAGCGTGATGTGCCTGCGGTCGGGACGATTTTAAACCACGGGACTTACGACAATTTTAAAAGCTCGCTGACCGGGATTGCGCTGCGTAAAGGCTATTTTGATGCCAACATGCGCAAGAGCCAGCTGGGCGTGATTGAAGATGAACATAAAGCGTTCTGGGATATTCAGTTCGACAGCGGCGAGCGTTACCACTTCGGCGACGTCCATTATCAGGGATCACAGATCCGCGACGAGTATCTGCAAAATCTGGTGCCATTCCATAAGGGTGATTATTACACCACGGCGCAACTGGCTGAGCTTAACCGCCGCCTGTCCGCAACTGGCTGGTTTAACTCTGTGGTCGTGTCTCCAGATTTTACTGATGCCAAAGCCACAAAAACCTTGCCGCTCAACGCGGTGGTGTCGCCGCGTACCGAAAATACCATTGAAACCGGTGTCGGTTACTCCACGGATATTGGCCCGCGCGTAACGGCCAACTGGAAAAAGCCATGGGTGAACGATCGGGGTCAGAGTTTTGAAACCTCGACCACGCTGTCTGGTCCTGAGCAGTCTTTAGATCTCAGTTATAAAATTCCGCTGCTTAAATCGCCGCTGGAGCAATATTACCTGGTGCAGGGCGGCTTCAAACGCGAAGATCTCAACGATACCAACTCGGATTCTACTACGGTGAATGTGGCGCGTTATTGGGATCTCTCAAGCGGCTGGCAGCATGCAGTGAACCTGCGCTGGAGCCTCGACCACTTTACGCAGGGTAGCGTGACCAACACCACCATGCTGATTTATCCGGGTGTGAGCCTCAACCGTACGCGTCAGCGCGGCGGCCTGATGCCGACCTGGGGCGATTCTCAGCGTTATTCTCTCGATGTGTCTGATACCACGTGGGGATCTGACGTCGATTTCGCCGTGATTCAGGCGCAAAACGTTTGGATCCGCACACTGGCGGATAAACACCGCTTTGTGTTCCGCGGCAATCTCGGCTGGATTGAAACCAATGACTTCGAGCGCGTGCCGCCATCCCTGCGTTTCTTCGCCGGGGGTGACCGCAGTATTCGCGGCTACAAATACAAATCCATTTCCCCGCGTGATGATGAAGGCAAGCTGACCGGTGCGTCCTATCTGGGTACCGGTTCGGTGGAATACCAATACAACGTGACCGGAAAATGGTGGGGCGCGGTGTTTGTCGATTCCGGCGAAGCGGTTAACGACATCACACAAAACGATTTCAAAACCGGGGCGGGTGTGGGTGTGCGCTGGGCTTCACCGATAGGCCCGGTGAAATTAGATGTTGCCGCACCTGTCGGCGACAAAGATGAGCATGGATTGCAGTTTTACATCGGCTTGGGTCCGGAATTATGAGTTTATTTAAGAAAATCTGTCTGGGTTTCCTGATCTTCCTGGTGCTGTTAATCAGCCTGGTGGCTTTCCTTGTCGGGACGCAAACCGGTCTGCATCTGATGATCAACGGCGCGAACCGCTTTGTGCCAGGGCTGAACATCGCCAGCACGGAAGGCGGCTGGCGTGATCTGACGCTCAAAGGCGTGCATTACGAAATGCCGGGCGTGGATGTGAAAGCCGGAGAGTTCCACCTTTCCCTCGATTTCTCGTGTCTCAAAAACAGTGCGCTGTGCGTCAATGCGTTGCGGGTAAAAGACGTCAACGTGGTGGTGAACACCAAAGAGATGACGCCAGCTGCGGCTCAACCGGAGCCGGAAACCAGCGAGCCACTGACCAATCTCAGCACGCCGTATCCCATCACTCTCCGTCTGCTGACGCTGGATAATATTAATATCACGCTGGATGATCGGGCGATTTCGCTGGCGTCATTCCGCACCGGCGCGCACTGGGAAGGCCGTGCCATTCAGCTGATGCCAACACGTATCGGCGGATTACTGATTGCGTTGCCAAAAACGCCGGTCAATCCGCTGCCGGAAGTGGTGCAGGCCGCGCAGGACAAAGCCGTGGAGAAAGCGACGGGCAAACCGGCTGAGCCGCCGGTGGTGGTGCCGGAGAAACCGCTGGGTGAAACATTGCAGGAGATGTTTGCCAAACCGCTGCTGCCTGATTTACCCGATTTCCGTTTGCCGGTCGATCTGGATATTCAGCAAATCCTCGGTGAAAACTTGCGGCTGACCGGTGATACCGATGTGCTGATCACCCGTTTTGAACTGAAGGCCAGCACGCAGGATCAGCAGGTTAAGCTGGATAAACTGATGGTGCGCTCTGCTCAGGGTTCTGTCGATGGCACGGGGCAGGCGACGCTTAATCAAAACTGGCCGGTGGATCTGACGATTAACACCGCAGTGAATATCGACCCGCTGAAGGGTGAGAAGATCAAACTGAAAGTGGGTGGCGGATTACGCGACAAACTGGATGTCGGCCTGAATCTTTCCGGCCCGGTGCGTGCGCAGCTGGCGCTGGAAACGCAACTGGCAGAAGCCGGTCTGCCACTGGATCTGAAACTCACCAGCGACGCGCTGCAATGGCCGCTGACCGGCACACCTCAGTATCAGGTTAAAGGCTTCAAACTTAATTTCAGCGGTAAAGCGACCGATTATGCGCTTTCGCTGCGTTCAGATTTCAAAGGTGATCAGATCCCACCCGCCACACTGACACTTGATGGTAAAGGCAATGTGGAGCAGTTCAAACTGACGCTGCTGCGCCTTGCGGCGCTGGAAGGGAATACCGATCTGACCGGTGTGGTGGACTGGAGTAAAGCCATCAGCTGGAACAGTGAACTGAAGCTGACCGGCATCAATACCGCGAAACAGTATCCGGACTGGCCTGCGAAGTTGCAGGGCAAGATCACCACACGCGGCAGTCTGTATGGCGGCACGTGGCAGATACAGGTGCCGGTGCTGGATCTGACCGGGAACGTCAAGCAAAACGCCGTGAAGGCGCAAGGTAACGTGCGCGGAAACAGCTACGGGCAGTGGGATATTCCGCAACTGCACCTTGAACTGGGGCGCAATAATCTGGATGTGAAGGGCACGCTCGGCGACACCTGGAACCTCGACGCCAAAGTGGATGCGCCACATCTTGACGGCGCACTGCCGGGACTGGGCGGCGTGGTGAAAGGGATGTTGCAGCTGCGCGGTGATCTTAAAGCGCCGAAGCTGCTGGCGGATCTGACCGCCACCGGCCTGAAGTGGCAGGCACTGACGGTGCGTCGCGTTGATATCAAAGGCGACGTCAGCTCAACCGATCAGATCCAGGGCAATCTTGCCGTTCGCGTTCAGCAACTTAAACAGGATGCGCTGGATATCACCGATATTAATCTCGATGCCAAAGGTAACGAGAAACAGCATCAGCTGACGCTGAAAGTCGACGGTAAACCGGTGTCCGGTCGCCTGGCGTTAAGCGGCAGTTTTGACCGTGCAACCGAAGAGTGGAAAGGCAGTATCACCAATACGTTATTTGATACGCCGGTCGGGCAGTGGCGCCTCAACCGTTCTATTGCGCTGGATTACTTCAACAAAGAACAACGCATCACTGTCGGCCCTCATTGCTGGCAAAACCCGAATGCGGATTTGTGTGTGCCGAAAACCATTGATGCCGGTGCCAGCGGGCAGGCGAGCGTTGTGCTCAACCGCTTTGATCTGGCGATGGTCAAACCTTTCCTCACCGATGATACGCAGCTGAACGGTGTGTTCAGCGGTAAAGCGGATGTGAGCTGGAAAGCCGAGGGCGGTCTGCCACAGGCCAGCGTCTCACTGGTGGGTAAAGGCGTGAAGGTTCAGCAACTGGTGCAGGGCAGTCCGCTGCCTGTCGCCTTCGACACGCTGAACCTGAGTGCCGGGCTGAATAATGGCCGTGCGAATCTCGACTGGTTAATCAGGATAACCAATAACGGTCAGCTGGATGGCAGCATTCAGATTGCCGATCCGCAGGGTAAACGTAATCTTAGCGGCAATGTGAATATCGCCCGCATTTCCATGGCCTTACTGCAACCGGCGCTGATGGACGGCGAAAAAGCGTCGGGTATTCTGAATGCCAATCTGCGGCTCGGCGGGAATGCACAGAAACCGCTGGTGTTCGGCAAGCTGGCGCTGACCGGTGTCGATTTCGACGCGCAGTTTATGCCGTTTGATATCACTGACGCCAATATCGGCATTAATTTCAACGGCATGTCATCCATCATGGAAGGGGTGATTAAAACCGCGCAGGGCCAGCTGGAACTGAACGGTAACGCCGACTGGAGTGAGCTTAATGCCTGGCGGGCGCGTATTGCGGCGCGGGGCAACAAAGTACGTGTTTCGGTGCCGCCGATGGTGCGTCTGGACGTTTCACCGGATTTAGTGTTTGATGCCACACCGCAGCTGTTCTCGCTTAACGGAACCGTTGATATTCCGTGGGCGCGCATTACGGTGCAGGAATTGCCGGAAAGCGCGGTCGGGGTTTCATCGGATGAAGTGATGCTTAACGATCAGCGTCAGCCGATTGCGCCAAAGTCAGCGTCTATTCCGATCAACAGCAACCTGATGGTGAACATTGGGAAAGATGTTCGCCTCGATGCATTCGGTCTGAAAGCGCGTCTTGAAGGCGCACTTAAAGTGGCGCAGGACAGTCGCGGTCTGGGGCTGAACGGACAAATTAATATTCCGTCCGGGCGCTTCCACGCTTACGGGCAAGACTTGATTGTGCGTAAAGGCCAGATGCTGTTCTCCGGACCGGCGGATCAACCGTTGCTGAATCTGGAGGCGATCCGTAACCCGGAAGCGACAGAGAACGACGTGGTGGCGGGGTTGAGGGTTACAGGTGAGGCTGATGCGCCTAAACTTGAAATATTCTCAGATCCGGCGATGTCGCAGCAGGAAGCCTTGTCCTACCTGCTTCGCGGGCAGGGATTAGACAATTCTGGCGGTGACAGTGGCGCAATGACCTCCGCTCTTATCGGGTTAGGGGTTGCGCAAAGTGGTAAACTTGTGGGTAAAATCGGCGAGGCATTCGGTGTGAGCAATCTGGCGCTGGATACTCAGGGCGTAGGAGACAGTTCTCAGGTCGTGGTCAGTGGTTATGTTTTACCAGGATTACAGGTGAAATATGGTGTTGGAATATTCGACTCACTGGCGACTCTGACTCTGCGCTACCGGTTGATGCCAAAGCTTTACCTGCAGGCTGTATCAGGCATCGATCAGGCATTGGATTTGCTCTATCAGTTTGAGTTTTAATTCATGTGACTTTTACTATACGAATATAAACATGCGAATAATTGTTTACGGTAGTCTGCGACGCAAGCAAGGCAACAGTCATTGGATGACGAATGCTCAATGGTTGGGTGACCATGAGCTGGAAGGGTATGCCCTGTATAATCTGGGCCACTATCCTGCTGTTATACCAGGGGAAGGCAAAGTCTATTGCGAAGTTTACCGCATTACCTCGTCAATACTGGCGGAGTTGGATGAGCTTAAAAGTAACACCAAGGATTACCGTCGTGAGCTGATCTCGACACCGTATGGCAGCGCCTGGATTTACCTCTACATTCGCTCACTGGATGGTGTGCCGAGAATAGCAGGTGGAGACTGGGTGAAGCGTAACGAAGCGGTCAGTGAATGATCTGAGCAAGGTCGTTTAAAAAATAATCGTTGTCTGACAACGTTTACTACATAAAAAAACACCGCCATCTGGCGGTGTTTTTTTCTTTTAAACGGCAGTTATTCAAACAGCTGAAAGCTTATTTGTTTTTAGCGCGTTCGAAAGAAGTCACGATTTCAGCTTTTGCTGCAGCAGCGTCAGCCCAACCGTCAACTTTTACCCATTTGCCTTTTTCCAGCGCTTTGTATTGCTCGAAGAAGTGGGTGATCTGGCCGCGCAGCAGTTCTGGCAGGTCGTTCACATCTTTGATGTGATCGTATTCTTTGCTCAGTTTGGTGTGTGGAACAGCAACCAGTTTCGCATCTTCACCAGCTTCGTCGGTCATTTTCAGCATACCGACAGGGCGGCAGCGGATCACAGAACCTGGTTGCAGCGGGTATGGCGTTGGAACCAGAACGTCAACCGGGTCGCCATCCAGAGACAGAGTGTGGTTGATGTAACCGTAGTTGCACGGATAGAACATCGCAGTTGACATGAAACGGTCTACAAACAGCGCGCCGGTATCTTTATCCACTTCGTACTTGATTGGATCTGCGTTTGCAGGGATTTCGATAACGACATAGATATCTTCTGGCAGTTCTTTGCCCGCCGGGACATTCAGTAAGCTCATTGTTGGTTTCCTTCGTTGAACCAGGAATAGAGTGCCGCACATTATAGCCAACTCTCCCGCGATTTCCCGCCCTTTTCGTCAGAACCTCTTAGCGCTTTTTCCGGCACGACCTGCTGCTGAAGGTCGTCAAAATCCTCAGCGGTGGCAGTAAAATTTACTCATCCGACGCTTTACCGTGTAACTGCCTGTTTTTACTTTTCTTATCAAGAAATTCAGTCCGTTGCCGATAACAATATTCAAACAAAAAATCAGGAATCACCTGATCCCTACCTCACCGGAAGTATCTCTTTTCACCTGAATGGCTGGATAACATCGTATGTTGAATAAGTTGAGCGTAAAAGCCGGTCTGATCGGTTTGCTGGTATTTATGACGTTGATTTTACTGCTGGTTAGCGTGCTGGGTGCCAATGCTATCAGGCAGAGTGCGACTTCCCTGCAAAAGATTAATCAGCTTCAGGGTGATGAACTTGGTTCACTGGCCGACAGCTACAGTTTCTCACTGCGCACGCGCGTCGCCAGCGGTGTGGCCGTACGCCAGCTGGAAATCGGCATGATGGATGATGCCAAAACGACTGCCGATCGCATTGCCGGTTATATCAAACAGGCTGATACCGATCTGGCAAAATTTGTCAGCATTCAGGATGAAACTCAGCAGGGCAGAGATTTATCCGACGCCGTGAAGAAAACCTACGACGCGTATAAAGCTAACGGTTTAGTCCCGATTCTGGCCGCGCTTCAGGCGCAAAGCGCAGACGGTTATTACGATGTGCTGGAAAATAAAATCACGCCTTACAGCAATGCTTACGACAAAGCGCTGGCAGATTTTCGTGCTTATGCGGTCGATAACACCAGCAAGCGCATCGAACAGGCTCGTGCCAATGCACGTATCCAGCTGACGGTGATCGTTGCGGCTTTCGTCATTGCGCTAACGATCGCGGTGCTGGCGTGGTTTGCCTTGCAGAAAATCATCATGCATCCGCTGAATTTCTCTATCGCTCAGCTGGAATTTATCGCCAAAGGCGACCTGACTCATGAGATTGATGATTCCCGCAATAATGAGATGGGGCGTTTGCTGAAAGCGATGAAACAAATGCAGGACTCTCTGGTTGAGTCGGTCGGTCGCGTGCGCGATGCCGGAAATCAGATTGATGTCGGTTCCCGCGAACTGGCTGCCGGTAACGTGCATCTGGCGCAGCGCACGGAAGAATCCGCTGCGTCGCTGGAGGAAACCGCAGCAAGTATGGAACAGCTGACATCTACCGTGCGTATGAATGCCGCGAATTCCGAACAGGCGAATCAGCTGGCGCAAAGCGTTTCGGTTATTGCCGGTAAGGGCAGCGAAGTCGTGCATAAGGTCATGGATAAAATGCAGGGCATTACCGACAGCTCGAAACGCATTGGCGATATTATTACTGTTATTGACGGCATCGCATTCCAGACCAATATTCTGGCGCTGAATGCCGCGGTCGAAGCGGCGCGTGCGGGTGAACAGGGGCGTGGTTTTGCCGTGGTAGCCGGTGAAGTGCGCAGCCTGGCGCAACGCAGTGCGCAATCTGCCAAAGAAATTAAAGAGCTGATTGTTGACTCTGAAAGTCGCGTTTCTGAGGGTTCGGATATGGTGAAATCAGCCGCCGATACGATGCTGGAAATTTCCAGCGAAGTGACCCGCGTGACTAGTCTGATGCGCGAAATATCTATCGCAACCACCGAGCAGACTCATGGCATCGAACAGGTGAACGTGGCGATTACCCAAATGGATCAGGTGGCGCAGCAGAATGCGGCACTGGTAGAGCAGGCGACAGCGGCCACGCGTTCTCTGGAAGAACAGGCGCAGTTGCTGGCTGAAAGCATGGCGGTATTTAAGCTGAACCGGGCAGATCAGTTCTGATTTCTGGCCGTCGGGCTGAATAAAGAAAAGGTGGCTGAAAAGCCACCTTTTTACGTTCTGGAGTATTACTAAGTTACAGAGGTATCACGTTCATTCTTTGATGATTTTATTGAGGCAAGTTTGATTATTCATCCGGGAACTGCGCGATAAAGCGTTCTGCATCTTCGACCATTGAACTGTTACCGACAAAGAACGGCGCACGTTCATGCAGTTTTTGCGGAACGATATCCAGAATACGATTTTTACCGTCACTGGCTTTACCACCGGCCTGCTCCGCAAGGAAAGCCATCGGGTTGCATTCATACAGCAAACGCAGTTTTCCGTTCGGATGACTGGCGGTGCTTGGGTAAATATAAATGCCGCCTTTCAGCAGGTTACGATGGAAGTCTGCGACCAGCGAGCCGATATAACGTGAAGTGTAAGGACGCTGCGTGGCTTCATCCTGCTCCTGGCAATACTTGATGTATTTTTTAACGCCAAGAGGGAACTTGATGTAATTACCTTCGTTGATCGAGTACATGTTGCCCTTTTTAGGGAAACAGACTTTTTCGTGAGAAAGGCAGAACACACCGAGAGAAGGATCGTAAGTAAAGGCATGAACGCCAGCACCAGTGGTGTACACCAGCATGGTTGAAGAACCATACACGACGTAACCTGCGGCAACCTGACGATTCCCCGGTTGCAGGAAATCAGCTTCAGTAACCGGCTGGCCCAGCGGGGTGGTACGACGGTAAATGGAGAAGATCGTGCCGACGGAGACGTTTACGTCGATGTTGGAGGAGCCATCCAGCGGATCCATCAAAATGACGTATTTTGCATTTTCAGCGCGTTCGCCCTCGAAAATGACGATTTCATCTTCTTCTTCAGACGCGATACCGGCAATTTCACCGCGCGCCTTCATGGCTGCTTTTAGTTTTTCATTTGCGTACAGATCGAGTTTCATCTGCACTTCACCCTGCACATTCTCAGCACCACTGGTGCCCAGAATATCAACCAGACCCGCTTTGTTGATGTCGCGGTGAATGATTTTGGCGCCGAGTTTTATCGCTGAAAGCAACGCTGTCAGTTCACCGGTTGCATGTGGAAAATCCTGCTGCTTTTCAACAATAAATTCGCCTAACGTTTTCATGACACTTTCCCTGAATCGAGGATAGATAACGGTACGTTAATAAAAATTTCACAAGAGCGAAGGCAGTTTAGCCCAAATATATGGACGAATCATAGGCAAATCCATTTCTTCTGGAGGAATCTGAGCGGTAGAATAGCGGCTGACTTAAAGGCATCAATGGAAAATATATGCGCATTCATATTCTTGGGATTTGCGGCACGTTTATGGGCGGGCTGGCGATGCTGGCTCGTGCTCAGGGGCATCAGGTCACCGGTTCGGACGACAACGTTTATCCACCGATGAGTACGCTTCTGGAAAATCAGGGGATCAACCTGATCCAGGGCTACGATCCTGCACAGCTCAATCCGCACCCTGACCTGGTGATTATCGGCAACGCGATGACGCGCGGTAATCCTTGCGTCGAGGCCGTACTGGAGCAGGGGATCCCTTATGTTTCAGGGCCACAATGGTTGCATGACCACGTCCTTCCGGGACGCTGGGTTATTGCGGTGGCGGGTACGCACGGCAAAACGACGACGGCGGGAATGGTCACGTGGATCCTCGAGGCCTGCGGCTATGAGCCGGGTTATGTCATTGGCGGCGTGCCGGGCAATTTTGAGGTCTCTGCGCGTCTTGGCAACAGTCCGTTTATGGTGCTGGAAGCCGACGAATACGACTGCGCGTTCTTTGATAAACGATCCAAGTTCGTTCATTACAGTCCGCGTACACTGGTGCTCAATAACCTCGAGTTCGACCACGCTGATATTTTCGACGATCTCAAGGCCATTCAGAAACAGTTCCACCATCTGGTGCGTCTGGTGCCGGGCAAAGGCAAAATTATTTTGCCAGAGCACGACACACCACTGAAACAGGTCATGGCGATGGGATGCTGGAGTGAGCAGGAATTTGCCGGTGAAGCTGAAAATTGTGCATGGGATGCGAAAAAACTGACGCCAGACGCCAGCACTTTTGAAGTCTATCTGCACGGCGAAGTGGTCGGTCAGGTTAACTGGAATCTGGTCGGCGAACACAACATGCATAACGGACTGATGGCGATCGCCGCTGCCCGTCATGTTGGCGTTAAGCCGGAAGATGCCTGCAAAGCGCTGGGAGAATTTATCAATGCCCGCCGCCGTCTGGAGCTTCGCGGTGTGGAAAACGGTGTCAGCGTGTACGACGATTTCGCTCACCATCCGACAGCCATTTTGGCCACGCTTTCTGCGTTGCGCAGCAAAGTTGGCGGGACTGCGCGCATTCTTGCGGTTCTCGAACCTCGCTCTAATACCATGAAAATGGGGATGAGTAAGAATGAACTGGCACCGTCCCTGGGTCGTGCTGACGAAGTCTTCCTGTTACAACCGCAGCATATTCCATGGCAGGTGGCTGAAGTGGCTGAACATTGTATTCAGCCAGCGCACTGGAGCGCAGATGTCGATTCGCTGGTTGATATGGTGATCAAGGCTTCCCAGCCGGGCGACCATATTCTGGTGATGAGCAACGGCGGCTTCGGCGGCATTCACGGCAAACTGCTGGCGGCACTGGCAACCAAGGCGCAGGCTGTGCAAGAGCTGTAAAACGTAAATTGATGGAACCAGGCACAGCTCCGGCTGTGCTTTTTTTTGCCTTTTACCGACGGACAGGACTCTTTGAGGCAAAAATTTTGACAAAAAAAAAGCCCTCAAAAATTGAGGGCCAAAGGGTGTCGTCGGACAGGACGACGAGGGTATCGTTAGCCGGAGAGCAAGGCAGTGGCAGTGTCAGCTCTCCTTCCAGCCTCAACAGCGCAGTGTATTTTCGCTGTATTTCTTCGAACAGTGGCTGTTGAAACCCGGTAACGCTAATTCAAAATACTCAAACAGTGGCTTTGTATCAGGGACTTACTCAGGGATCTTACTGATAGATTTCTGCGGTTGCATGATAAGCGCCGTCGTTATGGGCTTCTATCACGCGGAAAGATTTAGCGCCTTTGCTGTCGGCTTTATCAGACAGTTGCTGGCGGATATCGGTCGGAACACCATCGACGCCGCTGACGCTGATTGTGCCCATAGGCTGTAAATTTTCTGCTTGCTGATTAGTCACCAGCTGAGCGGCGGATGCACCGAAAGAAACAGCAGATAACAGGCTTAGGGCGGCAATAGTAGTAATGATTTTCATGATAATTTCCTGAATTCACTGACGTTGTTAGATTATTTCGAGATCAACGTCGATTGATGTCTGGATTCATCAGAACTGTGATATCGGGTTCAGGAGTGCGTAAAGCCTACGGGAACGCAGATGATGCAGTGACAAATCCGTCTAGATGCGCATTGCGCGGGCCCGATTCATTCAGGCCCCTTCGCTACGTTTACCCGAACTTATTGGTAAATTTCAGCGGTCGCGTGGTAGTTACCTTCTTCACGAACTTCGATAACACGGAATGCTTTAGCGCCTTTGGCATCGGCTTTGTCTGACAATGCCTGACGGATATCAGAAGGTGCGCCGGCAACACCGCTCACGCTGATCATGCCAGTTGATTGCAGATTTGACGCTTGTTCCTGTGTTACAGGTTGTGCTGCAAAAACGCCAAATGACAGGGCAGATAGAATGCTTAATGTTGCGATTGTAGTTTTAACTTTCATGATTTTGACCTCGTCGATTTTATTATGTTTTCAATATCCGGTGCTTCACACCACGGAAATGAGTATACATCTAATAACTGTAAATATTAATAGTTTGCTAATAGTTATTTAGGTGTCTATGTGCATCCTATGTGTATTTTTAATAACTAAAAAGAATAAAAAACGCGTGAAAATTAGACTTTTTGTGTTAATTTTTCGTAAAATCAATAAATTGGGTGAATGTGGCTATTTGTGCTTATTTTTGCAGTGAATCACATCGTTGAAATCTTTCTGTGACGTGGTTGTGGTGCTTGTTAAGGGATTTAACAGGAATGACTGCGGGATGCTCTTGAAAGGGAACAGTGATTTAGAAAGGAGGTAGCTAAGAGGAGGCCAGAAAGCGTGTTCTTCTGACCTCTGGCACAGAAAAGGTGCTACAGCAGGTTCAAAATGAGGCGGATTTACAGTTCCTGCTCGAACAGACTGAGTATCGCGTCATGGAGTTGCTTAACGCTAAAGCCGCGGGCCGGTGTCGTGAAGATGGTATCATCGCCGGCAATCGTGCCGAGGATCCCTTCTGATTTACCCAGTGAGTCGAGCAAGCGGGCGATCAGTTGTGCCGCGCCCGGACTGGTGCGGATCACGACAACCGCGTCATTATGGTCTATATCCAATACCAGATTTTTCAGCGGGCTGGTGGTGGTTGGCACCCCAATCTCAGCAGGCAGGCAGTACACCATTTCCATCTTCGCATTACGGGTTCTGACAGCACCAAACTTGGTCAGCATCCGTGAGACTTTTGACTGATTGATATTTTCGAAACCGTCATCCTGAAGTGCGGCAACAATTTCGCCCTGAGAACTGAATTTCTCTTCCTTCAACAATGCTTTGAAGGCTTTGATTAAATCTTCCTGTTTAGCAGGATTACGCATTTTGCACCCTGGTCTCTGTATCATAGTTGTGTTGATTATGCAGATAATTGCATTTTTATGCAACTGTGCGAAGAGATGCAGATCCCGAATTATGCATCCGGCAAGGAACACAGGCGTTATGGGGAAAAAGGAGAGGTAATGGATATGCCAAAAATGTGCATTACGTTGAGACCACACCTTCAATCCCTCCTTTATCTGATGATCACGATTCAGCTCTCAACATTGGAGCGAATTTAACCATTTATTAACCTGGTGTGTTTTGTGCTGCTACTTTTAATAATGTCGCTTTCCGATAAAAAGTCATAAAAGACCGGAAAAGGTCGTTGCAAAGGGTTTTTTTTACTTTCTAAACGACCAACCTCAGTTTCTCTGCAGGTGAGCAATTGTTTTTAACAGCGTAAGTGATTAAGGTCACACTAAAATAATTCCACGACACTTATAAGTTAATGATAAAAAAGGAGTATAGGATGAAAGTTGCAGTTCTCGGTGCTGCGGGTGGTATCGGTCAAGCCCTCGCGCTTCTGCTCAAGACCCAGCTACCTTCCGGTTCCGAACTCTCATTATATGATATCGCTCCGGTTACTCCGGGTGTCGCTGTCGATCTCAGTCATATCCCCACAGCAGTTAAAATCAAAGGTTTTTGCGGTGAAGATGCGAAGCCAGCTCTGGTTGGCGCGGACATCGTCCTGATCTCTGCCGGTGTCGCCCGTAAACCCGGTATGGATCGGTCTGATTTGTTCAACGTGAACGCGGGCATTGTTCGCAATCTAATCCAGCAAGTGGCCAGTACATGCCCGAAAGCCTGCATCGGTATCATCACCAACCCTGTTAACACGACCGTTGCGATTGCGGCTGAAGTGTTGAAAAACGCCGGTGTATACGACAAAAACAAACTGTTTGGTGTGACAACGCTCGATGCTATTCGC
Organism: Rahnella sp. JUb53; assembly: GCF_004346065.1. Classification (NCBI taxonomy): domain Bacteria; kingdom Pseudomonadati; phylum Pseudomonadota; class Gammaproteobacteria; order Enterobacterales; family Yersiniaceae; genus Rahnella; species Rahnella sp. JUb53. The sequence goes on from NZ_SLYT01000005.1 coordinate 88,348, forward strand.
TCTAACACTTTCGTTGCTGAACTCAAAGGTAAGCAGCCAGAAGACATTGAAGTGCCGGTCATTGGCGGGCACTCAGGGGTGACTATCCTTCCTTTATTATCTCAGCTTTCTGAAATCACGTTCAGTGACAGCGAAGTTGAAGCGCTGACGAAGCGTATTCAGAATGCCGGTACGGAAGTTGTAGAAGCTAAAGCGGGGGGGGGTTCTGCCACGCTTTCCATGGGACAGGCTGCTGCACGCTTCGGGCTTTCTCTGGTCCGGGCCTTACAAGGTGAAAGCAATGTGGTTGAATGTGCTTATGTTGAAGGGAAAGGCGAACATGCCCGTTTCTTCGCGCAGCCTGTTCTTCTGGGTAAAGAAGGGGTATCTGAGCTTATCAGCATCGGTGAGCTCAGCCATTTTGAACAACAATCCCTGGACTCAATGTTAGATATCCTGCGTAAAGATATCGAATTAGGCGAGCAGTTCATTAATAAGTAAGTCCTCATTGATTAAGGCGTCAACAAGCAGGCCATTGAGTCAAAGAGCCGCCAGAGAAATCTGGCGGTTTTTTCTGAATATTTGATTTTATACGCGCGTATCAGGAGTTGGCCGGCAACGACGTTCAATGATCTTTAATGTATTCGCATCAAAGTAACGGCTGGGCCAGATGAGCGACGGATGAATGCCCAGCGCACTGGCAATCAGCAATTCCCCCTTTGGCCACGGTCTTGATAACGCGTTTGAAAGCGTGGAAGAACTCAGCCCTGCAGAACGCGAAACCGCAGCCAGAGTTGTTCCTTTTTTACGAAGCGCTGCAATGATATCCGCCTGGTGCCAGTCTTTATTATTTGCCGTCATGATCTTTCCTTATGGGTTAAACAGATTATAAGAAGCTATAAGAGGCTATTGCCAAAAATATACATTCCTCGAGTGCTTGTTGTAATTTTATTTAGTCTCATCAATGTTTCCGAATAATAAGTTATTCTCTTATTCCGAAAATACATTCTTATTATCATTAAAACAAACAAGTAATTTAAATTTGCTTTTTGTGATTTGTCTCGATTTTTAGTGAATTTGTTGAATACATTTTATTAGGAAGCGTTATTGGAATGTTGTTATTTTTAGCAATTACATCGATATTAGTAATGTGTGAATAAATTTTTTAGGAAGAAAGTGATTGATGACGGAGGGTTAGTATCAGGCTATAAATGATTTTTTCTTTAACCTTATGTTATTCATGGGGTTTGTGATGGTGGTTGCGTTTCTGAAAGAGATTGCTTTCATAACTTTCTGAAAAAGTCCTTTTTATAGGGTTGCACAACTCTTGATGAATATAATTCATGGAAACTTTTTAAAGCAGCAGTAGACGCATTCTGAAAAATTGAATATCTTCTTTTCTTTAAATACCTGTATTCCTAAATGACACGTGTTAATACCATCTTTAAAAAAAACGCTCACCAGCCAGGAAGGACATCATGATTAATTGCCTGTCATGAATGTATAACAACGACCTTTCTTATTCTTATATAAGAAATACAAGGAATGTTATGAAAAAAGAGTGGTTTGCTGCAAAGGAATTGACCGGAAAAGAAGGCCTTCCCACATCCACACAGGGTGTGCATGGAATGGCCCGCAGATTAGGCTGGGTAAAGCGTCGCAGGCGAGGCGTACAGGGGCGGGCGGTGGAATATCACATCGACAGTTTACCGGGCAGTGCGGTGGCGAGTCTCGCCATGAACGAACACTCTGCGGAATATGTGTATACATCTCATCAGGACCCTCTGGCGATTTGGATAGAAAGTTATAAACAACTCAGGGAGCCGGAACGCGAAACGATGATTTCTTTTATCGTGCGGGAAGGTGTGGCGGAAATGCTTAACAGGTTGCGCAAACCGGGAGAGGCTTAATCGCACAAGACCGTCGTACCTGCCTGCTGGCGGGTACGACGGAGTATGTTCAGAAATCGCGTTTTACAGACATATGAGCCAGACCTTCGAGCGCGGCCCGATATTCAGACTCAGGAAGAACCTGCAGTGCCTGAATGGCTTTATCGGCTTCTTCTTCAGCACGCTGACGGGTATACGTCAGTGAGCCCCATTGATGCATCGCGGCAAGAACAGGTTCCAGTAAATGACGTCCGTTGCCTTCTTCGATAGCTTTTCGAATCATGGCCGATTGTTCCGCATTGCCGTGCTTCATGGCATGCAGAAGCGGCAACGTCGGTTTCCCTTCATCGAGATCATCACCGGTGTTTTTGCCCAGTGTTTCACCGTCAGCATCATAATCGAGCAAATCGTCAATCAGCTGGAATGCAGTACCGAGATAACGGCCGTAATCCTGCAACGCTTTAATCTGCTCATCATTCCCGCCAGCCAGCATGGCAGAGGATTGAGATGCCGCTTCAAACAGGCGCGCAGTTTTGCTGTAGATAACCTGCATATAGCTTTCTTCAGTGATGTCGGGATCATTGCAGTTGATCAATTGCTGAACTTCACCTTCTGCAATCACATTCACGGCTTTTGCCATCAGCGCAAGAACAGGGAGCGATTCCAGATCAGTCATCATTTGAAATGCCCGGGTGTAGATAAAATCACCGACAAGCACGCTGGCTGCGTTACCAAATGCGGCATTAGCCGTCGCTTTACCTCGACGCATATCAGACTCATCAACGACGTCGTCATGCAACAGCGTGGCTGTGTGGATAAACTCAATCAGAGCGGCGACTTTTACGTGTTTGTCGCCCTCATAGGATAGTGCTTTGGCTGCCAGTACTGCTATCATCGGGCGGATACGTTTGCCGCCGCCACTGATGATGTAATATCCCAGTTGATTGATGAGAGAAACCTCTGAATTCAACTGTTCAAGGATGGATGCGTTGACTGCAGCCATGTCGTCCTGGGTAAGATCAATAATCTGTTCTAGGTTCATTGTGTTTTTTCGGCTGTTGTTCTCTTCACCGCAATGAGATCTGGCTCACATTGGCACATGGCGCTAACTGTAAAGGGGATTGTACTTGAAAAACAGTGTAGATAAATGCTATCGAAAGAACTGCGCTTTTTTTCTTCTTTTGTAGGCATTGTGCTCTTGTCTTATGCTGATTTTTTGCGTAGAATTCGCGCCCTATTGTGAATATTTATAGCGCCCTCTGGACTATACAAAGTTGAGTGCGCGGAAAGCGGAGTTTTATATGTACGCGGTTTTCCAAAGTGGTGGTAAACAACACCGTGTCAGCGAAGGCCAGACTATTCGTCTGGAGAAGCTGGACGTTGCAACTGGCGAAGCTATCGAATTCGATCAGGTTCTGATGATTGCAAACGGTGAAGAAATCAACATCGGCCTGCCTTTAGTTGCTGGCGGTGTAATTAAAGCTGAAGTCGTTGCTCACGGTCGTGGCGAAAAGGTCAAAATCGTTAAGTTTCGTCGTCGTAAACACTATCGTAAGCAGCAGGGCCACCGTCAGTGGTTCACTGACGTTAAAATCACCGGCATCAGCGCTTAAGATTAGGAGAGCGGAACAATGGCACACAAAAAGGCTGGCGGCTCCACACGTAACGGTCGCGATTCAGAAGCTAAACGTCTGGGCGTAAAACGCTTTGGCGGCGAAGCAGTACTGGCAGGCAGCATCATCGTTCGTCAGCGCGGCACCAAATTCCACGCTGGTATCAACGTGGGTTGCGGCAAGGACCACACTCTGTTTGCTTTGGCTGACGGTAAAGTCAAGTTCGAAGTTAAAGGCCCGAAAAACCGTAAGTACATCAGCATCGAAGCTGAATAAGTTTTTCGCGTCTTAGTAAATAGATGTAAGCCCCGCAATTCGTTGCGGGGCTTTTTACATTCTGGTTAGCCCATTCTGGCGGGATATGGACACGAAATCGCAGGCTCCTGTTGGGATTATGTTGGCGCTGATCACTGCTATGAGTTGGGGATCTTTGCCCATCGCTCTGAAGCAGGTTTTAGTGGTGATGGATCCCTTCACAGTAGTCTGGTATCGGTTTTCGATGGCTGCCATTGTGTTGGGTTGTATTCTTGCTGCCAGACGCAGATTGCCGCCGAAAGCGATTTTTAGCCGGCCACGCTGGCTGGTTTTAGTCCTGATTGCCACCTGCGGATTGCTGGGGAACTTTGTCCTTTTTAGTTCGTCCCTGCAATTTCTCAGCCCGACGGCCTCGCAGGTAATCGGTCAGCTTTCTCCTGTCGGTATGATGGTGGCCAGCGTGATCATCCTGAAAGAAAGGATGCGTGTTACGCAGGTCATTGGCGCCAGTATGTTAATCTTCGGGCTGATATTATTTTTTAATACCAGCCTGATTGAGATTTTTACCCGTCTGACGGATTACACCCTGGGTGTAATTTTTGGCGTCGGGGCAGCAATGGTTTGGGTGATATACGGCGTGGCGCAAAAGGTATTGCTGCGTCAACTGGCTTCACCGCAAATTCTGTTTTTGCTGTACACTTTATGTTCTATCGCATTGCTCCCGCTGGCCAGCCCGGCGGTGCTTTCACAGCTCAGCGGCTGGCAGTTTGCCTGTCTGTTGTTTTGCGGCGCGAATACCTTAGTAGGATATGGCGCCTTAGCGGAAGCGATGGCGAGATGGCAGGCAGCTCAGGTCAGTGCTCTTGTGACACTGACCCCGCTGTTTACCCTGCTATTTTCAGATTTATTGGCACTTGCCTGGCCTGACTTTTTTGCTGCACCAGTGCTTAATTTCATTGGTTATCTTGGGGCATTTGTGGTGGTGGCGGGTGCAATGTTTTCCGCAATTGGCCATCGTTGGTGGCCACGTCGGACAGAGCAAAACCTGGTAGCTAAACTTTAGCTGCCCGGCGAATGATTTACGGAGACGGTACAAATGAAGTTTGTTGATGAAGCCACGATTCTGGTTGTGGCCGGTGATGGCGGTAACGGGTGCGTCAGCTTCCGCCGCGAAAAATACATTCCACGTGGCGGCCCTGACGGCGGCGACGGTGGTGATGGCGGCGATGTTTACCTGGTTGCTGATGAGAACCTCAATACGCTGATCGATTTCCGCTTTGTGAAATCTTATCGTGCTGAGCGCGGTACTAACGGTCAGAGCAGCGACTGTACCGGTAAGCGCGGTAAAGATATCACCATTAAAGTGCCTGTCGGAACGCGCGTTCTCGACCAAAGCACGGGTGAAGTCCTGGCCGACATGACCAAAAATGGTCAGATTAATATGGTCGCGAAAGGCGGTTTCCACGGGCTGGGTAACACCCGCTTTAAATCTTCCGTGAACCGTTCACCGCGTCAGAAAACCATGGGCACTAAAGGTGAAGAGCGCGATATCGCACTCGAACTGATGCTTCTGGCTGATGTTGGTATGCTGGGTCTGCCAAATGCGGGTAAATCTACATTTATCCGTTCAGTGTCTGCGGCGAAACCTAAAGTTGCTGATTATCCGTTTACCACGCTGGTTCCGAGCCTGGGCGTTGTCCGTATGGATCATGAGCAGAGCTTTGTGGTTGCAGATATCCCGGGTCTGATTGAAGGGGCATCTGAAGGCGCAGGTCTGGGTATTCGCTTCCTGAAGCACCTCGAGCGTTGCCGTGTTCTTTTGCATCTGATCGACATCGCGCCGATTGATGAATCTGATCCGATCGAAAATGCGAAAGTCATCATCAATGAGTTGAAGCAATACAATGCCAAGCTGGCTGAAAAGCCGCGCTGGTTAGTATTCAACAAAGTTGACCTGATCGAAAAAGAAGAAGCGGAAGCACGTGCAAAAGTAATCGCCGATGCTTTGGGTTGGGAAGGTAATTACTATCTGATTTCCGCCGCAAACCGCGAAGGCGTGAATGCGTTGTGCTGGGACGTGATGAAATTCATCAATGAAAATCCTAAGCACATGGCAATCGAAGAAGCTGCGCCAGAGAAAGTTGAGTTCATGTGGGACGACTATCATCGTGAACAACTGGCTGAAGTGGAAGCTGAAGCTGACGACGACTGGGATGATGACTGGGATGAAGATGACGACGAAGGCGTAGAAATCATTTACGAACGTTAATTCCCGTGTATTAGCGACATATCTCTGAAAGAAAGGCTGCCATTGGCAGCCTTTCTTTTTAATCGCGTGTTAATCAGAGCGCGTATTAGCGGGCGTCTGGTGAAAGTGTCAGAGAACTTTGTAATGCGACATCCGGTAACCAGCATTGTGCGCTGAGGCCAGTGTTGCCAGTGCGGTTTAGCAATGTCAGCGTACCGGCATGCAGGTGCGCTATTCGCACCACAATATTTAATCCCAGGCCGCTGCCGCCATACCGCTGATCGCTGCGTTTAAACGCCTGTGTCAGCTCGCTGGCTTTGGTCTCATCAATGCCCGGGCCCGCATCATCTATCTGTATCAGGAAGCCGTTATCTTTTGGCGCAATCGTAATTGTGATGTCGCTATTTTCCGGACTGTAACGGTAGGCGTTCTCGACCAGATTCCTCACCATCAACCGCAGCAGCACGGCATCTCCCTGAATTTCAGCAAGCGGCGGTAAGTGTATTTTCAGCTTCTGTCCGCGTTCATCAAGCATTTCGCGTAACTCTTCTTCGAGTGGCATCATGACGTTACTGATCAGATCAACTTGCTGGTATTCGCCTTTGGCGAAATTTTGCCCGGCGCGGGCCAGCATGAGCAATTGCTCTATGGTGTGCATCAGCAGGTCGATACGACTTATCAACGTATCACTGCCTTCCACGCCATTTTTCTGCATGATTTCCAGGTGCAAGCGTACGCCAGCAAGAGGGGTGCGTAGCTCATGCGCCGCATCGGCAGTGAATAATCGTTCCTGCTGAATAGTGCTGGAGAGACGGGAAAATAGCTGGTTCAGCGCATTGGTGACGGCAACAACTTCCCTGATTTCGCTGTTAAGGGGCAGGGGCGAAAGGTTATCAGCAGAGCGGGTTTCAAGACGTTTCTGCAACTGATTGAGGGGGCGGATAATCCAGCTGATCGCCCAAAAGGACAGAACCAGTGTAATACTCATCATCAGCAGCGAAGGCGCAATGAGCGAAGCAATCGCTTCTGCGATTTCCCTCTCAACATGCGCGTTCCGTACTTTTGCAGAAAGCGTGTCATTAACCAGTAAATTAATCTGTTCCTGACTTTCATGCCAGAGCCAGAAAACACTGGTGAGCTGAGTGACGAATAAAATCAATGCCAGCATAACCAGCAGGCGGCGACGCATACTGGTCATTGCAGGATTTCCAGCCGGTAGCCAATGCCACGTACGGTGCGGATGACTTCTTTACCGAGCTTACGACGCAGATTATGAACATGGACTTCGAGCGTGTTGGAACCCAGATCATCCTGCCAGGTGTAGAGATCCTGCTGAAGTAATTCCCTGTTCACGGTTTGCCCCGCACGCATCATCAGGCGCGACAAAATCGCGAACTCTTTGGGAGTGACTTCCACCGGATTGTTGTCGAGATAAGCCTGTTGCGAGGACAAATTGATTTTCAGATTACCCACTGAAATTTGATTGTCGCTTTGTCCCTGATAACGGCGGATAAGCGCCCTCACGCGGGCCTGTAATTCGACCAGTGCAAAAGGTTTGATCAGGTAATCATCAGCGCCGGCATCAAGACCATCGACGCGGTCTTCTAACGCATCCCGGGCGGTAAGGATAAGAACGGGGAGAGCGATATTCTGGCGTCGCCACTCGCGCAGCAACGTTGCCCCGTCTTTGTCTGGCAAGCCTAAATCCAGGATCACCAGACTGTACTGGCTGGTTTGAATCAGGCTGTGCGCCTCGGCCGCCGTTGAAGCGCAATCGCAGGCATAATTTTCACTGGTAAGTGCCAGCATCAACCCCTGCCGTAAGAGTTCATCATCTTCAACGATCAGTAGTTTCATCTTCTGGCACTTCTCCGTGGTTAATTATTTTGGTAGATATCCTTGTAGAGACGGCTTTCAAAGCGCACCAGCGGAGCCCGTCGCGTGCGTTGATCTTCAGGCGGAACCGCATACCCTGAAAGGAACTGGACGAAGGCCATGCGCTGTCCGCTGGCTGTCGTAATAAAGCCTGCAAGGTTGTACACACCAGACAGTGAGCCGGTTTTCGCCGACACTTTGCCGTCAACGCCTGCTTCATGCAGACCGCCGCGATATTGCAAGGTTCCGTCATGACCCGCCAATGGCAGCATTGAGATAAAGTCTAACTCTTTATCATGCTGCGCGATGTATTGCAGTACCTGCATCATAGTGGCCGGTGACAACAAGTCATGGCGGGAAAGACCGGAACCATCAACCTGAATAGAGTTACCTAAATCTACGCCTGCTTTCTGACGCAAAATCTGACGGACAGCATCTGAACCGGCACGCCACGTTCCCGGCACGCCAAAACGCTGATGGCCAATTGTCCGAAATACCGTATCGGCGATCATGTTGTCTGATTTCTTGAGCATCTGATGCAACAGATCATGCAACGGCGCCGACTGGGTTTGTGCCAGAACGGTGCCCGCTGGTGTTGGTTGAGTCTGACGCTTCAGCGTGCCATCAATCTGAATATCAGCCTGCAACAGCTCATCTTTTAAAATCGCACCGGCATAGCTCGCGCCATCCTGAATAGCGAACGCCAGCGGCAAAGGCTCGCTGCGTTGGGTCAGACAGCCGGTGAGGGTGTAGCGGTTGAATTCACCAGGCACGACGTCCAGCTCACAATATTGTGCATCCGGAGACCCTTTCGCCAGAGTGCGCACTTCGCTGAACATATGCACAGGATAGTAAGATGCTACGCGGATAAACGCGTTTTCGTCAGGTTTCGGGGCACTGTACAGTGAGACTGAGAAACAGTTTCTGTCGACAATAGCGGCTGCCGGTGGTGCGCTAAAGCATTGGGTGATGTCGTTCCACGGCCATCCGGGCGCTTTATCATGGCTGGCAAAAACTGAAGTGTTGATCACCACATCGCCGGTAATTTCTTTGACGCCCTGTTTTTTCAACACAGCGACCATATTCCGAATATTCTGACGTTTTAATGTCGGATCGCCGGAAAAACGAGCGACCAAATCACCTTTTAATACGCCATCAGAAACCGAACCTGGTGTTTCAAGTGTGGTGGTGAAACGAAAATCAGGCCCAAGCTGCAGCAAAGCCGCCAGCGCGGTCAGAATCTTCATGGTACTGGCGGGTAGCGCCATTTGAGTACCGTGATAGTCTATAGCCGGCGCAGGCGCGCCAATTTTCTGTACCAGCACAGCCAGATTCGTGCCGTCAGGCAGATATTCTGTGTAATTTTCGATCTGAGCCGCATTTGTATTCAGTACAAACGCGCATGCTAATCCACTGACAATTCGTAAAAAACGCATTATTTTGAGTAAAGGCTCTGGGTAACGGCGGGATAATGTGGTGCCATACTACGATGCTACGAACCAAGGCGCAACGTGGCTGAAAGTAAACGATGATCCTCAAGGAACTCTACGTTAAAATACGAATCAAAATGCAAAATGAATCCTGGCCTGGTGGCAACTCCGGGTGAGGTTTTTTTTGTTTTTCGCCAGAGAGTCGGTCAGAAGCGCTGGCTTAATTTCTTACCTGATTCAATCAGGACGGTGTTTACCGAAAGGACCAAGTTAGAGGTAATAAATATATGAAACCGATTCCGATGACATTGCGTGGCGCAGAAAGATTACGTGAAGAACTGGACCATCTGAAAGGTGTCCGTCGCCCGAAAATCATTGCTGATATCGCGACCGCACGTGAACACGGCGATTTGAAAGAGAATGCTGAATACCATGCTGCGCGTGAGCAGCAAGGTTTTTGTGAAGGCCGTATCCAGGAAATCGAAGCCAAGCTGTCGAATGCTCAGGTTATCGATGTGACCAAAATGCCTGCTACTGGCCGCGTGATTTTTGGCGCCACAGTGACCGTGCTGAATCTGGATACTGAGGAAGAGCAAAAATACCGCATTGTCGGCGATGACGAAGCTGATTTTAAACAGAACCTCATTTCTGTTAACTCACCGATTGCACGTGGTTTAATCGGCAAAGAACAGGATGATGTCGTTGTCATCAAGACACCTGGCGGTGATGTTGAGTTTGAAGTATTGAAGGTCGAATACCTCTAAAATCTGCATTAAAAAGGGCGAAACGTGATGTTTCGCCCTGTAATTCTCACATTCATGCAGTGAATTGCTTCACAGTAAATTGAAAACTAAAGTAAAAAGGCCCGCTGAGACCTTCCCCTGAACGTGATTTCGTGGCACCTTTCCGAAAATCTACAGCGCTTTTCGTTAAACCTTAATGGATTAACGCGGTAAGATAATTTTGCGGTCTTCGGTGGAAGGGCGATAAAGTACCAGCATATTGCCGATGACTTGCACATTACACGCCTTGGTTTCACGCACAATCGCGTCTACGATCAAGGTCTTCGTCTCACGTTCTTCTGCCGCGACTTTTACCTTGATCAGTTCGTGATGCTGCAGTGCCTGTTCGATTTCGGCTAACACACCTTCTGTCAGGCCGTTGTTGCCCAGCATAACAACCGGTTTCAGTGGATGTGCCAGACCTTTCAGGTACTGTTTTTGTTTATTGTTAAGATTCATCGTCTTTTTTGCTTAAGTTGGGATTGAAAACGGGTCATTCTACCGCCATCTCATGTATATGACCAACCCGGACTGCTTCGGGAGGCCAATTATACTGACTTAGCCATAGACGCCATGATGCTAACGGCTTGTTCCAAAGGCTCTAACTCAGGGTGGTTGGAAAACTATATGGTTACTAAATAATGTCTAATAAAAAGCGTTCTGCAAGTTCCAGTCGCTGGTTGCAGGAACACTTTAGCGATAAATATGTGCTACAAGCACAGAAAAAAGGGCTGCGCTCCCGTGCCTGGTTTAAACTTGATGAAATACAGCAAAGCGATAAGCTGTTTAAACAAGGTATGACGGTGGTTGACTTAGGTGCAGCGCCTGGCGGTTGGTCACAGTATGTGGCTTCGCAGATCGGTAACAAAGGGCGAATTATTGCTCTTGATCTTTTACCTATGGATCCTATTGTTGGAGTCGACTTCCTTCAGGGGGATTTTCGTGATGAATTAGTTCTCAAAGCGCTGCTCGAACGCGTGGGAGAAAGCAAAGTTCAGGTGGTCATGTCTGACATGGCGCCTAATATGAGCGGTACTCCGGCAGTCGATATTCCAAAATCGATGTATCTGGTTGAATTAGCATTGGATATGTGTCGGGATGTATTAGCACCAGGCGGAAGTTTCCTGGTGAAGGTGTTTCAGGGAGATGGCTTTGATGAATACCTGCGGGAAATTCGCTCCCTGTTTACGAAGGTGAAGATTCGTAAGCCAGACGCTTCCCGAGCACGTTCGCGAGAAGTGTACATCGTAGCGACAGGGCGGAAACTGTAGTTCCCTAACGCTGTTTGTTAACACAGTTGTAATATGAGGTTAATCCCTTGAGTGACATGGCGAAGAACCTGATCCTCTGGTTAGTCATCGCAGTTGTATTGATGTCTGTATTTCAGAGTTTTGGTCCCAGCGAATCTAATGGCAGTAAGGTAGATTACACTACCTTTACAACCGAAGTGGCCCAAGACCAGGTCCGTGAAGTACGTATCAATGGACGTGCGATTGACGTTATCAAAAAAGACAGCAGCAAATACACAACCTATATTCCGGTTAATGATCCTAAATTACTGGATACGCTGCTGAGCAAAAACGTGAAAGTTGTTGGTGAACCGCCTGAACAGCAGAGTTTCCTGGCGACTATCTTCATTTCATGGTTCCCGATGCTGCTTCTGATTGGCGTCTGGATATTCTTTATGCGACAGATGCAGGGTGGCGGTGGCAAAGGCGCAATGTCCTTTGGTAAAAGCAAAGCCCGCATGCTGACGGAAGACCAAATCAAAACGACGTTTGCTGACGTTGCAGGTTGTGACGAAGCGAAGGAAGAGGTGAGCGAGCTGGTAGATTACCTGCGCGAGCCAAGCCGTTTCCAGAAACTGGGCGGTAAGATTCCTAAAGGCGTTCTGATGGTTGGTCCTCCGGGTACCGGTAAAACCTTGCTGGCGAAAGCCATTGCCGGCGAAGCCAAAGTGCCATTCTTTACGATTTCCGGTTCTGATTTCGTAGAAATGTTCGTGGGTGTCGGTGCATCTCGTGTGCGTGACATGTTCGAACAGGCGAAGAAAGCCGCTCCATGTATCATCTTTATCGATGAGATCGACGCCGTTGGCCGTCAGCGTGGTGCAGGTTTAGGTGGCGGTCACGATGAACGTGAACAGACACTGAACCAGATGTTGGTTGAGATGGATGGCTTCGAAGGTAACGAAGGTATCATCGTAATTGCAGCAACTAACCGTCCTGACGTTCTTGACCCGGCATTGCTGCGTCCGGGTCGTTTCGACCGTCAGGTTGTCGTAGGCTTGCCAGACGTACGTGGTCGTGAACAGATCCTGAAAGTTCACATGCGTCGCGTTCCGCTGGCAACTGATGTTGATGCGTCTGTGATTGCCCGTGGTACCCCTGGTTTCTCCGGTGCTGACCTGGCTAACCTGGTGAACGAAGCTGCGCTGTTCTCTGCACGTGGTAACAAACGTGTGGTGTCGATGGTTGAGTTCGAAAAAGCCAAAGACAAAATCATGATGGGTGCTGAGCGTCGTTCCATGGTGATGACTGAATCGCAGAAAGAGTCCACTGCATATCATGAAGCAGGCCACGCCATCATTGGTCGTCTGGTTCCTGAACATGACCCGGTGCATAAAGTGACCATTATTCCTCGTGGCCGTGCATTAGGTGTGACCTTCTTCCTGCCTGAAGGTGATGCGATCAGTGCAAGCCGTCAGAAACTGGAAAGCCAGATTTCTACCTTGTACGGTGGTCGTCTTGCTGAAGAGATCATTTACGGCGTGGAAAAAGTGTCTACCGGTGCGTCGAACGACATCAAGGTTGCCACCTCTATTGCCCGTAACATGGTTACGCAGTGGGGCTTCTCAGAGAAATTAGGTCCGTTACTGTATGCGGAAGAAGAAGGCGAAGTCTTCCTCGGTCGTTCAGTTGCGAAAGCTAAACATATGTCTGATGAAACTGCCCGCATCATCGATCAGGAAGTGAAGTCTCTGGTTGAACGTAACTATATTCGTGCGCGTACGTTGCTGATGGAAAACATGGATATCCTTCATTCAATGAAAGATGCCCTGATGAAATACGAAACCATCGATGCGCCGCAAATTGATGACCTGATGAACCGTACGGAAGTTCGCCCGCCTGCTGGCTGGGATGATGCTAACGGTAAAAACGGCAACAATAATTCTAACGACGGCGGTGCTCCAAAAGCGCCAACGCCAGTTGACGAACCTCGCACGCCAAATCCTGGCAACACGATGTTTGAGCAATTCAGCGGCAAATAAGCAGCTGGTTGGAAAATAACGCAGATAACACTCAACCCCGGGCTTGCCCGGGGTTTTTTATGCGTGCATTCTTTGTGTCGGAATTTGAAACTGCCTCAACGAATGACCAGAAGGGACATGATTTATGCACCTCACAGCCAGAGACTCGATACTGGATCTCACTTTTCCCCAGGTGATGGGGATCCTGAATGTTACCCCGGATTCCTTTTCTGATGGCGGACGACACAACACGCTTGATCTTGCGCTTCGCCACGCTCAGGCGATGGTCGATGCCGGCGCGACAATCCTTGATATCGGTGGAGAATCAACGCGTCCGGGCGCTGCTGAAGTCAGCGAAGAGGAAGAACTGGCCCGTGTGGTGCCGGTCGTAGAAGCCATCGCCCGACGTTTTGATGTCTGGATCTCGGTGGATACTTCGAAGGCTTCTGTTATCCGTGAAGCGTCAAATGCCGGTATGCATCTGATTAACGATATTCGCTCGCTTCAGGAGCCAGGGGCATTGCAGGCTGCGGCAGAAACGGGTTTGCCCGTTTGTCTGATGCACATGCAAGGTGACCCGAAAACGATGCAACATGCCCCGCATTACGACAACGTCGTTGCGCAGGTAGACCAGTATTTTGTAGAGCAAATTGCACGTTGTGTGAATGCCGGCATTCCGAAAAGCAAATTGTTGCTCGACCCGGGCTTCGGTTTCGGTAAAAATTTAGAGCATAACTACCAGTTACTCGCCAGACTGGCTGAGTTCCATCACTTCGGGTTACCACTTCTTGTGGGGATGTCGAGGAAATCTATGGTAGGGCAGCTACTGCATGTGTCACCGGAGAAACGCGTGACGGGCAGCGTTGCCTGCGCTGTGATTGCTGCCATGCAGGGAGCTCAGATAGTTCGCGTACATGATGTTAAAGAAACAGTCGAAGCGATGCGTATCGTGGAAGCGACACTTTCTGCAAGGGATAAAAATTAATTATGAGCAACCGTAAATACTTTGGTACTGATGGCATACGTGGAAAAGTAGGCGACAGCCCGATCACCCCTGATTTCGTTCTCAAACTGGGCTGGGCTGCAGGCAAAGTATTAGCGCGTCATGGTTCGGGTAAAGTGATTATCGGCAAAGATACCCGCATTTCCGGCTATATGCTGGAATCTGCACTTGAAGCCGGTCTGGCTGCTGCGGGGCTGTCGGCTTCCTTTACCGGCCCGATGCCAACACCCGCGGTTGCGTATCTGACCCGTACATTCCGTGCTGAAGCCGGGATTGTGATTTCTGCATCGCATAACCCGTTCTACGATAACGGCATAAAATTCTTCACTATTGACGGCACAAAGCTGCCGGACGAAGTGGAAGAAGCCATCGAAGCAGAGCTGGAAAAACCTCTTACTTGCGTGGAATCCGCTGCGTTGGGTAAAGCCAGCCGTATTGTGGATGCTGCCGGCCGCTATATCGAATTCTGCAAAGGGACGTTCCCGAGCGAACTGAGCCTGAACGGACTGAAAATCGTTGTGGATTGTGCCAATGGCGCGACTTACCACATTGCGCCAAGCGTTCTGCGGGAACTGGGCGCTAAAGTGATTACTATCGGCTGCGACCCGGATGGGATGAACATTAACGAAGAGTGCGGTGCGACCGACGTCCGTCAGTTACAGCAACGCGTTCTGGCAGAAAAAGCCCATGTCGGGCTGGCTTTTGACGGCGACGGCGATCGTCTGATTATGGTCGACCATGAAGGTAATAAAGTCGATGGTGACCAGATCCTTTACATCATTGCTCGTGAAGGCTTGCGTCAGGGCCAGCTGAAAGGCGGCGCCGTCGGCACCCTGATGAGTAATATGGGCCTGGAACTGGCATTAAAACAGCTCGGTATTCCATTTACCCGTGCGAAAGTTGGCGACCGTTACGTGCTGGAAAAAATGCAGGAAAAAGGCTGGCGTATTGGTGCTGAGAACTCCGGCCACATTATCTTGCTGGACAAAACCACCACCGGTGACGGTATCGTGGCTGGTTTGCAAGTGCTTACCGCCATGGTTCGCAATCACATGAGCCTGCATGATTTGTGCAGCGGTATGAAATTGCTGCCACAAATCCTGATTAACGTCCGTTTTGCTGGCGAACATGATCCGCTGGAATCCGACGAAGTTAAGCAGGTCACTGCAGATGTTGAAAAACAGTTAGCGGGTCGTGGCCGGGTACTGTTACGTAAATCAGGTACCGAGCCTTTGCTGCGTGTGATGGTAGAAGGCGAAGACGCGGAACTGGTGGAAAAATTGGCTAACCGTATTGCCGATGCGGTAAAAGCAGTCAAAGCGTAACCTGATAAAAAACGGTGAATTTTCGTGATATGCGTGGCTGAACAGCGTCCTGTCAGCCACTTTGCTTCAAATTTGCCGTTTTTTTCCGCAAACGAACATTTTGATGAAGATTGCCCTTGCACGGCAATACGGCTTTGGTTAGTATTCACACCCGCTTCAGTGGGTCCTTGAATGACCTGCTAAATGGTGAGAAGCAATTGGCATGCGGTGAACCCGCGAGGATACAGGTACTACTATGTACGACGCTCTTCTGGTGATTTTCCTTATCGTAGCAATCGGGCTTGTTGCTCTGGTTATGCTGCAACAAGGCAAAGGCGCTGATATGGGAGCCTCTTTCGGAGCAGGTGCTTCTGGCACATTGTTCGGTTCGAGTGGTTCCGGTAACTTCATGACCCGTATGACCGGCATTTTGGCAGCACTGTTCTTTATCATTAGTTTGATTCTCGGGAACATGAGCACCAATAAAAGCCAAAAAGGTAGTGAGTGGGAAAACCTGAGTCAGCCAGCGAAAACTGAGCAGACTACTGCGCCGGCAGCTCCAGCAGCGCCTAACAGTGACGTTCCTCACTAAGCAGTAACCTTCTTATCGCAAGAAGTGAAAAGTTTTAAACAGTGGCTTGTACTTGGACAGTATAAGCGATTGTGAAAAAAAAGAGTGCCGAGGTGGTGGAATTGGTAGACACGCTACCTTGAGGTGGTAGTGCCCGAATGGGCTTACGGGTTCAAGTCCCGTCCTCGGTACCAATCTTTGTGATAATTTGCTTTTTAGCGATTATCGGCGTAGTATTTGCCACGTTTTCGGACGCGGGGTGGAGCAGCCTGGTAGCTCGTCGGGCTCATAACCCGAAGGTCGTCGGTTCAAATCCGGCCCCCGCAACCACTTTCCCTAAGTGTTTATTTCAAATAGACTTTCAGTGTCTTCCTGTGATGTTCTGCAGTTCCAATTTGAAAGTTTCTATTTGAAATAACACTTCGCGAAAGTTGTACCGAAGCCGCTATGCGGCGAATAGGGTCCAGTTGCATAAAGCCCCGATTTATCGGGGTTTTTTGTTATTTGGCAACAGAATCACTGGGCTATTTAGCCCTTTTTTTATGTCTTGGGGGTGGGCTTGTCCACATTAGAACAAAAATTAACAGAGCTGATTACAGCACCAGTCGAGGCACTTGGCTTTGAGCTGGTGGGCATCGAGTTCGTTCGGGCTCGCCAATCGACGTTGCGCATCTATATTGATAGTGACGCCGGGATCAATGTTGATGATTGTGCTGATGTCAGCCACCAGGTGAGCGCTGTGCTGGACGTTGAAGATCCAGTCACCGTCGCCTACAACCTGGAAGTTTCCTCTCCAGGCCTTGATCGTCCTATGTTCACCGCTGAACATTATCAACGTTTCCTGGGTGACGAAGTCAGCATTGTTCTGCGTATGGCAGTGCAGAATCGTCGCAAATGGCAGGGCATTATTAAGGCTGTCGAAGGCGAAATGATCACGGTGACAGTGGAAGGGAAAGATGAAGTGTTCGCACTGAGCAACATCCAGAAAGCGAACCTGGTACCCCACTTTTAAAGAGTTTGGAAGAGGCAACTAGGATGAACAAAGAGATTCTGGCTGTTGTAGAAGCAGTTTCTAATGAAAAATCCCTCCCGCGCGAGAAGATTTTTGAAGCGCTGGAAATTGCATTATCAACGGCGACCAAGAAAAAATACGAGCAGGAAATCGAAGTCCGCGTCAGCATTGACCGCAAAACAGGTGACTTCGATACCTTCCGTCGCTGGGTGGCAGTCAACGAAGTGACTCAGCCGACCCGCGAAATCACCCTCGAAGCTGCACAATACGAAGATCCGTCCATCGACCTCGGCGGATATATTGAAGATCAAATCGAGTCGGTCACTTTTGACCGCATCACCACGCAAACTGCCAAGCAAGTTATCGTACAGAAAGTACGTGAAGCAGAGCGCGCGATGGTGGTTGATCAATTCCGTGAGCAGCAAGGTGAGATCGTCACCGGCGTGGTTAAAAAAGTTAACCGTGACAGCATCGCTCTGGATTTAGGCAGCAACGCTGAAGCCGTTATTCTGCGTGAAGACATGCTTCCGCGTGAAAACTTCCGCTCCGGCGACCGTATTCGTGGCGTACTGTATGATGTGCGCCCTGAAGCACGCGGTGCCCAGCTGTTTGTCAGCCGTTCACGTAACGAGATGCTGATTGAGCTGTTCCGCATCGAAGTGCCGGAAATTGGCGAAGAGCTGATTGAGATTAAAGCGGCAGCCCGTGATCCTGGCTCCCGTGCGAAAATTGCAGTAAAAACCAACGACAAACGTATCGACCCGGTCGGTGCTTGTGTCGGCATGCGTGGTGCACGCGTTCAGGCTGTTTCCAGTGAACTGGGCGGTGAACGTATCGATATCATCCTTTGGGATGATAATCCTGCGCAATTCGTTATCAACGCAATGGCACCGGCAGATGTCGCTTCCATTGTGGTTGATGAAGATAAATGCACCATGGATATCGCCGTTGAAGCCAGCAATCTGGCACAGGCGATTGGCCGTAATGGCCAGAACGTGCGTTTGGCCTCCCAATTGTTGAAACAGCATCGTGGTGATGACAAGTGGGAACTGAACGTGATGACAGCAGACGACCTGCAAGCCAAACATCAGGCTGAGGCACACGCTGCGATTGATACCTTCACCAAATACCTGGCCATCGATGAAGATTTCGCCACGGTTCTGGTAGAAGAAGGTTTCTCAACGCTTGAAGAACTGGCTTATGTGCCAGTCAACGAGCTGCTTGAAATCGACGGCCTGGATGAAGACACCGTGGATGCGCTGCGCGAACGTGCAAAAGAAGCGCTGACCACACTGGCTTTAGCTCAGGAAGAAAGTCTCGGTGACAAAAAGCCTGCTGACGATCTGCTTAACCTGGCGGGTCTGGAACGTAGCATGGCATTTAAACTGGCTGCACAAGGGGTTTGTACGCTGGAAGATCTTGCCGAGCAGGGTGTCGACGATCTGGCTGATATTGAAGGTCTTAGTGACGAGCAGGCTGGTGAACTTATCATGGCCGCGCGCAATATCTGCTGGTTTGGCGACAACGCGTAATAAACTGTAGCAGGAAGGAACAGCATGACAGATGTAACTGTAAAAGCGCTGGCGGCAGAGATTCAGACTCCGGTAGATCGCCTGGTACAGCAATTTGCTGATGCAGGGATCTCAAAGTCCGAAACTGACTCTGTGACCCAGCAAGAAAAAGAGACTTTATTGGCGCACCTGAATGGCGGAAATGCCGGTGCGACAAACAAACTGACGTTACAACGCAAAACGCGTAGTACACTGAATATTCCGAGCACCGGCGGGAAGAGTAAATCGGTGCAAATCGAGGTCCGCAAGAAACGCACTTATGTTAAACGTGATATGACCGAGGCAGAAGTTGCCCAGGCCGAAGCGGAAGAGCAGGCGAAGCGTGACGCGGAAGAACAGGCACAGCGTGCAGCAGCGGAGCAAGCCCAGCGCGAAGCTCAGGAAAAAGCCAAACGCGCCGCCGAAGAGCAAGCTAAACGTGAGGCCGCTGATAAAGCTAAGCGTGATGCAGCGGAAAAAGATAAAGTGACCAACCAAAATACCGATGAAGTAACTAAACCAGCTCAGGCAGAGAAAGCACGCCGTGAAGCTGAAGCCGCAGAGCTGAAACGCAAAACGGAAGAAGAAGCCCAGCGTAAGATTGAAGAAAACGCCAAGCGCATCGCAGAAGAAGCCCGTAAAATGGCTGACTCTGGTGTCTGGACTGAAGCTACCGCACCAAGCGAATCAGAATCTGCTGACTACCATGTCACCACTTCTACCCATGCTCGTGCTGCTGAAGACGAAAATGACGCCAAAGTTGAAGGCGAACGTCGTAGCCGTACTCGCGGTGGCAAAGCGACCAAACAGAAAAAAGGCAACAAGCTGTCCGAATCTAAAGCGGATCGCGAAGAAGCCCGTGCTGTTGGCCGTAACGGTAAAGGTAAGCGTAAGCCAAGTACCTTACAGCAGAGCTTTAACAAGCCTGTTGTTGCCGTTAACCGTGATGTTGTAGTGGGTGAAACCATTACTGTTGCTGAGCTGGCAAACAAAATGGCAGTTAAAGGTTCTCAGGTCATCAAAACCATGATGAAACTGGGCGCCATGGCCACTATCAACCAGGTTATTGATCAGGAAACTGCTCAGCTGGTTGCGGAAGAAATGGGCCACAAAGTTATCCTGCGTCGTGAGAACGAGCTGGAAGAAGCGCTGATGAGCGATCGTGATACAGCTTCTTCTGCTGCCGCTGAGCCACGTGCTCCGGTTGTGACCATCATGGGCCACGTTGACCACGGTAAAACCTCATTGCTTGACTACATTCGTTCAACGAAAGTGGCAGCAGGCGAGGCCGGTGGTATTACCCAGCATATCGGTGCTTACCACGTAGAAACCGAAAACGGCATGATCACCTTCCTGGATACTCCGGGACACGCCGCGTTTACTTCAATGCGTGCTCGTGGTGCTCAGGCAACGGATATCGTTGTACTGGTTGTTTCTGCAGATGATGGCGTAATGCCACAAACCATCGAAGCCGTACAGCATGCGAAAGCTGCTGGCGTGCCAATCGTGGTTGCAGTGAACAAAATTGATAAGCCAGACTCTGATCCGGACCGCGTTCGTACCGAACTCTCTCAGTATGGCGTTATGCCAGAAGAGTGGGGCGGTGAATCTCAGTTCATCCATGTGTCTGCGAAAGTGGGTACCGGTATCGACGATTTGCTGCAAGCTATCTTGCTGCAAGCTGAAGTTCTGGAACTGAAAGCAGTTCGCACCGGCATGGCAAGCGGCGTTGTGATCGAGTCCTTCCTGGACAAAGGTCGTGGCCCGGTTGCAACCGTTCTGGTTCAGGAAGGTACTCTGAACAAAGGCGACATCATTCTTTGTGGCTTCGAATACGGCCGTGTCCGTGCGATGCGTGACGAAATGGGTCGTGACATTACGTCTGCGGGTCCTTCTATTCCTGTCGAAGTTCTGGGTCTGTCCAGCGTTCCGGCTGCGGGTGATGAAGTGACTGTTGTTCGTGACGAGAAGAAAGCGCGTGAAGTTGCTCTGTATCGTCAGGGTAAATTCCGCGAAGTGAAACTGGCTCGTCAGCAGAAATCTAAACTGGAAAACATGTTCGCGAACATGACTGAAGGCGAAGTTTCTGAACTGAACATCGTTCTGAAATCTGACGTTCAGGGCTCTTGCGAAGCGATTTCCGATGCATTGCAGAATCTGTCTACTGACGAAGTTAAAGTTAAAATCGTCGGTATGGGTGTCGGTGGTATCACCGAGACTGACGCAACACTGGCCGCTGCTTCCAACGCGATCATCCTGGGCTTCAACGTCCGTGCAGATGCTTCTGCCCGCCGTGTCGTAGAAAGCGAAAGCTTGGATCTGCGTTACTATTCCGTTATCTATAACCTGATTGACGAAGTTAAACAGGCGATGAGCGGTATGTTGGCGCCAGAATACAAACAGCAAATCATCGGCCTGGCTGAAGTTCGTGACGTGTTCAAGTCACCGAAATTCGGCGCTATTGCAGGTTGTATGGTGACTGAGGGTATGATCAAGCGTAACAACCCAATCCGTGTACTGCGTGAAAACGTAGTGATCTACGAAGGCGAACTGGAATCCCTGCGTCGCTTCAAAGATGACGTTGCTGAAGTTCGTAACGGCATGGAATGTGGTATCGGCGTTAAGAACTACAACGATGTGCGTACTGGCGATGTGATCGAAGTCTTCGAAATCATCGAGATCAAACGTACTATCGCTTAACGTTTGCGAAGTAGCTGATATCCAGATGGGGGGCCTTGCGCCCCCTTATTTGTCTGGAGCAAGTGAGGAGAAAAGCATCATGGCAAAAGAATTTAGCCGTACTCAGCGCGTCTCTCAGGAGATGCAAAAAGAAATCGCCATCATCTTACAGCGTGAAGTCAAAGACCCGCGCGTAGGCATGGCGACCGTTTCAGGCGTTGAAGTTTCACGTGACCTGGCCTATGCCAAAGTGTTCGTGACCTTCCTGGACGTGCTGACGACTGACAATCACGATCCTGATCGTGTGAAGAATGGCATCAAAGCTTTGCAGGACGCGTCAGGTTTCATCCGTACGCTGATCGGTAAAGCGATGCGTTTGCGTGTCGTACCAGAACTGACTTTCGCTTACGACAACTCTTTGGTTGAAGGTATGCGTATGTCCAATCTGGTGACCAACGTCGTGAAGAACGATGCTGAACGCCGTTCAGCTGCAGGCGATGACGAGGAAGCATAATGAGTCGCCCACGTCGCCGCGGCCGTGATATACACGGTGTTCTGCTACTGGACAAATCTTTAGGCTTGTCTTCTAACGATGCCCTGCAAAAGGTTAAACGCCTTTATAACGCTAACCGGGCAGGACATACCGGCGCGCTCGATCCTTTAGCCACTGGCATGTTGCCGCTGTGCTTAGGCGAAGCGACCAAGTTTTCCCGTTTCCTGCTCGATTCTGACAAACGTTATCGCGTGATTGCCCGTATGGGACAACGCACGGATACGTCAGATGCTGAAGGTGCCATCATTTCTGAACGTGAAATGGCCTTCACTCAGCAGCAACTGGACGACGCTCTCGACAGTTTTCGCGGGGAAACCCGGCAAATCCCTTCCATGTATTCTGCATTGAAATATGAAGGGAAAAAACTGTACGAGTACGCACGTCAGGGCATCGAAGTTCCGCGAGAATCCCGTAGCATTACCGTGTATGAGCTCAAGTTCATCCGCTGGGAAGGCTTCGAGGTTGAATTAGAAATCCACTGTTCCAAAGGCACTTATATCCGCACGATTGTGGATGATCTGGGCGAAAAATTGGGCTGTGGTGCGCACGTGACTTATTTGCGTCGTTTGCAGGTCGCAACCTATCCTTCAGAGCGTATGGTCACCATGGAAAAACTCCATGAACTGATCGCTCAGGCAGAAGAGCAGGGCATAGAGCCACGCTTACTGCTGGATCCTTTGTTGTTGCCTATGGACAGCGCGTGTGAAGACTTCCCGGAAGTGAACCTGCTCCCTGTCGTCGCCGGATATGTTAAACAGGGCCAACCTGTTCAGGCATCTGGCGCACCGGTCAGTGGCATGGTTCGCATCACTGAAGGCGAAGAACGTAAGTTTATCGGTGTGGGCGAAATTGATGATGACGGCCGCATTGCGCCGCGTCGTCTGGTCGTCGAATACACGGATTAAGCGCTTTCTGCTCACCTTGCGATCACATATAGCAAAGGGTAGAATAGCGCAGCTTATGCATTGGGTTGCTGAATTAGAGATCGGCACCCGTTTAATTATCTATAATATTTTGGAGTAAGATTATGTCTCTAAGCGTTGAAGCTAAAGCTCAAATCGTTTCCGACTTCGGTCGTGGCACTAACGACAGTGGTTCTACCGAAGTTCAGGTTGCTCTGCTGACTGCTCAAATTAACCATCTGCAAGGTCACTTTGCAGAGCACAAAAAAGATCACCACAGCCGTCGTGGTCTGCTGCGTATGGTTTCTCAGCGTCGTAAACTGCTGGACTACCTGAAGCGTAAAGATGTAGCACGTTACACCAGCCTGATCGAACGTCTGGGTCTGCGTCGCTAATCAAGCGAGTTTCAGTGTAAAGGGGCCAATAGGCCCCTTTATTCTAGGAAGCAACGCCAAATCAGGGTACTGTATGGCTGCTGTTTCTGTTGTTATTCTAAGTACATGAACTTCCGTTACAGATGTTTTCGCGCGGCTAATGAGAGACTTTATTACCACATTGCCAGGTATATAAGGATTGTCATTAGTCGCGAGAATGTAGTGAGAAGCTCGGATATTGATCGGCGTGAACTGCTGTCATAACAGCTGCGCGTCATACAAAAGGACATTACATTGCTTAATCCGACTATTCGTAAATTCCAATACGGCCAGCACACCGTTACGCTGGAAACCGGCATGATGGCTCGTCAGGCAACTGCCGCTGTTATGGTTAGCATGGACGACACTGCGGTATTCGTTACCGTTGTTGGCCAGAAAAAAGCTAAACCAGGTCAGAGCTTCTTCCCGCTGACTGTTAACTATCAGGAGCGTACTTACGCTGCTGGTCGTATTCCGGGTAGCTTCTTCCGTCGTGAAGGCCGTCCAAGCGAAGGCGAAACTCTGACTTCACGTCTGATTGACCGTCCGATTCGTCCTCTGTTCCCGGACTCCTTCCTGAATGAAGTTCAGGTTATCGCGACTGTGGTTTCCCTGAACCCACAAGTTAACCCTGACATCGTTGCGATGATCGGTGCGTCTGCTGCCCTGAGCCTGTCTGGTATTCCATTCAACGGCCCAATCGGTGCTGCACGCGTTGGTTACATCAACGACCAGTACGTTCTGAACCCAACCGCAGATGAGCTGAAAACAAGCCGTCTGGACTTGGTTGTTGCCGGTACTCAGGGCGCGGTTCTGATGGTTGAATCTGAAGCTGAAGTGCTGAGCGAAGATCAGATGCTGGGCGCGGTCGTATTCGGCCACGAACAACAACAAATCGTTATCGACAACATCAACTCACTGGTTGCTGAAGCCGGTAAGCCAAAATGGGACTGGCAGCCTGAAGTGGTTAACGCTGAGCTGCACGCTCGCGTGGCTGCACTTTCTGAATCCCGTCTGGGTGATGCGTACCTGATCACCGAGAAACAAGAGCGTTACAACCAGATTAACGTCATCAAATCTGACGTTGTTCAGGCTCTGCAAGCTGAAGACGAAACTCTGGACGCTGGCGAAATCTCTGACATTCTGGGCAGCATCGAGAAGAACGTGGTTCGTAGCCGTGTTCTGCGTGGCGAGCCACGTATCGATGGCCGCGAAAAAGACATGATCCGTGGTCTGGATGTGCGTACTGGTGTTCTGCCACGTACTCACGGTTCAGCGCTGTTCACCCGTGGTGAAACTCAGGCACTGGTTACTGCAACACTGGGTACTGCCCGTGATGCACAGAACCTGGATGAGCTGATGGGCGAGAAGACTGACAGCTTCCTGTTCCACTACAACTTCCCTCCGTACTCTGTTGGTGAGACCGGTATGGTAGGTTCGCCAAAACGTCGTGAGATTGGTCATGGCCGTCTTGCTAAACGTGGCGTACTGGCGATGATGCCAAAACCAGAAGACTTCCCGTACACCGTACGTGTGGTATCTGAAATCACTGAATCTAACGGTTCATCTTCAATGGCTTCCGTTTGTGGCGCATCTCTGGCCCTGATGGATGCAGGCGTGCCGATTAAAGCCGCTGTTGCGGGTATCGCAATGGGTCTGGTTAAAGAAGGCGAAAGCTTTATCGTTCTGTCCGACATTCTGGGTGACGAAGATCACCTGGGCGACATGGACTTTAAAGTGGCCGGTAGCCGCGACGGTATCACCGCGCTGCAGATGGACATTAAAATCGAAGGTATCACCCGCGAAATCATGCAGGTGGCTCTGAACCAGGCTAAGGGTGCGCGTCTGCACATTCTGGGCGTGATGGAACAGGCTATCAGCACACCACGTGGCGATATCTCTCAGTTTGCTCCACGTATTCACACCATCAAGATCAGTCCGGACAAAATCAAGGACGTGATCGGTAAAGGTGGTTCTGTGATCCGTGCTCTGACTGAAGAAACCGGCACCACTATCGAAATCGAAGATGACGGTACTGTGAAAATCGCAGCTACCGATGGCGAGAAAGCTAAATATGCTATCCGTCGTATCGAAGAGATCACTGCTGAAATCGAAGTTGGCCGTATCTATCAGGGTAAAGTGACCCGTATCGTAGACTTTGGTGCGTTTGTTGCCATCGGCGGCGGTAAAGAAGGTCTGGTACACATCTCTCAAATCGCTGACAAGCGTGTAGAGAAAGTGACTGATTACCTGCAGATGGGCCAGGAAGTTCCGGTTAAAGTTCTCGAAGTTGACCGTCAAGGTCGTGTGCGTCTGAGCATCAAAGAAGCTACCGCACCTACTCAGGACGAAACAACTGAGCAACCTGCAGCAGAATAATCTGTAACAGAAGTTTTACAGCTCCTTTCCACATGGGGAGGAGCTGTTCGTCTCACGGACGCAGGACGCGTTTGTGTTAAGCAAGCGGATGACAGGATGTTCATCCAATGTTTGTCTCCGGGAGTAGAAATGAAGCCTTTCTTGCGCTGGTGTTATGTTGCGACAGCACTTATGTTGGCAGGATGCAGCAACCATGATTGGCGTAAAAACGAAGTTCTGGCGATTCCGTTGCAGCCGACGTTGCAGCAGGAAGTCATCCTGGCACGCATGGAACAAATACTTGCCAGCCGGTCATTAACCGATGATGAGAGAGCACAGCTATTATATGAGCGCGGTGTGCTGTATGATAGTCTCGGGCTAAGAGCACTGGCGCGAAATGATTTTTCACAAGCGCTGTCTATTCGTCCTGATATGCCAGAAGTTTTTAACTACCTGGGGATTTACCTAACGCAGGCAGGCAATTTCGATGCTGCCTATGAAGCGTTTGATTCTGTACTAGAGCTTGATCCAACTTACAACTACGCGCGTTTGAACCGAGGTATCGCCCTGTATTACGGTGGCCGATTCTCGTTAGCGCAGGATGATCTGCAGGCGTTTTATCGAGACGATCCAAATGATCCCTTCCGTTCGTTATGGCTTTATCTTGCGGAGCGAGAAATCAATCCGAAGAATGCCGAAGTAGCGCTCCAGGAGCGTTATGACAAAGCGGACAGAGGGCAATGGGGATGGAATATCGTCGAATTCTACTTGGGCAAAATCAGCGAATCTACGCTGATGGAACGCCTCAAGGCAGAAGCAACGGATAACACTTCGCTCGCTGAGCATCTCAGTGAAACTGACTTCTATTTAGGTAAGCATTACCTAAGTCTGGGGGACAAGAACAGCGCCGCGGCACTGTTCAAACTGACGGTAGCTAACAACGTCCATAACTTCGTTGAGCACCGCTATGCATTGTTGGAATTGGCGCTTTTGGGCCATGAGCAAGACGACCTATCAGAATCGGACCAGCAATAGCTGACGACACCAATCAGCCTTTTTAATCATGGTATTTACCATTTTTAAGCGCCTTAACGGGCGAGGGTTGCTTTGTTCGTTTTATAATCTAATTTGAGCCGGTTCACACTTTTCAATGAAAATGACTGAAAATTTTCTCGACGAGTTATGTAGACTGGCTGCCATTATTAATGAGGCACGTGTACATGACTACTGAGCTTGAAACCTCTTTTGCTGACCTGGGGCTGTCTGCTCCGATCATTTCTGCCCTGACTGATTTGGGCTATGAAAAACCTTCACCAATCCAGGCTGAGTGTATTCCTCACCTGTTAAATGGCCGCGACGTTCTGGGCATGGCTCAGACAGGTTCCGGTAAAACAGCTGCATTCTCCTTACCGCTGTTGCATAACATTGATGCTTCACTGAAAGCACCACAAATTCTTGTTCTGGCACCGACCCGCGAACTGGCGGTTCAGGTTGCTGAAGCAATGACTGATTTCTCTAAACACATGCATGGCGTGAATGTGGTTGCCCTTTACGGCGGCCAGCGCTATGACGTTCAGCTGCGCGCACTGCGTCAGGGACCACAAGTTGTTGTGGGTACCCCGGGCCGTCTGCTGGACCACCTGAAACGCGGTACCCTGAACCTCTCAAACCTGAGCGGCCTGGTGCTGGACGAAGCTGATGAAATGCTGCGTATGGGCTTCATCGAAGACGTCGAAACTATCATGGCGCAGATCCCGGCTGAACATCAGACCGCGTTGTTCTCTGCAACCATGCCAGAAGCTATCCGTCGTATTACCCGTCGCTTCATGAAAGAGCCTCAGGAAGTACGTATCCAGTCAAGCGTGACTACCCGTCCAGACATCAGCCAGAGCTACTGGTCTGTCTACGGTCTGCGTAAAAACGAAGCGCTGGTGCGTTTCCTTGAAGCAGAAGATTTTGATGCGGCGATTATCTTCGTTCGTACCAAAAACGCGACACTGGAAGTGGCTGAAGCGCTGGAACGTAGCGGCTACAGCAGCGCTGCACTGAACGGTGACATGAACCAGGCGCTGCGTGAGCAGACTCTGGAACGTCTGAAAGATGGCCGTCTGGACATTCTGATCGCAACCGACGTGGCAGCACGTGGTCTCGACGTAGAACGTATCAGCCTGGTGGTTAACTACGACATCCCGATGGACTCAGAATCTTACGTTCACCGTATCGGTCGTACCGGTCGTGCTGGCCGTGCGGGTCGCGCATTACTGTTCGTTGAGAACCGTGAGCGTCGTCTGCTGCGTAACATTGAACGCACCATGAAGCTGACCATTCCAGAAGTTGAAATCCCAACTGCAGAAGTTCTGGGCGAACGTCGTCTGGCTAAATTCGCAGCGAAAGTTCAGCAGCAACTGGAAAGCAGCGATCTGGATCAGTACCGTGGTCTGCTGGCTAAACTGCAACCTGCAGAAGAGTTGGACATCGAAACACTGGCTGCGGCACTGCTGAAAATGGCACAGGGCGAACGTCCTCTGATCGTTGCAGCTGATCCGGTCTTCAAAAGCCGTCCACCACGTCGTGAATTCGAAGATCGTGGCGACCGCGGTGATCGTGGCGATCGTCGTGACCGTCCGGCTCGCAGCAACGACCGTCCTGCACGTGATGGCGACAGCCCACGTCGTGAGCGTCGTGACGCTGGCGAAATGGAACTGTATCGCATCGAAGTGGGTCGTGATGATGGTGTTGAAGTTCGTCACATCGTTGGCGCTATCGCTAACGAAGGCGACATCAGCAGCCGTTACATCGGTAACATCAAGCTGTTCGGTACGCACTCAACTATCGAACTGCCTAAAGGTATGCCGGGCGAGATCCTGTCTCACTTCACCCGTACGCGTATCCTGAACAAACCGATGAACATGCAGCTGATCGGTGATGCGGTGCCACAGGCTCCACGTCGTGATCGCCCGGCCGGTGCTGGCGGTGAGCGTCGTGGTAACGGTGCTCCGCGTCCTTTCAACGGTGAACGTCGTGAAGGTGGCCGTGGTAACGGTGCTCCACGTTCTTTCAGCGGTGATCGTCGTGAAGGTTCTTCAGCAGCTGGTGACCGTCGTCCGCCAAGCCGCGCACCACGTCGTACTACTGACGCATAATCTGAATCCAGTTCGCTGAGTTTCAGATGACTTAACGTCAGAAAATAAAAAACCAGCCTTCATCGGGCTGGTTTTTTTTCGTCTGCAATTTACTAAGAGGATCAGGGTCAGCTGATGCGCTGCTCTTTAACCAGACCGCCCTGCAACTGAGACACAATTTCGAACGAATGCAGACGAGCCTGGTGATCAAAAATCTGACCGTTGATCATCAGCTCATCGGCTTCGGTTTCACGCAGGATATTTTGCAGACCCTGACGCACTGTTTCTTTGTTACCGACCACTGACATGCGCAGCGCATTATCCACGCCAAAGCGCTCCTGAGCTGACCACAGGCTTTCGATGTTATCGACCGGCGCAGGGAGTTTACCCGGCATCCCGCGTCGCAGATTGATGAACTGTTGCTGATTGGAGGTAAACATCCGCCGCGCTTCTTCATCAGTATCCGCAGCAATCGCGTTGATGCACACCATCGCGTGTGGCTTCTCAAGCTGAGCGGAAGCCTGGAATTTGCTGCGATAAATCGCCAGTGCCTGATACAGCATGTCCGGTGCAAAATGTGAGGCGAAGGCAAATGGCAGGCCAAGAGCCGCCGCCAGTTGCGCGCTGTAAAGGCTGGAGCCGAGTAACCAGAGTGGCACATGCAAACCTTGTCCCGGCACGGCCTGTACGGCCTGCTGCGGCTGAACGTCACCGAAATACATCTGCAATTCCTGTACATCCTGCGGGAAGTTATCGATTTCACCAGAAAGATGACGGCGCAGTGCAATCATGGTGCGCTGGTCTGTTCCAGGCGCGCGGCCGAGTCCCAGATCTACACGATTTGGATACAGCGTGGCGAGCGTGCCGAACTGTTCAGCAATCACCAGCGGGGAGTGGTTTGGCAGCATCACACCGCCGGAACCCACACGGATCGTTTTCGTTCCGCCCGCGATATAACCCAGCAGCACGGAGGTCGCGGCACTGGCGATACCGGTCATGTTGTGATGTTCTGCCATCCAGTAACGCTGGTAGCCCCACTTCTCAGCGTGCTGTGCCAGTTCAAGGGAACACTGGAACGCGCGGGCCGGATCGGCTCCTTGCGGAACCGGCGCCAGATCGAGCACGGAAAGGGGAACGGTGTTTTTATCAGACATAATCACGGCTCACTCATCAAAGGAAAGTGCGGAGAAAGCATTCACTCCGCTCATAATTAGAACGAGTATTACCCAATAACTACTGATTGAATACGGCATTTGTGCCCTTAATTGCCGTTAAAACATCCTTAAAATCGATTTGAGTAACTTAAATTATAGTTTCTATGAATATGTTGTTTTGTGTTAAACAGTCTTTGTTCATCCCGCTATGATTTGACACAAGCGCACACGCGCCTTTAAGAACGGGCGTTGGCGGGAAAGGACAATCATGGAATGGAGAACCAAAAGCCGATGATAAACACAGGCAAACAAAAAGGATGAAGCACCGATGAGTAAACGAATATTATTGACCCTGTTGCTGGTTGCGGCGGCGGTTTCTCTGGCGGTGCTGTTTCGTGCGCACAATCAGGATTTACTGTTACAGGGAGAAGTCGATGCGCCGGAAGTGATTGTGGCGTCGAAATCGAAAGGCCGCGTGATTGAACGTCATGTAGAACGCGGTGACGATGTAAAAGCCGGGCAATTGCTGATAACTCTCGACAGCCCGGAAATGATGGCGCAATTGCGCGCTGCCGAAGCTGCCCGCGATCAGGCAAAAGCGCAGCTCGATCTCTCGGTTAACGGTACCCGTGAAGAAAGTATCCGCAACCTCAAAGCCACCCTGGCGCAGTCTCAGGCAGAATATGTGAACGCCCGCGATCTCTACAACCGCAATGTCAAAGTGGCGGCTAAAGGGTTTATTTCAGCTTCTGATTTAGAAGATTCCCGCCGCGCCCGCGACAGCGCATATGCACAAGTTCTGGTCGCTAAAGCCAATCTTGATGAAGGCGTAAACGGCGACCGCGTGGAACAGCGCGAAAGCTATGCCGCGCAGCTGCGTCAGGCGGAAGAAGACTTGCTGGAAGTAAAAGCGCAGACCGATGACTTACAGGTTAAAGCGCCGGTCGATGGTGAAGTGGGGCCGATCCCGGTAGAAGTCGGCGAACTGGAGAGTGCCAACAGTCCGTTGTTGACATTGGTCCGTCTGCCAGACGCCTATTTCGTCTTTAACCTGCGTGAAGATATTCTGGCTGGCGTGCGCAAAGGCGACAAAGTGCAGATGCGCGTTCCCGCGCTGAATAACCAGTTGATCGAAGCCGAAGTTCGCTATATCGCGCCGCTCGGAGACTATGCGACCAAACGCGCCACGCGCGCGACGGGTGACTTCGATTTAAAAACCTTTGAAGTGCGTCTTTACCCTGCGAAACCGGTGCCCGGACTGCGTCAGGGCATGAGTGCATTGTGGCAATGGAAAGCGAAGTGAAGCCGGTCAAAGCGCCACGCAGTGAAAGGGTAAAAGCCGCATGGCGCTGTTTCAGCCGCTCTTTTACCCGTGAAGTGAATCACGCCTTTCGCAAACCGGTGATCCACTGGCTGTGCTGGATTTTCCCTTTGCTTCTGTTTGGTCTTATCAGCAGCAACTTTTCCGAAGGCACATTGCTGGATTTACCGGTGTCTGTGGTCGATAACGATCACAGCTCATTATCCAAAACGCTTACCCGCAAACTGGACGCCGGTTCACACGCGCATGTGCAGGCGTTCGAAGGCGGTTTACCGGAAGCGGAATACCGTCTGCGTACCGCGCAGGATTATGCGCTGTTGTATATTCCCAATGATTTTGAAGCCGACGTACTGGCTGGAAAACAGCCGAGCGTGGTGCTGTATTACAATGCGTTGTTTTACGGTGCCGGTCTGTATTCCACGCAGGATTTCAGCGGGCTGATCACCGAGCTGAATACCAGTTACCGTTCAATTATTGCGACTGAAATCGGCAAAACGCTGCCATCGCTGGCCAGTGTCGATTTATCCTACGGCAGCCTGTTTAACGCCAGCGGCAGTTACATCTATTACCAGCAATTCGCCGCGACGATTCACCTGCTGCAACTGTTTACCGTGACCTGCATGATCTACGTGATGGCGCGCAGCCAGGCGTTGCTCAGTGCGCCGTCATTTACGCTGGCGCTGCTCGGCAAACTTGCTCCGTATACGCTGTGTTTCACCACGTTACTGATGGTGGAAATCGCGATGCTGGTTGGATTCTTTGACGCCCGCGTCAGCGGCAATCCTTTGTATATGGTGGTGATTGGCTTCTTCTATGTGATCGCTGCGCAAAGCCTCGGGCTGTTACTTTTCACCTTCACCAAAACCACCATTACCGCTTACACCATGATGGGGATTTTCGTCAGTATCGCGCTGACTTTCTCCGGAATGGCGGTACCGGTGCTGTCGATGCCGCTGCCAGCGCGCATTATTTCCGGCATTGAGCCGCTCAGCTATGCACTGGCCGCGATGTTTGACGTTTTCCTGCGGGAAGTCTCGGTGCGCGGTATTCTGATGGTGTGCTGCATCCTGCTCATTTATCCGCTGCTGACCGGCCTGCTGGTGCGCAGACGCCTCTACATGCGGCTTAAACGACAGGAGGCAGGCCAGTGACCCGTCGTGAATGGTTTAAAACCTGGTGGACGACATTCCGTAAAGTGCTCACCGGTTTGCTCGACAAGCCAATGTGGATGATGTTGCTGCTGTCATTGTGCGTGATGAGCCTGGTCTATGCGAACCGCACGGTGTGGGATTTGCCGGTGGCGGTGGTCGATCAGGATCACAGCACCGCCAGCCGGATGCTGACCCGTCAGCTGGACGCCACTTCCAAAGTCGCGACGGTGGCTTACGACAGCCTGGCGCAGGCCGAACACGATCTGGCGCTGCGTAAGCTCTTCGCGGTGATCATCATGCCGGTCGATCTTGAGAAGAAGATCCTCGCAGGGCAGAACATTGTGATCCCGGTTTACGGCGATGCGACTAACCGGCTGGCGAACGGGCAGATCCAACAGGATGTGCTGGCGGCGTATCAGGCAATTCTCACGCAATACAACACGGATTTGTTGCTGAGCAGCGGCTTCAGTGAGCGGCAGGCCAGCGTGGTGCTTTCGCCGATTGTCGGGCAGACGCTGGATGTGTTTAACCCCGGCATCAGTTTTGCGGCAATTATTTTCCCCGGCCTGCTGGTGATGTTATTGCAGCACTCATTATTGATCGCCAGCGTGCGCGTGAGCATTGTGCTTAACAGCGGACCTTCCGGAAAACCGGCGATACCGGCGTTTCTGGGCGGCATTTCGGCGCTGATCCCGGTCTGGCTGTTTCTGTCGATCGTCTTGTTTGTGCTGTGGCCATGGATCCTGGGTTACCGGCAAACGGCCAGCATTCCTGAAATTTTGCTGCTGACCTTCCCGTTCCTGCTGGCAGTGCTGGGGCTCGGGAAACTGGTGACGGAATGCCTGCGCAGCGTCGAACTGATTTACCTGACGCTGGCCTTTATTACCACACCGGTTTTTTATATTTCCGGCACTATCTGGCCGTTGCAGGCGATGCCTGCGTGGGTCAGGGGGGTATCGTCTATGCTGCCTTCAACCTGGGCTACCAAAGCCATTGCCGGCGTCAATCAGATGGGGCTGCCGTTTAAAGATGTGGGCGGCGATATTCTGATGCTGCTGATCTTGTGCCTGTTTTACACCTTTATCGGCATTGCCGTGGGGATGCTGCGTGATGGCGTCCGGCTCAGAGCGATGTTCCGGCCGAAGCACAGAAATTCGAGATAAAAAAAGGGAGATGACCGCCAGGTCTTCTCCCTTTTCACTGAACAGGCGCTGTCAGGGGCGCAGTTCCAGCCCGGCGACGCGCTGCCAGTAGCCGTTACAGTCGGCGTTATCGGTGAGTGTCAGTGGCAGCAAACCGCTTTCATTGTTACGGAACGCTTCCAGCGTAGCGAGGGTATCTTTGGTTTCCGGTGACAGGCGCACGATATCGACTAATCCCTGCATCGACACCAGTTCATTGCCGAGGTTATAGCAGTAACCGCTCTGCGTCTGAATGCCGTTGAGCACGAACACCTGCTGATTTTCCTGCGACAGCATTTTGCGCCCCTGCGGATAACTGATGCAGCAGGTTTCGCATTCATCTTTCGCACGGTTTTCAGAACGAGCCGTGAAACAGCGCGCCGAATAGGCCAGCGGTAAATGTCCGTACGACAGCACTTCCACTTCAAACTTATCGCGGATACCCAGGTCATCACACTGGTTCAGCAGATTAACCAGCCAGTCGCGTGAAAGCTCGACCGGCATACACCAGCGCATCATGCCCTGTTTTTGCAGGATTTTAAGCGTGACGGCGTTGTAGCAGTTCAGCGCATGACCGACGACAAACGGCAGATTGCGTTCGGCTGCCATGTTCACCGCGCCGAAATCGTTAGCTTCCAGCAGAAACTCGCCGTTTTCTACATAGCGTTTCAGTTCATTCAGTTCGGACGGTGCCTGCAATAAGGCCAGCGTGGAAATCACCACCTGTTTACCGGATGCGGCCAGCTGACGCGCGACCTCCATCCAGTCATTCACTTTCATCTCACGGCGTTTGGTACAGACATTTTCACCGAGATAAATGATATCTGCACTGCTGTCCGCTGCGGCCTGATAAAACGCTTCAACCTGCGTTTTCGGCCAGTAGTAAAGAATGGCCCCTAAAGAATATTTCATCATCGTCTCTTCGATTACTGCCACTTGCGGTGATAAGCACCGAGCGTGGTTTGTGTACCTTCAGACATGGAGCCCAGCGTTTTCATCCAGGCGTCATCGGTTTTGAAGTTTTGCGGATCCGCCATACAGCGGTCGATTGCCGCACGCCATACGCGGGCTACCTGACTGACATACGCCGGGCTGCGCTGACGTCCTTCAATTTTCACGGAGGCAATATTGGCGGCGAACAACTCCGGCAATAACTCCAGCGTATTCAGACTGGTTGGTTCTTCCAGCGCATGATATTTCGCGCCATCCACCAGATAACGCCCTTTGCACAGAGTCGGATAACCGGCGTTTTCACCTTCGTCATAACGGTCGATCAGCACATCGTTCAGACGCGATTCCATGCCCTGAGCCGTTTGTTGCCAGCGCACGAACCGCGCCGGTGAACAGGCACCCACGGTATTTGGCGATTCACCGGTCAGATAGGAAGAAAGATAGCAGCGGCCTTCGGCCATGATGCACAAGCTGCCAAAGGCGAAGACTTCCAGCGGCACGACAGTGGTACGGGAAAGCTGACGCACCTGATGCATCGAAAGCACGCGCGGCAAAACAACGCGGGCGACATCAAAGTTACGTTTATAAAAGCGGATGGCTTCGTCGTTGGTGGCCGATGCCTGCACCGACACATGGCGCTCAACGTGAGGATATTTATTCGCGGCGTAATCGAGCATGGCGATATCGGCCAGGATTAGTGCATCTGCGCCGAGCTGTGCGGCCATATCCACTGCGCGTTCCCAGCGCTGATAGCCATCAGGATGCGCAAACGTATTGATGGCGATATGCAGTTTACGGCGGTGACGGTGAACGTAATCCGCGGCTTCCTGCAATTTTTTATCCGTGAAATTCAGACCGGCGAAATGGCGTGCATTGGTGTCATCTTTCAGGCCGATATACACCGCGTCTGCGCCATTATCGATCGCCGCTTTCAATGCAGGTAAATTCCCTGCCGGGCAAAGTAGCTCCATTCTCGTTCCTTACTGCAACCGGCCAGCCAGAGCTGAGGTTGGTGGGTGATGAAAAGCCAGTTGCCGACGTCATTCATTCATCAGTCAGGGCTTTGATTGGCGAACTATTTTAGAGAAGCAATGGATGCAATATTTTGATTTGAGGCAGTTTCTGCGGCTTTGGAAGGCATACAACGCCCGGGGAGGTTGTACGTGATGTTTTTCTGTTGCAGTATTTATTGATGTAGACCGCTGAACGTTCCCGGCGATGTGTCAAAATAGGCGGTATAACTGCCTTAAAACTTGCCGAAAAGTTACCGAAAGGAGTAGTGCCAGTGTTGCAAAAACTACGTGCACGTGTGGTCCGTCAGGGACCATCCCTGTTAAGTCTGCCTTTGAAATTCACGCCTTTTGCGTTGCAACGGCAGGTTTTGCAACAGGTACTGAGCTGGCAGCTTCGTCAGGCGCTGGCCGACGGAGAGCTGGATTTCCTTGAAGGCCGCTGGTTGAAAATTGAGGTCAGCGATCTCAGCCTGACCTGGCTGATGTCAGTGCAGGAGAGCAAACTGGTGATCGCTGAACGTGGCGAAGCCGATGTCAGCTTCAGCGGTAATGCAAACGATCTGATCCTGATCGCTGCCCGCAAAGAAGATCCGGACACGCTGTTCTTCCAGCGCCGTCTTCGTATTGAGGGTGATACCGAACTGGGCTTGTACGTGAAGAATCTGATGGATTCTATCGATCTCGATACTATGCCGCTGCTGCTGAAAAATGGCCTGCTGCGCCTGGCCGATTTTGTCGAAGCGGGTCTGCAAGAGGGCCGTGAGCCGCAAGCTCCGGTAGCTGAGCCATGTTAATTCGTACTGAAATTCCGGTAGATGCTGCGGGCATTGACCGTTTGTTACGCGCCTCATTCCCGACGGGTGCAGAAGCGGATCTGGTGCAGGAACTGCGCGAAGATGGTCTGCTGACGCTGGGCGTTGTAGCGACCGACGATGAAGGCGGCGTAGTCGGTTACGTTGCTTTCTGCCCGGTGGATATCCGGGGCGAAGACCGCAACTGGGTCGGGCTCGCGCCGCTGGCAGTCGACGAATCTCTGCGTGGTCAGGGACTGGGTGAAAAACTGGTTTATGAAGGGTTAGATTCCCTGAATGAGTTCAGCTATGCCGCGGTAGTGGTGTTGGGTGATCCGGCGTATTACCAGCGCTTTGGATTTAAACCGGCTGCTGCTCATGACCTGCATTGCCGCTGGCCGGAAACGGAAACGGCTTTCCAGCTGTTCACCTTATCAGACGACGCACTGAAAGATGCCAGCGGAGAGGTGGTTTTCCCGTCGGCGTTCAATCGTTTCTGAATCTTTTCAGATACTATAAAGGCCGGATATCCGGCCTTTATTATTTTCCGCTTTCGGTTAATCCCAGATAGTTTTCCAGACATTCCGGTGCATTTCTCACCAGCAACTCTTTCTGCGCTTTGCTCAGTTTTTTGACTTTAATTTCCAGCTTCGATGCCAGTGAACGGTCGCCAGCCGGACAATGAAATGCCAGCGTCAGCTCGCCTTTTCCACGCAACGATTTCGCCCCTTTTCCGCACTGATGCTGGCCTAAACGCCGTGTCACGTCGGTCGTTATGCCGGTGTAAAGCATCCCGGTCGGGGTTCTCAGCATGTATAAAAACCAGTTGGATGGGGCGGACATAAGCTCTGCGTGTCAGGAAATTTTGTGTCAGTTTACCTGAAAGGCACACTATTTATCTGAAAGGCACAACAGAGTGAGGCAAAACATCAACATGGGGCGGTAAACTGACATAAACCAAAATAAGGCGCGTGTGATGAATAACCCTGATGACCTAAAACATATTCTGAAGTTTCTAAATAAACAGCATGTGCTGGCGCTGTGTGCCGTTGCCGACGGCGAGATGTGGAGCGCGAACTGTTTTTACGTCACGGATACAGAAAGCATGACGTTGTATTTCATGACCGAAATGAAAACTTTGCACGGTACGCTGATGGCTAAATCACCGCATATAGTCGGCACGATTGCTCCGCATCCGAAAACCATTGCCCTGATTAAAGGCATTCAGTATCGCGGCGAAGCCACGGTGCTTAGCGGTGAAGAAGAAGCGCATGCGCGACATCTTTATTGCAGGCATTTCCCGGTCGCCATCGCCATGAAAGCGCCGGTCTGGGGACTGAAACTGAATCACATCAAAATGACCGATAACGCGCTGGGATTTGGCAAGAAACTGCTGTGGGACAGGGAAGTTTGAAGGGAAATCGCCCCTTCCGCAGAAGGGGCGCAAGGCTTATGCCGCCAGAATTTTCAGTGATTCACGGTTAAAGGCGGGCAGATCGTCCGGCGTCCGGCTGGTGACCAGCGTGTTATCGTCAACCACGACTTCTTTATCGTAAAACTCTGCACCGGCGTTTTTAACGTCGACGACTACCGGTTTAACCGTTGTGAGTTTTCGGCCACGTATAACATCGGCGCTGATCAGTAACTGCGGGCCGTGGCAGATGGCGAAAATGGGTTTGCCGCTTTTCGCAAAATCACGGGTGAAATCGACAAATCTGTCGTCACCGCGCAAGGTATCCGGCGAATGTCCGCCAGGTAGCAACAGCGCATCGAAGTCAGCCACGTTGACATCATCAATCGATTTATCAATGGTGACTTTCGCCTTGCCCTGTTTGCCTTTGATCACGTTGCCCGCTTTGTTTTCGATGGTAATAACCTGATGGCCAGCTTTTTTATAGGCCTCGGCGGGTGAAGTGAATTCTGAATCCTCAAATTCATCAGTGATGAGTACCGCTATCTTCTTGCTCATGGTTCCTCCTGCTGAGAATGTGTTTTCGTCATACACTACTAAGCCTACAAGCCAGCGGCGGGCTGATCAAACTGGATTCGTCCGAGTCTGCGAAAGTAACAGGAACTGTCTTATAGCGTGATATTTACATTCAGGTAACACTTCAAATATCTGTTCATGCTTTCATGTTTCAGAACCCGTGTTTCAGAATCCATGTTTCAAAATCGCAGCGCGAAAGCCGTTTTTTAAAAGGAAGTGATATGGCAAAAGTTCTTCTGCTGGGCGGAAGTGGCCTGATCGGGCGTGAGCTCTTACGTCTGTTGCAACTTGATCCACGAGTCAGCCGCATCGTGGCACCCAGCCGTCGTCCGCTGCTGCCAGGGAATAAGCTGTTTAATCCGCTCGGCGACAATCTCACGTCACTGGTGGTCGCACTCGATGAGCCGATTGATTTACTTTTCTGCTGTCTGGGCACCACGCGAAAACAGGCGGGCAGTGCGCAGGCATTCCGGGCGGTGGATTACGATCTGGTGGTGGATTGCGCCAAAGCGGCACGCGAACTGGGCGCACGCCATTGTCTGGCTGTGAGTGCTAACGGCGCCGATGCCCGTTCGCGTTTTCTCTATAACCGCACCAAAGGCGAAATGGAGCTGGCGCTGATGCAGCAGGGATGGCCGTTGCTGACATTAGTCAGGCCTTCGTTATTAGTCGGAAAGCGCCATCCGCCGCGTCTTCTTGAGCAACTCAGTGCGCCGCTGTTTAAAATGCTGCCGGGGAAATGGAAAGCGATTGATTCTGATGTGGTGGCGAAAGCGTTGCAGGAGCAGGCATTTAATGCCGGATTAGGCGGCATCACCGTGCTGGAATCCGATGAGATCGCCGCCAGTATCGAAGATCTTTAATTCGCGTGATCCGCTGAGCCGGATCCTTGTGATATGGTATCAGGCAAAAAACGCGAATTTTCCTCATACTGCTTTCAACTCAATATCACGCCAGATCCCTACAGATATTTTTCTGCAAAAACGTGCAGATCCCTGAAGTCCGGCATCCTTTTTTTCAGCGTTTCATGATCCCAGTCCCACCAGCGACTGGCTTCGATCCGCCCGATCATCTTGTCATCAAAGCGCATGCCGATCTTTTTCGCTGCCACGCCCGCGACGATCGAATAGGGCTCAACATCTTTCGTCACCACCGCAGAAGTACCGATCACCGCGCCATTGCCGACTTTAACGCCGGGCATCAGCACCGCATTATGGCCGATCCACACATCGTTACCCACGGTGACATGATGCTCGCGCCGCCAGTCGAAAAATTCCTGATCGTCCTCACCGAGTCCGTAAACAGAACTGCGATAGGTGAAATGATGCTGGGCAACGCGCTGATAGGTCGGATGATTGCCGGGATTGATCCGCACGTAAGTGGCGATCGAAACAAATTTTCCGATCGTCGCGCAGAAGATCTGATTGTTGCCGGCGGTATACGAGTAATCGCCGATCTGCGTTTCTTCGATGATCGCGTTGTCCGCAATATGCACATACTGACCCAGCGTTGAACGGTTCAGCTCGACCTGCTGACCGATTTTTGGCCGCGAATAATCCTGCTCGTCAGCCAGCGAAAACGGATGAATGGTATCTGTCATAAAATCGCTCATGATGAAGTGACGGGATAAATAAACGCGCTGACCGGCAAGGCAACAATGGCCAGCAGATGCTGTAAAGTTTCGTGCAACGCGCCGTCATTATTCAGCCGGTGGCAGCCGGCGGGCTGGGCGTTTTCGTACTCTCTGGCACGTTGAAGACGACCGGCGATTTGCGCCGTATCTTCACGTCCGCGACGCGTCAGGCGTTCATTCAGTACGGTTTCAGAAACCTGTAAACAGACCGGTACCAGCCGCTGACCATAACGCTGGCGGGCTTTTTCCAGATGCGCGCGCGAGCCGTTGACCACTACGTGACAACCGAGCTGCATCCAGGTGTCTATCTCAATGCCCACGGCGTACCGGCACTGATGCGCATGCCAGTCCATGGCGAATAAACCGTGCTGGCGACGCTGAATAAATTCGGCTTCGCTCAGCGCAATATGGTTTTCCGAACCCGCATCCGCCGGGCGCGTAATGTAACGATGCGCGACGGCGACATCGGTGGGTAAATGCTGACGCAGCGCGTCCAGCAGACTGTCTTTACCAGAACCCGAAGCACCCATCAGATAGAGTAAACGACTCATCCTTTCTCCCCTCAGAACACCTGAATGCCCTGACGCCAGACGTTCTGCACAAAGTAGTGATCGCTATGTGCGCGTGCCAGCACCAGATCCGCGCGTTTGCCTTCGGCGATTTCTCCGCGATCTTTCAGACCCAGCGCGTTAGCCGGATTGCGGGTCACCAGTTTCACCGCCTGCGGCAGACTGAACGCATTGCTCTCATCGTTGGCAATCCGGAAAACCGCGTCGAGCAGGCTGGCGGGATAGTAATCGGAAGAGAGAATATCCAGCAGGCCGAGTGAAGCCAGATGGTGCGCCGCCACGTTGCCGGAATGCGAACCGCCGCGCACGATATTCGGTGCACCCATCAGCACCTGCAAACCGCTGTTGTGCGAGGCGCGTGCTGCCTCTTCGGTGGTCGGGAACTCTGCAATCACGCTGCCGAGCGCCCGTGATTCTTCAACGTGGGCGGCGGTGGCATCGTCATGGCTGGCCAGCGAAATATGGCGCTCGCGGCAGTGGGCAGCAATCGCTTCACGGTTTGGCTGCGCCCAGCGCCGGGAGAGGGCGATTTGCTCTTCCTGAAAATCGTCCATTTGCTCGTCGTTCATGTGGTATTTGCCCTGATAATACTCACGGTATTTCTGCGGCGTAGCGAACTGGCGCTGGCCCGGCGAATGGTCCATCAGCGAAACCAGTGACAGCACCGAGGTATCCATCAGCTTCTCAAACAGCGGCAACGTGGTTTCGTGCGGCAGTTCGCAGCGCAGATGCAGACGGTGCTCGGCGCGGTTCAGCCCGGCGTTCTGACTGTTGACGATGGCGTCGATCATCTTTTGCAGATTATCCAGACGATGTCCGCCGTCGCGTACGTCACCGACGGCGACGGCGTCCAGCACGGTAGTGATCCCGCTGGCGACCATCAGCGCATCGTGGCTGCTCATGGCAGAATGCGCTGGCCAGTCTACTTTTGGTCGCGGCGTGAAAAACTTATCCAGATTATCCGTGTGCAGTTCGATAAAGCCCGGCAGCAGCCAGCCGCCCTGAGCATCCAGCGCCTGCGGCAGCTGACTGCGGCTGTCAGCAAAGGCGGTGATCACGCCGTTTTGCATCTCAAGCGAACCTTCAACCACCTGATCGTCGAGCACCAGTTTGACGTTATTTATGATCATGCGGACATCTCCGGCGCCGTTTCCGGGCTCATTTCATACAAGCGATCGGCAACGCGTTCGCGCACATCTTCATCATGGAAAATCCCGACCACCGCCGCACCGCGCGCTTTGGCCTGCTCAATCAGCGTCACGACGGCGGCACGGTTGGTAGCGTCCAGCGAGGCGGTCGGTTCATCAAGCAACAGCACCGGATAATCGACCACAAAACCGCGGGCGATATTCACGCGCTGCTGTTCGCCGCCGGAAAACGTCGAGGGCGCGAGATGCCACAGACGTTCCGGAACATTCAGATGGCGCAGCAACGCACTGGCGCGGGCTTCGCTTTGTGCTTTATCCACACCCAGTTCCAGCAGCGGCTGCATCACCAGATTCAGTGCGCTGATGCGTGGAATGACGCGCAGGAACTGGCTGACCCAGCCGACCGTATGGCGGCGAACGGCCAGAATGTCCCGTGCTTCGGCGCTGACCATATCAATCTGCTGGCCCTGATGCTCGACCCAGATTTTGCCGCTGTCCGGCAGATAGTTGCCGTATAAAGAACGCAGAAGGGTGGATTTTCCGCTGCCGGAATGGCCGTGCAGCACCACGCATTCCCCGGCATTCACGGTCAGGCTGGCATTGCTGAAAACCGGCAATCTGGCGCTGTTCTGGTTATGCAGAACGAAAGTTTTACTGAGATTTTCGACCCTGAGCTTCGTCGTCATTTTGGTCACTCTTTCTCTGAAATTAGGTTAGGAAAGCACGGAAGAAACGAGCAGTTGCGTATACGGATGATGCGGATCGTCGAGCACGCGGTCGGTTAAGCCACTTTCCACTACCTGACCCTGTTTCATGACCAGCAGACGGTGCGCCAGCAGGCGGGCGACGCCCAAATCGTGGGTGACAATCACCACCGCCAGCTGCATTTCCACCACCAGCGTGCGCAGCAGATCCAGCAGACGTGCCTGAACCGAAACGTCGAGTCCGCCGGTCGGTTCATCCATAAACACCAGACGCGGATGCGTTACCAGATTGCGGGCTATTTGCAGACGTTGCTGCATCCCGCCGGAAAATGTAGTCGGCAGGTCATCGATACGGGAAACCGGAATTTCGACATCTTCCAGCCACTGACCGGCCTTCTTGCGTATATCGCCATAATGACGTTCTCCGACTGCCATCAGGCGCTCGCCGATGTTGCCGCCGGCAGAAACCTGACGGCGCAAACCGTCCATCGGATGCTGATGCACCACGCCCCAGTCGGTGCGCAACAGACGGCGGCGATCGCTTTCCGCCATGTCGTAAAGCGACTGCGCGGCGGCCTGGCCATTGTTGTAGATGACCTGTCCTGCCTGGGGCGCGAGCCGGGCAGAAATCGACTGCAACAGGGTGGTTTTACCCGAGCCGGATTCGCCGACAATACCCAGCACTTCTCCCGGATACAGATTGAACGACACATCGCTAAAGCCTTTGCCCGGCGCATAAAGATGAGTCAGGTTATTCACCGACAGCAGCGGTTCGGCGGCAAGATTTAAGGGAGTGGTCATCAGCGGTTAACCTCGTTGGAAGCCTGTTGCTCAACCTGCTGAGCACAAAAATCGGTGTCGGAGCACACGAACATGCGGTTGCCCTGATCGTCGAGCACCACTTCATCGAGATAGCTGTGGTGCGATCCGCAAATCGCACACGGCTCATCCCATTGCTGAACGGTGAACGGATGATCGTCGAAATCCAGACTCTCAACTTTGGTGAATGGTGGCAGGGCATAAATGCGTTTTTCGCGGCCGGCACCGAACAACTGCAATGCGGGCATCATGTTCATTTTCGGGTTATCAAATTTCGGGATCGGCGACGGATCCATCACGTAGCGGTCATTCACTTTCACCGGGTACGCATAAGTGGTGGCGATATGGCCGAAGCGCGCGATGTCTTCATACAGCTTTACCTGCATCACGCCGTATTCTTCCAGCGCGTGCATTTTGCGGGTTTCGGTTTCTCGCGGTTCGATAAAGCGCAGCGGTTCAGGGATCGGCACCTGGAAAATCAGGATCTGATCTTCCTGCAACGGCGTTTCCGGAATGCGGTGACGGGTCTGGATCAGGCTGGCTTCCACAGTTTTTTCGGTGGTTTTCACCCCGGCGACACTCTGGAAGAATTTACGGATCGACACGGCATTGGTGGTGTCATCCGCGCCCTGGTCGATCACTTTCAGCACATCTGTTGTGCCGATCACGCTGGCGGTCAGCTGGATCCCGCCGGTGCCCCAGCCGTATGGCATCGGCATTTCGCGACCGGCGAACGGCACCTGATAACCGGGGATTGCCACGGCTTTGAGGATCCCTCGGCGGATCATGCGTTTAGTCTGCTCGTCGAGATAACCGTGGTTGTAGCCGGTCATTGTTTGGGCGGCATTATTGTTCATTGGCTGAGTCCTGTTCTTTCGCAGCGCGCAGACGTTTTAACAACTCCAGCTCCGCCTGGAAATCGACGTAATGCGGCAATTTAAGATGCGAGACAAAACCGGCAGCTTCGACGTTATCGGCGTGGGACAAGACAAATTCTTCGTCCTGCGCCGGGCTGCTAATTTGCTCGTTGTATTCACGGGTTTGCAGTGCGCGATCCACCAGCGACATCGACATCGCCTTGCGTTCGGCGCGGCCAAACACCAGCCCGTAGCCACGGGTAAAGTGCGGCGGCTTGTCTTCAGGGGCAACAAAACCGTTCACCATTTCGCATTCAGTCAGCAGGATCTCGCCGATATCGATGGCAAAACCCAGCTCTTCCGGCACGATCTCGACGGTGAGCCAGCCGGTGCGGATTTCACCGGCAAACGGATGGGTGCGGCCATAGCCGCGCTGGGTGGAATA
Source organism: Rahnella sp. JUb53 (assembly GCF_004346065.1). NCBI lineage: Bacteria > Pseudomonadati > Pseudomonadota > Gammaproteobacteria > Enterobacterales > Yersiniaceae > Rahnella > Rahnella sp. JUb53. The sequence continues at coordinate 132,860 of NZ_SLYT01000005.1, forward strand.
ACTCAGTGACAGCAGAAAACCTTCGTCGCCACGCACCAGCTGTTGCAGACGTGCTGCACGGGACGCTGGAAATACCGGTGGCGTTCGGGTGATGTCTTCCGGCTCGGTACCGTCGTCTTCTTCCTGTACCGCCAGTTGTTGTTGCGTCAGCAAATCAAACACATGGCCGCAATCTTCCGGCTGTGGTTCATCGGCTATCGGGGTGAACGGCGCTTCGCCTTCGGCCAGCAGCGCGAAATCCAGTAGGCGGTGGGTGTAATCGTAAGTCGGGCCGAGCACCTGCCCGCCAGGTAAGTCTTTATAAATAGCGGAGATACGGCGCTCGAGGCGCATCGCCTGGGTATTCAGCGGCTCGCTGGTCGCCAGACGTGGCAGCGTAGTGCGGTAAGCGCGCAGCAGGAAAATCGCTTCGACCAGATCGCCACCGGATTGCTTGATCGCCAGTGCGGCCAGCTCACGGTCGTAAATTCCGCCTTCGCTCATCACCCGGTCAACGGCTAAACCCAGCTGTTGTTCAATCTGTTCGCAGCCAAGTTCATTCACATCAGTATTGCCGCGGCGCTCATGCGCCAGCAGCTGATGGGCGGCGGCAATCGCCTTCTCACCCCCTTTAACGGCGACGTACATCAGCACACCTCCACGCGCGTGGTGCGCGGTACGGCAATCAGTTCTTCGCCGCAGGTGAACATAAAGTCCAGACCCAGCGGGAAACGGTGAGGGCGGTTAAGCAGATAATCACGAACAGAATCAGGCAACTGCGGGGAAATCATGCGGCTGCTCTCGATGCCCGGCCCGCGCAGACGCAGCGGCGTGCCGCCGGTCAGACTTTCCAGCTGCACAATTACGCTGGTCGCCAGCTCCGGCGACATCTCATCACCGCACGGGAAAGCCAGCAGCGTGGCGCTGTCGAGCGCCGGATCGGCAAGCGCAAAACTGACGGCAGAAGGGTCATCGGTGAGCACCGCACCGGTATGAAAACGCAGGTTTTTACGCAGAATTTCATCATTGAGCGAGGCGCTCAGCCACAGCGGCGTATCGTTATCGATAAGCGTCAGCAGCACGCAGGCGCTGGCAGAACCTAACGCCCCGAAGCCGGGCATGGCTGGCAACTGCACGCTGACGCCGGGTTCGCTTAACGCTTTGAGAATACGACGAAAACTGTACTGCGCATCCGCAACCGGATGTTGAAAACTGGCAACAAGTGACATGAGTTATTCTCCGCGAACCAGGGTAAAGAAATCGACGCGGCTGGAAGCCACTTCACGGGCGCGTTGCTGGCGGCGTTCCTGTTGCAGAGCAGCCAGCGGCGCTATCACACGTTTGTGCAGCAGTTCGTCCATGCCCTGCATTTGCAGCAAGGCGTCAATGACCGCGCACAGTTCGGCGTGGGACTTATTGCGCCCGCTGACGTAGCTGTAGCCGTAGACACCGCCGTCTAACTGAATGACGGCGCGGGTGACGGTCATATCGCCCATCACAAAACGTTTGCCTGTGCCGCCCATGCGCCCCTGAAGCTGGGTCAGACCGGTTTCAGCAGCGCGGAGTCGTTCAAATTGCGGAGATAAATTCAGCGGTTGCCAGTGGGCGAGCAGCTCATCGGGACGGCTGTGAGCCAGCACCGACATCCAGCGCTGGCGGGTTTGCAGGTGATCCATTCAGTGCTCCATGGTCAGTTCGATCATGTCGGCACGCGTCAGGCTGACGGAATATTCCGCCACCGAATCGCTGCCTTCACAAATGTTCAGGGTGCGGACACACAGCAGCGGTGCCTGCGGGACGATTTCGAGTAATTTGCTCTCTTTTGCCAGCGCGCGGCGGGCATTAATGCGGGTGGTACGGCGGCTGAGTTTTTGCTTAATCTCTTCGCGGATAAAATCGTGCAGCGAGCCGTTATGGAAGTTTTGCAATGCAGGCCACCAGTCGAGATCGGGCAGATAGTGATCAATCACGCAGACCGGCACGCCGTTCACGCGGCGCAGGGTACGCAGATGAATAACGGTGTCGCCTTCCTGACGCGACAGCGCCGCCGCGACGTGATCGGTGGCCGGACGCAGCACCGCCAGCAGACGTTCGCTGGTCGGATGGCTGCCCTGATCCAGCAGGTTCTGACTGAAACGTGCCTGCGAATGTAGCGGATAATCGTAAGGACGCATCAGCACCAGCGTGCCAATACCCTGACGGCGTTGCAGCCAGCCGCGATCGACCAGCTCATCCACCGCACGGCGCAGCGTATGGCGGTTCACCTGAAAACGTTCGGCAAGCTGTTGTTCCGGCGGCAGATAATCGCCGCAGCGGTAACCGTTACGCAGTTCCTGTTCCAGTTCGGCAGCGATTTGCTGATACACCGTGGTGTGACTGGTCGGATGTCTAGATAAGTTCATCACAATGAATACCTCGCACGGGACAAACGGGCAGTGGCAGAGAAAAGTTGAAAGCGTTCTGAAAGGGTCATGATGCAAACCTCAGTGTGGCGTTGGCATCATCTTGGGCGTGCTAAATGACAATTGGGTGAAGGTCAGATTGCAGGAAAATGAAGAGTTGGAATGCGTCCCGCAGGAATGAAAGAGGGGGATTTACGGGATGAACAGTACAAATTACACTCTGGTTGTCGGATGTATTTTTAAACATTAATTACAAAAGGACTTTGTATGTCAGAAGCACGCAATCGTGAATTCAATGATTTACCTGTTACGTTAATACCCGAAACACCTGCGCAGAAATGGAGGCGTGAAAATCAAAAAGGAATTGAGGCGATAAATAAATACGTCGAAGAACATGGTTCGTTTTCTGATTATCAGCGTGCATTTTGATGGAGCAATATGCTGTTTATGAAAACAAAGGAGACGGAAAGGTAGCGTATCCTTTTTTGCTGAATATCCATCATTCGGCTGCGAGTGGGTTCGGTAATACGGTAATGATTCCGTTGGTGCCACTGCTCGAATTAATAGACTTTCCGCCAAAAAAACTTTGTCCTTTGCTTAAGATTGAGCAAGAGCAGTATGTGGCAATGACGCATATGCTGGGGGGCGTTAAGTCACAAGAAATTGGCGATCAGATCAGGCAGCTCGACGGGGAAATCTATGAAGTGAAAAATGCGTTTGATTTTTTACTGAATGGAATTTGAACCGGATGTGAGGGGAATAATTTCCCCTCTGAAAGCATTAACGCAAATAATGGATCACCTGATTACCGCTGCCGCGCCAGATAAGTGCAGGATCTTTCAGTTCCTGCACAAATTTCCCGTCGACCAGCACGTTGATTAACGCCACGACTTCCCGCTGTTCAGCGTTCAGTTCCCCGAGCGTATAACCGGTCCACATCCACACATCTTTGCCCGGACACTCCGCCTGCACGCGTAATAACAGCTGGCGCACCGCAGAAAGATTTTGCGGATGCAGCGGATCACCGCCGGACAGCGTTAAACCCTGACGCGGGATCACCGTGTTTTGCAGATCGGCGATAATGCGGTCTTCGTCTTCCTGCGTAAAAGGTTTGCCGGAATCCAGCCGCCAGGTGCTTTTGTTATAGCACCCGCGGCATTCGTGGACGCAGCCGGAAACGAACAGCACGCAGCGTGTTCCCGGCCCGTTCACCACATCAATCGGGTAATACTGGTGGAAGTTCAAAGTATTAACCCAGCTGACCGTTACCCAGATGTTTAATCCGGCGCTTCACTTCTTCCTGCTTACCGGCGTTAAACGGACGGGCATCCGGGCTGCCGAGATAACCACACACGCGACGGGTGACTGACACGCGGGAAGGTTCGTGATTGCCGCATTTCGGACAGGTAAATCCTTTGCTGGTGCATTCGAATTCGCCGGTATAGCCGCAGTCGTAGCATTCATCGATTGGCGTGTTGGTGCCGTAATACGGCACGCGGGTATAACTGTAATCCCACACGTCTTCCAGCGCTTTCAGATTGTGTTGCAGGTTAGGGTATTCGCCATAGCAGATGAAACCGCCGTTGCTGAGTGGCGGATACGGCGCTTCGAAGTCGAGTTTTTCATACGGATTTACCTTCTTCTCGACGTCCAGATGGAAGCTGTTGGTGTAGTAACCTTTATCAGTCACACCGGCCACCAGCCCGAATTCGGCTTTATCCAGACGACAGAAGCGGTCGCACAGGTTTTCGCTCGGCGTGCTGTACAGGCTGAAACCGTAGCCCGTTTCGTCTTTCCAGCTTTCGGTTGCCGCTTTCAGACGGGCCACAATCGCCTCGGCTTTTTCGCGTAACTGGCTGGCGTCGAACACGTGGGTCTGGTTGCCGAACAGCGCGTTAATGGTTTCATGCACGCCAATGTATCCGAGCGAAATCGAGGCACGACCATTTTTGAAGATGCCGGAAATATCGTCGTCAGCTTTCAGGCGCACACCGCACGCCCCTTCCATATACAGAATCGGCGCAACGCGGGCTTTGATGCCTTCGAGGCGCGCAATACGGGTCATCAGCGCTTTCTTCGCCAGCAGCAAACGCTCGTCGAGCAGTGTCCAGAACGCCGCTTCGTCGCGGTTCGCTTCCAGCGCAATACGCGGCAGATTCAGGCTGATCACGCCGATATTATTGCGGCCCTCGTGGATCATCTCGCCATTTTCTTCATACACGCCCAGGAAACTGCGGCAGCCCATCGGCGTTTTGAACGAACCGGTGACTTTCACCACCTGATCATAATTGAGGATGTCCGGGTACATACGCTTGCTGGCGCATTCCAGTGCCAGTTGCTTGATGTCGTAGTTGGCGTCACCGGCTTTATGATTCAGGCCGTCACGGATGGCAAACACCAGTTTCGGGAATACAGCGGTTTTGCGATTTTTGCCCAGTCCGGCAATGCGGTTACGCAGAATTGATTGCTGGATCAGGCGCGATTCCCAGGATGTGCCGAGGCCAAAACCGAAGGTGACAAACGGCGTCTGGCCGTTGGCGGTGTGCAGCGTATTAACCTCATATTCCAGCGACTGGAAGGCGTCATAACACTCTTTTTCGGTACGGCTGTGAGCAAAGCCATCCGCATCTGCAATCTGCCACTCTTCGGCAGTCTGACGATGTTTATTGAAGCTGGCGGTGACGAACGGCGCCAGTACTTCGTCGATGCGGTTAATGGTCGTGCCGCCGTAAATATGGCTGGCGACCTGCGCGATAATCTGCGCGGTGACGGCCGTTGCGGTGGAAATAGACTTTGGCGTGTCAATTTCCGCATTACCCATTTTGAAACCGTGATTCAACATGCCTTTAAGGTCGATCAGCATGCAGTTAAACATCGGGAAGAACGGGGAATAATCGAGGTCATGATAATGGATTTCGCCACGCTCATGCGCCAGCACGACATCACGCGGTAAAATATGCTGTTTGGCGTAATGCTTGGCGACAATACCCGCCAGCAGGTCACGCTGGGTCGGGATCACTTTGCTGTCTTTGTTGGCATTCTCGTTGAGCAGCGCCATATTGCTTTGTTCAACCAGACCGCGGATTTCCTGATTCAGACGGCCACGCATTTCACGTTTCACATCGCGGTCATGGCGGTATTCGATATATGCGCGTGCCAGCTTTTTATGCGGACCTGCCATCAGCTGATTTTCGACCGCATCCTGAATATCGTGGATATCTACACGAGCCTGGTCTTGCAGACTTTCCGCCACCACGCGGGCAACCTGAGCGCAATAATCCACGCTGTCGATACCGGCAGCAGCCGCCGCGCGTTGCACGGCTTGTTTAATCAGAACTTCATCGAAAGGGACCTGACAACCATCCCGCTTGATCACGATGGGCTGCATTGTTGTGGATTTTGCGGGTACGGTTTCCAGTCTGTCTGCCTTCACAATGACACTCCTATTGGGCGGATCCCGCGCCCCACAAGGCTTACAGGCCGGTTGTGTGGCTTTTGCGGAAATCGCTATATATTGGGTTGGGTGTGTACTATACACACTGCATGTAGCATTCACGCGAGTGATAATTCTCTTTTTATTGACCTGAAACAAAGAATTTTTTTGGCGGAAGAATTGATGACCAACTGTAAGTTCTGGCCTGAATTTTGCGTGTTGTTTTATAAGGAGATGCATAAAAAACAAACGGGCCAGACACGAGTGTGACTGACCCGGCAGAACAGAAATTTCAGATTATTCGGTGAGTTGCCAGAGGCATTCGTACGGACGAAGCATTCCGGAAACCGCAGGGGATGCGTAATTACTCAGCAGCGTGCTGCCGGGGAATTCCGACAATGTGAAGGTCTGATCCTGTGCGCTCAGGTTTGCCATCACCCGCAGGGTTTTGCCGTCTGCCGTGCGGGTATAGCACCAGAGTTGCGGATGCTCTGGCAGCAAATCCTGATAATCGCCCCCGGTCAGTACCGGCAGTGTTTTTCGCAGTCGGATCAGTTGCTGATAGAGATAAAAGACCGAGTCTTTATCCGCCAGTGCCTGTTCGGTATTGATGTCCTGCGCGTTGTGGCTGACGGAAATCCACGGTGTGCCGGTGGTAAATCCGGCCTGTTCTCCGGCGTTCCATTGCATCGGCGTGCGCGAATTATCCCGTGATTTCTTCGCCAGAATGCGTAACAGCTCTTCGTTGCTGCGCCCGTCGGATTTCAGTTCGGCAAACATATTCAGACTTTCCACATCGCGATATTGTTCGAGATGTTTAAAGCCAGGATTGGTCATGCCGATTTCTTCGCCCTGATAGATATACGGCGTGCCCTGCAAACCGTGCAGCACCATCGCCAGCATTTTGGCCGACGTCGTGCGCAGTGCGCCGTCATCACCAAAGCGCGACACAATGCGCGGCTGATCGTGGTTACACCAGAACAGCGCGTTCCACGCATGCCCGTGCATTCCCTGCTGCCATTCGCGGAAAATCTGCTTGAGCTGGACGAAGTCCGGCGGCGCATCTGTCCATTTTTCGCCGTTCGGATAATCCACTTTCAGATGATGAAAGTTAAAGGTCATCGACAGTTCGCTGCCGTCGTTAGCGGCGTAGCGGCGGCAATGCTCAAGCTTCGTTGAAGACATCTCGCCGACCGTCATCAGCCCGAGCGGTTTGAACACATCGCGGCTGAATTCCTGCAGGAACTCATGAATGCGCGGGCCGTCGGTATAAAAACGGCGGCCATCACCGGCATCATCAGAGGGAAAATCCTGCTGTTTTGATACCAGATTAATCACGTCCAGACGCAGTCCGTCGACGCCTTTATCCGCCCAGAACTGGCAGACTTTTTTCAGCGCCTCGCGCACCGGCGGGTATTCCCAGTTGAGATCCGCCTGCTCGGTGGCGAACAGATGCAGATAATACTGCCCGCTGGTTTCATGCCACTGCCAGGCGCCGCCACCGAATTTAGAACGCCAGTTATTCGGCGGGCCGCCTTCGGTCGCGCTGTCACGCCAGATATAAAACGGGCGGAACGGACTGCCCGCATCCTGCGACTGGCGGAACCATTCGTGGTGCGTCGAAGTATGGTTAAACACCATATCCATTACGATGCGCATCCCGCGCTGATGCGCCTCCGCGGTCAGCCGCTCGAAGTCTTCCAGCGTGCCGTAAGCCGGGTCAATCTCGCAGTAATCCGCCACGTCATAGCCGTTATCAATCTGCGGCGACAGGTACATCGGTGTCAGCCACAGGGCATCGACGCCCAGTGTTTTCAGGTAATCCAGACGCTGCGTGATACCGTTGATATCACCGGTGCCGCTGCCCGTAGTGTCCTGAAAACTCTTTGGGTAAATCTGGTAAATCACGCCGTTTTTCCACCACGGCAATTCGCTGTTCATTCCATTTTCCTTCTTAAATTTCTTACACCACTGCCAGTTCGCCACGGCGGGCTTTGCGCTGATAAACCAGCACGGTCAGGATAATTGGCACCACAATCGCCACCAGCATGGCCAGTGCGTAGATGCTCCAGAACTGCGGTTTGATGGACAGAATGCCCGGTAATCCGCCGACGCCGATGCCGTTAGCCGTGACGTGGAACAGGCCGCAAATCAGGCCGGCAAACGCCGAGCCGATCATCGCGCACAGCATCGGGAAGCGGTATTTCAGGTTGATGCCGTACATCGCCGGTTCCGTTACGCCGAGGAAGGCTGAGATGGCGGCGGGCACGGAAATCTCACGTTCGTTGTGTTTACGGCTGACGATAATCACGCCGACGACTGCGGCTGCCTGCGCGATGTTTGAGAGGGCGATCAGCGGCCAGACCGGCGTTCCGCCAGTGCTTTGCACCATCTGCATATCGATGGCGAGTGTGGTCTGATGCACGCCGGTAATGACCAGCGGCGCATAGAGGAAACCAAACAGCGCGGCACCGATCGGCGCGAGGCTGCCGGTCATGATGAATTTCACTGCGAAAGCCACCCCGTCGCCAATCATGCGGCCAAACGGCCCGATCAGCGTGTGCGCCAGGAACACGGCAATAATCAGTGAGCTGACCGGCACAATCACCAGATACAGGTAATTAGGGATAATGCGTTTCAGGCCATTTTCGATGACTGCCAGCGCCATACCCGCCAGAACGGAAGGAATGACCTGCGCCTGATAACCCACTTTTTCGATGGTGAACCAGCCGAAATTCCACACTTCAGGGATTTGCTGCCCGAGGTTGTAGGAGTTCATTAACTGCGGCGACACCAGCGTGATACCGAGCACGATACCGAGGATTTCGGTACCGCCCATTTTTCTGACCGTTGACCAGCAGACCGCCACCGGCAGGAACATAAACACGGCTTCGCCGAGCAGCCACAGGAAATCGTAAATTGACTGCCACAGCGGGTGCATCTGCGCCAGCGTCTGACCGTCGCTCATCGGGATTTCACCGATAACGTTACGGAAACCGAGAATCAAACCGCCGCTGATCAGTGCCGGTAACAGCGGGAAGAAAATTTCCGCGAAGTGAGAAATGCTGCGCTCAAACCAGCTCATATTCTGGCGGGCGGCGACTTTTGCCTGTTCTTTTCCGGCTGCACTTTTACCGGTGCTGGCGATCAGGACTTTATAGTAATCATCCACTTCCGGCCCGATAACGACCTGGAACTGACCGGCATTGGTAAAGCAGCCTTTGACCATCGGCAGGGCTTCGAGACCTTTCGGGTCGGCTTTGGACGGGTCATTGAGGACAAAACGAAGACGCGTAATGCAGTGAGTCACCATCGCGATATTGTCGCTGCCGCCAACGAGGGCGATCAGCTGATCAACATCCTGTTGCTTAACTTTGCTCATAGGGAATGACCTGTGATTTTGCGTAAGTGTGTAGGGTACGGTTCAAGCATAGCGAAGGTGATGGGAACTTGTCCGGGAACGTTCCCGGTTTTGCCGGAACGATCACAAAGTTTCTGCTTTTGGGAAAGGCTAAGGTCAGAAAATCGGGGGATTCAGAAAGCAAGCTTTCCGGGGATGATCAGTTGCTGCACGGCCGCAGAACCGCTGAGCTGTGCCAGCAGTTGTTTCGCCGCCGCTTCGCCACCCGCGCCATAACCGAGTTCTACGGAATACGATTCCGGGAAGAGGAAATGCAGCAACGGGTTGTTACCGATACCGCATACCTGAATATCGCGGATTTGCTGCTGTTGCAGGTATTTCTGTGCGCCGATAGCGATGGTATCGGAGGCACAAATTACCGCCTGGACATTGCTTTTCAGCAATTGCGGGATCAGATCAAAACCGCTCTGATAGGTGAGTTCACCCAGCGCAGTGTGCGGTGTCAGGCCGTTCTCCTGACAAAATGCCTGGTAGGCTTCGCTGCGGCGCTGGCCCGTCGTGGTGTCCTGCGGGGAAACGCCAATAAAGCCAATGTTGCGCAGGTTATGTGCCATCAGCTTTTGCATCAGCAACTGCACCGCCCCCGCATCGTCGTAACACACGGACGACAGCCCCGGCATATCACGTGCCAGCATCACCATTTTGTCCTGCCACGGCGTCAGCATTTGTGCCGATAAACCGGTAAAACCAAACAACACCACGCCGTCGATATTGCGCTGTTTCAGCACCTGTAAATGCTCTTTAACACGTTCGGCGCTGAACTGACTTTCCAGCACAATCGGATCGTAACCTTGCTGATAAAACAGTGGCAGCATGGCGCGGACGGCCTGATTTTCTGACGGAGAGTCGAGGCGGGAAACAATGATCGCCACGATTTTATCGCTGAACCCGCGCATTGCTCGCGCTGATTTCGACGGGCTGAAATGTTCCTGCTCAATCACCTGTAATACGCGTTCGCGGGTTTGCGGGCTGACATTGCCTTCGTTATTCAGAACGCGGGAAACCGTGGATTTACCGACGCCGCTCAGGCGCGCAATGTCATTTATGGTCAGGCGATTTTGCATAGTTATTTTGTATGGTTAAGTTAGATCAGGTTTAAGTTCGGTTGCAGTAAACAGGTTTATAATCCGCGGAAAATACGCCTTAGGCGTAGTTAACAGCTCTACCCTAACGGATTTTTATACCCGATGCGTATGAATTTCCAGACCGTTCCTTACCGGAGGTGAAAACCCATGGAACCCGACCCCAATTCTGTAGGTCCGTTGTGATCCGGTAAGCACCCGCTTTGCTGCTGCTTACCGTGACATTAAACGTTATCAGGTAAGCGGTGGTGCACGTCTGTTCGTTCGCCCCTGTTTTGTTATAACCCTTTTGCCCGTCTGCGGTCATTTTCCCGTGGGCGCAATAAGGTGCGAATGATGTTCAAAGATTTCACCTCCCGGCTGCTCAGCGCGCTCAGCCGCAACTTACCGCGCCGTTTAGTCCGTCGCGATCCGATGCTCGAAAACGTGCCAGGCCGCACTGCGCAGGCAGTTCCTGCGGCGATGGCCGCACATTGTCAGGCCTGTGCCCGCGCCACCGAAGACCAGCTTTACCTGCAATTTGCCAGCCATCCGGAAGGGCTGACCGCGCAGGAAGCCGACGCTATCCGTGAAGTTTTCGGCCTCAATCAGACCGGCGATCAGCAGCCTGCACCGTGGTGGCTCCACCTGTGGCACTGCTACCGCAATCCGTTCAACCTGCTGCTGACTGTGCTTGGGCTGGTGTCTTACGCCACCGATGATTTAACGGCGGCGCTGGTGATTGGCGCGATGGTGTTTATTTCCACCTTTATGCATTTCATTCAGGAAGCGCGCTCCAACAAAGCTGCCGATGCGCTAAAAGCCATGGTCAGCAACACCGCCACGGTGCTGCGCAGTGACACGCAAACCGGACGCAGCGAAACGGTGGAAATCCCCATCAGCCAGCTGGTGCCGGGTGACCTGATCAAGCTTTCTGCGGGGGATATGATCCCGGCAGATTTACGTATTCTCTCCGCCAAAGACTTGTTTATCAGCCAGGCGGCGCTGACCGGTGAATCGCTGCCGGTGGAAAAACATGCCTGCGAGAAAAAACCGGTTGCGGCGGATCCGCTCGAACTGAACACGCTGTGCTTTATGGGCACCAACGTGGTCAGTGGTACGGCGATTGCGATGGTGATCGCCACCGGCGGCAAAACCTGGTTCGGTCAGCTGGCCGAACGCGTGGTGCAGGAAGATACCCAGCCAAATGCGTTCCAGGCCGGTATCAGCAAAGTCAGCTGGCTGCTGATCCGCTTTATGATGGTGATGACGCCGGTGGTGCTGGTGATCAACGGCTACACCAAAGGCGACTGGTGGGAAGCGGCGCTGTTTGCGCTCTCCGTGGCGGTCGGGCTGACGCCTGAAATGCTGCCGATGATTGTCACCTCGACGCTGGCGAAAGGCGCGGTGAAACTCTCCCGCCAGAAAGTGATCGTCAAACGTCTGGACGCTATCCAGAACTTTGGCGCGATGGACATCCTCTGCACCGATAAAACCGGCACACTGACGCAGGATAAAATTGTCCTTGAGCGCCACACTGACGTCCTCGGTGTGACCAGCGACGACGTGCTGCATCTGGCGTGGCTGAACAGCCATTACCAGACCGGCCTGAAAAACCTGCTTGACGTCGCGGTGCTGGAAGCGGGCGATGCCGGTCCGGTGCATAACTCGCTGAAAGTCGATGAGATTCCCTTTGATTTCGACCGCCGCCGCATGTCCGTGGTGGTCGCCGAAAACGATCAGAATCACCGCCTGATTTGCAAAGGCGCGCTGGAAGAAATGCTGTCGATTTGTACGCTGGTGCAGCTCAACGGTGAGATTGTGCCGCTGACCGATGTGTTGCTCGGGCGCATCCGCCGCATTACTGATGACCTGAATCAGCAGGGGCTGCGCGTGGTGGCGGTGGCACATAAAGTGATGCCATCACGCACGCAGGGGTACGGCGTGACCGATGAATCCAGCCTGATCCTGGCCGGGTATATCGCGTTCCTCGATCCGCCAAAAGAAAGCACCGCACCGGCGCTGGAAGCGTTGCAGCGCAAAGGCGTCACCGTGAAAATTCTCACCGGCGATAACCCGCTGGTGGCGCGTAAGGTCTGCAAAGATGTCGGATTACATGCAGAAACGGTACTGATCGGCAGCGATATCGATGTACTTGACGATGTGCAACTGCTGAACGTCGCCCGCGAAACCACGGTGTTTGCCAAACTGACGCCGATGCACAAAGAACGCATTGTGCGCGTGCTGCGCGGTGAAGGGCATGTGGTCGGCTTTATGGGCGACGGCATTAACGATGCACCGGCGCTGCGCGCGGCCGACATTGGTATTTCCGTGGATTCGGCGGTGGATATTGCCAAAGAAGCTGCTGATATCATTCTGCTTGAAAAAAGCCTGATGGTGCTGGAGCAGGGCGTGACAGAAGGGCGCAGAACCTTCGCCAACATGCTGAAATACATCAAGATGACCGCCAGTTCTAACTTCGGTAACGTGTTCAGCGTGCTGGTGGCCAGCGCCTTCCTGCCGTTCCTGCCGATGTTGCCGCTGCATCTGCTGATCCAGAATCTTATCTACGATGTGTCACAGGTAGCGATCCCGTTTGATAACGTTGATGAGGAGCAACTGGCAAAACCGCAGCGCTGGAATGCGGGTGACATTGGCCGTTTTATGGTGTTCTTCGGGCCAATCAGTTCCGTGTTCGACATTCTGACCTTCAGCCTGATGTGGTGGGTGTTCCAGGCCAATACGGTGGAGGCGCAGACGTTGTTCCAGTCCGGCTGGTTCATTGAAGGGCTGCTGTCGCAGACGCTGATTGTGCATATGATCCGCACCCGCAAAGTGCCGTTTATTCAGAGCCGCGCCTCCTGGCCGCTGTGCATCATGACGCTGATGGTGGTAGTCACCGGTATCGCGTTGATCTACTCGCCCGTTGCCGGATTCCTGCAATTGCAGGCGCTGCCGCTGAGCTATTTCCCGTGGCTGATCGCGATTCTGGCGGGCTACATGGTGCTGACGCAGTGCGTGAAAGGCTGGTTCGTGCGCCGTTACGGCTGGCAGTAATCGTTTCGCGTTAAGTATTAATCATACAGGCGGTGATTGTTAACTCAGTCACCGCCTTTATTTTATCCAGCGACTATAGTAATTCCTTTAGCTTCAACGGGCTAAGATGGTGCGCTTTTTACTCTGAGGAATTTCACCGATGTTATTGCCTTTCCGTCGTACCCTTCTGGCTTCATCCCTGTTTCTCACCTTTTCCGCTTTTGCCGCGCCAGCCGGGGATTTACCGCTGATGCCATGGCCGGATATCAAACTCTAATGCAAGTGATTTATTTTATATGTTTCGTTTAAAGAAATTCTAATAAGTGTGTATTTTACACAATAAGTGAACTTTCAAATAACAAAAATCAAGAACAAGTAATGTCAGGTTAGTCAGTAAAGAGTGAGTAATGTGATTGAATGCTTGTTGGTGAAAAAGGGTTGAGGGAAGGCAATAGTATAGTAAGGCGTACAGACCGAAGTCCGCGTAATGAATTTCCGTTCCTTGGCTACGCCATCACTCATAAGCATTTTTGTAAAACGTTGGTAGATGTATACGCCGTATGAATTAATATATCAAAACGAGTGATTCAGTATTAATTAGTGCCCGACTAAACTGGGCTTTTTTGCCAGAACTCCATTGTAAGTAAAAAATCTAGTGCGTACGTGTATAATGCAATACCATTAGGATGGGAATGAATCATAACTAAGGGACTAATATGGCTGACATTGATGATATATCCACGCGCATTGCTGGGATTATTCTTTCCCCCGAATCAGTAAATGGCCTCATAAACGGTGCGTTCACCGTGCCGCTTGATATGGGCTATATGGTATATGATGTGTTTGATACAGGCTCACGGTTCAGGCGTGAAACAGCTAGAATTAGAATGGCTGGCGCTATAAGAAACGATATCTTGAATTACGACCATATCATAGATGCGATTAAGATAATTTTTAATAAGTTTAACATCTACGTTACCGAAACAGAGCAGGATAATATTTATAGAGGCGTAATTACATCATTTGTGGGAAGGATGGGGGCTAATACAATCATGGCTATGATAACGGCTGCAGTATTAGAAAGAGTTTCTTTTATCTCAGCTACATTTAAATCAAAACCCATAGCTGTATTAACTGGAACGTTGTTAATTGGTGGTATGACTGAGCGCTCAATACGAACCTCTGAACGGTTGGAGGCTGAGAACCCAGAAATATATAATTTATTGAGTGCGAAAGACTATGACCTCCTTTACTTCTTATTTGAGCCATCCGTTCAACCTTTTGTAGATGCGATGCATATCAGAATAACGCAAGGCGAACCTACATTCAGAAAAATAATTGAGTTGGTGAGGAAGAAAATAAATGCCTAAAGGCGGGGTGTTTTTTAAAGTCATCAAGATGATTCTTACTGCAACCGAAAAAATAGTTGCTTTTATAATTTATTATTTATTTGAGTTCGCATTTGCACCATTGATGATATTTGGGCCAATACTTTGCATTATATACATCGAGCCGTGGCCGATGAAGTTTGTAGGTATAGGAGCCTGGCTAATATTTCTATACATCTTGTACAAAGTGATTGATAAAATCACAGGCAGAGACAAACGTAATAATTAACTTTATAAGGATATAACATGTCAATTCCAGCTTATTTATTTCTAACAGATGAAAATAATTCTCCGATTATTGGCGGCTCGTTGGTTTCTGGCCGCGTGGGTGCCATTGAGTTGAAATCGTTTGCTCACCACCTTTCTATACCCTGCTGCGGGCACACGGGAGACTGACGGGTACACGCTTACATGAGCCCATCAACATTCAAAAAGAGTTCGATAAAGTCACCCCGTTGCTATACCGCGCTCTCACAAATAACCTGGTATTGAAATCTGCAACAATAAAGATGTATCAAATAATGGATTCAGGCATGGAACATGAGTATTTCAATATTCTGTTAGAGAACGTGAAGATCACTGCGATCACTCCAACGCTCCATCCTGGCGGCACAACGGGAACGCATCTGGAAAACATTCAGCTACGTTATGAGGCGATTACCTGGAAGCACTGCGACGGTAATATCATACACAAAGATAAATGGAATGAGAGGGCCACAGGGTAGCATTGCCTGTCAAAGCTCATCTTCGGTCAGTTGGACGGGCTCGTAATCGGAGTGGAGGTATGCCGATGGAAATAAGCTTTGATAATCTTCATTGAAAATAAACAGGTAAAATAATGAATGGACGTGATATCCGCCCATTCATTATTCCTGATTAATGCTATGACTTTCGCGTATTGTTTAGATCGTTACGACGATTCACCCAGGTGTTAATCAGCAGGGTGATGATCAGAATCGACGCGATCACGCCCAGCGATATTCCCACCGGAATGTGGAACACATCGAGCAACAGCATCTTGATACCGATGAAAATCAGGATCACCGCCAGACCGTATTTCAGCATCGAGAAACGCTCTGCCACACCCGCCAGCAGGAAGTACATCGCACGCAGGCCGAGGATCGCAAACAGGTTAGACGTCAGCACAATGAACGGGTCGGTGGTTACCGCAAAGATAGCCGGGATACTGTCGACCGCGAAAATCACGTCGCTCAGCTCGACCATAATCAGCACCAGCAACAGCGGCGTGGCGAACAGAATACCGTTGCGGCGTACGAAGAATTTCTCGCCCTGTAAATCGTCGGTCATACGCATTTTACTGCGCAGCCAGCGGATCATCGGTTTCTCGCCCACTTCTCCGTCGTCATCTTTCGCCAGTGCCATCTTGATACCGGTGAACAGCAGGAACGCGCCGAACACGTACAAGATCCAGCTGAATTGCCCCACCAGCCAGCTACCCGCGAAAATCATACCGGTACGCAGAACGATGGCGCCAAGCACGCCGTAGACCAGCACGCGGCGTTGCAGGTTAGCCGGAATGGAGAAGTAGCTGAACAGAATCAGCCAGACGAAAACGTTATCGACCGCCAGCGCTTTTTCCAGCAGATAGCCGGTCAGGAACATGGTGGCTTTGGCGTCGGCGACTTCACGTCCAAACTCGCCGTTGAGATACCACCAGAAGCCGAAGTTGAACAGCAGCGACAGGCCAATCCACACCAGCGACCACATCGCGGCACTTTTCATACTCATGGTTTGCGCGCCTTTGCGACCCTGCAACAGCAGGTCGAACGCGAGCATAATTATCACTACCACTGCAAAAGAGCCCCATAAAATCGGGTTGCCTACGGAGTTCATCATTGCGGTATCCTCGAAAAAACATCAAAAAAAAACGGCCAGCGTCGGAAGACGTTAGCCGCTCATTTTTTGAGCTGTGAGCAAACCTCGCCGTCCGGCAAGGTCTCACTTACAACCCGTTTCCCCTTCATCCTTCGAGCCGCAGGGTTGTTGGCTGCGTTCGCTCACCCGAATCACTGACCTGTGTCAGCTCATCGGGATTCGTTCGCTTGCCGCCTACCTGCAACCCGAATTATTCGGGTAAACATTAATTAGTGGGTTGTCCCGGTAACCGGGTGGCTGAGACGGCGCTGCGTGAGCGCGGGTCCAGACACCGTAATGACGATTATCCGGCGAAGAAGTTACTCCCCTTTGCAGTTCGCAAATTAATGCAAAATGTGTCCGGTGTCAAACATTCAGAAACATTATAGAGCATTAACCCGCCAGTGCCTGACGTTTACCGAGTGCGCCGACAAAGGCCAGCAGCAGCCCCTGGCTGAGCGGTGTTTCGCTAAGTTGCTGAGCCTGATGAGTAAAGTCCACCGAATCGTCTTCGGCCAGGGATCCCAGCCATGACAGATACGTTTTCATCACCGCCAGACTGAATTCCGGATGGAACTGGGTGCTGACAGCATTCGGGCCATAACGCAGGATCTGATGCGGGTCGTGCAGCGTTTTCGCCAGCACCGTCGCCGTCGCAGGCGGCGTGATAACGGTTTGCAGATGGATCAGATTCGCCGCGAACTGCGCCGGAAGCTGAGATACCAGCGGGTCAAGATGCCCGGCAGGCGTCAGCGTGACTTCATGGGTGCCCACTTCAATCCCTTGCGGGTGATAATCTACCTCGCCGCCCAGCGCATACGCCATCAGCTGATGACCGTAGCAGGCGCCGAACATCGGTAACTCCTGCAACATGCCCAGACGTACCCAGTCCGCCGCGTCTTCACTCCACGCCAGATGTTCTGTGACCATGCTGCGCGACCCGGTAATGATCGCCCCGCAATAGTGTTCCGGCGGCAGCGGGCGTTCACCCGCCTGCAAATCGACAATCACGACCTGCTGCGGGTCGATATCCCCCTGGCGGATAAACATCTGCGGGAAGTTATCGTGTGCGCGGCGGATAGGCTCCGGCGCGTGACCGGTCTGTAAAATCAACAGCGGTTTCTGACTGGGTGCAATCATCTGTTACTCCCGATACTTACGGAACATTAAGGCTGATTATCGGCCGGAAACACCACGCCGGTCTGACGACGGATTTCCGTCAGCACTTTGGCGGTGATGCGCGAGACTTCCAGCCCCGGGTGCGCGACAAACTGGCTGTCGACCAGAATCGCAAAAGTTTCTGCTTCATACAGCATGGTGTTGATGTGCTGCGGTTGTGTCAGATCCAGTTTCTGGCTGCCGCGTGGCGTCAGGCTGAGCGTCTGGCATTCAGACAGTTTTTCCATCTGCAGGGTGCCGTCTTCGCCCTGAATTTCGCTTGGCAGCAGGGAGTCGCTGATTTTGGAATGGTTGATCACCACTTCGAAGTTATCCGCATAAGACAAAATCACCGTGCCCTGACCGTCGACGCCGCTGTCCAGTAATGTCGCCGTGGCTGTTACTGATTCCGGTTCACCAAACAGCGAAATGGCGCTGGCCAGACAGTAATAGCCAATATCCATGATTGAGCCGTTGGAAAACGCCGGGTTAAAGGTATTCGGGTTTTCACCCGCCAGATAGCGCGGATAACGTGATGAATACTGGCAGTAATTCAGAATGGCTTTACGCAGTTTACCAATGCGGTTCAGCGCGCCTTTCATATGCAGGAAATTCGGCAGATAGGCGGTTTTAAACGCTTCGAACAGCACCACGTTGTTCTCTTTCGCGCAGGCAATCAGGCTTTCGGCTTCTTGCAAATTAGACGCCAACGGCTTTTCGCAAATCACGTGCTTTTTATGGCTGAGAAACAACAGCGATTGTGGGGCGTGTAATGAATTCGGGCTGGCAATATAGACGGCATCAATCAGGTCAGACGCGGCCATTGCTTCAAGGGAATCAAAATAATGTTCAACCGGATAATCCTCACCGAGCTTTTTAGCGCCTTCCAGCGTGCGGGAGTAAATCGCGGTTAACTTCATCTTACCGCTCTCGTGTGCGGCATCAATAAAACGCTGGGTGATCCAGTTGGTGCCGACGACTGCAAAGCGAATCATATGTGTTCCCTATAGATAAATGGACAAAGAATTATTGGTATAACTTGCCGAATATTTCCAGATGCGTCAGGTACATGCGCGTGTCGAATTCTAACTGATGATAGTCGGGCGTCATATGACAGCACAGGCTGTAGAAGGCTTTGTTGTGTTCTTTTTCTTTCAGGTGCGCGAGTTCATGCACCACAATCATTTTCAGAAACGCTTCCGGTGCGCTTTTAAATACCGTCGCGACGCGGATTTCCGCTTTGGCTTTCAGCTTGCCGCCCTGAATGCGCGATATGGCGGTATGCAGCCCCAGCGCGTGCTTCATCACGTGGATTTTATTGTCATAAGCGACTTTGCTTAACGGCGATGAACTGCGTAAAAACTGGTTTTTCAGGTCCAGCGTATACTGATAGAGCGATTTGTCAGTGGTCAGCTCGTGCGGCTCGGGGTATCGCGTCAGCAACACTTTACCTAAACGTTCCTGTTCAATTAACTGGCGAACCTGAGCCTGAAGATTCTCGGGATAGCCTTGCAGATAGGTCAATTCAGGCATAACTGTTTGCTTTGTCTCTTTATTGACGGGGAAAAGATGCCATACCGGTAAGCGGTGTTTTCGTCACGATCGCGCCAGTCCGGCAGATAAACCCCTTTTTAACTGAAAAAACGTTTTACTGATAGACCAAATTAAGGGATAAACAGCGCAAATTGAATATAGAGGAGGGCCAATGAGCCAATTCGAAACCGAAACAGGTGGTCAGTTATTGCAACTGCGTCTGGAACGTTATCCGCTGGAAGAAGCGGCAACGCAGTTACAGGCATGGGAAGCGGCGGATGAGTATCTGCTGCAAAACCTGAACACCGACGCGCTCAACGGCCGTCCGCTGCTGATTTTCAACGATGCTTTTGGCACGCTGGCCTGCGCTTTGCAGCTGCACAACCCGACCAGCATCAATGACTCTTTCATGAGTCAGCTGGCGATGCGCCATAACCTGCGTCTTAACGGATTTGACGAAGACAGCGTGGCGGCGCAAAGCAGCCTGGTGCCGTTGCCTATCAATCCGGGTCTGGTCATCATCAAAGTGCCAAAAACGCTGGCGCTGCTGGAACAACAACTGCTGGCGCTGCGTGAAGTGGTGACCCCGGACACGCAGATTATCGCCGGCGCGAAAGCCCGTGATATCCACACCTCTACGTTGCAGTTGTTCGAGAAAATCCTCGGGCCAACCAAAACCAGCCTGGCATGGAAAAAAGCCCGTCTGATCCATTGTGAAGCGACTCTGCCAGCGCAAACCGCTGAGCCGGTGATTTCCGAATGGGCGCTGGATGACAGCGAATTCCGTATTTCCAACCATGCGAACGTGTTCTCTCGCGGCGGTCTGGATATCGGCGCACGCTTCTTCATGCAGCATCTGCCGGAAGGTATCGAAGGGCGCATGGCGGATCTGGGTTGCGGTAACGGCGTGATCGGCATGACCGCTCTGGCGCTGAATCCGGATGCAGAAATGCTGTTCGTCGATGAATCTTATATGGCGGTAGAATCGAGCCGCATTAATGTCGAAAACAATTTGCCGCAAGATGTCAGCCGCTGTCATTTCGAAGTGAACAATATGCTGGCTGGTGTCGAGCGCGAAACCCTGCACGCCGTGTTGTGTAACCCGCCGTTCCACCAGGGCACCGTGGTCAGTGATGACACCGCGTGGCGCATGTTCTGCGACGCCAAACGGTGCCTGCAAACCGGCGGCGAACTGCGCATCGTCGGCAACCGCCATCTGGATTACTACCAGAAACTGCGCCGCCTGTTCGGCAACTGCACGACGATCGCCACCAACCAGAAGTTTGTGATCCTGCGTGCGGTGAAAACGGCCTCGCATCACTGATCGCTGAATTGCTGACATGAAAAAGCCGCTCATCGCGGCTTTTTTTTCGTCTGCAGTTTTCTAATCCAATGTTTATATCTTCAGCGCCAGCTGCGTGCCCTGATCGATAGCCCGACGGGCATCAAGTTCGACGGCCACGTCTGCACCGCCGATCAGATGCACGGTTTTTCCGGCATCCTGCAACGGCTGATACAGGGCGCGCTGCGGTTCCTGTCCGGCGCAGATAATTACGTTATCTACTTCCAGACACAGCGGCTCGCCGTTCATGATCAGATGCAAACCCGCGTCGTCGATGCGTTCGTAGCTGACGCCGCTTTGCATCTTCACGCCACGGTGCAGCAGGCTGGCGCGGTGGATCCAGCCGGTGGTTTTCCCCAGTCCTGCGCCGACTTTGGTGGTTTTGCGTTGCAGCAGAACGATCTCCCGCGCCGCCGGTTCGGGCTGCGGTCCCTGCGGTGCCAGACCGCCGCGATGCCTCAGGCTCTGGTCGATCCCCCATTCGTGACTGAAGGCCTGAGTACTCAGGCTTGATGACACGCCTTTATGCACCAGATATTCGGCGGTATCAAAACCGATACCGCCCGCGCCAATAATGGCGACGCGCTGACCGACCGGTTTTTTATCTCGCAGCACGTCGAGATACGTCAGTACGCTCGGGTGATCAATGCCAGTAATATCGGGCAGGCGTGGTGAAATACCGCAGGCGAGGATCACTTCGTCATAACCCGTTAACTGGCTGGCGGTGACGGTTTCACCCAGACGCAGCGTGACGCCCAGTAATGTCAGCTGACGCGAGTAATAACGCAGCGTCTGATAAAACTCTTCTTTGCCGGGGATCTGTTTGGCGACATTAAACTGCCCGCCGATTTCATTGTGTGCATCAAATAAGGTGACGTGATGCCCGCGGCTGGCGGCGGTGGTGGCAAATGCCAGTCCGGCTGGCCCGGAGCCGACCACGGCCAGGCGTTTGGTGATTTCCGCACGGGTTATGGGTAACTGCGTTTCACGGCAGGCGCGGGGATTCACCAGGCAGGACGTGACTTCTCCGGCGAATATCTGATCCAGACAGGCCTGATTACAGCCGATGCAGGTATTGATTTCATCAGCACGCCCTTGTGCGGCTTTTTCGACAAACGCCGGATCGGCGAGGAACGGGCGCGCCATCGACACCATATCCGCGCAACCTTCGGCGAGAATTTTCTCCGCCACGTCGGGATCGTTAATGCGGTTGGTGGTGATCAGCGGAATACCGACTTTGCCCATCAGTTTTTGCGTCACCCAGCTGAACGCCGCGCGGGGAACCATAGTGGCGATGGTCGGAATGCGCGCTTCGTGCCAGCCGATGCCGGTGTTAATAATGCTCGCGCCGGCCTGCTCGATGCGTTGCGCCAGAGTTTCGACTTCCTGCCAGTCCGAGCCTTCCTCAACCAGATCCAGCATGGATAAGCGATAAATAATGATGAACTCCCTGCCACAGGTTTCGCGCACGCGGCGCACGGCTTCTGTCGCAAACCGCATACGGTTATCGGCGGAACCGCCCCAGCTGTCCGTGCGCTGATTGGTGCGCGCGGTGAGGAACTGGTTTATCAGATAACCTTCGGAGCCCATGATTTCCACACCGTCATAGCCGGACGCCTTCGCGAGTTGCGCACAGCGGGCAAAATCCGCCAGCGTTGATTCGATTTCTTCTTCGCTCAGAGCATGAGGTGTAAAGCGGTTAATCGGTGCCTGAAGTGCTGAAGGCGCGACGGGGTGGGGCTGATAACTGTAACGCCCTGCATGAAGAATTTGCAGCGCAATTTTCCCCCCGGCGGCATGAACGGCCTCCGTTACCACGCGGTGATGCGTGATGTGCTCCTGTTCTGCGAGGATTGAACCACCCTGATACACCACGCCCTGCGCGTTGGGGGAAATGCCGCCTGTGACAATCAGCCCGACACCTGCGGCGGCGCGTTCGGCATAAAAGGCCGCCAGACGTTCAGGCCCGTCCTCCAGTTCTTCCAGTCCGGTGTGCATCGAACCCATCAGCACGCGATTTTTCAGTTGTGTAAAACCTAAATCCAGCGGCGCCAGCAGGTGCGGATAAAACAGCGAAGCGCGTTCAGTCATGGAATTCTCTTAAGTGGTCGGAGGAGATGAATTCAATTTAGCGGGTGGCAGAGCAATTGGAAAGTCAGCGTGCAATGACTGTGATATGCGTCACTTTGGGGAAATCCCTGAGAGTTAATTAACTATTACGCATATTATTAATCGCCAAACATTAATTATGGCGGATTATTTTTGCGGAAGTCTGGTCGTCTGAAGTCGCGGATAAAAACATTATTTCTTTGTTTTTACACAATATTGATTGGTTGCAGGTTGTTTATTTTAAACATTTTTTTATTACGTTTATGCGCTTAGGATTATTTTTATAAAACAATCTCGAATCGATTCAGTTCAGGTTAGAGCTGGACTAGGCTGGAGCTGCTTCACCCTAAAAAATTCATTTCTAACCTGGATATATACTATGAATCTTATTGACCATACAGCCTGCCGCCCGTTTACCGAAGCCGGGCATTTGTCCCAGATTGCAGCCTATTATGAAGAAGGCCGTAATGTCATGTGGATGATGCTCAGGTCTTATCCACGTCCCTGTTTTAATCAGGAGCTTATTGAGGACATCATGACGCTGACCTATGCAGCAAAGGCGTCGGGGCTGCGTTTTGATTTTTGGGTCACCGGTTCTTTGGTGCCCAATATGTACAATGTGGGAGGTGATCTTAGTTTCTTTGTCGACTCTATCGTCAATAACAAGCGCGAGGCTTTGCGCGCCTACGCCAGAGCCTGTGTGGACTGTGTTCATGCTGCAGCGCGCGGGTTTGATGTGGGCGCGATCAGCTTGTCGATGATTGAAGGTACGGCGCTCGGCGGCGGATTCGAAGCGGCGCTGGCGCACCATTATGTGCTGGCGCAAAACACGGCCCGGATGGGGTTTCCGGAAATCGCCTTTAACCTCTTTCCGGGAATGGGCGGTTATTCGCTGGTCTCGCGTAAAGCGGGCATGAAGCTGGCGGAGGAACTGATTTCCACCGGTGAGTCTCATACGGCGGAATGGTTTGAAAGCCGCGGGCTGGTGGATGTGTTATTCCAGCCGGGTGAGGCGTTCAACGCCACGCGTACGTTTATGGATGTGCTGCGGCCAAAACTTAACGGGATCCGCGCCATGATCCGCGCACGCCAGCGCGTACTGCAACTTTCACGTTCCGAGCTGATGGATATTACGGAGGATTGGGTGGATGCCGCGTTTACGCTGGAGGAGAAAGACCTGAGTTATATGGAGCGTCTGGTCATGCTGCAAAACCGGCATACGGCATCACTGCGTAAAACCGGCTAGCAGCGGGCAGAAAGGGCCCGTTACTGGCGCTATTTCTGTTTTGCTTTAGGTTTAAAAATATTGGGTGAAGCAATCATTTTTTCTTCAAGCCAGTGCTCGAGTTCCGTTGCGGGCATTGGCCTGGCGTAAAGAAAGCCCTGTTTGCTGTCCACACCAATCTCGTCAATTAACTTCTCTTCTTCAGCCGTTTCCACCCCTTCCGCCACCACGGTCAGTTGCAGGGTTTTCGCCACCGCCACAATCGCCCGCACCAGCGCCTGGGAAACCGGATTGTCATTGATCCCACGGACAAAACTCTGGTCGAGCTTAATGCAGTCGAGCGGAATGCGTGCCAGCTGGGACAGGGAAGAATAACCGGTACCGAAATCATCCAGATGCACCTGCGCGCCGAGTTTATGCAGCTGGTTAATCATGGCGACAGCTGCGCCTTCGTCTTCCACCAGACAGCTTTCGGTCAGTTCAAAATCGAGCAGACACCCTTTCATGCCGGCTTTTTTCATGGCATCAGACAGCGTCGTGATAAACGAGCCATTATTCAGCTGGCGTCCGGAAAGATTCACGGCCACGCGCAGATTCAGCCCCTTTTTTTGCCATTCAGTCGCCTGACGGGTGGCGGTTTCGATCACCCATTTGCCGATGGGTGTAATCAGGCCAGATTCTTCGGCATAAGGGATAAAACTTTGCGGCTGGATAAGACCGCGTTCCGGCGAATTCCAGCGCAGCAGCGCTTCGACACTTTGCACGGTGCCATAAAGTGACACTTTCGGCTGATAGTGCAAAACCAGCTGGTCTTTTTCCGCCAGCGCTTTGCGTAAATGCGTATCCAGCCACATGTATTCTGAGGCTTTTTCATTCATGCCCGGCGAGAAAACGCAGTGCGCATTTTTGCCTTTTTCCTTCGCCACATACATGGCGGTATCGGCGTTTTGCAGCAGCGTATCGCCGTCAGTGCCGTGTTCCGGACAGATAGCAATGCCGCCGGAACAGCCGGTATAGACTTCAATGAGACCGATACGAAATGGCAGGCTCAGGCGGCGCAACACGCGCTGGCTCAGTGCCTCCAGTGCGCTCAGTTCTGCATGGATACTGAGGATGATGAATTCATCGCCGCCGAGGCGCGCGAGCTTATCGTTAGGCGAAAGACAATCCTGAATAGCGTCGGATACCGCCCGCAACAGGTGATCGCCAAACATATGACCGTAGGCGTCGTTCACCTTTTTGAAGTTATCCAGATCCAGATAAATCAGCCCGACTTTGTTTTCGCCGCGCTCGAGAAGGGCTCTGGCCAGAGATTCCTGTAACGCGTTGCGGTTGGCGAAACCGGTGACCAGATCGGTGTTGGCCAGCACGCGCAGACGCTCCTGCGCTTTGCGCTCGTCCGTAATGTCAGAACCCGAGCAGATCAGGTATTTTTGCTGTTTACCGCTGCCGCTGTGGACGAATTTATTGCGAAACAGAAACAGCCGCTGACCTTTAACCGTATTGATCCAGCGTTCGACTTCGTAGGATTGCTGATGCTGAAAAAAACCGTTGATGTTCTGGCGCGACGCCAGACCTTCTTCCATCGTCATGAATAAATCGTAGGCGCTGCGGCCAATGACATCTTCTTCGCGCAGGCCGGTATATTCTTCGCTCAGCCGGTTAAAACGATGGATTTTGCCTTCCTGATCGATGATCACAATCACGGAGTTGGCTTCGGAAACCACCTGTTCAGCAAAAGTCAGACCGACTTCAAGATCGTGCGCGACGGATTCAGTGTCCTGATACGCTGATGCCGTGCCAGCCCAGGCTTTGCTGTCAATTTTCCGGCCGACAAGATAAAGGCGTACAGGGGAACCGAACAGGGTGATGTCCAGCGTGAAACTTGAGGTGATCCCGGTCAGTTGCCTGATTTTTCCCGCCTGCCATTGGGTCAGGGAGATAGCAACATTAACAACGCCTTTCTCTGCGGACAGCTCCAGTGCATTGCTGTCAGAACCCACTCGCCAGTATGGGCGGGGCGTACCAAAATGCAGGTACAGGATGGACGCATCTTGAGAATCGACCATGAATGTTTCTCCGAAAAGAACGCTATACGCCGCCAGTGTGGCGACATGGCGATAGTCAGCACAGACGGAGTTTACTCTGCTCAGCACACCCGCACCGCTCCGCAACTATCGGATACAGAGCCGGAAGGCGTAACACATTGAATTTAAGGTTAGCAACTGTCGGTTATATATCCAGTCACCGGACAGAAATTACTGCTCAGAACAGGCGGGTTCCGTTGCCGGGATCCCGCCTGAGAGAGAACGTGCTGACTGCATATCGGGCCTGGTTTCAGACCCGATATGTTATTTCAACAGGAAGCTGGTTTTCTTCACATCCTGAGAATCTAACCCGACGAATACGTTGAACTTACCGGGTTCAGAGGCCCATTTCAGCTTGTCATTGTAGAAACGTAAGTCTCTTTCATTGATAGCAAATGTCACGGTTTTCTCTTCACCCGGCTGCAGGGTGATCTTCTCAAAGTTCTTCAGCTCTTTAACCGGACGACTGATCGACGCGGTGACATCCTGCAGATACAGCTGGACGATCGTCGCGCCACTGACTTTGCCGGTGTTTTTCACCGTGACACTGGCTGTCAGCGGATGTTTCGCATCCATGGTTGTGGATGAAAGGTTCACGTCAGACACGCTGAAACGGGTGTAGCTCAGGCCATAACCGAACGGGAACAGCGGCCCGTTGGTGATATCGAAATAACGGGTCGTGTATTTATCCGGATGCTGTGGATTGAACGGACGACCGGTATTCAGCACGCTGTTATACAAAGGAATTTGCCCGACCGAACGCGGGAAAGTCATCGGCAGTTTGCCTGACGGGTTGTAATCGCCAAACAGAACGTCGGCAATCGCGTGACCGCCTTCGGTGCCGGCGAACCAGGTTTCCAGCATGGCATCAGAGATGTCATTTTCCCACGTCAGTGTCAGAGGACGACCATTCATCAGCACAATCACCAGCGGTTTACCGGTGGCTTTCAGCGCCTTGAGCAGGTCACGCTGGCTTTGCGGAATGCTGATATCTGAACGGCTGGAGGCTTCATGCGCCATACCCTGCGCTTCACCCACCACCGCCACCACGACATCTGATTTCTCAGCTGTTTTCACCGCTTCGTCAATCATGTCCTGTGGTTTACGCGGGTCGTTGATCACCTGCTTGTCGTAGGAATTAAGGAAATCGACCATCCCCTGATCGTCGGTGATGTTAGCACCGCGTGCATATAACAAAGTGCCTTTGTCTCCGAGGACATCTTTCATCCCCTGCAAGACAGTCACAGCCTGAGCGGCTTTACCGGCGGCAGACCAGCTGCCCATCACATCGCGTTTGCTGTCAGCCAGCGGGCCAATCACGGCAATGGTGCCTTTTTTCTGTAACGGCAGCGTCTCGTTGGTGTTTTTCAGCAACACGAGGGACGTACGTGCGACTTCGCGGGCTTCGGTGCGGTGCAGACGGCTTTCGGCATTGGTGTCCGCCGGGTCGCTCGACTGCGGGCCTAAATGACGGTATTCATCGACAAACAACCCCATGTCCCATTTCGCGGCCAGAACGTCACGTACGGCACGGTCAATATCCTGCTGACTCACCAGACCGTCGGCGAGCAATCCTTTCAGATACTTACCGTACATATTGTCGGCCATGTCCATATCGACACCGGCTTTCAGCGCCATCGCAGCCGCCTGACGATCATCTTCGGCCACGCCGTGTTTGACCAGACCGCCAATAGCGCCGTGGTCACTCACTGTCAGACCTTTGAACTGCCAGTCATCGCGCAGAATATCTTTCAGCAACCAGGTATTTGACGTCGCGGGAACGCCGTTAACACTGTTGAGGGCAACCATCACGCCACCAGCACCGGCATCTACCGCCGCTTTATACGGTGGCATGTAATCGTTAAACATGCGGGTCAGGCTCATGTCCACGGTGTTGTATTCGCGACCGCCTTCCACCGCGCCGTACAGCGCGTAGTGTTTGACGTTAGCCATCACGGCGTCGGGTGCGGAAGGATCTTTACCCTGATAACCCGTCACCATTTCATGTGCCAGGCGGGACGTCAGGTAGGTGTCTTCGCCAAAACCTTCGGAGACACGGCCCCAGCGCGGATCACGGGTAATATCGACCATTGGCGAGAAGGTCATATTCAGACCATCTGCTGCGGTTTCCAGTGCGGAAATACGTGCGCTGGTGTTGACGGCCTGCATATCCCAGCTGGCGGCAAGGCCAAGGCTGATAGGGAAAATAGTGCGCTGACCATGCACCACGTCATAGGCATAAAACGGAGGGATCTTCAGGCGGCTTTCTTTCACCTGATCCTGCATGCGGCGAATATCAGGTTTAGTGACGGTATTAAACACGCCACCGACTTTACCGGCGCGGATGTCAGCCATAATGGCTTCTTTCTGGTAGTCCGGCCCCACAGTGACCAGATTCAGCTGACCGATTTTTTCATCAATGGTCATTTTTTTCATCAGGTCCGCAATAAATGCATTGCGCTCTTTTACCTGATCCTGGGGAATGCCCGTCGTTTCAACGGCGAGCGAAGAAGCAGAACTTACCAGTAACACTAACGCGCCAAGCACGTGATGCGTATTCATCGGAATTCCTTCAGCCATAAGCAGGGGTGCCAAACCGGTGAAAATTCAGCAGCCTGAAGCAAACAAAGCAATGATCATTCTAAGAAAAGTATGGGTGAGAATCTAATACGACCCTTCAACTATTAGCAATGAATAGTTTATGCCCTGCGCACAATATCGTTTTACATTGCGGAGCAGACTGCAATTTACAGGTAATCAGAAACTCACGTACAAAAAGACCTCAGATACGCCACGCATTTTTCTAAATTTAGGATTAAATGATATGCAGGTGAACAAATAATCAGCAAGCTGGTCTGAATGTTCATTATCAGGGTAATAAAAAAGGCAGAACATCATGTTCTGCCTTTCTTTCATCTGTTCTCAACGACACGCTGTGAGCGAATCGGATTAATAGTAATAAGACATATCGGTCGGGGTTTTGCTCATCACATCAAAGAAAACGTCTTTCGTGTTTGCCCAGAACTGCGCGACGGCGGCGGCATCATAATTCATGCCCATCAGGCTCATCACGAAGAAACAGGTTACGGTCAGGCCGAGACCGCTGCAAACAAAGGCCATGGTGTTGCGGCTGGACTGGCGGCAAACAATATTAAGCTGGCTGGTGCAGAACATCAAAAAGGCGCTCAGCAATTCCCAGCGCATCATGACAATCCCGGCAGTTAAAGTACCCATCGATAAAATCCTTACTCACTACAGCCGTTTACACAAAGCCAAAATCAGCCGGATGGCTGTTACAACAGGTTGGCAGCGGGCTTTTCTGAAGAAATGGTGAATTACAATAGTGTGACGACGGTCACATTATATCACCAGATTTTATTTTTGAGCAAAATATGTTCGCTAATGAGAAATAGGCATAACACATCAACTTATTTTGATGATGTGTTATGAAAAGAGTGGGGTGCGATAACGGTAGGGCGTTGAGAGTTACCCGGTGAATCAGGCGCCGTACCCCATGACCTGTAACAGATGCTGCGCCTGCTGCACCGCTTCCTGACGGTGTGCGACGCCCAGTTTCTGGTACAAATTGCGGATATGCGTTTTGATGGTGGTGGAGGCGACATCGAGTTCACCGGCGATCTGATCGTTGCTGTAACCGGAGTAAATCAGCCCGAGAACCTGCCATTCGCGCTGGGTCAGCGGACTGGTGCGGATCAGTTCCGGCACCTGCGGATGGGTCAGCAGTTTGTTGACGAACCCTTCGTCGAAGTGCGCGAACTTATGACGATGGTGCTGGTTAATTTCACGCAGAATTTGCTGCGCACGGCGCTGTTCCAGTTCCGGCAGCAGATTGAGTTGCAGCAACTGTCGCAACTGCTGCGCCATCATTTCCCCTTCGATGACGAAATGGCTGACAAAACCCGTACGGTTCGCCAGCCCCAGCGCTTCGATCAACACCCGCTGCGCATCATTTTTACGGCCGGTATGCCAGTAAAGCAGATTGCTGAGCAGCAGATTGCGGTTGAGATCGCTGGTCAGGCGCAACTGACGCGCATTCTGATTCAGCTCATCGAGTACCACCTCGGCTTCATCAAACTGTTCCAGCAAAATCTGCACACGGGCGATATTCCGCCACTGGCCTTGCTGGAAATGGTTGTCGGCCATGTCGGGTTTACGCGCCTGTTGCAGCCACTGGCGGGCAGCGGCTTTGTCGCCGATCATCTGCCAGTAAATCACCCTTGGTTTATCGGTATTGGTCAGCCAGTCGATGTGATACTGACCGGTTTTGAGCAGGCTTTCACAGCGTTGCAGATGGTGATGTGCGTTATCGAGCTGACCGCGGGCGAGGGAGCATTTCGCCAGCATTGCCAGACACTGCAACTGCTGCTGTGGCTGGAAGTTGGTCAGCACATCAAGCCCCTGACGGGCGGCGTCTTCGGCATCATCGAGCCGCGACCATGACCACAGTAATTGCGAGCGCAGGCGCAGTAAAAATTCGTGCATCGGCAACTGTTCCAGATGCTGTTCACGCACCAGTTCAAATGCGCGATCCTGCATCTCAAACGCAGCCTGCAAAAAGCCCTGCGCAATCAGGATTTCACTCTGTTGCAGCAATGCCCATAACGCATAGTGATAAGCTTCATAGCGGCGGGCAATCTGTTCGGTTTGCTGCATCAGCGGCAAGGCGCGGGTCAGATCGCCTTTGCAGTGCTGGATTTCGCCGGTGACCGAGGTCGCCACAATCCGGCTGTAATAGCTTTCATACGGCAGATATTTCAGGGCGTCCGCGGCAAGTTTTTCCGCCTCATCCTGACGGCCATCGTTAATCGCCACCTGCGCCCGCAGGGCATCAAATTCCGCCGCGAGTTCCTGTTCCATGACGATATTGCGCTGCTGCATTTCACTTTCGGCGCGCACCAGCAACGTTTCCACTTCGGCATAACGGTGCTGACTTTGTGCCAGCCACGCCTGCAACAGCACCAGTTTAGGATTCTGGATCAGGCGGTCGTACGGCAGCGCGGCCAGACATTCTTCCAGCAACGCGAGTTCGCTCTGATTGAACAGTGCCCAGGCGTGTTGCAGCAGAATATCGCGCAGCATATTGATGTCTTCCGCCCCCAGCGCATGATGAATAGCTTCGGCTGGAAAACCTTGCGCCAGCCAGCCTTCAGCAGCGGCACGGTGAATGGCCGGCAGTTCTGTCGACAGTTCCCACTGGCAGCGCTGGCGCAGGAAAGTGGCAAACAGGGGATGGAAGTTAAACCATTCGCCGGTGTCATCCATGCGGTGAATGAAAAGCCCCTGACGTTCCAGTTCCTCGAGGCGCTGCTGGCCGTTTTCGCTGCCGGTCAGGCGCACAATCAGCGCATCGTTCATTGACCGCAGCAGCGAGCAGCGCAGTAAAAAGTCTCGTGTCGGCGTATCCACGCGATCCAGCACTTCATCCACCAGATATTCTGAAAGATGGCTGGCATTCAGCCCGGCCAGTTTGCGGGCGGACTGCTGCGTAGACTGTTGCGACGACGTGGTGGACTGACGTGCGGATAACGCGATCAACTGGAGTGCCGTTGCCCAGCCGGCCACTTCGTCGCACAGACGGCCACTGTCGGCCTGATCGATGGGGTCTTTCAACCGGTTGTCGAAAAATTGCTGGGTTTCCGGGTGCGTAAAGGCCAGATGCGTGGCGTTAAGTTCCAGCAACTGATCGCGGACACGCATATTGGCGATACCCAGCGGTGGCAGGGTGCGCGAAAGGACCACCAGCGACAGATTTTCCGGCTGATGACGCAGGAAAAAACGCATCCCTTCATGGATGGCGTCGTTAGAAATCAGGTGATAATCGTCGATAACCAGCAGCAGCGGACGGTGCCAGTCGGAAAGCTCAACAAACAGCTGAGCAAACAGCGCCGATAAACTGGCGTACTGGTGTTTCTGACTCAGCGCTTCACTTTTGACGCAATGACCGCCGCAAGCCTGTTGTACCGCCGCAATCAGATAGCTGGCAAAACGCTCCGGCTGATTGTCACTTTCATCCAGCGAATACCAGCCGAGATCGCTTTTGCCCGCCGCCCAATGTGCGACCAGCGTCGTTTTCCCATAGCCCGCCGGACTGGCGACCAGGGTCAGACGGTAATTTGGCGCAGTCGAGAGCTTCGTCAGCAGACGATCGCGAACCACTGTATTTTGCTGCCGCACCGGGCGGCTCAATTTCGACGGGATCAGCATTTTTTTCGATTCTTTTGACGGTAGTCAGGAGGCGTAATAATTATTTCGCAGCGTGTAATTAATCACTTTTTCTAAAGTCCTCCTTTGAAACATTGATTGCAAGAATGTTACGTTTTTACATGCCGTTAAGTTGCTCTGCATCACACTTCTAAATACAAATTTTCAGAGCTTCCCCCTGATCCCCCGTCTCCTCCGGCTACGCCCCGTTTCTCCTCCCTGCCTAATCTTTGGCAGGATGATGCTGCTCACAGGCACAAGCGTCAGCATAGTGATAATCAACATCAGACTTCCCTACAAATTCCCGGATAAAGAGGCATGTAATGCAGGTGACTTTGGATAAGACGCAGTTTTTAGCCGCGCTAAAACGCCAGTGGCAGGGATTCGGTTTGCAACAGGCACAGGATATGACACCGCATCAGTGGTGGCAGGCCACCAGTGCCGCGCTGTCCGAACCGCTGAGTGCGCAGCCTGCGCCTGAAGCGACAAAACAGCCGCAACGGCACGTAAACTATATTTCGATGGAATTTCTGATTGGGCGCCTGACCGCGAATAACCTGATCAACCTCGGCTGGTATGAGACCGTTAACCAGGCGCTGAAAGAGCAGGGCGTTGAGCTGGCCGATGTGCTGGAGCAGGAAACCGATCCGGCGCTGGGTAATGGCGGATTAGGGCGTCTGGCGGCCTGTTTCCTTGATTCGATGGCGACCGTCGGACAACCGGCGACCGGCTACGGCCTGAATTATCAATACGGTCTGTTCCGTCAGTCGTTCAGCGAAGGCAAACAGCAGGAAGCGCCGGATAACTGGCATCGCGAAAGCTATCCGTGGTTCAGCCACAACAGCTCGCTGTCTGTTGACGTGGCGTTTGGCGGCAAACTGACCAGGAACGAGAATGGTGAAGAACAATGGCATCCGGCGTTCACCCTGCGCGGTGAAGCCTGGGATTTGCCGGTGGTCGGCTATAAAAATGGCGTCACCCAGCCACTGCGTTTGTGGCAGGCGACTGATGTGCATCCGTTTGATCTGACCTTGTTCAACGACGGTGAATTCCTCAAAGCTGAGCAAAAAGGCATTGATGCGGCGAAGCTCACCAAAGTGTTGTATCCGAATGACAACCACGACGCCGGTA
Source organism: Rahnella sp. JUb53 (assembly GCF_004346065.1). Lineage (NCBI taxonomy): Bacteria > Pseudomonadati > Pseudomonadota > Gammaproteobacteria > Enterobacterales > Yersiniaceae > Rahnella > Rahnella sp. JUb53. Next base: position 166,262 of record NZ_SLYT01000005.1, read on the forward strand.
AACGCCTGCGCCTGATGCAGCAGTATTTCCAGTGCGCCTGTTCGGTAGGCGATATCCTGCATCGTCATCATTTCCTCGGTCGCAAAATTGAGGATTTACCGAAATTCGAAGTTATCCAGCTCAACGACACGCACCCGACCATTGCCATTCCTGAACTGCTGCGTATTTTGCTCGACGAGCATCAGCTGGACTGGGACGCTGCCTGGGCAATCACCAGCCAGACCTTTGCGTATACCAACCACACGCTGATGCCTGAAGCGCTGGAATGCTGGGACGAAAAACTGGTACGCAGCCTGTTGCCGCGCCACTTCTCGCTGATCAAAGCCATTAATGCCCGCTTCAAAAAAGTGGTCGAAAAGCAGTGGCCGGGCGATAAAGCGGTGTGGGAAAAACTGTCTGTTCACCAGAACAAACAAGTCCGTATGGCGAACCTGTGCGTGGTCAGCGGCTTTGCGGTGAACGGCGTGGCGGCGCTGCACTCCGAACTGGTGGTGAAAGATCTGTTCCCGGAATATCACCAGCTGTGGCCGAACAAATTCCATAACGTCACCAACGGCATTACGCCGCGTCGCTGGCTGAAACAGTGTAATCCGGCACTGTCTGCGCTGATTGACGACACGCTGAAAACCGAATGGGTGAACGATCTTGATGCCCTGAAAGGGCTGGAAAGTTTCGCCGACGATAAAAAATTCCGTCAGCGTTATCAGACGATTAAGCGCGAGAATAAAATAAAACTGGCGCACTACGTGAAACAGGTGATGGGGCTGACGCTTAACCCTGACGCGATTTTCGATGTGCAGATCAAACGCCTGCACGAATATAAACGTCAGCATCTTAACCTGCTGCACATTCTGTCCCTTTACCGTCAGCTGCGTGATAACCCGGAAATGGACATGGTGCCACGCGTCTTCCTGTTCGGCGCGAAAGCGGCACCGGGTTATTACCTGGCGAAAAACATCATCTACGCTATTAACAAAGTGGCGGAAAAAGTGAATAACGATCCGCTGGTGCGCGACCGCATCAAAGTGGTGTTTATTCCGGATTACCGCGTTTCTGTCGCTGAACTGATGATCCCGGCCGCAGACGTTTCCGAGCAGATTTCGACCGCCGGGAAAGAAGCCTCAGGCACCGGCAACATGAAGCTGGCGCTGAACGGCGCGCTGACCGTCGGCACGCTCGACGGCGCGAATGTCGAGATTGCTGAAGAGGTCGGGGAAGACAATATCTTCATCTTTGGCAACACGGTTGATCAGGTCAAAGCGTTGCAGGCGAAAGGCTACGATCCGCTCAAGATCCGCAAAAAAGACAAGCACCTGGATAAGATCCTCAAAGAGCTGGAAAACGGCTTCTTCAGCGATGGCGACAAACAGGCTTTCAGCCTGATGCTCGACAGTTTGCTGGGTGGCGGCGATCCTTATCTGGTGCTGGCTGACTTTGCCGATTATTGCGCCGCGCAGCAAAAAGTTGATGTGCTGTATCGCGACCAGGAAGACTGGACGCGCAAAACCATTCTCAACACGGCACGTGTTGGGATGTTCAGTTCCGACCGCTCGATCCGCGATTATCAGCAGCGGATCTGGCAGGCGAAACGTTAAGGAGCCCGCATGGAGAACAAAGCACTGGAGCAGGCCGCCAGGGAGGCGGGTATTTCCTCTGGTTTTATCAACGCGCACGGTAAGCAGCAGGCGATTGCGCCCGAAACTAAGCGTGAACTGTTAGCCGCAATGGGTTGGGTGGCGGAAAGCCATCTGGTAGTGACGCCGGTTCCTGCGGTGAAAGTGTTCGTTTCCGGCAGCCGTCTGGCATTGCCAGTCGGGGGGGAAGGTGAATATGCCTGGACACTCAAACTGGAAAGCGGCGCAATCCAGCAAGGGCGAATCAGCGGCAAAATGACCCTGGCGCTGCCGGGCAAAATCCCTGCCGGTTATCACCAGCTGACGCTGACACAAGATGCGCAGCAGTGGGATTGCCGGGTGATTGTCGCCCCGAAACGTTGCTATGAACCTGATGCGTTGCTGGCGGGTAAAAAGCTGTGGGGCGCGTGCGTACAACTTTATACGCTGCGTTCGGAAAATAACTGGGGGATTGGCGATTTCGGCGATCTCTGGTTGTTGCTGAAAAAGGTCGCTGAGCGTGGCGGTGCGTTTGTCGGGCTGAATCCTATTCATGCGCTGTATCCGGCCAATCCGGTGGCGGCCAGCCCTTACAGTCCGTCGTCGCGCCGCTGGCTGAACGTGATTTATATCGACGTCAGTGCCGTCGACGATTTCAGGCTGAGCGAAGCCGCGCAACAGTGGTGGAATCTGCCGCTGACGCAGCAACGGTTACAGGCCGTACGCGCCAGCGACTGGGTGGATTATGGCGAAGTGATGCCGCTGAAACTCGAAGGTTTACGCCTGGCCTACGCGCAATTCCTGAAGCGTAAAGCGCAGGATCCGCAGGTGAAATCGCTGGCCGCTTTTGTGAAGCAGGGCGGGGAAAGTCTGTATCTGCAGGCGGCATTTGACGCGTTATACGAACATCTGGCGAAAGAGACGGATGTTGCGCTCGGCTGGAACCGCTGGCCGGAGCAATATCATGATGCGCGCGGACCGGCCGTACGCGCTTTCTGCGAACAACAAGCGCAGGATGTGGAGTTTTACCTCTGGCTGCAATGGCTGGCAGAAACGCAATTTTCCCAATGCTACGAGGTCAGCCAGCAGGGCGACATGCCGATCGGTTTATACCGTGATCTGGCCGTCGGCGTGGTGGAAGGTGGCTCGGAAACCTGGGGCGATGGCGAGCTGTACTGCCTGAAAGCCTCGGTCGGCGCACCGCCGGATATCCTCGGGCCGCTGGGTCAGAACTGGGATCTGCGCCCGATGGATCCGCATGTGATGGTGAAACGCGGCTATCAGCCGTTTATCGATCTGCTGCGTTCAAACATGACCAGCTGTGGCGCGTTGCGTATTGATCACGTGATGACGTTATTGCGTTTATGGTGGATCCCGGCCGGTGAAACGGCGGATAAAGGCGCGTATGTGCAATATCCGGTAGACGATCTGCTGGCTATTCTGGCGCTGGAAAGTCAGCGTCACCGCTGCATGGTGATTGGTGAGGATCTGGGCACGGTTCCGGTGGAGATCGTCAGTAAACTGCGCGAAGGCGGGGTGTATTCCTACAAAGTGCTGTATTTCGAGCGTGATGAGGAAAACAACTTCCGTGCGCCGCAGTCGTATCCGGTTCAGGCGATGGCGACCATCACCACGCACGACCTGCCGACGCTGCGCGGATACTGGCAAAGTGACGATCTGGCGCTGGGTAAATCGCTGGGACTGTACCGCGATGAAGATGTGTTGCAGGAGCTGTACGCCGACCGCGCCCGTGCGCGTCAGGGGCTGCTTGACGGCTTACACCATTACGACTGCATCCCTAAAAAAACCGGACGTAAAGCGGCATTGATGGAGATGACGCCGGTGCTCAACCGTGGCCTGCAACGCTACGTCGCTGACAGCGCCTGTGCTTTGCTCGGCCTGCAACCGGAAGACTGGCTCGACATGGACGCGCCGGTCAACGTGCCCGGCACCAGCGACGAATACCCGAACTGGCGCCGTAAACTGTCCACCTCCCTCGAAGAGATGTTCGCCGACGAGCAGGTGAATAAGCTGATTAAAGACCTCGATAAACGCCGCCGGAAAGTCTCGGTAAGCTGAGGTTTAGAGAAAGACAAACTAAGCCCCGTAAGGGGCTTTTTTGTGAATGACTTAAAAAGAAGTATGCGTTTCTGCTTCTGCGTTATTAGCAAGAATACCTACCAGAATTTCGCCGGGATCGAGGATAGCAAACATCATGTCGCCAACGATGCGGCGCTGATCTTTAGTCCGATGATAATTAGCCACTATTTCTGGAGGTAACGTTCTTAAAATCTCTTCAATGGTTCTCATAACTATTCCTTTAGTGTGAATTAGAACACTCTACCGTTTTAATAATTCATTTCCTATACCGGTTCAGTTAAGCCCTTCTTCAGGCCATTCAAAATCGTGTACTCCCCCTCGTTGTCCCAAATGGCGTAATTTATTTAACAGATTTGATTTGTTAACTTTCATATCGCCATGCTCGTCATAAATAAATCCCCAGTACTGGTAAAAAGAGGCCAGCCCTGAAACAGGTCTGTTTATTTTCAGAACTATTACACCAGCAATATCTGCAAATAAATACGCGGCAAAGAATGCACAAAAAGCCATGCGTTTTTCTAATGCTGACTTTAAAACGGTATTTTTAAAATGTTCCAGCATGTGAATAGAAACCTGGTTAGCTTTAACATCGTAAGAATATACCGCTGCGCCAATCACTATGGGCGGCCTGCCTTTAGAATGTATTGCCAGGCTGAAGCGGTTTTCAAGAATGAAGTGTTCTTCTTTAAACCATAATCGCCAGTCTAGCATTGTCCGCATGAGTTCAAGATCAATAGCAGAACGCTTATCCAGAAAATTTACCTGAACATTTATCTGGTGATCGTTGAGCCTGTTTTGTAATTCGTTAAATGCCAATTCGGCAATGTCATAAACCCATCCTGAAGTATTCACGGGGACCTCCTTTTAACCGTCTGTCCCGCAGGCATGTTAAGAGGAATACTGGGCAATACCATCCCAGAGAGCCGATCCTGATACTTATTTATCATTCCTGGAATATGTCTCGAAAAGTAGAATGCAATGGAAAGCGGTTTGCATAAGCACAGACACAAAAAAAGGCGGCTTATTCAGCCGCCCAAGACACAGGTAATTGATCAAGTACTACAAAGCGCATTAGCCTTACATTTAACCTTTCACACCGCCTGCCGTTAAGCCGCCGACCAGCCAGCGTTGGGCGATCAGGAATACTGCCGTAATCGGGATGGCGGACAATATGGCCGCCGCCGCGAAATCGCCCCACAGGTAGTTTTGCGGGTTCAGATATTGCTGCATGCCGACCGCCAGGGTGTAGCTGTTCACGTCACGCAGCAGTAAAGATGCCACCGGCACTTCGGTGATGGCTGCGATGAATGACAGAATGAACACGACGGCCAGAATCGGTACCGACAGCGGCAGCAGCACCAGACGGAAAGCCTGCCACGGGGTGGCGCCATCCAGTGCGGCGGCTTCTTCCAGCGAGCCGTCGATGGTTTCGAAATAGCCTTTGATGGTCCAGACGTGCAGGGCGATGCCGCCCATATAGGCGAAGATCACGCCGCCGTGAGTGTTCAGGCCGAGGAACGGCACATACATGCCGAGGCGGTCGAACAGGGCGTATAACGCCACCAGTGACAGCACCGCCGGAAACATCTGGAAGATCAGCATCCCTTTGAGCAGCGAACTTTTACCGCGGAATTTCATGCGGGCAAACGCGTAGGCGCAGGTGGTGGAAAGGGCGACGATGCCGACCGCGGTGATCCCGGCGATCTTGATCGAGTTCCATAACCACAACATCACCGGGAATGGCGGCGGTGTGATGCTGCCGTCGCTGTTGGTAACCGCGATGCCGAGCGCCAGTTTCCAGTGATCCCACGAGACCTGATCCGGGATCAGGCTGCCGGTAGCAAAGTTACCCGGACGCAGCGAGATGGCGAATACCATCAGCAGCGGGAACAGGATCAGCGCCAGAAAACACAGCAGTAAAAGGTGCGTGACCAGCAATCTGACTTTCTGCGACTTAGGTTTAACCATGGGCATTGTCTGTTTCTCCTTAGTCGAATTTCATGCGTGAGGCTTTCAGGTTCACGACAGCCAGCGCACCGACCAGCAGGAAGATCAGCGTGGCAATCGCCGCCGCCAGCCCGAAGTCCTGCCCGCCGCCGCCTTCGAAGGCGATGCGATAGGTGTAGCTGACCAGCAAATCGGTATGACCGGCAGGTGTCGTAGTGCCGAGCATGTCCGGCCCGCCGTTGGTCAGTAACTGGATCAGCACGAAGTTATTAAAGTTAAAGGCAAAGCTGGCGATCATCAGCGGCGTCAGCGGTTTAATTAGCAAAGGCAGCGTGATTCGGAAGAAGTTCTGCATCGGCGTGGCGCCGTCCATTGCCGAAGCTTCATAAAGATCGTCAGGAATGGCTTTCAGCAGGCCCATACACAAGATCATCATGTACGGATAACCGAGCCAGGTGTTGACGATAATGATCATGCTTTTGGCGGTCCACGGATCGCTGAACCATGCCGGTTTAATGCCGAACAACGCGCTGAGCATCAGGTTGATTTCACCGAAACTCTGGTTGAATAACCCTTTGAAAATCAGAATCGAAATAAAGGCCGGCACCGCATAAGGCAGGATCAGCAGGATGCGGTAAGCAGCTTTGCCTTTCAGTTCCTCCCACTGTACGACGCAGGCCAGCACCATGCCGACGGCGACGGTCAGGATCACGGTCAGCAGGGCAAAAACAACGGTCCAGACGAAAATCGACAGGAAGGGTTTCTGGATCCCTTCATCATGCAATACGCGCAGGAAGTTGCCCCAGCCGATGCCGACGGTAAAGCCCGGGCTGAGTTGTTCGGCCTGCCATTCGCCCTGAGCGTTTACTGCCTGATAGAAGCCGGTTTTTGTGTTCGGGCGGTAGATTGTGCCGGTTTCAACGTTAGTCAGCTGCTTTTCATCGTCGCCCAGTTTGTACAGCGGCTGGGTGCCGGAGAACTGGCGCAATGAACTCATGCGCAGCGTTTCGCCGTCGGGTAATTTCGCCGAGAGTTGTCCCAGCGCCGCACGGTTTTGTGTCACCACGCGCAGACCGGCTTTTTCCGTCGAAGGAGCGGTCTGCGGGAGCATCTCCAGCGTTTGTGGCGCGGAAGCGTTAAAGGCAAAAGGTGGCGAAACCAGCGTCTCGCTGTTATCCGCTGACGTCAGTGCCAGCTGCCATTTATCACCGGCAGACTTTTCACCAGCAGGGAAGAGCGCAAAATTAAGTGCTTTTCCGCCCTGAAATTGACGGTCCATCAGCACCGACTGCGCACGTTCAAACGTCAGCTGGTTGGTGCTGCTGTAGTTGGTGAACGCAATCGCGATGGTGCAGACCAGCGGGAACAGCACAAATAAAGACATCCCGGCGAGGCCAGGATAGACATAGCGCCACGAATAGGCGCGGCGGTTGCCGTAAATGTATAAACCGACGCTGGAAAGAATCAGGGTCAGAACGGCAAAAAGGGTTTCGCCCTGCGCATACATCAGCACGATCAGATAACCGGTAAAGCAGGCGAGCAGGGCGATGACCAGCCATTTGAACGCATTGCTGAACGGCCGTTTTTTGGCTCTTGGCATAAGGACAATCCTTGTGGTGGCGGTGCGGAACGCGTAAGTCCCGCACCGTTCATTGAGCTAATGCTTCGGCATTACTTGGTAATGCGTGTTTCTACGTCTTTCAGTGCTTGCGGAACAGTCTGGCGGCCATTCACCGCATTGATGATGGCGCTGCGTTCTGCATACCAGAAGGCGCTCATCTGCGGGATGTTAGGCATGATTTCGCCGTTTTTGGAGTTAGCCATGGTGGCGGCGATGCGCGGATCTTTCTCCAGTTGTTCCTGATACGTTTTCAGTGCCACAGCGCCCAGCGGTTTATCTTTGTTGACCACCGCCAGACCTTCGTCGGTGATCAGATAGTTTTCCAGGAACTCTTTCGCCAGTTCTTTATTCGGGCTGGCGGCGTTGATACCCGCAGTCAGTACGCCAACGAACGGTTTAGACGGTTTGCCGTGGAAGCTTGGCAGCAGCGTCACGCCGTAATTGATTTTGCTCTTGTCGAGGTTTGACCAGGCCCACGGACCGTCGATAGTCATCGCGGTCTGGCCTTTGTTGAAGGCGGCTTCGGCGATGGAATAATCGGTATCGGCGTTGATGTGTTTGTTTTTCACCAGATCGATGATGAATTGCAGGCCAGCCTGAGAACCTGCGTTATTCACGCCCGTGTCTTTGATGTTGTATTTGCCGTTTTCATACTTGAACGCATAACCGCCGTCAGCGGCGATGATTGGCCAGGTGAAGTACGGTTCCTGCAAGTTCCACATGATGGCGCTCTTGCCTTTGGCGCGCAGCTCTTTGTCCAGTGCAGGGATTTCTTCCCAGGTTTTTGGCGCTTCTTTAATGATGTCTTTGTTGTAAATCAGTGACAGCGCTTCAACCGCGACCGGATAGCCGATCAGCTTGCCGTTGAAGGTCACAGCATCCCAGGTGAACGGGAACAATTTGTCTTTGAAGGCTTTATCCGGGCTGATTTCAGCCAGCAGGCCAGACTGTGCGTAACCGCCGAAACGGTCGTGCGCCCAGAAGATAATGTCAGGGCCGTCGCCGGTGGCCGCCACTTGCGGATATTTTTCTTCCAGCTTGTCCGGATGTTCTACCGTGACTTTAATGCCGGTGTCTTTCTCAAACTTCTTACCGACTTCCGCCAGGCCGTTGTAGCCTTTGTCACCGTTGATCCAGATGACCAGTTTTCCTTCTTCTATTTTGGCAAATGCGGAAGATGACAACACCAGCGTAGCCAGCGCTGAGAGTGCCAGTGTTTGTTTAACAATCTTTTTAATGCTGAGAGTCATAATCCAATCCTTTTTATTTCCTGTGAGGAGTCGGTTTTCTGTCGTCTGAGACGGGAAAAGACAGGGTACGACGCCAGTGTGGATTCAACCCGACAACGCTTCATCATCCCCCCCTCTACGCCCCCGCCTCTCAGAATGTGATCCCGCCGACACTCTCTGGCGTTATGTGGTTCATCACTCAAAAATATGCGTCGTTTTTTGCCATTCAGATCACGAATTTGATTTTTGCTGTGAACTTTCATCCGGTTGCGCGAATCCGTCATCCTCCCTGCTCCTCCCCCATGAAAAACTTTGTTACGGATGATTACGCTTAGCGGCTATTCCTTCACTCTTCGTTGCATTGAGTTTTCTCGCTGGCAGCAAGTACAGGAGTTCAGGATGGCGAGCGTTTCCCTTAACAGCGTGTACAAAGCCTTTGGTGAAACCGTGATTTCCAGCGACATCAATCTGGAAATCGAAGAGGGCGAGTTTGTGGTGTTTGTCGGGCCATCCGGCTGCGGTAAATCAACCCTGCTGCGCATGATTGCCGGTCTGGAAGACATCACTTCCGGCGAACTGAAAATTGGTGATAAACGCATGAATGAAGTGCCGCCCGCAGACCGCGGCATCGGCATGGTATTTCAGTCTTATGCGCTTTATCCGCACCTGTCGGTGGCTGAAAACATGTCTTTTGGCCTCAAGCTGGCAGGAGCGAAGAAAGCCGAAATCAATCAGCGTGTGAATCAGGTTTCTGAAGTGTTGCAGCTGGCGCACCTGTTAGATCGTCGTCCGAAAGCGCTTTCCGGCGGACAACGTCAGCGCGTAGCGATTGGCCGTACGCTGGTGGCAGAACCGACAGTGTTCCTGCTCGATGAACCGCTTTCCAACTTAGATGCCGCGCTGCGTGTGCAGATGCGTATCGAGATTTCGCGCCTGCATAAGCGCCTGAAACGCACCATGATTTACGTGACCCACGATCAGGTCGAAGCGATGACGCTGGCCGATAAAATCGTGGTGCTCGATGCCGGACATATCGCTCAGGTCGGTAAGCCGCTCGAGCTGTATCACTATCCTGCCAACCGTTTTGTCGCCGGTTTTATCGGCTCACCAAAAATGAATTTCCTGCCGGTGAAAGTCACCGGTGCTGAACCTGCACGTGTGCAGGTCGAGTTGCCAAACCGCCAGCAAGTCTGGCTGCCTGTCGAAGGCACCGACGTCAAAGTCGGCAGCAACCTGTCACTGGGTATCCGTCCTGAACATCTTCTGCCAAGCGACGTCGCGGAAGTGACGCTTTCCGGTGAAGTGCAGGTCGTCGAGCAACTGGGTAACGAAACACAGATCCACATCCAAATTCCGGCAATTCGTCAGAACCTGGTGTACCGCCAGAACGACGTGGTGCTGGTAGAAGAAGGTGCAACATTCGCCATCGGGTTGCCACCACACCGCTGCCATCTGTTCCGCGAGGACGGAACTGCATGTCGCCGGTTACATCCCGAATCTGGTGTTTGAAAGCACGCGATCCCCTACAGGAGAAAATGATGATTACAATGCGTAGTTCTTCCCTGGCGCTGGCAGTGGCTGCCGGAATCCTTTCTACACAAGCAATGGCAGTCGATTTTACCGGTTATGCCCGTTCGGGCATCGGCTGGACTGGCAGCGGCGGCGAGCAGCAATGTTTCAAAGCGACAGGCGCTGACAGTAAATACCGTCTGGGTAACGAATGTGAAACCTATGCGGAGTTAAAACTCGGTCAGGAAGTGTGGAAAGAAGGGGATAAGAGCTTCTACTTCGACACCAACGTGGCGTATTCCGTATCACAACAGAACGACTGGGAGTCAACCGATCCGGCTTTCCGCGAAGCAAACGTGAAGGGTAAGAACCTGATCGAATGGCTGCCGGGTTCCACCATCTGGGCCGGTAAGCGTTTCTACCAACGTCATGACGTTCACATGATCGACTTCTACTACTGGGATATTTCAGGTCCTGGTGCGGGTCTGGAAGATGTGGATCTGGGCTTCGGTAAACTGTCTCTGGCAGCGACCCGTAACACCGAAAGCGGCGGCTCATACGGCTATATTGCTGACCAGCGTAACGAAGTGCCAACGTCCAACGACGTGTTCGACGTTCGTCTGGCAGGCCTGCAAACTAACCCGGGCGGCGTGCTGGAGTTAGGTGTGGATTACGGTCGTGCCAATGCGCGTGACGGTTATTCCTTCGCGGACAATGCGACCAAAGACGGCTTCCTGGTGACTGCAGAACATACGCAGAGCATCTACAACGGCTACAACAAATTCGTCCTGCAATATGCCTCAGACTCGATGACTGATCCGGGTCAGGGCGCAGCGAACGGCCACTCCAACGGTGCAGCCATCGACAACAACGGCAGCATGATCCGTGTTCTCGACCACGGTGCGATTGACTTCAACGATACCTGGAGCCTGATGTATGTGGCGATGTATCAGGATGTTGACCGCGATAACAATAACGGCACAACCTGGTATACCGTCGGTGTCCGTCCGATGTACAAATGGACCCCGATCATGAGCACCTTGCTGGAAGTCGGTTACGACAACGTGAAATCCCAGCGCACCGGCGACAAAAACGGTCAGTACAAAGTTACCCTGGCGCAACAATGGCAGGCTGGCGACAGCATCTGGTCACGTCCGGCCATCCGCGTGTTTGCAACCTATGCAAACTGGGATGAAAAATGGGGCTACGATACTGACAGCGGCGCAAACAATGGCTTAGCGATGAACGATACCAGCACAAGAACCTTCAGCCGTGGTAATGACGATGAAGTCACCTTCGGCGCCCAGATGGAAATCTGGTGGTAATCCTCTTCGTCCTTTGAGCCGCAGGTACGTTAGCTGCCCTCACTCACCCCGGTCACATACTTGTGTATGCTCCCGGGGATGAGTTCAGTTGCCGCCTTCCTGCAACTCAAATGACTTCGAGGCCTGTGCCAGTTTTCAAAAGTACAAGCAGTAAAGAAGATGTGCTGGCTGGCGGATTATCGCTGATAACCGCCAGCCTTCATGGTGATTTCAAAGGAAACAATAATGAAAAAGAATCTGCTGTCACTGTGTCTGTCGCTGAGCCTGCTGGCTGCTGCACCTGCGGTCGTGAATGCTGCGCAGAATGATGCGAATACCGCACCGGCGATTTCCAGCCAGACCTTACGCAACCTTTCATGGACGCCGCTGGTCCCGCCAGTGACGCAGGATGTGACGCTCGGAACGTCCAGCGCACAGATTAATCAGGGTCAAATTCAGGGCGCCGTCGGGGCATTCGCATTGCCTGCCGACCGGGGTTCACTTGAAATTACGCTGACCAGTATCGCGACCGGTAAAACCGTGTATGCGCCAAATGTTCTGGTGCTGGATGAGCAGATGCGTCCGGCAGCCTTTTATCCTTCCAGCTATTTCCCGTATCAGAAACCGGGCATCGTCTCCAGTGACCGTCTGGAAGGCACACTGAAACTCACGCCAGCGCTGGGTCAGAAACAAATTTATCTGCTGGTGTACACCACTCGTCAGGATCTGGCTGAAACGACGCAGATGGTGAACCCGGCTAAAGCCTTTGCCGCAGGCGTGGGTAACGCGGTACCGGATATCCCGGATCCGATTGCCCGTCATACCCCAACCGGCACGCTGAGCCTGAAAGTCACCGCCGAGCAGAAAACCGGTAACGTGATGATTGGTCAGTTCCTCCCGTCATCCGCACCGGCTGCTGCCGCGCCAGTGGTTGTCGGCAGCACCCAGGCACCTGCGCCTGCGGCAGCCCCGGCCAAACCGTCTGAACCTATGCTCAGTGATTCCGAAACCTATTTCAACGACGCGATTAAGAAAGCGGTGAAAGCAGGGGACGTCGATAAAGCCCTGAAACTGCTGGACGAAGCTGAACGTCTGGGTTCTAAAACTGCCCGTAAAACCTTTATTGAAAGCGTGAAACACTAAGTTTTCTTAGCGCCTCCCTGCGAAGGGGAGGCGCTAAATCTCCTCATTTCATTTTCTCCCTTCTATTTGTTACCCTGTTGTTAATTCATTCAGCGGGGGATTTATGGCGTCTGCAAACTGGGTCGATTTATCGAAAGATAAAGACAGCGGGATCGAGACGATCCACGCCCATTTCGAAGGCCATGCTTACGATCCTCACTGGCATGACAGCTATCTGGTCGGCGTTACGCAATACGGATTGCAGCAGTTCAGCTGCCGGCGCCAGAAGCACCAGAGCCTGCCGGGTAAAGTGTTTATGCTCGAGCCGGGCGAAATCCACGATGGCGATGCCGTGCAGCCCGGCGGTTTTACTTACCACATGCTGTATCTCGATCCGCAATGGCTGAGCCGCGAACTGGCGGCGCGGCGTGATTCTCTGTCGTCTGCCGGTGATCCGAGTTTCGAAAATACCTTAGCGCAGGATCCGCAGCTGGCGCAGGCGACGTCGATGGCGTTTCAGGCGTTGCATGGCAAAGAACTGCGCATTGTGCGGCAGACCGCGCTCGACGGATTACTCAGCGCGCTGGGTGGACATCTCACCTGGCAACCGCCGCGTTTGCAGGTTGATGCACCCTGGGCACGCGTGGCGCATCAGGCGCGGGAATATCTGCACGCCCATCTGCACGAAGACATTGGCCTCGAACAACTGGCGGCGGCGACCGGCGAAAGCCGCTTTGTGGTCAGCCGTGCGTTTAAAGCCGAATTTGGATTGCCGCCTCACGCTTATCTTATTCAGCTGAAACTGACCCGCGCCCGCGAAGGGTTAGCGCTGGGACGCACGCCGGCAGCGGTGGCGGCAGACTTAGGGTTTGCCGATCAGAGTCATCTCGGGCGCTGGTTCCGCCGTGCGTATCAGCTCACGCCCGCGAATTACCGGCGTCTGTGCACAAATCTTCCAGATTGAGAAAAAGTGACAGGTTAAGCTCAGATTTCAACTGAACCGGAGCCTGTCACCATGAATACCCCTGCCACAATTTTGCCCTCATCCCCTGAACGCTGCGTTATCGTGATCAACCAGCAACTGGCCGCCGGACACGCCGCCAATGCCGCCGCGGTACTGGCGCTGACGCTCGGACAACGCCATCCGTCTCTGGTTGGCGCGCCGCTGATTGATGCTGATAACCGGGAACATCCGGGGCTGATCCCGATTGGTATCAGCGTGTTAGTGGCCGATGCTCAACAACTCACACAACTTCATCAGCATCTGCTTAATGATGATGAAATGGATGGCATTATTTTCCCGGTGGAAGGGCAGCAAACCACTGATTACGCGGCATTTCGTGAAGCGGTATCTGTTGTGCCGACGGATAACCTGCAACTGCTCGGCATCGCGCTGGCGGGGAATAAAAAAGTGGTGCGTAAGCTGACCGGCAAACTGGGATTACTGGGCTGATGCCTGTCATTTAACCGTCACATTTTTTCTCTATTCTCCTGATATTCAAACTAATATCAGGAGTTTCACCGTGCGTAAGTCCCTCGTCGCTCTGCTGCTTTTCACTCTGGGTTCCACCTTTGCTGTTCAGGCTGCTGAAGAAGCCAAATCGTTTATCACCAGTCAGGAGCTGGATCTGACCCAATATCTACCAGCGCCACCGGCGGATGATTCGGCACAGACCAAAGCTGAGCTGAAAGAATTGCTGGAAATTCAGGCCACCCGTACGCCTGAGCAAGAGAAAGCCGCGATTGCCGATGCCGAAGAAAATGTCTGGCGTTTTGCCAATGTAATGGGCCCGGATTTTGATGCCGCGAAACTGCCGAAAACCGCCGCGCTGTTTGAGCGCATTGTGGCGACAGAAGACGTGGTGGACGATCACGCCAAGAAAGCGTTTAACCGTCCGCGTCCTTACATGCTGGATGAACAAATTCATCCGCTGCTGAAAAAATCTAAATCCGGTTCATGGCCTTCCGGTCATTCCACTATCGGTTATCTGATGGCGACGGTGCTGGGTGAAATGGTGCCGGAAAAACGCAATGAACTGTTCATCCGCGCGGCCGGTTACGCTGAAAATCGTCTGGTGGCCGGTTTCCATTACCGTTCTGATACCGTGATGAGTCGCACCGGCGCGGCGCTGATCGCCCAGAAGATGGCAGAGCAGCCTGATTTCAAAACGGAATTTGACGCGGCAAAAGCCGAACTGCGTACGCAGCTGGGCCTGAAATAATTGTCGTCAGTTCCTGCCTTTCCGGTAAAGTGTGGGCGTAAAACTCGCAAAGGAAGGGACTGATGGAATACAGATTCAAGCGAATGGCATCACCGGTCGGGCTGCTGACGCTGGCGGCAAAAGGCGACAAACTGACCGCCATTTTGTGGGAATGTGAAATCGACGGGCGTGTGCCGTTGGGCGACATGATTGAAGACCCGTCGTTTCCGATCCTGCTGAAAACCGAGCAACAGCTGAACGAATATTTCGCAGGCGAACGTACGTGCTTTGAGCTGGAACTGGATTTCACCGGCACGGAATTTCAGAAAGAAGTCTGGGCGGCGTTGCTGGAAATTCCCTTTGGTGAGACGCGCAGTTATGGCGATATCGCCCGCCGTATTGGCCGTCCGAAAGCCGTTCGCGCCGTCGGTGCTGCCAATGGTCGTAACCCGATTTCCATTGTGGCGCCTTGCCATCGTGTCATCGGTGCTTCCGGTAAGTTAACCGGCTTTGCTGGCGGCCTCGATAACAAAGCGTTATTACTCAAGCTGGAAGGGCGCAAATCCTAGGGTTTTAATCGGGTAAATAAATCACTTGATGTCCGCTTGTCAGTCGATGCATAGTCAAAAAATAAGCAGTAAATAAAAAAAGACAACATCACTTACAGACGGAGTTTTAAATCAATGGATCAGATTCAATCCCTCGAACAGTTCTTATCCTCAGTACAACAACGCGACCCGCATCAGGTCGAATTCTCCCAGGCCGTACGTGAAGTTATGACCACGCTATGGCCTTTCCTCGAACAAAATCCGCAATACCGCCGTTCTGCTTTACTCGAACGTCTGGTGGAGCCGGAGCGTGTCATTCAGTTCCGCATCGCGTGGGTGGATGACAAAAATCAGGTGCAGGTGAACCGTGGCTGGCGCGTGCAGTTCAGCTCGGCGATTGGCCCGTATAAAGGCGGCATGCGTTTCCATCCGTCGGTCAATTTATCAATCCTCAAATTCCTCGGTTTTGAGCAGACCTTCAAAAATGCCCTGACCACGTTGCCAATGGGCGGCGGGAAGGGCGGCAGTGATTTCAATCCGAAAGGCAAAAGCGAAGGCGAAATCATGCGTTTCTGTCAGGCGCTGATGCTTGAACTGTACCGTCATCTCGGTCCGGATACCGATGTGCCTGCGGGTGATATCGGCGTCGGCGGGCGTGAAGTCGGGTATATGGCGGGGATGATGAAAAAACTCTCCAACAACACCGCCAGTGTGTTCACCGGCAAAGGGTTGTCGTTTGGCGGCAGTCTGATCCGCCCGGAAGCCACAGGTTATGGCCTGATCTATTTCACTGAATCAATGCTCAAACGCCATGGTCTGGATTTTGAAGGTATGCGCGTTGCGGTATCCGGTTCCGGCAACGTGGCGCAATACGCGATTGAAAAAGCCATGTCACTGGGCGCACGGGTGATTACGGCGTCAGATTCTAACGGTACTGTCGTCGATGAAGCAGGATTTACTCCTGAGAAACTGGCGCTGCTGACCGAAATCAAAGCCAGCCGCGACGGGCGTGTGGCCGATTATGCGCAAAAACTCGGGCTGACCTATCTCGAGGGCCAGCAGCCGTGGAACGTGCCGGTGGATATCGCGCTGCCTTGCGCCACGCAAAATGAACTGGATGCCGATGCGGCACGCGTGCTGATTGCCAATGGCGTGAAAGCCGTCGCCGAAGGCGCGAACATGCCGACAACCATTGAAGCGACCGACTTGTTCACCGACGCGGGCGTGTTGTTCGCGCCGGGCAAAGCGGCGAATGCCGGTGGCGTGGCGACGTCAGGTCTTGAAATGGCGCAGAACGCTGCACGTCTGAGCTGGAAAGCTGAAGAAGTGGATGCGCGTCTGCGTCACATCATGCTGGATATCCATCACTCCTGCGTGGAGTACGGCGGTGAAGGTAAACAGACGCAATATGTTCGTGGCGCCAATATCGCCGGTTTCGTGAAAGTCGCCGATGCCATGCTGGCGCAGGGCGTGCTTTGATTTTAGGCAGCCACTTTTGAGGCAATTAATTTAGCTAACAAAAAAGCCACTTCTTGCGAAGTGGCTTAATCGTTTGAATCTGAAACTAAAATTTGGTGGCCCTTGCTGGACTTGAACCAGCGACCAGTGGATTATGATAACCAACCAAAAATCAAATATTTATATGTTTATCATTGCATTGACTTGGTAATAATAGGCAGTATGAGTCAATAAATCTGACTTACTGCGACACTTTTGCGACATTTTTAGGTTCGTGATAAACATACACTGCATTATTAAAGGAAGTAACAGGGGACTCAGGTGTAAACTTATTCTTGACATTTTGTAGCATGGAATCATCACAAAAAATGCCATAGAAATAGTATTCCATGTATAAGCACACACTAATTATAATTAACTCTCCAATTTCTTCAGTGCGGTATTGAAATACTTTATGCTTACTGTGCGAATTTAAGTTTTTTTCTGTGAAATCTTTAAAGTCTCGTATACCAAAAGCAAAATCTAATACATTAAAGTCTTCATCAAAACCCACAAGACTCATAGGTATAATGAATAGTTGTTTGCTCCATGTATCGCCATATGTTTTATGATAAATCCCTTTCAAAATGCATTCTTGATAAAATTTATGATCTTCATATACTATATTAACTTCAGAGTTTTTAAAGTTTGGATTGATGAAGGTGAGTTCTTTATTTTTTTTCCTAAAAATTCTGGTGTCTTTAGCAAAGTTATTAAATGTCTTCACGTCCCTTAATGTTCCACGGATAACTTTTTGCACCATTTTTTTAAAATCTTTATCTTGATGTATCTTCTTGTTTACTCCTACTAAAAACAGGCGCATTCTGTTATCTAAATCTGATTTCTTATTATTATGTTTATCACATGACGGTACACTTAAAAGGTTGTAAGTGTATTTAACTGAGTCAGGGAAAAGACCTCGAGGGGGAATGTGTTCGCTTGTCGTTGCTGGTTCATTGCAATAATAACATGTTAGCTGAGTGGTCATTATTTATATCCTTAAATTGTTTTATTAAGAGGGTTGAATTTAAGTGCTTCTTCCAAATGATTGGGAGCGAAATGTGCATATCGCATTGTCATTTTAATATCGATATGACCAAGAATTCTTTGTAACACAAGAATGTTTCCACCATTCATCATAGAATGGCTGGCAAAAGTGTGCCTTAGCACAAGAGGTAATTGTCCATCAGGTAATATTATCTCAGTTCTGTTAATCGCTTTTCTGAATGCTGAATAGCATGAAGAGAATAACGCACTACCACTTTCGGGCAATAAATCGTATAGCTCCCTACTAGTTGGGACTGAACGGTTGCCATTACCTTTAGTTTTCGTATAGATGATCCGAAAGTTGGTCACTGTCTTCAACCTATTGGATCGTGAGTAATCACCTGAAAGGCATTTTTCGCGGTAGTGTGAGAACATTTGCGCATCGAATTCCCTTGCGAGCGGCTTGGTAATCATATCCAGTTTTGTTCCATACTGTTTTGATATTTAATCAATTTTTATCTTGGCCTGCAATCAGTTAATCAGAAAACTTCGTTTCCCAGTGGGAGATCTGAAATACCGTATTGCCTTCTTCTGCCGCTGGATATGATACTCAATCTTGTTAATATTATCCAACATATCATTAATATTAATTTGATTGTCTTAAATGATCGAATAAATGAAATCCATAAATAAAGTCTTTTTAAAAATAGGGTTGTCTATTGGTTAAGTTGACTTTTTGCACGAATTTAAACTTCCCCTAGCTGGTTCTTTTAGTTTTTTTGATATCAATAATAAAATTCTGAAAATTCGCGTTATTTGACCGAGTCGGCACAAACATAATGTTTCAAGTGTAGTATCTTCATGGGGATTAAATAAATGACAGGAAGTATTCAAAATGGCTATACCCGTTTATTTATGGCTTAAAGACGATGGTGGCGCAGATATAAAGGGTTCTGTAGACGTCACAGGGCGTGAGTACAGCATAGAAATATTGGCGATTGATCACAGTGTTTCATTACCTACGGATAACCATACTGGGAAAATTTCAGGGAATAGGGTACACAACTCATTTGGTTTTGATAAAGAAATTGATTCTTCTTCCCCCTATTTATACAAAGCTATATGCACCGGTCAGACACTAAAATCCGCGGAGTTCGGATATTACCGAATTAATGATGCCGGACAGGAGGCGCTTTATTTTACCGTCACGCTTGAGGGGGTGAAGGTGGTGAGTGTAATGCCGCTAATGTATGACATTAAATCCGCATACGGTGAAGCGCGTAACCATTTGGAAGCCATTGAGCTACGCTATGAAAAAATCACGTGGCGCTATCTTGATGGCAATATTTCTCATTCAGACGCATGGAACGAACGAGCCACTGTTTAGGAGCAACATAAATGACTTGGACATACCAGCAGAGCACGGGCAATCTCTATAAAGATGGCGAGTTAATGGAGAGCGGCTATTCCGGTGTTTTCACCAATAAAAATAATCCCGAGCGTGAACACGTTAAGGGAATGGGGCCGATCCCAAGGGGATCTTATCGAATCAATGGTTATACAGATCATAAAGGACCATTCACTATAAATCTGGAGCCCCAAGGATCTACGTATGGTCGTGATAGTTTCCGTATACACGGAGAGCGGGTGAATAAGCCGGCTGGCTTTGCGTCGGCGGGTTGCATAATCATGAGTAATCACACTCGCAGAATGGTGGCGCGCTCTGGTGATAATCAATTAGAGGTGGTGCGTTGAGATACTGTCTGATGATAATCCCACTGGTGTTTTCAGCCTTTGGCGTATTGGCCTCACCACTCACACCTGAGTCACTTCACTCATCTATTGTCAAAGCAGGTGCTGATGCCACTGTTCGCACAATGGGCAATAATGACTGGGACCGTTTTTACGACGCTGTTAAAGACGGTAAGCCGGAATGGATAAAGTTAATACCTGAAGTGACACCGGGAACGGATGCCGGAAGAGCTGAAGATTTAGCACCTATGCTCGCATTGGGATTATCTAAAGCAACAGTAACGGTTCTCAGTGTGTTGAGTGAGGGAGAATATTCACGTCTTATTGGTTCAGAGGTGGTTTGCTCGATGCCATTCATCGAACCTACCCGCTATTCTATTTATCGTTATTATGATCGCACACGTGCGGCTCTCGTAAAAGTAGGCTCACCCGGTAAGAAGTGCCTGAGTATTCTGGATGCTTCAATGCAGTCGATAAATAAGAATGACAGTCAGGGAAAAATTGAATGGGGTGAAGGCGAATACTGATCCCCCTCTGGCGCTGATTGGCTCAATCATCAGGCACGACTTGCTGTTGATTTTTTTATATGCGAAGTGTCAATTGTTTCCATGTCGAAGGGATTGAGGGACCAAAAGGGGGCGGAAGAATGATCCAACAAAAAAGCCACTTCGTGAGAAGTGGCTTAATCGTTGAATCTGAAACTAAAATTTGGTGGCCCTTGCTGGACTTGAACCAGCGACCAAGCGATTATGAGTCGCGTGCTCTAACCAACTGAGCTAAAGGGCCGAGGTGCGGGATTATACGGTAAACTCTGCTTACAGGTCTATATGTGTTCGGTTTGTATGCGCGTTTTGTGCACAGTTCTGGCATGTTGTATTCGCAGACTTTTTTTACCGATAACTCCAGTAAATACATCTCAGGAAAGAATAATGATTACAGATATTATCGCCAGGGATCTTTCTGTCGTTTTTTGCGGCATCAATCCTGGTCTATCTACCGCTCATCATGGTTTTCATTTTGCTAATGCCAATAATCGCTTCTGGAAAGTTATCTATCAGGCCGGTTTTACCGCGCGCTTGCTGAAGCCTGAAGAAGAGCAACATTTGCTGGATACGGGTTGTGGCATCACGATGCTGGTTGAGCGCCCGACCGTTGAAGCAACCGAACTGGTACGCGATGAGTTGCGTGAGGGCGGGGCGGTTTTGACGGAGAAAATCGAACGCTATCAGCCGCGTGCACTGGCTGTTTTGGGTAAGCAGGCGTTCAGTAAAGCGTTTGGGATCAGCAAAGTGAACTGGGGACGTCAGGCGCTGAAAATCGGTGCCACAGAGGTCTGGGTGTTGCCTAATCCCAGCGGACTGAACCGTGCGACGTTAGAGGAACTGACCGCCTCTTACCGCGAACTTTACGATGCGCTTAATTCCTGAGCCTAAACTTCAAACAATAAAAAGCCCCGCCATTTCCTGAGAAAGGCGGGGCTTTTTATTGGCTGACAGCCTGAGGACGATTAATCGTCCAGGAAGCTACGCAGCACTTCGGAGCGGCTTGGGTGGCGCAGTTTACGCAACGCTTTCGCTTCGATCTGACGGATACGTTCACGGGTAACGTCGAACTGTTTGCCCACTTCTTCCAGAGTGTGGTCAGTGTTCATATCGATACCGAAACGCATACGCAGAACTTTCGCTTCACGTGCGGTCAGGCCAGCCAGAACGTCATGCGTCGCAGAACGCAGGCTTTCAGACGTTGCAGAATCCAGTGGCAGCTCGAGGGTAGTATCCTCGATGAAATCGCCCAGATGCGAATCTTCATCGTCGCCGATTGGCGTTTCCATGGAGATTGGCTCTTTAGCGATTTTCAGCACTTTACGGATTTTGTCTTCCGGCATCAGCATACGCTCAGCCAGCTCTTCCGGTGTTGGCTCACGGCCCATCTCTTGCAGCATCTGACGGGAAATACGGTTGAGTTTGTTGATGGTCTCAATCATATGCACCGGGATACGGATGGTACGCGCCTGGTCGGCGATGGAGCGGGTGATAGCCTGACGGATCCACCAGGTCGCATAAGTTGAGAACTTATAACCACGGCGATATTCAAACTTATCAACGGCTTTCATCAGGCCGATGTTACCTTCCTGGATCAGGTCAAGGAACTGCAGACCACGGTTGGTGTATTTCTTGGCGATAGAAATAACCAGACGTAAGTTTGCTTCAACCATCTCTTTCTTCGCGCGACGGGCTTTCGCTTCGCCGATCGACATGCGACGGTTGATGTCTTTAACCTGCTCGATAGTCAGGCCAGTTTCTTCTTCGATCTGACGCAGTTTCATCAGGCCGCGCTGCACGTCTTCGGTCACTTCTTTCAGCTTCTCAGACCATGGTTTACCCATTGCCAGAGCTGCATCGAACCAGGTATCGCTGGTTTCGTTACCGGCGAACAGATTGACGAAGTTTTTCTTCGGCATTTTGCACTGTTCAACGCACACTTTCATGATCAGACGTTCCTGAGCACGTACGCGATCCATCATGGAACGCATGCTGTTAACCAGGAAATCGAACTGTTTTGGCACTAAACGGAACTGTTTGAACACATCGGACAGCTTCAGGATTTCTTCTGCTGCGCTCTTGTGACTACGGCCGTTTTTCTTGATGACCAGACGTGTCGCTTCATGTTGTTCACGCAGTTCGGTGAACTTCTGGCGAGCCAGTTCAGGGTCGATGCTGTTGTCGTCTTCAGCGTCGTCGTCTTCATCTTCGTCTTCGTCGTCATCATTCTGCTCTTCAGTGGTCAGTTCAGAACCCACATGAGTCGCAGTTGGTGCGATTTCTTCTTCGGCGTTCGGGTCAACAAAACCGGTGATCAGGTCAGACAGACGTACTTCGCCTGCTTCCACACGGTCATATTGCTCTAACAAATAAGTGATAGCTTCAGGATATTCAGCAACGGAGCACTGGACCTGATTGATACCGTCTTCGATACGTTTGGCGATGTCGATTTCGCCTTCACGGGTCAGCAGTTCAACGGTACCCATCTCGCGCATATACATACGCACTGGGTCGGTGGTACGGCCAATTTCGGATTCAACGCTGGAAAGTACCTGCGCCGCCGCTTCTGCAGCGTCTTCGTCGGTATCTGGGCGGTTTTCGGCCAGCATCAAATCATCGGCGTCCGGAGCTTCTTCAAGAACCTGGATGCCCATGTCGTTAATCATCTGGATGATGTCTTCGATCTGGTCGGAATCGACGATATCTTCCGGCAGATGGTCATTGACCTCAGCATAGGTCAGATAGCCTTGCTCCTTACCACGGGTGACAAGTAGCTTAAGCTGTGACTGCGGGTTTTGCTCCATAAGACGGTATCCACACTTCAGAGTATTTGGGTTGGTGTCGGTCGGGTAACATCGCCAACAATAACGTTAGGGGCGTTTATTGTGCCGCGGCCCACCAGGGCGGCTCTGCGCAGGGCCGTGCCCCGCTTTTTATCGGCACTTAAGCCGTGTTCTGTTTTACCCGTCATACTTCGAGCCGCAGGTGCGTTAGCTGCCTTCCCGTCACTCGAGTTATCCGGGTAAATATATGTTCTTGTTATTAAATTTTTAACTCTTTCTCGCTAACACCTGATTCAGGGAACTCACTTCGGTGCGTTCCTCTGGACTCAGGCCATGCGTCCTGGCTTTTGCAATCAAAGTTTCAAGCCGTTGCTCTAAAATCGAGTCATACAGGCTGGCTAGCGTGGCACGAAATTCCTCTTCGACCATGTCCTCTACGATCATGTGGTTCCATGTCGCCAGAGTTTCAAGTTGTTGGTAGAACTTATTGTCGCGATAAAGTTCCAGTAACTGGCCTGTTGTCAGGCCCGGCTGGGCTAAGCAAGTGGTGACTAACTCGCTGAAAAGATCCAGTCCTGGTTGCTTCGCTTGCTCCAAACCTTGCAGCGAGGGTATAAGTGTAGCCAGTTGTGGGTTTTGTACCAGTAACCCTATAAGTATACGCATGGTTGTGCGTTTTAGCTGGGGCGCCTGATAGACATTGCTATTTTCTGCCTGTTTAGGCATCAGCTTTTCCAGCTGGCTGTCATCCAAAATCCCGAGCTTATTCCCTAACTGCTGACGCAAATACATCCGTAACGTTTCACCGGGTACCTGGCGGATCAGCGGCAATGCCAGCATGCTCAATTTGGTGCGCCCGTCAGGGCTGCTCAAATCAACCTGCGGCATCAGCGAATCAAACAGGAAAGTGGACAGCGGCATCGCCTGCTCCATTCTTTGTTCGAACGCTTCTTTGCCTTCTTTTCGCACCAGCGTGTCTGGATCTTCGCCGTCGGGTAAAAACATAAAACGCAGCTGGCGACCATCATTAAGATAGGGCAGTGCTGTTTCCAGCGCGCGCCATGCAGCTTCACGTCCCGCCCGGTCGCCGTCGTAACAACAAACGACGTTATCGGTGCTGCGGAACATCAGCTGAATGTGGTCAGCCGTCGTGGACGTACCCAGTGAGGCCACGGCGTAATCAATGCCGAACTGCGCCAGTGCGACAACGTCCATATACCCTTCAACAACCAGCAAACGCGCCGGCGTCGGGTGCTTTAACTGTGCTTCATACAGGCCATACAACTGGCGGCCTTTATGGAAAATTTCGGTTTCCGGCGAGTTGAGGTATTTCGGCGTACCGTCACCCAAAACCCTGCCGCCAAAGGCAATCACGCGGCCACGTTTATCACGAATAGGGAACATCACCCGTTCGCGGAAACGGTCATAGCTGCGGCCATTGTCATTGGTGACTAACATGCCGGCGTCAATCAGAGACGCTTTATCATCGGCATTTTTGCCGAAACGCTTTAATGCGTTGTCCCAGCCCGGAGGGGCGAAACCAATAGCGAAGTGACTGATGACGTCTTCACTCAAACCGCGTCGGGCAAGATATTCCCGTGCGGGGGCACCTGCAGGCTGTTTAAGTGATTGCTGATAGAACTCGCTAAGCGGTGCCATCAACTGGTAGAGGCTTTGACGCTGATGACGCTCCATCTGGCTTGGACCGGTGCCTGCTTCGTACGGCACTTCCAAACCCTGCATTGTCGCCAGTTCCTCAATGCTTTCGACAAACTCAAGCCTGTCATAGTTCATCAGGAAATCGACGGCATTGCCGTGGGCACCACAGCCGAAACAGTGATAAAACTGCTTATCGCCATTTACGGTAAATGAGGGTGTTTTCTCATGGTGGAAAGGGCAGCACGCGTGATAATTTTTACCCTGTTTCTTGAGCTTTACACGTGCGTCGATCAAATCGACGATATCGATGCGAGCCAGCAAGTCATTGATAAATACGCGCGGAATTCTCCCAGCCATAAGCCCCTTACTCACTAGCCTATAAACGAGAACAAGCCGCGCATTCCTTTCGGAAAGCACGGCCTTCGTATGCTACTACGCAGTCTGCGCGTTCTTAATATTGCAAATCACGCGATTTGGGGTTGCCCCCGAAGATTAATACAGACGAGTGCGGCGTGCGTTTTCGCGAGCCAGTTTCTTGGCGTGGCGTTTTACTGCAGATGCTTTAGCGCGTTTACGTTCTGTAGTCGGTTTTTCATAGAATTCACGACGACGAACTTCTGCCAGAACACCTGCTTTTTCGCAGGAACGCTTGAAGCGACGCAGAGCTACGTCGAACGGCTCGTTTTCACGTACTTTAATTACAGGCATGTGCCTCTCACCTCGATAAAATCGGTTTGTTTGCTGATGTTGTACCAGCACATTTCAAAATGGTGCGGAATTTTACTCCAATTCGCCTCGTCTTGTAAAGCATAACGGCAAATTGAAACAGGCGCGTTCAGCAACCCTTCTGCAACATCGTGCGCTCGCTTTTGCGTCGGGCGGCGATTATATACCAATCAATCGAAATTGCTCGACATTAATTGGCTCAGGAAGCAAGGAATTCCCACTCCGGTGCAGCACCCGCTAAGGCTTGTGTGCTAAACTGCGCGCCGCGAGTTAGCGCCAAACTATGATGGAAAGAGTGATGCGAGTACTGGGTATTGAAACGTCCTGCGATGAAACCGGAATTGCAGTTTATGACAGCGAAGCCGGTTTGTTAGCCAACCAACTGTATAGTCAGGTAAAACTGCATGCAGATTACGGCGGCGTGGTGCCAGAACTGGCCTCGCGTGACCATGTGCGCAAAACAATCCCTTTGATTCAGGCCGCGCTGAAAGAAGCCGGGCTGACCGCACAGGACATCGATGGCGTGGCGTATACCGCCGGTCCTGGTCTGGTCGGCGCATTGCTGGTCGGGGCAACTATCGGCCGTTCTCTGGCGTTTGCCTGGGATGTGCCTGCGGTGCCGGTTCATCATATGGAAGGTCATTTGCTGGCACCGATGCTTGAAGATAATCCGCCTGATTTCCCGTTTGTCGCGCTGCTGGTTTCCGGCGGGCATACGCAGTTAATCAGCGTCACCGGTATCGGTGAATATACCTTACTGGGCGAGTCTATTGATGACGCTGCCGGTGAAGCCTTTGATAAAACGGCAAAATTGCTGGGTCTGGATTATCCGGGTGGCCCGCTGCTGTCAAAAATGGCGGCCCAGGGTGTGGCTGGGCGCTTTACATTCCCGCGTCCGATGACCGATCGTCCGGGGCTGGATTTCAGCTTCTCCGGTCTCAAAACGTTCGCTGCAAATACCATTCGTGGCAATGACAGCGACACGCAGACGCACGCGGACATTGCCCGCGCTTTTGAAGATGCCGTGGTCGATACGCTGGCGATTAAATGCAAACGTGCGCTGGATCAGACCGGTTTTAAACAGCTCGTCATGGCTGGTGGCGTCAGCGCGAACCGCACATTACGCGCCAAACTTGAAGACGTGATGACCAAACGTGGCGGTAAGGTATTTTATGCCCGACCTGAATTCTGTACCGACAACGGCGCGATGATTGCTTACGCCGGTATGGTGCGGTTGAAAACCGGAGCAACACCTGATCTTGGTGTGACCGTTCGCCCGCGCTGGCCGTTAGCGGAGCTTCCGCCAGTCTGAGCGGGGCTGCGGCTGTGTTGCTGCGTCGACCCGAAATGCTCACATACTTGAGTATGCTGCGCTTTCAGGTTTCCTGGCGCCTTGTCTCGCTCGCGCTCAGCCAGGCTGGCTGAGGCTGAGGCTGAGGCTGAGAAAGACAATAAAAAAACGACCCGCATGAGGTCGTTTTTTTATGTCTGGAATGTACCGGTTATTCGGTCTTATCTTCTTTCGCCGCTTTGCGTTTCTTCTTCAGCTTATCCCAGATTTTTCCTTCCTGGCCCCGCCAAAGACGCTGGATGTTATCGTGATGACGCAACAGTATCAGACAGGAAAGCATGGCGACCGGGAAAGTGAATTCTGGTTTGAACCACCAGACGTAAAAAGGTGCGATCAGCGCACTGACAATCGCGCCCAGCGAAGAGTATCCGCTTAGCAGCACGGTCAGCAGCCATGTCCCCATCATCAGCCCGGTTAAGTCCCAGCCGATAGGCGCGATGGCACCGAAAGCAGTCGCTACGCCTTTACCGCCTTTGAAGCGAAAGAATACCGGATAGATGTGACCCAGACAGGCCGCGATAGCGGTCAGCCCAAGGTACATCGGCGGAATATTCAGGCGATAGGCCAGCCAGACAGGCAACATACCTTTCAGAACATCGAAGATGAGAACAGACGCCGCGGCCAGCCGGCCACCCAGCCGCAAGACATTTGTGGCACCGGGATTGCCAGAGCCCGCTGTGCGCGGATCAGGCAACCGGGCTACCCGGCAGACCAGAATCGCACTGGAAATCGAGCCGCAGAGGTAGGCGAAAATAATCATTCCAAGCGCGGTAGCACTCATAAAGCAGTTCCGTCTAATAAGGGTCGTTTTAATCGCAACATCCATGGATAATACGCATTTTCTGCTGGAAGTGGTATCCGGCTGGGCCAAAAACAGAGAATCACGTGATGGATATCGTATTTATTGAGCAACTAAATGTAATCACCACGATTGGCGCTTACGACTGGGAACAGACGATTAAACAGAAACTAGTGTTCGATATCGAAATGGCCTGGGATAACCGAAAATCCGCTGCCAGCGACGATGTGAATGACTGTTTAAGCTATGCGGACGTCAGTGATGCGGTGATTGAACATGTGGCATCGCAAAATTTTGCGCTGGTAGAGCGTGTGGCCGAAGAAGTGGCGACATTGCTGCTGACCCGTTTTAACACGCCATGGGTGCGGATTAAGCTCAGTAAACCCGGCGCGGTGGCTCAGGCGGCCAATGTCGGCGTGATTATTGAGCGCGGAAAACGAATTTAGTCCGGTTACGGATACAATTTAAAAAATGCTTGTCTATTTAATGTCATATAGAAGCGTTAAAAGGAAAGTCCGGACTACCGGGCTTCCTTTAATGAAGCGGCTCAGCGTGATGCCGCTTTTTTTATTGTCTGTACTTTGAGCATGTTTTCCCATCTGCGGATATTTTATAGGGTAGGGTGCGATAATGATCGTTGAAAGTCATTCTTTGCTTGTAGCAGCAATTTTGGGTGTTGTTGAAGGGTTGACTGAGTTCTTACCGGTTTCATCTACCGGCCATCTGATCATCGCGGGAAATCTTCTGGGCTTTACCGGTGATACCTCGAAATCATTTGAAGTGGTTATCCAGTTAGGGTCTATTCTGGCCGTGGTAGTGATGTTCTGGCGTCGTTTGTTTGGCATGATTGGCCTGCACTTTGGCAAGCCGCCTGTTCATGAAGGCACGGGTAACCACCGTCTGAATTTATTGCATATTATTTTAGGGATGATCCCGGCAACGATCCTGGGCTTGCTGCTGCACTCGCAGATTAAGTCCTTGTTTGAGCCGAAATTTGTGATGATTGCACTGGTCGTCGGTGGTGTTTTGCTGATTGCAGCCGAACTGCTGAAACCGAAAAAACCGCGTGCAGAAGGGGTGGATGACATCACTTACCTGCAGGCATTTATGATTGGTGTTTTCCAGTGTCTGGCGCTCTGGCCGGGATTCTCCCGTTCGGGTGCGACCATCAGCGGCGGGATGTTAATGGGCATCAGCCGTTTTGCGGCATCAGAGTTCTCTTTCCTGCTGGCGGTGCCGATGATGATGGGCGCGACAGCGCTGGATCTGTATAAGAGCCACAGCTTCCTGACGCTGGCTGATTTACCGATGTTCGCTACCGGTTTTATCAGCGCATTTATCGTTGCCCTGATTGCTATCAAAACCTTCCTGGCGGTGATTAAACGTATTTCGTTTATTCCGTTCGCCATCTATCGCTTCTTTGTAGCGATCGCGGTGTACTTCGTCTTTATCGCCTGATTTTCGGTTTATTGGCGACAAGAAATAATGGCGAGAAAAAAAGCCCCGGCGCAGAACGCACGGGGCTTTTTTTAATCGTTGATGCGGTTTAAATCGCCGCTTCCTGCGTTTGTTTCCAGTCTGCCAGAGCTTGTGTTCGACGCTTTTTCAGCTCATCGCGGATTTCAATTCCCTGAAAACCTGCATCCAGCACTTCTTTATTGGTAATGCTGTTCGCCACTTTGAAAGCCTCACGGAGATAATCACCTTGCGGATAAGGGTTGTTTTCAAAGGTGGTACGCCCGCGGGCGTCGGCTTCACTGGTCATAATCATCTGCTCAAGCCGCTGTGGTTTACGCCACACGTCGATGGTGTCGAACAGTTTTAACAGGGTTTCCGGACGCAGCTTGTTCACGGTATGGATCAGGTCGTGGAACTCCGCCACCAGTTTGGCTAAATCTCGTATATGCGTCGGGACTTTCAGGCGCTGGCAAATATTTTCCACCAGTTTCACACCTGCCGGACCGTGGCCGTGATGCGCTGGCCAGAATTGCGGCGGGGTAAGCGCCTTGCCCAAATCATGGCAAAGCGCAGAGAAACGCACATCTACTTCCGGCGTCAACGTGCTGGCGATTTTCAGCGTCATCAGCGTATGAATACCGGTATCAATTTCCGGATGCCATTTTTCTGGTGCCGGAACGCCAAACAGCGCATCGATTTCCGGGAACAGCACTTTGAGCGCGCCGCAGTCACGCAGCACCTGGAAATAGACCTGGGGATCCTGCGTCTGCAAGGCTTTTTCGGTTTCTTTCCACACACGTTCTGGTGTCAGCGCTTCCAGTTCACCGCTTTCCGCCATCTGCTGCATCAGCGTCTGCGTTTCCGGAGCGACGGTGAAACCTAAATGAGCAAATCGCGCGGCAAAACGGGCGACACGCAACACACGCAGCGGATCTTCACCGAAGGCATCCGAAACGTGACGCAACAGGCGCTGTTCGATATCGCGCTGTCCGTGATAGGGGTCGACAAGTTCGCCATCTTTGCTTTTAGCGATCGCATTGATGGTCAGATCACGTCGCATCAGATCCTGTTCCAGCGTGACGTCCGGCGCGGCATAACAGGTGAAACCGTTATAACCGGAACCTGATTTTCGCTCTGTGCGGGCCAGGGCATATTCATCACGGGTGCGGGGATGCAGGAAGACCGGGAAATCTTTCCCGACCTGCTGATAGCCGTTTTCCAGCATGTATTCAGGCGTTGCGCCGACCACTACCCAATCGTGTTCAGACACAGGCAGGTTTAATAAGCTGTCTCGGACTGCGCCGCCGACCAGGTAAATCTCCACGCGATAACTCCTGAAATAGGCCAAAGGGACTCTTTGTTCATCATAGCAAAGTTGGGCTGAAGATTTCCTGATTGATGGAAACACGAAAAGGCACCGAAGTGCCTTATGGAGTTAATCAGGATGTTGAGCTTTTAGCTCATCCAGCGATCTTTCTTCCTGCGACGTGGGATCAGATGTGGCAACAGCAGACCCAGAACCAGACCGACACCCGCGACACCGCCGCCGTACATAAACCATTGCAGAATAATGGTTCTTTGTTTGTCGTCGAGCTGGACATTGACCGCGTCAACTTTCTTCTTCGCCACGATCAGCTGATTTTTCAAATCCTGATTTTCTTTCTTCAGGCCATTGATAATGCCATCGCTGGAAGACACCTTGCTCTGCATTTCCGCCGTGCGCTGGTTCCAGCTGGAATCAATGTTGGTCAGTTTGTCAGTCAGCGTTTTCACCTGTTGTTCCAGATCCGGAACGCGGGTACGCAGGCTCGGTACATTGCTTAACTGATCCAGTGGGATCCAGGCCGTTTTGCCTTTTGAATCAACAATCTCACCATATTTAGTACTGTCGTTAACGCTGCGCAGGATGACTTCTTCACCGGCATTCAGGGTGCCAACAATGCGATACTGATTGCCCGGACCGCTGTGGATATAGGTGATCAAATCGTCGGAGATATAGCGCTTCTCATCAGCGTGAGCGCCCCATGTGATGCTTAAACCAAGCAAAGCGAAACCAATTAGGCGTAATTTCTGCATTATTTCATCGTTTCTTTGTGAATTTAGGGAACGTGAAGTGTGCATCCGTTTAATCAGGATACGTCTTCTGGCAACCGCCTCTGTTGGCCATTGCACTAATTCAGAGTCCAAAAGTTGGTTTCATAGACCAAAAGTTGGGTGACCGATAGTAAGGGCAACAGTGTGACGACGCAATGTATAAACCGGAATGAGAACTATCTTACAATCCCGCAACATGCGGCTTGCGCGCTGTGCTTATGATAGAATTGCAGCGACGCGTTTATCCCTTTTGGCAGCAAAGAATCGGTGTGAAGACTCCTATGACCGTAGAAATAGAATTAAAATTTATCGCCACCCCGGCAGCAATCGCCGAATTACCTTCGCAACTCGCTGGATTTAACAGCGAGCACACCGCGCCTTCGAAACTGACCAACATCTATTTTGAGACTGCGGAAAACTATTTACGTTCGCACGATATTGGCCTGCGTATCCGTGGTTTCGACGATCAGTACGAAATGACCATTAAAACCGGCGGGAAAGTGGTGGGCGGCCTGCATCAGCGCCCTGAATACAATGTCGAGCTGAAAAAACCGGTGCTGAAACTCAGCGCGTTCCCGAAAGATATCTGGCCGGAAGGCTGCAAACCTGCCGCGCTGCAAAAAGAACTGGCACCGCTGTTCCGTACGGATTTCACCCGTGAGAAGTGGGTGATCACTTACGGCGAAAGCGAGATTGAGCTGGGTCTGGATCAGGGTGAAGTGGTGGCCGGTGAGCTTTCTGAAGCACTGGCAGAAATTGAGCTGGAATTGAAAAAAGGCAACACCGCCGATCTGCTGGCTCTGGCCACTGAGATTGGCGCGCATGGCGGTTTACGTCAGGGCGGATTCAGCAAAGCCGCTCGGGGTTATCATCTGGCGAAAGGCAATCCGGCGCGTGAAATCAAACCGTTGCCGGTTTTTAAAGCCCAGCCGAAAGCGACCGTGGAACAGGCAATGTCCGCTATGTTCGAGCTGGCATTGGATCACTGGCAATATCATGAAGAGCTGTGGGTGCGTGGCGATAAAACTGCGCGTCTGACCGTGTTACAGGCCGTGGAAACTGTGCGTCAGGTGCTGGTGTTGTTTGGCGGGCTGGTGCCGCGTAAAGCCTCGTCTGAACTGCGTACTCTGCTGACCGATCTGGTGCCAGTGCTGGAACAGAAATCTGCCGATGCACAGGAAATTTGTTACAGCGCCAGCTACCTGAAATGCAAGTTAGTGCTTACTTCCTGGCTGGCAACCTCAGGCTGGACGCCTTTCATTGATGACAAATCGGCGAAAAAACTGGAAGGTTCTTTCAAACGCTTCGCCGACATCATGCTGGGTCGTACCGCTGCTGATCTGAAAGAGGCGTTTGCACAGCCGCTGACCGAAGAAGGCTACCGCGACCAGCTGGCGCGTCTGAAACGTCAGATTATCACCTTCCATTTGCTGGGCGGTGCTTATCCTGAAAAAGACGTTGCCGCGTACATTGCGGGCTGGGCCGATCTGCAACAGGCCATCGTGCAGCAGCAACACGCCTGGGAGGATTCCGCCCGTTCTCATGCGGTAATGATGGATGCATTCTGGTTAAACGGACAACCTCGTTAATTGACTGATAAGCCTGGGCCAATAGCCCGGGCTTTTTTTTGCAAGGAATCTGATTTCATGTTGCCACTCTCTTCTGTTTTGCAAAGTCATGCTCAGAGTCTGCTTGAGCGCTGGCGTGAACATCCTGAAAACCTCCCGCTTCCCGATGATCAACAGCTGGCCGTATTAACCAGCAGTGAATTCGTCGCGGACAGTTTGCTGGCGTTTGGCCAGTGGTGGCATGAAATCAATGAAACCCCGCCTCAGTCCCAGGAATGGCAGCTTTATCGCCCGTGGCTTGAAGAAGCACTGACCGGTGTGACGGATGAAAACGGGCTAATGAAAGCGCTGCGTTTGTTCCGTCGCCGTATTCTCACCCGTATCGCCTGGTCGCAATCGGCACAAACCAGCGAAGCAAAAGACACGCTTCATCAGCTGAGTGAACTGGCTGAACTGCTGATCGTCAGTGCCCGCGACTGGCTTTACGACGCTTGCTGTCGGGAGTTTGGTACGCCGGTCAATGCTGCTGGCGAACCGCAAAGAATGCTGATCCTCGGGATGGGTAAACTCGGCGGCGGGGAGCTGAATTTCTCTTCGGATATCGACCTGATTTTTGCTTATCCGGAAAACGGTCAGACCCGCGGCGGGCGACGCGAACTGGATAATGCCCAGTTCTTTACCCGCCTTGGACAGCGGCTGATCAAAGCGCTGGATCAGCCGACCATCGACGGTTTTGTTTACCGTGTCGATATGCGTCTGCGTCCGTTTGGTGACAGCGGTCCGCTGGTGATGAGTTTCCCGGCGCTGGAAGATTATTATCAGGAACAGGGGCGCGACTGGGAACGTTACGCGATGGTGAAGGCGCGGCTGATGGGCGGCGCGGAAGATATCAGCAGTCAGGAACTGCGCAAAATGTTGATGC
This sequence comes from Rahnella sp. JUb53, assembly GCF_004346065.1. Taxonomy (NCBI): domain Bacteria; kingdom Pseudomonadati; phylum Pseudomonadota; class Gammaproteobacteria; order Enterobacterales; family Yersiniaceae; genus Rahnella; species Rahnella sp. JUb53. The sequence continues at coordinate 199,594 of NZ_SLYT01000005.1, forward strand.
CTTTTGTGTTCCGCCGTTACATCGATTTCAGCGTGATCCAGTCATTACGTAATATGAAAGGGATGATCGCCCGTGAAGTCCGTCGCCGGGGGTTGAAAGACAACATTAAACTCGGCGCAGGCGGCATCCGCGAAATTGAATTTATCGTGCAGGTCTTCCAGCTTATCCGCGGCGGGCGTGAACCGGCATTGCAGCAGCGTGCATTGCTGCCGACGTTGCAGGCGCTGGAAAATCTGAGCATCCTGCCGGTCGAGCAGGTGTTGCAACTGCGCAGCAGTTATCTGTTCCTGCGTCGCCTGGAAAATCTGTTGCAGGCTATAGCGGACGAACAGACGCAGACTTTGCCTTCCGATGAACTGAATCAGGCGCGTCTGGCCTGGGGCATGGATTATGCCGACTGGCCACAACTTCTGGATGCAGTGAATGCTCACATGCAGGCCGTGCGTGCGGTGTTTAATGATTTGATTGGCGATGACACGCCTGACTCTGAAGACGATCAGCAACAGGCGCAATTCAGCAGTTTGTGGATTGATTTGCTGGAGCCTGCCGAACTGGCGCCTCTGGTTCCACTGCTCGATGAAAACGCGCAGCGTCATGTTTTGCAGCAGATTGCCGAGTTTCGTCGTGATGTCGATAAGCGCACTATCGGACCGCGCGGACGTGAGCAACTCGATTTACTGATGCCGCGTCTGCTGGCGCAGGTGTGTACCTATAAAAATGCCGATGTGACACTTCAGCGCCTGATGCAACTGCTGCTCAACATCGTCACGCGGACCACTTATATCGAGCTGCTGGTGGAATATCCCGGTGCGCTCAAACAGTTAATCCGCCTGTGTGCCGCGTCACCGATGGTCGCGACGCAGCTGGCCCGCCATCCTTTATTGCTCGATGAACTGCTCGATCCGCGCACGTTGTATCAGCCGATTGAACTGACCGCCTATCGCGATGAGCTGCGTCAGTATCTGATGCGCGTGCCGACAGAAGACGAAGAGCAGCAGCTTGAAGCCGTGCGGCAGTTCAAGCAGGCGCAGCACCTGCGTATCGCCGCCGGAGATATTTCCGGGGCGCTGCTGGTGATGAAAGTCAGCGACCATTTAACCTATCTTGCCGAAGCTATCCTCGACGTGGTGGTGCAGCAGGCGTGGGAACAGATGGTCGCGAAATACGGTCAGCCGACGCATCTTCAGCACCGTGAAGGCCGTGGTTTTGCCGTGATTGGTTACGGAAAACTCGGCGGCTGGGAGCTGGGTTACAGTTCCGATCTGGATCTGGTCTTCCTGCTCGATTGCGCGCCGGAAGTCATGACCGACGGCGAGCGCGTCATCGACGGCCGTCAGTTTTATCTGCGGCTGGCGCAACGCATTATGCATTTATTCAGCACGCGCACATCGTCGGGCATTCTTTATGAAGTTGATGCGCGTCTGCGGCCTTCCGGCGCGTCCGGTATGCTGGTCAGTACCATCGAAGCGTTTGCCGATTATCAGGCCAATGAAGCCTGGACGTGGGAACATCAGGCGCTGGTGCGCGCTCGCGTGGTTTACGGCGATCCGCAACTGACGCAGCAATTTAACGCCACGCGCCGCGATATTTTATGTCGCCAGCGTGACGACGACGGGTTGCGCAAAGAAGTGCGCGAGATGCGCGAGAAAATGTATGCCCATCTCGGCAGTAAAAAGGCTGACCAGTTTGATCTGAAAGCCGATCCGGGTGGCATCACCGATATTGAATTCATTGCACAATATCTGGTCTTACGCTTTGCTCATGACGAGCCAAAGCTGACCCGCTGGTCCGATAATGTGAGAATTTTTGAGCTGATGGCGCAACACGACATCATGCCGGAAGACGAGGCACGAAATCTGACGCAGGCTTATGTCACGCTGCGCGACGAAATTCATCACCTCGCTTTACAGGAACATAGCGGAAAAGTGGCCGCAGACAGCTTTGCGGCAGAACGCGCACAAATCCGCGCCAGCTGGGCGAAGTGGCTGGGCTGAGGGTTTTTATTCGGGTAACAGGCGCTTGTGATATTATCCGGCGCATTGTGTTTACCCGATTTGATTTATCTGTTTTGGAGTCTTGGGATGAAAGTGACTTTGCCTGATTTCCACCGTGCCGTTGTGCTGGTGGTCGGTGACGTAATGTTAGACCGCTACTGGTATGGCCCGACCAACCGTATTTCTCCGGAAGCGCCGGTACCGGTCGTGAAGGTGAATACTATCGAGGAACGTCCAGGCGGCGCGGCAAACGTGGCGATGAACATTTCGTCTCTCGGTGCTTCTTCGCGTCTGATCGGCCTGACCGGCGTGGATGACGCGGCACGTGCGCTAAGCGAACGTCTGGCGGAAGTGAAAGTAAACTGCGATTTCGTGGCGTTGCCCTCGCATCCGACCATCACCAAATTGCGTATTTTGTCCCGTAACCAGCAGCTGATCCGCCTCGACTTTGAAGAAGGTTTTGAAGGCGTGGATCTCCAGCCGATGCTGACCAAAATCGAACAAGCCTTGCCGCAAAGTGGCGCGCTGGTGCTATCTGACTACGCCAAAGGCGCGCTGACGGAAGTGCAGAAAATGATCCAGCTGGCGAGAAAAGCCGGTGTGCCGGTGCTGGTGGATCCTAAAGGTTCTGATTTCGAACGTTATCGCGGTGCGACATTGCTGACGCCAAATCTGTCCGAATTCGAAGCCGTTGTCGGTCGTTGCAAAAACGAAGATGAAATCGTCACGCGCGGTATGCAACTGATTGCTGATTTCGAGCTTTCTGCGTTGCTGGTGACCCGTTCTGAACACGGTATGACGCTGTTGCAGCCAGGCAAAGCGCCTTTCCATATGCCAACGCAGGCGCAGGAAGTGTATGACGTGACCGGTGCCGGTGACACGGTGATCGGTACGCTTGCCGCGGCGCTTGCCGCCGGGAATACTCTGGAAGAGTCCTGCTTCCTGGCCAACGCCGCCGCCGGTGTTGTGGTCGGTAAACTGGGTACGTCTACGGTTTCTCCGGTTGAGCTGGAAAATGCTATCGGCGGGCGTTCAGACGTCGGCTTTGGCGTGATGAATGAAGAGCAACTGAAAGCGGCTGTGGCGATGGCCCGTCAGCGCGGCGAAAAAGTCGTAATGACCAATGGCATCTTTGACATCCTCCACGCGGGACATGTCTCCTATTTAGCGAATGCCCGCAAACTCGGCGACCGTCTGATTGTTGCCGTTAACAGCGATGCCTCGACCAAGCGTCTGAAAGGCGAAACCCGTCCGGTGAATGCGCTGCAAAACCGCATGATCGTGCTGGGCGCGCTGGGTGCGGTCGACTGGGTGGTTTCTTTTGATGAAGACACGCCGCAGCGTTTGATCGCCGGGATCTTGCCTGATCTGCTGGTGAAAGGCGGTGACTATAAGCCTGAGCAAATCGCCGGTTGTCAGGAAGTCTGGGCGAATGGCGGTGAAGTGCGTGTGCTGAATTTTGAAGATGGTTTGTCCACTACCAAAATCATCAATCAGATTAAAGCTCAGGACTGATTTCCACATCGTTTATTTGCATGAAAGGGCTTATCTGATAAGCCCTTTTTCTTTTTGATGATGTCGTCAATAACACTAAACGGAAGTGACTTTGCTGTGGGCGGATTAACGTTGTGAGCGGATTAAAACAGGAGTTAAGCCTGGCACAGGGCGTCGGGCTGTTATCTACGTCGCTGCTGGGAACGGGTGTTTTCGCGGTGCCCGCGCTGGCGGCGCAACTGGCGCAAAATGACAGCCTGTGGGCGTGGCCGGTGCTTATCCTGCTGGTGTTTCCTATTGCCATCGGTTTTGCCGCACTCGGACGCCATTTCCCCAGCGCAGGCGGGGCGGCGCATTTTGTCGGCAAAGCTTTTGGCCCCCACATGGCGCGAGTCACCGGCTGGTTATTCCTGTCCGTGATCCCGGTCGGCTTACCCGCCGCGCTGCATATCGCGGCCGGATTCTGGCAGGCGGCATTCGGCTGGAGCAGCGAAAATCTTCTGCTGGTTCAGCTCGGTACGTTGCTGGTTATCTGGTTTCTCGGTACACGCAGTGCCGGTTCGAGCGCCAATATCCAGACGCTGATCGCTTTGCTGGTCATCGCGCTGGTGATTGCTATCTGGTGGAAAGGGGGAATTTCCCTGCCTGAAATCCCATTGCCTGCGATACGTGATGTTTCACCCGCAAACCTGTTCGATGCACTGGCAGTAATGTTCTGGTGCTTTGTCGGGCTTGAAGCGTTTGCCCATCTGGCGACAGAGTTCCGCAATCCGGAACGGGATTTTCCGCGTGCGCTGCTGATTGGCATGCTGGTGGCGGGCGCCGTGTACTGGGGTTGTACGGTCGCTGTGCTGAAATTCCATGCCTGGGGAGAAGGGCGGGAAGCGGGGGCTTCTCTCCCCGGCATCGTCGTGCAACTGTTCGGGCAAAAAGCGCTGTGGGTGGCCTGCATCATTGGCTATCTGGCGTGTTTTGCCAGCGTGAATATTTATACCCAAAGCTTTGCCCGGCTGGTGTGGTCGCAGGCTCAGCTCAAGCCGCAAAGTAAGCTGGCGCAGCTTTCTTCTCAGCAGGTGCCGGTCGCGGCGCTCAATCTGGTGGTCGGCAGTTGTATGCTGTTTACCCTGCTGATTTACTGGCTGCATCTGCCATTGGGCGCGCTGATCACTTATGCGAACGGGATTTTCATCCTGATATACCTGCTCTGTATGCTGGCGGGGACGCGACTTTTGAAAGGGCGTTCAAAATGGATGGCGATGCTGGGTGCCGTGTTGTGCTGCGGATTACTGGCGATGGTCGGCTGGAAAGCATTGTATGCCGTGGTGGTATTTGCTGCGCTTTCGCTGTTATTGCCCCGCGCTAAAACGGTACTCAATACACAATAAGCCGTACGTACACAGCAAAAAGGCCTGCTTAGCAGGCCTTTTCTGTTTCTACTTCAGCAATCCGCGTAACTCGTGCAAATCAGGCCGGATCTTGCGGTTTTTCCGCTTCAGCTTGTTTGCCTTCCAGCGCTGCGAGACGTTGTTCCAGTACGGCCAGCTTTTCGCGGGTGCGCAGTAAAACTTGCGTCTGCACGTCAAACTCTTCGCGATTGACTAAATCCATACGGCTGAACTGCGCCTGTAATACCTGGCGGATTTTCTTTTCGGCATCTTCACCAAACTCACGGATCCCTTTAGGCATAGATTCGTGAACCTGGCGGGCAATTTGTTCAATTTTTTTCGGGTCAATCATGATTATTCCTTTTCTCGAAGGAGGTGCTTTTCCTTAGTGTAATCGCTGACGCCGTTTCTATAAACCTTCAGGGGCACTAATTGGCCAATCCGCAGGATTGCCCTGTACATTTATTGGCGCTATAGTTGTTTTGCTTATTCTCAGGGCGGGGTGAAAGTCCCCACCGGCGGTAAACCACGGAATATCGGAAGGATCATAATCCCTTCCATGTGGAAGCCCGCGAGCGCTCAATCCTTCGGGGTTAGAGGTCAGCAGATCCGGTGTAATTCCGGGGCCGACGGTTAAAGTCCGGATGGGAGAGAGTAACGATTCAAGCCGGGCACAGTATTGCCCGCTGCGTTATTTTTTATAACTGTAGCACGCCATACGGCTGCTTCAGCTAGCCTCCTCAAGACGCCCTGATTCTGGTAATCCACATACAGAACATGAGGTTATTTTTACCATGAATCAGACCCTACTTTCCGAATTCGGTACATCAACTGAACGTGTTGAGCGTGCTCTTGACGCCATGCGTAACGGCGTTGGTGTGTTAGTACTGGATGACGAAGATCGTGAAAACGAAGGCGATTTAATTTTTGCCGCTGAAAACATGACCGTTGAGCAAATGGCGCTGACCATTCGTCACGGCAGCGGAATTGTGTGCCTCACCATGAATGAAGACAGCCGTAAAAAGCTGGATTTGCCAATGATGGTTGAGAACAACTCCAGCCCGTTCCAGACGCCGTTTACCGTGACTATCGAAGCGGTTGAAGGCGTGACTACCGGTGTTTCTGCGGCTGACCGCATCACCACTATCCGTGCGGCAATCAAAGACGGCGCAAAACCTTCTGACCTTAACCGCCCGGGGCATATCTTCCCGCTGCGGGCGCAGGCCGGTGGCGTGCTGACCCGTGGCGGTCACACCGAAGCGTCTATCGATCTGGCGACACTGGCAGGCCTGAAGCCTTTCGGCGTGTTGTGTGAATTGACCAATGACGATGGCACCATGGCGCACGCGCCTGAAGTGATTGTCTTTGCCCGTCAGCATAATATGCCGGTCGTGACCATCGCCGATCTGGTGGCTTATCGTCAGGCGCAGACCCGTCAGGCAAGCTGAATCAACACCGATCGTGCGTAACAAAAAGGCCGCTTATGCGGCCTTTTGCTTTTGAATCCTGCAATTTGTCTTTAGCGCGATTTTTCATCATCTTCTTTTGATTTGTCTCATCAAATTTATTGAACATCTCCTTCACGGTTATCCGGCTGTAACCCGCAATCAAAAAGAGTACCGTAATCACATCTTGCGGAGGTTGCTTAACAGCCCGCTCACTTTTATTTGCGGTAAGGAATTTATGATGACAACTCAACGTATGCCCGCACTTTTCTTAGGCCACGGCAGCCCGATGAACGTGCTGGAAGATAACACTTATACCCGTGCCTGGCATGCGCTGGGCGAATCATTACCACGGCCAAAAGCGATTCTGGCAGTTTCTGCTCACTGGTTCACCCGCGGCACGGCGGTAACGGCGATGGAGAATCCGCGCACTATTCATGACTTTGGCGGGTTCCCGCAGGCGTTGTTTGATAAACGTTATCCGGCACCGGGTTCACCGGCTCTGGCGAAACGGGTTCAGGAATTGCTCAGCCCGGTGAATGTGATGGCCGACACCAGCGAGTGGGGTTTTGACCACGGGACCTGGGGCGTGCTGATCAAGATGTATCCGGATGCCGATATTCCGGTTATTCAGCTGAGTATCGACGGAACGCAACCGCCGGAATATCACTATGAGTTAGGCAAGAAACTGGCTGTTCTGCGTGACGAAGGGGTGATGATTGTCGCCAGCGGAAACGTGGTGCACAACCTGCGCATGGTGAAATGGGATGGTAACGGCGAGCCGTATCCGTGGGCGATTGCGTTTGAGAAATATGTGAAAGATAACCTGAACTGGAAGGGTGAGGCTAAAGATCATCCTCTGGTGAAGTTTATGGAACATGAGGGCGGCGCGTTATCGAATCCGTCTCCGGATCACTATCTGCCATTGTTATATGTTTTAGGCGCGTGGGATGGTACAGAACCGATCACACAGCCAACGGACGGGATCGTGATGGGATCGCTTTCTATGCTTTCCGTTCAGGTTGGGTAATCCGGTAAATAAAAAGGATAATGAAAAATCTCATTATCCTTTTTTAGTTTTTTTATCCGACAATGGTATGCGGATAAAAACGTGACAGATCCTGCGTGATCAGCGCTTTATCTTCACGGATGCCGATCCCACAAGGCTGATCGTTGACCAGCCAGCTGCCGATCAGCGTGTAACTGCCTTCAAACACCGGCAACGGATGGAACTGCTGCACAATCATGCCTTCAGCGCCATATGGGCCTTCAACGCTCGCCACTTCCTGACCTTTTTCGATCACTTTGATGTTAGCGCCTTCGCGTGAAAACAGCGGTTTCACAACGTAGTGATCCAGCTCCGGATGCGGGTCTTCGGCGAAATAAGCCGGTAACAGATTCGGGTGATCCGGGAACATTTCCCACAGCAACGGAAGCAGGGCTTTATTCGACAGAATCGCTTTCCAGGCCGGTTCCAGCCAGCGGACACCCGCGTCTTCCAGTTTGGTGGCAAACACTTCGCGGAACATGAATTCCCACGGATATAGCTTGAACAGGTTAGAAATCACCTGATCCTGCGTGTCAGTGAATTGTCCGCGTTCGCCCAGACCGATTTCCTCGATGAACAGGAATTCACTGGCCAGTTCAGCTTCCAGCGCGCAGTCCTGCAAATATTGCACCGTACCGCGATCTTCTTCAGTGTCCTGGCAGCAGGCGATGTGCAGCAGCGAAAAACCGTGCTGATTTTTCAGCTCAGCAAAACGCTCGATCAGCTTTTCCTGCAAACTGTTGTACTGGTCAGCATCCTGAGTCAGGTTGCCAGCCGCGATTTGATCTTCCAGCCACAGCCACTGGAAGAAGGCCGCTTCGTACAAAGATGTCGGCGTGTCGGCGTTATTTTCCAACAGTTTAGGCGGATTGACACCGTCGTAGGCCAGATCCAGACGTGAATACAGCGAAGGTTGTTGCGTGCGCCATGAACTGCGGACAAAGTCCCAGACGTGCTTTGGGATCTGGAATTTCGCCATCAGTTTGTCGTCGTTCACCACGCGCTCAACCACTTTCAGGCACATCTGGTGAATGTCGGCGGTGGCGTCTTCGATCTCTTCAATCTGCGCCAGTGTGAACTGGTAATACGCATCTTCACACCAGTACGGCTCGCCATACATGGTGTGAAAATTGAAGCCAAACTCCGTGGCTTTTTCGCTCCAGTCCGGACGCTCATTAATGGCTAAACGTTTCATCTGATTCTCTTAGCCACCCATGCTGCGGCCAGGGCTGCGTGTCGCTGCGGTAGAGCTGCGCTGCATCGAGGTTTGTTTGGCTACGCTGTCGCCGAAACCGCCACGGGTGATGGTGTTGGTGACGGCAGGTTTTGGTGCCATCGCCGTTTTCGGTACGTTCATGGTACGTCCGCCCGCAGTGGCAGGACCGTAGTTTTTACCGGTCGCATCGACGAATTTGCCGTTCGCCGGGCTGGCCGGATTTTTTGAGCTGAACAGAGGCTGTTGCGCGTAGCCGCCGCCGCCCATCATGCGTCCCATCATGTAGCCCGCCATCAGTGGCATCCACATGCTGCCGCCGCTGCTCTGGTTTTCAGCCGTGGCCACGCCCGCCTGAGCCGGAGCCTGAGTACACTGGCCTTCGCCAAATTCAGCGATACAGTCTTCACGGCTGGCATATTTTGGCGCGGTTTTAGCGGCTTCCTGTTTAGCAGCATCATAAGCGGCGACACATTGCGCGCTGCCAGACGGATTGGCTTTCGAGCAGTCGTCCGCATTCTGATACAGAGAAACATTTTCGTCGGTTTTCTCGCAGCCGGCCAGCATAAAGACCGCACTGACTGCCAGAGCGACAGGAGTGATTCGAGAGCTACGCCATGATTTACGGAAGGTAGCTAAGTTGACTTGTTGTGTCCGTTTCATCGTTCTTATCCCATGTGTAGGGCTTTTTCGCCCTTTCCCAGTAGGGCCTAAGAATAGGGGAAAGTTGGTTAATGTTAAAGCAGCGACAGGCAATTGTTACGAGACTTTACAGAGCGGCGTGATACAGGCAAAAAAAAAAGCAGCCTTTTCAGGCTGCCTTAGGGAAAATGCGGAGGGACTTTTCAGGATCAGTTCTGGAAAGGATTGCCGCTTTTCCTGGTGGTGTTAGCAGAGGTCGTTGCACTGGCTTGCTGAGCGCGTGGTGCAGGTGCTGCTGCAGTTTTGTTACCGTAACCGTCTGCCGCTGCATCCTGGTCTGGCGTTTCAGGCGCAACCTGATCAGGCGCTGTCGGAACCGGTTTACCCAGAGCACCGTTCAGTGCCAGCAGGTCGCTTTCGTTCAGTGTACCCAGCGCTGACTTGATGTTCAGCTGGTTGATCAGGTACGTGTAACGTGCGCTGGAAAGCTGTTGTTTAGCGTTATACAAGGTGGTGGTCGCATCCAGCACATCAACGATGGTACGTGTACCCACCTGATAACCGGCTTCCATCGCATCTAAAGAACTCTGAGCAGAAACAACGGCTTGTTTATACGCGTTGATGCTGCTGATTGAGGCAGAGATGTTGTTGAAGGAAGAGCGAACGGTCTGAACAACGCTGCGGTGCGCGCTTTCCAGTTGTTCGCTGGCGCCAACGAAGTTGTACTGAGCTTGTTTGACCTGTGAGGTCACAGAACCGCCGCTGTACAGTGGCAGGGAGAAGCTCAGACCAATTTTGTTCTGGCCCGCATCGGCATCCTGGTAGCTTGAAGAACCACCGGTTTTGTCGCCGTGATACTTGGTGTTGCTGATGCCGGTAGAGGCAGTCAGATCCACCGTTGGCATGTGGCCGGTTTCCGCATAACGGATTTGCTCACGTGCCAGATCCTGTGACAGACGCGCAGACAGCAAGCTCAGGTTGCGGCTTTCTGCTTCTTTCAACAGCGTCGCGACCGGTTGCGGACGCGTAGTGTTGAAGTTGTCGACATTCAGGGAAGACAGTTGCGGATAATACATACCGGTCACCTGACGCAGGGATTCCAGTGCGTTATCCAGGTTATTACGGGCAGTCACTTCGTTAGCCAATACGGTGTCGTATTGTGAACGGGCATTCTGCACATCGGTAATCGCAACCAGACCCACGTTAAAACGCTGAGTGGTTTGATCCAGCTGACGGTAAATTGCCTGTTTCTGCGCTTCGGTATAAGAGAGTGAATCGATCGCACTCAAAACGTTGAAATAAGCCGTTGCGGAATTCAGGATCAATGATTGCTGATCAGTCTGATATGACACATCCTGAATACCGGCAGTTTTTTCCTGCAAAGTCAGGGCGCGCCATTTTGACATATCAAAAATGGTCTGCGTTAATTGCAGGCTGGCGCTGCCAACATCGCTGTTAACGCCATTGGCATCACGGTAGCCATTGGTATATCCATAATCCGCACCCAATCCGAGTTGCGGTAATAAAGGACTGCGGCTTTCGTTGATTTTTTCGAATGCAGCATCCCGGTCAGCAGCAGATTTGCGCAGGTCCGGGTTACTTGTCCTGGCTTGCTGATAGACCTGCATCAGGTTTTCGGCCTGGCTTATCGTACTGAAGCCGCCCAGGCTGAGTCCGATGAGAAGGGGGAGCAGTTTCTTCATTTGCATTCCTTGTTGTGCAGCAATGTTGTTATGTATGGTGGCGCAGTCAAATTATCAATAGACGCGGATTCTAGCAGAGTCAGGCTAGCGGGGCGGTTGGCTTAACGTGCCTTCCCGACTGAATGAGCCTAAATCTATCACAAACAACCTTGATTATTATTAACGCATTTTCATCAAATTGACCTCAAAGGGCGATAAATTACCTTTAAGAGGCATTAAGGAAACATTCCATGTCTTCATTTAAACGGTCACCGGTTACTTTCGGTAAAGATGATGTAGAAATTATTGCACGTGAGACGCGATATAAAGGTTTTTTTTCTATTATTGCATATCGGTTTCGCCATCGGCTGTTTAATGGGGAAATGAGCGGGGAAGTTGTGCGCGAAGTTTTCGAGCGCGGACATGCCGCCGTACTATTACCTTATGATCCGCAACGGGATGAAGTTGTGCTGATTGAGCAGATCCGTATCCCCGCACTGGATTCAAGTGATACCCCTTGGCTTCTGGAGATGGTCGCCGGTATCATTGAAGAGGGCGAGACAGTCGAAGATGTCGCCCGCCGCGAAGCACTCGAGGAAGCGAACATTGTGGTGAAGCGTTGCAAACCGGCTCTGAATTACCTGGCAAGTCCGGGCGGAACCAGCGAGCGTCTTTCCATTATGGTCGGTGAAGTCGATGCCACGACGGCAGAAGGAATTCACGGTCTGGAAGCAGAGAATGAAGACATCCGGGTACATGTGGTCAGCCGCGAACAGGCTTACCGCTGGGTGGAAGAAGGAGCGATAGACAATGCAGCGTCAGTGATTGCCCTGCAATGGCTGCAGCTGCACCATGAATCCCTGAGAAAAGAGTGGGCCAACTAATGATTAAGCGCTATACCCCTGATTTCCCTGAAATGATGAGATTGTGCGAAACCAATTTTGCACAATTGCGCCGTTTAATGCCACGCACCGATGAGCCTGGTGAAACCGTGACATATCAGGTGAGTAGCGCGACGTATTGCCTGACGATCCTCGAATCAACGCGTTATACCTCGCTGGTGGAAATCAAACAGACGGCGCCGGCTGTCAGTTACTGGAGTCTGCCTTCGCTCACTGTTCGCCTGTATCACGATGCGATGGTGGCTGAAGTGTGTGCAAGTCAGCAGATCTTTCGTTTCAAAGCACGCTATGATTACCCGAATAAAAAGTTGCATCAGCGTGATGAAAAGCATCAAATTAACCAGTTCCTGGCGGACTGGTTGCGTTATTGCCTTGCGCATGGAGCGATGGCAATTCCGGTTTGTTAGACAGACTTCAACAACAAAGGAAACGATTTGGAAAGCCTGTTTACACTGCCTTTGGTGAATGGGGCCAAAGTCAGGATTCTACAAATTACTGATACCCATCTCTTTGCCGGTGAAGATGAAACGTTGTTAGGCGTGAATACGTTTAACAGCTATCGCGCAGTGCTGGACGCTATCAAAGCCCAGCAGCGCGACGTCGATATTATCGCGGCAACCGGTGACCTGGCGCAGGATCAGTCCGTGGAAGCCTACCATCAGTTTGCGCGCGGCATCTGTGAACTGACGGCGCCTTGCGTCTGGCTGCCCGGCAACCATGATTTCCAGCCGGCGATGGTCAATGCCTTGCAGGATGCGGGTATTAGCCCTTCCAAGCATGTTCTCCTCGGTGAACACTGGCAGATTGTCCTGCTCGATACACAGGTCTTCGGCGTGCCTCACGGCGAGCTGAGCGAATATCAGCTGGAATGGCTGGTGCGCTGCCTGGATGCTTATCCGGATCGTTTTACATTGCTGATGCTCCATCATCATCCGCTGCCTTCCGGCTGTACGTGGCTGGATCAGCACAGCCTGCGCAATGCGCATATGCTGGCGAACACGCTGGTGAATTACCCGAAAGTGAATACGCTTTTGTGCGGACATATTCATCAGGAGCTGGATCTCGACTGGTATGGCCGTCGTCTTTACGCGACGCCGTCAACCTGCGTACAGTTCAAACCGCATTGCACGAATTTCACGATTGATACTGTTGCGCCGGGCTGGCGCTATCTCGATTTGTATCCGGATGGCCGCGTGGAGACTGAAGTCTTCCGTCTGGAAACCAGCGAGTTTCATCCTGACACGGAGTCGGACGGCTACGAATGAACACCTTACTTTACCTGCACGGATTCAACAGTTCTCCCAACTCGGCGAAAGCGACGGCGTTGAAAAACTGGCTGGCGGTCAATCATCCCCATATTGATATGGTTGTCCCGCAGTTACCGCCTTATCCGGCCGATGCGGCCGAACAACTTGAGAGTCTGGTGATCAGCAATGCGGGTAAAAAACTGGGGATTGTCGGCTCGTCGCTGGGCGGGTATTACGCGACCTGGTTGTCGCAATGTTTTGCCGTGCCTGCGGTGGTGGTGAACCCTGCGGTGAAGCCGTATGAGCTGCTGATCGACTTCCTCGGGCAAAACGAGAACCCCTACACCGGACAACAATATGTGTTAGAGTCACGCCACGTTTACGATCTGAAAGTGATGCAGGTCGAACCGCTGGAGTCACCGGATTTACTCTGGTTGCTGCAGCAAACGGGCGATGAAATTCTCGATTACCGTCAGGCTGTGACGTATTACACCACCTGTCGCCAGACGGTCGAACCCGAAGGAAATCATGCATTTGTCGGCTTTGAGCGTTATTTTTCGCCGATTGTAGATTTCCTTGAGCTGGCCGCAGACTAACATCGTCAGGGTGATTTTATCCCCGGATTAATCGCGTCTGCTTGCTGCCAGTGCTGATACCCGCCCAAATACTGTATCGTTAGCCCACAAACCTATGAGCCACGAATAATCAACGATGAGCCAATCAACTTATAACGCGGATTCCATAGAGGTCCTCAGCGGACTCGAACCGGTGCGCCGCCGTCCGGGCATGTATACCGATACCACCCGGCCAAACCATCTCGGCCAGGAAGTTATTGATAACAGCGTGGATGAGGCATTAGCCGGTCACGCGAAACGCATCGAAGTGATCCTTCACGAAGACCAGTCTCTGGAAGTCATCGATGATGGCCGTGGTATGCCCGTGGATATCCACGCAGAAGAAGGCGTCCCGGCAGTTGAACTGATTTTCTGCCGTCTGCACGCAGGCGGTAAATTCTCGAATAAAAACTACCAGTTTTCCGGCGGCCTGCACGGCGTAGGGATCTCGGTGGTCAACGCCTTGTCTAAACGCGTCGAAGTGGCGGTAAAACGCGGCGGCGAAGTGTATGAAATGGCGTTTGAAAACGGCGATAAAGTGCAGGATTTGCACGTGACGGGCACCTGCGGTAAACGCAATACCGGAACCAGCGTACATTTCTGGCCAGATGGCAGCTTCTTCGACAGCCCGCGTTTTTCGGTCAGCCGCCTCAGCCATTTGCTGAAAGCCAAAGCCGTACTGTGTCCTGGCGTAGAAATTCTGTTCAAAGACAAAGTGAATAACACCGAGCAACGCTGGTGTTATGAAGACGGTCTGACTGACTACCTGATGGAAGCCGTCAACGGCCTGATCACTCTGCCTGAAAAAGCCTTTGTCGGTAATTTTGCCGGTGATACTGAAGCCGTAGACTGGGCGCTGTTGTGGCTGCCGGAAGGCGGCGAACTGCTGACTGAAAGCTATGTCAACCTGATCCCGACCATGCAGGGCGGTACGCACGTCAACGGTCTGCGTCAGGGGCTGCTCGACGCCATGCGTGAGTTCTGCGAGTTCCGCAATATCCTGCCGCGCGGCGTGAAACTGTCTGCTGAAGATATCTGGGAACGCTGCGCCTATGTGCTGTCAGTGAAAATGCAGGATCCGCAATTCGCCGGTCAAACCAAAGAACGTCTGTCTTCGCGCCAGTGTGCAGCGTTTGTTTCCGGCGTGGTGAAAGATGCGTTCAGTCTGTGGCTGAACCAGAACGTTCAGGCGGCAGAACAGCTGGCTGAACTGTGCATTTCCAGCGCTCAGCGTCGTCTGCGCGCAGCGAAAAAAGTCGTGCGTAAGAAACTGACCAGCGGCCCTGCACTGCCGGGCAAACTGGCAGACTGTACGTCGCAGGATTTGAACATGACCGAACTTTTCCTGGTGGAAGGGGATTCCGCGGGCGGTTCTGCCAAACAGGCACGTGATCGTGAATATCAGGCGATCATGCCGCTCAAAGGTAAGATCTTAAACACGTGGGAAGTCTCTTCTGATGAAGTGCTGGCTTCGCAGGAAGTGCATGACATTTCCGTGGCGATCGGTATCGATCCGGACAGCGAAGATCTGACCCAGCTGCGTTACGGCAAAATCTGTATCCTTGCGGATGCAGACTCCGACGGCTTACATATCGCCACGCTGCTGTGCGCATTGTTTGTCCGTCACTTCCGGTCCCTGGTGCGCGGCGGTCATGTGTATGTGGCGATGCCGCCTTTATACCGTATCGATCTGGGCAAAGAAGTGTTCTACGCGCTGGATGAGCAGGAAAAAGAAGGCGTGCTGGATCAGCTGAAACGCAAGAAAGGCAAACCGAACGTACAGCGCTTTAAAGGTCTGGGTGAAATGAACCCGCTTCAGCTGCGCGAAACCACGCTGGATCCGAATACCCGTCGCCTGGTACAGCTGACAATCGATGAAGAGGATATCGATCAGACGCTGCGCATGATGGATATGTTGCTGGCCAAGAAGCGTTCAGAAGATCGCCGTAACTGGTTGCAGGAAAAAGGCGACACTGCCGAACTGGACGTCTGATCCTTTTCATTTCGCTGCACCCATAAAAAATGCCGGACGCTTCACAGCTCCGGCATTTTTGTTTTCTGAACTGCGCTGGTCTTACGACTACGCTTTCTCAATAATATGGATCACCACATCCAGCACGTCGGCTTTGATGTTTTCGCGGTGCTTGTCCATATGTTCAGCCTGCTGATGCGCTTCGAGATGCGCCAGGCTTTCCCAGTCTTCCAGCATAAAGATGGAATCAGGTACGGTTTTACGCCACGGGATCTGCCCGTTGAAATCAACGTAAGGCTCGTAACGGTGGCAGCCTTTTTCAGCCTGAACGTCCGGCAGCAGGGCGATGATTTTTTCCATAACCGAATCGCGACGGCCTGGTTTTACTTTGATTTCAGCAATAACAGTGATCATAAAAAACCTCTTTCCCGGGTGACCTTAAACCTTAAGCCTGACCGAATACATTTTCAAGGTGAGCACGGTAGCGCGCAAAATCACCTTCTACATCAGGCTGTTTAATCACGTCGTTACACATAAAGGTCGGCAGCGTATCGAGGCCGACAAACTGGTTGGCCTTGTGTTGTGCCAGATAAACGCCGTCAACGCCAACGCCGTGGAAGAACTGTTCTTTATCTTCGAACGCTTCCAGAGGTGCGTTCCAGGTCACGGACAGCATGTAGCACTTGCCATGCAGCAGGCCACCGGAACCGTATTTTTTCGATTCATCAGAACGGGTACGTCCATCGCTGGCGTACAGTTTGCCGTGGCCTTCAGTGAACACTTCATCGATGTATTTTTTCAGCGTCCATGGCATCCCCATCCACCAGCCCGGCTGCTGATAAATAATGGCATCTGCCCACAGATAGCTTTCGATTTCGGTTTGCACGTCATAACCGTCTTCCAGCACGGTCACACGCACGTCGTGGCCTTTATCACGCAGGAAGCTGGTTGCGACTTCAGTCAGGCTGTTGTTCAGTGCGCCTTTGGAATGGGCAAATGTTTTGCCGGCATTGATAATCAGGATATTGCTCATGGAGTTCCCTTAAATAGAATTCTGGTGGTCAGGCTGTTATCACGTAGTGTACTTAACTCTGTCCCGCAGAAAAATGTGATATCGCGCACAAGACTATTGACTCAGATGCAATAATGGAAGAAACAGCACGGCAATTGAGCCATTTTATTGCGGAATAATTGTTTAAAAAGAAGGCATAAACACAGCAACTGTGACAGCCATACGGCAGATGATGTACTATCGCGGACATCATTGCCTCGTGTACGCCGCCTTATTATGCGCCAGCGGGTGCAAGCTTCCTTAATTTCCAAAACGATAACGCCACGGGTCTGAGGATTAAACATCAATGAGCGAAATGACTCATGACGGAACAGAGCGTTTAGCCCTGCACACGTTTACTGAGAACGCCTATCTCAACTATTCCATGTACGTCATCATGGACCGCGCGCTGCCGTTTATCGGTGACGGGCTCAAGCCGGTACAGCGCCGTATTATTTATGCGATGTCCGAGCTGGGCCTGAGTAATAACGCCAAATTCAAAAAATCCGCGCGTACCGTCGGTGACGTGCTGGGTAAATACCATCCGCACGGCGACAGCGCCTGTTATGAAGCGATGGTGCTGATGGCACAGCCTTTCTCTTACCGTTATCCGCTGGTTGACGGGCAAGGGAACTGGGGTGCGCCGGATGATCCGAAATCATTTGCTGCGATGCGTTATACCGAATCGCGTCTGTCGAAATATGCCGACGTTCTGTTACGTGAATTAGGGCAGGGGACGGTCGATTACGTGCCGAACTTTGACGGCACTATGCAGGAGCCGAAAATGCTGCCTGCGCGTCTGCCGAATATTCTGCTCAATGGCACCACCGGCATTGCGGTCGGGATGGCGACGGATATTCCGCCGCATAACATCCGTGAAGTGGCTGCCGCTGCGGTCGCATTGCTGGAAAAACCGAACAGCTCGCTGGAAGATTTGCTGGAATTCGTTCAGGGGCCAGATTTCCCGACCGAAGCCGAAATCATTACGCCACGCAATGAAATCCGCAAAATGTACGAATCGGGCAAAGGCTCGGTGCGTATGCGTGCGGTCTGGCACAAAGAAGATGGCAGCGCGGTGATTACCGCGTTACCTCATCAGGTGTCCGGTGCGAAAGTACTGGAGCAAATTGCCAACCAGATGCGTGCCAAAAAGCTGCCGATGGTCGAAGATCTGCGTGACGAATCCGATCACGAGAACCCGACGCGTCTGGTAGTGGTTCCGCGCTCTAACCGTATCGACCTGGATCAGGTGATGAATCATCTGTTCGCAACCACGGATCTGGAACGCAGCTACCGCATCAACATGAATATGATCGGCCTCGATCACCGTCCGCAGGTGAAAGGGCTGCTGGAAATTCTGACCGAATGGCTGGTTTATCGTCGCGATACCGTACGCCGTCGTCTGAACTACCGCCTCGATAAAGTGCTGAAACGCCTGCATATCCTCGAAGGTTTGCTGACGGCGTTCCTGAATATAGATGAAGTCATTCACATCATCCGTAGCGAAGACGAGCCAAAACCGGTGCTGATGCAGCGTTTTGAGCTGTCAGATACTCAGGCAGAAGCGATTCTCGAGTTGAAATTACGTCATTTGGCGAAACTCGAAGAAACCAAGATCCGTGGTGAGCAGGATGAACTGGCGAAAGAGCGCGATCAGCTGCAGGCGCTGCTGGCCTCTGAACGCAAACTCAGCACACTGATCCGCAAAGAAATTCAGGCTGACGCCGAAGCCTTTGGTGACGATCGTCGTTCGCCGATCACTGAACGCGAAGAAGCTAAGGCGATGAGCGAGCACGATTTCATCCCGTCTGAGCCTGTCACGATTGTGTTGTCCGAATCAGGCTGGGTGCGCAGTGCTAAAGGTCATGACATTGATGCTTCCGGCCTGAGCTACAAAGCGGGAGACAGTTTCCGTGCTGCCGCGAAAGGCAAGAGCAATCAGCCGGTGGTGTTTATGGATTCCACCGGGCGCAGTTACGCGCTGGATCCGACCACGTTGCCATCGGCGCGCGGTCAGGGTGAACCACTGACCGGTAAACTGACGCCACCGCCGGGCGCGACCATTGAACACGTGCTGATGGCTGCTGACGATCAGAAGTTACTGATGGCCTCTGATGCCGGTTACGGTTTCGTTTGTACCTTCAATGATTTAGTGGCGCGCAACCGTGCCGGTAAAGCGATGATCACCTTGCCGGAAAATGCGAAAGCGTTCCCGCCAATGGAGCTTCATGGCGCTGATGATATGTTGCTGTCAATCACAGCCGCGGGCCGGATGCTGATGTTCCCGGTGGCTGATTTACCGCAGTTGTCGAAAGGCAAAGGTAACAAAATTGTTTCAATCCCTTCTGCGCAGGCAGCAAGTGGTGAAGATAAACTACAATGGCTGCTGGTGTTGCCACCGCAAACATCAGTTACCCTGCATGTGGGTAAACGTAAGCTGGTTCTGCGTCCGGAAGATTTGCAAAAATTCCGTGCTGAACGTGGCCGCAAGGGAACCCTGCTGCCACGCGGACTGCAACGTATCGATCGGGTTGAAGTCGATGCGCCTGTGCGCACCGGTGGTGGTGACAGCGAAGAATAAAATGGCTGTAACTTCTTAACCGACAGGGCACATTTGTGCCCTGAAATCGTTTGAGAGGGTTGCAGCGGCCTGAGACTGTTGTGCAGTGCAAAGATTTTACATTTGTATCAATAAAACCGTTGTGCCCTGCTGAATGAGGCTTGAGAATAGTTCACCTCACAGGGAGCGAAACTGCACAGGTTTCTTACCGGCTTCGGCTGTAGTTTTAAGAGGATGTTATGTTATTTATTTTGCGTCTGATTATCGTGGTGGTTTACTCGATTCTGGTCTCTGTTTTTGGTTGTATTTATTGTCTTTTCAGTCCGCGGAACCCGAAACATGTGTCGACTTTCGGTAAGCTGTTTGGTCGTCTGGCACCCGTATTTGGCCTTCGTGTAGAACAACGTATTCCTGCAGAAGCAGTGAATAACGGCAACTGTATTTATATTGCCAACCATCAGAACAATTATGACATGGTGACGGCTTCGTCCGTCGTCATGCCAGGAACGGTGACCGTCGGCAAGAAAAGCCTGGCCTGGATCCCGTTCTTTGGTCAGCTTTACTGGCTGACGGGCAACCTGCTGATTGACCGTGATAATCGCGCCAAAGCGCACGGTACCATTTCTCAGGTCGTGACCCAGATTAAGAAAAAGAATCTGTCGATCTGGATGTTCCCGGAAGGGACCCGCAGCCGTGGCCGTGGCCTGATGCCATTCAAAACCGGCGCTTTCCATGCTGCCATTGCTGCCGGTGTGCCGATTGTGCCGATCTGCGTATCGAACACCAGTAACAAGGTGAAGTTAAATCGCTGGTCAAACGGCCTGGTGATTGTTGAAATGCTGCCGCCAATCGACACCAGCGGTTATACCAAAGAGCGCCTGCGTGAATTGTCCGAGCACTGTCGTCAGATCATGGCGGACAAAATTGCCGAGCTGGATGCCGAAGTGGCGCAGCGCGAAGCCGCCGCAAAAAAATAAAATTCAGTTGATGCCATTTTTCCCGCTGCCATTGATGGCGGCGGATTCTACACAGTTCCTGATCTTGTTTTCATGGAGAAGATATGTCACTCAGTCGTCGCTCGTTCCTGCAAGCCTCCGGCGTGGCTCTTGCCGCAGGTGCTCTGCCATTAAAAGCAGAAGCGAGTGGTTCGCAACCTGTATTGCCCGTTCCGCCGTTGCTCGAATCGCGTCGCGGACAACCCCTGTTTCTGACTTTGCAGGCTGCTCACTGGTCATTCCTGGGTGGCGCAAAAGCGCCGGTCTGGGGCATCAATGGCATGTACCTTGGCCCGACGGTCAAAGTACACAGCGGTGATGACGTAAAACTGATTTACAGCAACCGTCTGGCAGAAGCTGTTTCTATGACCGTCAGCGGTCTGCTTGAACCGGGCACCTTAACCGGTGGCGCCGCGCGTCTGATGCAGCCGGGCGTTGACTGGTCCCCGGTATTGCCTATTCGTCAGGCGGCGGCGACCTGCTGGTATCACGCCAATACCCCGAACCGCATGGCACCGCACGTTTATAACGGTTTAGCGGGGATGTGGATTGTCGAGGACGAAGTCAGCAAAAATCTGCCGTTACCGAACCATTACGGCGTGGATGATTTCCCGATCATCATTCAGGACAAGCGTCTGGATGGGTTCGGCGTGCCGCAATACGACACACCGGCTTCCGGAGGATTCTTTGGCGATACCATGCTGGTGAACGGTGTGCAAAGCCCGTTCGTAGAAGTTTCACGTGGCTGGGTGCGTCTGCGTTTACTCAATGCCTCGAATGCGCGCCGTTATGAACTGAGCATGACCGATAACCGCGCGTTCCACGTTGTCGGTTCCGATCTGGGTTTCCTGCCAGCGCCAATGACGGTAAAACGTCTTTCTCTCGGGCCGGGCGAGCGCCGCGAAGTGCTGGTGGATATGTCACAGGGCGAAGAAGTGTCGATTACTGCCGGTGAAGCCGCAGGCGTGATGGACAGACTGCGCGGCCTGTTCGAACCTTCAAGCATTCTGGTTTCTACCATTGTGCTGACCCTGAAACCGACCGGCCTGCTGCCGCTGGTGACGGATAATCTGCCGATGCGTTTGCTGGCCGATCAGATCCTGACCGGCAACGTCGTCCGTACCCGTGACCTGCGCTTAGGCGACAGTGAACCGGGGATCAACGGCGCGCTGTGGGATATCAACCGTATCGATCTGACTGCGCAGCAAGGCACGTGGGAACGCTGGACGGTGCATGCGGATTTACCGCAGACGTTCCATGTTGAAGGGGTGTCCTTCCTGGTTAAAAGCGTTAATGGCGCCGCGCCGCTGGTGGAAGATGCCGGATTCAAAGATACCGTTTGGGTCGATGGCGATGTCGAACTGCTGGTGTATTTCAATCAGCCTTCTTATGAGCACTTCCCGTTCGTCTACCGCAGTGGCGCGCTGGAACTGGCCGACCGCGGCTCAGCGGCCAATATGCTGGTACAGCCTTCGATGTAAGCGTCATTCGCGCAATAAAAAACCCGCCTCGGCGGGTTTTTGTTTTTCTGCACTCTCAAACGGCTTACAGATCTTTTTCCGGATCCGGCCCCAGACGCTGCTCTTTATCCAGCTTGGTGACTTCCGCCAGTTCTTCTTTTTCCAGTTTGAAATCAAACACGTCGAAGTTTTCGCGGATGCGTTTTGGTGTTACCGATTTCGGGATAACAATCAGCCCGTTATCTAAGTGCCAGCGGATAACAATCTGCGCAGGCGTCTTGTCGTATTTTTCCGCCAGTTTCTGGATCAGCGGCTGATTAAACACGCCTTCGCCGCCCTGTGCCAGCGGGCTCCAGGATTCGGTGGCGATGGTGTGTGTGGCGTTCCAGGCATGCAGCTGGCGCTGTTGCATCAGCGGGTGAAGCTCAATCTGATTCACGACAGGGAAAATGCCGGTTTCATCTTTCAGCTTCTGCAAATGTTGCAGCGGGAAATTACACACGCCGATGCTTTTCGCCAGACCTTGTTCTTTCAGTTTCAGCAGCGCTTTCCAGGCATCGACGTAATGCCCCTGAGCCGGTTGCGGCCAGTGGATCAGGTATAAATCGACATAATCAGTTTTCAGCTTTTTAAGGCTGGTTTCCAGCGCCTGTGGTGCGTTCAGCTGATCGTCATTCCACAGTTTGGTGGTGATAAACAGCTCTTCGCGAGGCACCAGATTGGCGGCAATTGCTTCGCCGACGCCTTCCTCATTTTTGTAGATGGCGGCGGTATCAATATGACGATAACCGGTTTCGATCGCCGTTTTCACCGCGCTGGTGGCTTCCTGATTACTGGCTTTCCATACGCCAAGTCCTAACTGAGGCATCAGATTGCCATCGTGAAGTTTGATGATGGGTTGCGTTGCCATGAGTTTCTCCTTTCAGGGCAGAGTACCCGCCGCAGAGGACGGGCACCGTGTAGGGATTGACGTTAAGTCTAGTAAACGAAACGGCATCTTGCTGAGCAGGCTACGTATATTCAGACACGGAAGATGCCTAGGCGTTCATATCCAGCACCACGCGATAGCGCGCTTTCCCTTCATGCAGATGCTCCACGGCATCATTGATTTTGCTCAGCGGGAAGTGCTCAACCTGCGGCGTGATGTCATGACGGGCGCAGAACGCCAGCATGTCAGCCAGACGGGAAGGGGAGCCGGTCGGTGAACCGGAAACCTCAGCCTGTTTGCTGATCAGCGCCATCACATGCAGCGGTACCGCTTCCGGCACCACGCCGACAAAGTGCAGACGGCCTTTCGGTGCCAGCGCGCCAATAATGGCGTCCCAGTCCAGCGAGGCATTGGCGGTGACCATAATGAAGTCCAGCTGACCGGCGATTTTCTTCAGTTCATCACTGTCACGGGTAGCAATAACGCGGTGCGCACCGAGTGAAACCGCTTCGTCACGTTTCGCCATCGATGACGTAAACGCAGTGACTTCGCAGCCCCAGGCATTCAGGAAACGCAGCGCCATGTGGCCTAAACCGCCGATGCCAATCACGCCAACGCGATGGGTCGGCAGCACGCCAAACTGCAACAGCGGGTTAAAGACGGTAATACCGCCACAGAACAACGGACCGGCGCTGGTGATATCCACGCCTTCCGGCAGCGGTATAGCCCACGCCCAGTGGCTGCGGATCTTGTCCGCGAAACCGCCGTGATGGCCGATGATGGTGGCTTCTACGTCATGACAAAGGTGCTGATCGCCGGACATACAAGGGTGACAGTGCATACAGCTGCTACGGTTCCAGCCCACGCCGACAATCTGGCCGACTTTTAGCCCTTTGTTCTGCGCATGATTACCAATTTTGACGATTTTGCCGACCACTTCATGGCCAGGAACAAACGGATACTGCGTGATGCCCCAGTCATTATTAAGCATCGACAGATCCGAATGGCAAACGCCGCAATAATCAATGGCGACTTCAATTTCTTCGTCGCCAATCGGGCCGGCGTCGAAAGCAAACGCTTCGAGTGGCTGATTCGGGCCGGCAGCGGCCCAGGCGTTAAAGGTATTTTCAGCAGCAACAGGTGCAGACATACAATCCTCCGAACTCTCGGTTAGACGAATAATGAATTGAAATAAGGATTTATCAGAAAAAAAGAATCGGTGACCGAAGGTCGCTCACGATCAGCGAATGAAAAGTACGTCCATACAGACTAGCAGTTCATCGCATTTATGCAGGTGTGTCCCCCTGCGGAAGGCGACATTAACTGTAAGAGAAAATGGGCAGCAGCATGATGCCCATTTCTGCCAGAGTCTTGCCTGTTTCTGCTTGTCTCTGTAGGAACGCAGGAGGTTATGGCAGAATCAGTGCCAGTTTAGTGAATATGTGGAGCGAAATAATGGAAAACGTGAACAGCCTGTGCGCCCGCATGGCGGCAAGAGTCGCCCGGCTCAGTGGTGATAAAAATCTCGTGCCGTCGGCGGTTCCGCAGGTGACGCTGATGTACACCACACGTTACCATCCGCGTCAGCCGGTTTTGTACAATCCCGGCATTGTGATCCTTTTTCAGGGGCGAAAAGTCGGTTATCTGGGCAAGAAAACCTTCTCTTACGATCCGCACAATTATCTGATGCTGACCGTTCCGCTGCCTTTCGAATGTGAAACCTTCAGCAGCCCCGAAGAGCCGCTGGCCGGTATTCAGATCAGCATTGATAACCTGATGTTGCAGGATCTGCTGATGGATATGGGCGACGAAAGCATGGCGCGTCAGAAAGAATCGTCAACAGGCATCAACTCCGGCGTGCTGGATGGCGATATTCTTTGTGCGACCGAACGCCTGCTGGATGTGATGGATAAGCCGCTGCACGCCCGTATTCTGGGGCCTAAAATTATCCGCGAAATCCTGTTCTTTATTCTGACCAGCGAGAACGGCGGCGCGCTCCAGGCGCTGGTTAATCGTCATACCCATTTCAGCCAGATTGCCAAATCCCTGCGCCGTATTGAGGCGCAGTACGCCGACAATCTCAGCGTGGAAACGCTGGCCAGTGAAGTGAACATGAGTATTTCGGCGTTTCACCATAACTTCAAAGCCGTGACCAGCACGTCGCCGCTGCAGTATCTGAAAACCTATCGCCTGCACCGTGCGCGTACCTTGATGATTTATGATGGCGTGAAAGCCAGCGTAGCGGCATTACAGGTGGGGTATGAAAGCGCGTCCCAGTTCAGCCGGGAGTTCAAACGCTATTTTGGCGTCACGCCGAGTGATGAGATGGCGCGTCTGCGCGAAGGGAGTTCCGGTGTGCTGGCGTTAACGGACGTGGCATTTAAGGCCTGAACCGGTCTTTTTACAAAGGATTTCAGAAAGGGCTCAGAAACGGCATTTCCGTTTTTTCCAGATAACCAGCACCGCGCCAGCCAGACCGACGACCAGCAACAGAACCGGTAAAATCATCAGTCCCGCCATGACCTGATCTTCATGGCGTTTAACAATCGGAATGTGGCTCAGTGCGAAGCCCAGAGAAATCACCACACCCACCCACAATATGGCACTCAGCCAGTTAAAGAACTGGAAACGGGCATTGTTGAGGCCGGAAATCCCAGCCATTGTCGGTAACAGTGTCCGCACGAAAGCCAGAAAACGCCCGACAAGCAGCGCCATCAGCCCGTGCTGAATAAACATCTGATGCGCTCGCTGGTGATAATGCGCCGGAAGCTGTAACAGCCAGCCTTTGACCAGTTTGGTGTGACCCAGCCAGCGTCCCTGAATATAACTCAGCCAGCAGCCGAGGCTCGCGGCCGTCACCAGAATAATCAGGGTAGGAACGAAGCTCATGACGCCTTTAGCAATCAGCGCGCCGGTCAGCAGCAGCAGGCTGTCACCGGGCAGGAAAGAGGCAGGTAATAAGCCGTTTTCCAGAAACAGCGTGGCAAACAGGACGGCATAAATGACCCAGAGAAGATTCGGGTCGGCGAGCATACTGAAATCATGCTGCCAGAGCGCATGAAAAATGTCGCAAAGCACTGCCATATTCTGTCCTGTTTCTGTTCATTAAAAACTGTCGCCTGCCAGTGTAACGCGGATCGATGTTGGATATGTTGATCTGAGGACACTGTAAAAAAGACAGAAGGCTCCGGCATCAGTCGCCCGGAGCTCTAAAGAGCTTACAGATTATTATCATTTTGCGAATGAATATCCGCCACTTACCTTACCGATCTGCGCGTTATGTCGCAATCTCTGTGGCTCAGGAAGTCGTTATCCGTTCAAAAGCCGTTGAAAGATCGGCAATCAGATCGTCACAGTTTTCCAGCCCGATATGTAATCTAACCAGCGTGCCGGTAAAGTCGACGGTTTCCGCCGGGCGGATAGCCTGAATTTCTTCCGGCTGATTGGCCAGAACCAGCGATTCAAAGCCACCCCACGAATACGCCATGCTGAAATGCTCGAAGTGGTCGAGATAGTCAGAAAGCTGTTGTTTGCTCAGGCGCTGTTTCAGCACAAAAGAGAACAGGCCACAGCTGCCGGTGAAATCCCGCTTCCAGAATTTATGGCCTTTGCTGCCGGGCAATGCCGGATGATTGACCACTGCCACTTCCGGACGCTCCGCCAGCCACTGTGCGATGCGGATACTGCTTTCTGCATGCTGTTTCAGCCGCACGCCCATGGTACGCAGCCCGCGGCTGGCGACATACGCGGTATCAGCATCGACCATTTGCCCCATCAGATAGGAATGTTCACGTAACTGCGCCCAGCAACGTTCATTAGAAACGGCGGTGCCAATCATCGCATCAGAATGACCGACGATATATTTGGTGCCTGCCTGAATCGAAATATCGATATCAAATTCCAGCGCTTTAAACAGAATGCCCGCCGCCCAGGTGTTATCGATCATGATGACAACGTCCGGATTTACTGCGCGCACCGCTTTCACCATCGCCGGGATATCCGGGACTTCCATAGTGATAGAACCCGGCGACTCGAGGAATACCACTTTGGTATCCGGCTGCATCAGCGAACCTAACTCAGCACCGATATTGGCAGGAAAATAGGTGGTGGAAACACCGAGTTTTTTCAGCACTTTTTCGCAGAAATCCTGCGTCGGTTCGTAAGATGAACCGGCCACCAGAATGTGGTCCCCGCTGCTGACAAAGGAAAGCACCGCGTTACTGACCGCCGCCGCGCCGCACGGATATAGCGCGCAGCCCGCGCCGCCTTCCAGCTCGACCATCGCCTGTTGCAGCGAGAAATGCGTCAGGGTGCCGCGGCGTCCGTAAAACAGCTCGCCGTTAGCACGGTTGGCGGTGGCGTGTTTTTTATCCGCGACGGTTTCAAAGACCAAAGATGACGCGCGCTGAATGACCGCATTCACGGAGCCTTGCGTGAACTTCTTGTCCCGTCCGGCGCTGACCAGCGCGGTTTCAATTTTTTTAGACGTCATAATCCGTATTTCACCCTGTTACGTTGCACGGCATGCACCAGCATCCGCCGATATGTCATTAACTTAACATGATGAATTTCAGGGATCAGGCTTTTGGCGGGTGGATGAGAAAATTTCAGCAGCCTGCGCCCGTTTCACAGAAAAAAAGCCCGTCGTGACGACGGGCAAGGGAGAAACGAGTTTTGGGCATCAGCCGGTATAGACGCCGAAGAGTTTGGGCAGGAATAGCGAAATGGTCGGAATATAGGTCACCAGCATCAGCACCACGAACAGCACGCAGTAGAACGGCATCATGGCTTTCACCACTTTCTCAATGCTCTGTTTACTCACCGCACTGGCGACAAACAGCACCGAGCCGACCGGCGGGGTGATCAGCCCGATCCCCAGATTCACCAGCATGATCATGCCGAAATGCACCGGATCAATGCCGAGTGATAACACCACCGGCAACAGCACCGGCGTCAGGATCAGAATGATCGGCGCCATGTCCATCAGCGTACCGATCAGCAACAGCATGATGTTGATCCACATGAGGATCACGTACTTGTTGTCGGAGATCGAAGTGAAGAATTCGGTGATGCGCATCGGCAACTGCATGTAGGTCATCACTGCGCCAAAGCTGGCGGCAAACCCGATCAGAATCATGACGATGCTGACGGTTTTGACTGTGCGGTACATCAGTTTCGGCAGCTCGCTCCACTTGTAATCGCGGTAGATAAACATGGTGACGAAGAATGACCACAGACAGGCAATCGCCGCAGATTCTGTTGCGGTAAATACTCCGCTGAGAATACCGCCCATGATGATGACAACGGTCATCAGCCCCCACAGCGTGTCGATGAAAATCTTCAGCGCCTGACGGAACGGCACGCGTTCACCTTTTGGATAACCGCGTTTGTGCGCAAACACCACGCACATCACCATCAGCGTCAGGCTGAGCAGTAAACCGGGCAGAATACCGGCGATGAACAGCGCGGCAATCGACACCGTGCCGCCGGTCGCCAGTGAATAAATCACCGAGTTATGGCTGGGTGGTGTGAGGATAGCCTGCACCGAGCCGCTGGCGGTCACCGCTGCCGCAAAGTCACGCGGATAACCTTTCTTCTCCATTTCAGGGATCATCACCGAGCCGATCGACGCCGTGTCTGCTACCGAGGATCCGGAAATCGCGCCGAAAAAGGTCGAGGCGACGATATTCACCAGCGACAGTCCGCCGCGGATAAACCCGACAAAGATGTAGGCAAAACTGACCAGCCTGCGGGCGATCCCTCCTTCGGCCATGATCGCGCCCGCCAGAATAAAGAACGGGATCGCCAGCAGAGAGAACTTATTCACGCCATTGGTCAGCTGGATCATCAGCGCTTCAAACGGCAGGTCAATCCACCAGGCTCCCGCCAGCGCGCTCAGCCCGACGGCGTAAGCGACCGGCACGCCAATCGCCAGCATTACCGCCAGCGTTAACAACAAGATTAATGCATCCATAACAGGCTCCGGTCAGGCGTCAGAATTGCCCAGCATCACCACTGGCCGCTGATGCTGCGGGCCGGCAATGATCTGCTCAATGATGAATAACAGCGTCAGCGCAGAACCTATGGGCAGCGGCAGATAGGTTTGTCCGGCGGTCAGCAGCGGGATTTCCGCCACCGGCTGTTGCCAGAGTTCGCTGCACAATTGCAGGCTGTACCAGAAAATAAACACGCTGATCGCCAGCATCATCAGGTCAGCCAGCAGGGCGGAGAATTTTTTCAGCGCAGGCGGCAGACGGTCGGTGACCATCGCCACCACAATGTGCGAACCGGCGCGGTAACTGACGGCGGCACCGATAAAGGTGAACGTCACCATGCACATAATCGCAATCGGCTCCGGCCACGACAGGGCGCTGTTCATCACGTAGCGGGCGAAGATCCCAATCGGGATCACCGCGACCATCAGCAGTAACGCAATACCGGCGAGCCACATCGCGCAGCGGTAAAGAATGTCCATCAGGGTGTGATAACTCGAGACCATAAATCCCCCGGCGAAAGATCATAAAGAGGCAGCCCGCAGGCTGCCGGAGTCAGGGTTTACTGAACGTCAGCGATTTGCTGCATCAGTTCCTGATGGTCTTTGCCGAATTCATCGCGCACGGATTGCGTGGCTTTGACATAAGTCGCAGGGTCGATCTCATAGAATTTCACGCCGCCTGCTTTCATCGTTGCCAGCGCTTTCTCGTTATAGGCTTTCCACAGTTCGCGTTGCTCGTCCTGTGCTTCTTTCGCCAGCTTGAGGATTAACTGCTGGTCTTCCGGTTTCAGTTTGTCCCATTTCACTTTTGAATACAGGAACAGCTCCGGAATGATGAAGTGACGGCTGTAGGTGTAGTTTTTTACCACCGGCAGATAGTTGTGGGCGACAAACGTCGGCGGGTTGTTTTCGGTGCCGTCGATAACCCCGGTCTGCATGCCGCTGAACACTTCACTGACGCCCATCGCCACCGGGTTTGCGCCCATGGCTTTCAGCGTCGCCAGCGCAATCGGACTGCCTTGTACGCGGATTTTCATGCCGTGCAAATCTTCTGGTTTCACCACCGGCTCTTTGGTGATCAGGTTACGCGTGCCGCCGTCCATCCAGCCGAGGAACACCAGACGGGAGTTCGGGTTGTTGGTGATTTTGTCGCCGATTTCTTTGCCAATCTGACCGTCGAGCACTTTGTGCATGTGGTCTTCATCGCGGAATATATAGGGCAGGGTGAAGACGTTTATCTCCGGTAAAATCGAGGCAACCGGCGTCATCGATACGCGGATAATATCCAGCGCGCCAAGCTGTGCCTGTTCAATTTCCTGCTTTTCATCCCCCAGAACACCGCCCGGGAACGTTTTGATTTCGAGGCGTCCGTCCGTTTGCTTTTGCAGCTTTTCGCCCATGTGCTGAACGGCGACGACGTTCGGATAGCCTTGCGGATGCACATCGGCGGCCTTCAGCGTTTGTGCGGATACACCCGCGGTAAATAAGAGGGTCGCGGAACTCAGGCAAAGGCTGAGAAGTGCTTTTTGCATTTTCATCAGTTTGTCTCCAGGGTACTCAGTAAGGGAAAGATAAATGAGAGCAAGTGTTGATCAGAGCCAACGGAAGGTCCGGCCTGTTCATTATGAAAAATGTGTAAATAAGCTTTTAAATTATAGGGATACAAGCATTGCCGGTATGCGGTCTTCGCCTGAGTAAGCACCTTATCCTATTTTTTACTGTGCGGTATTTGAGCATTATCACAAACTCGCAACAAATGTAAAAAGGTGTTACTTAATATTTAAAACATTGTTTTGACTTAGATGTTGAAGCTCAGATGATTGATTTACCGCGTAATTCTTTTGGAAAGTGTGACGCAGATTAAATTGTTCATCCCTTGTGCAAACACGAAAAACCTTGTCGTCTGTCAATGACACGCCAGCCTGCAGGCGCGACAATGTAAATAATAATGAGAACGACTATCAATTAGGCCTTTTTCTTTGATATCATTCGGCGTTATTCATTCCTTCTACACACTGATTCTGGCTGGAGGCGACGCGTGAAAACGGCTCGCAATAAGATGAAAGAGGCGACCTCATTACTGATGTCGTTGATGTTGGTTGCTGGCTTAAGTGGCAACGCGATGGCTGCACCTGCGACGCCGGCTGGACAAGCCGTCAATTCTGCAACAACTCAACCGGCAGCGGCGGATGCCCCTGCACCGGCGAACAGTGATGCAACGCCAGCACCGGTGATGCAACCGACGCCGTCCGAAGCGACGCCTGTCATTCCTACCGATTTGTCTGTTATGGGCATGTATCACCACGCCGATGCGGTGGTGAAAACCGTCATGATTGGCCTGCTGCTGGCCTCTGTCGTCACCTGGGCGTTGCTGTTCAGCAAAGGTGCTGAAGTGTTCACTGGCAAACGCCGTATGCGCCGCGAGTTTGATGCGCTGTCTTCTGTCCGTACTCTGGACGAAGCCGCTGAGCAAGCCGAAAGCTTCGCCGCCAGCAGCATCAGCGCGCAGATGATCCGTGACGCACAGAATGAACTCGAGCTGTCAGCAGGTTCCACCGACAACAACGGCATCAAAGAACGTACCGGTTTCCGCCTTGAGCGTCGCGTCAGCGCAGCCGGCCGTTACATGGGCCGTGGCAACGGTATTCTGGCGACTATCGGGGCAATCTCTCCGTTCGTCGGCCTGTTCGGTACTGTGTGGGGCATCATGAACAGCTTCATCGGTATCGCGCAAACGCAGACCACTAACCTGGCCGTTGTAGCGCCGGGCATTGCAGAAGCTTTACTGGCAACGGCTGTCGGTCTGGTTGCCGCGATCCCTGCCGTGGTTATCTACAACATTTTCGCCCGTACCATTACCTCTTACCGTCATCAGGTTGGCGATGTGGCGGCGCAGATTATTCTGTTGCAGGGTCGTGATTTGGATCTGGCTGCCAGCAAAGGCGATGCGCCACGCGGTCAGACAGGTCAGTTACGCGTAGGGTAAGAACAGATTATGGCTATTCGGTTAAACGACGATATCGACGAAAGCGGTGAAATGCATGACATCAACGTCACGCCTTTCATCGACGTCATGCTGGTATTGCTGATCATCTTCATGGTGGCCGCACCGCTGGCGACCGTAGATGTGCGGGTTGATTTACCCGCCTCTACGGCGAAACAGCAGCCGCGTCCTGAGAAACCGATCTTCCTGTCGGTGAAAGCAGACAAACAGCTGTTCCTGGGCGACACGCCGGTCAACAGCGATAATCTGACCTCGATGCTGGATCAACGTACTCAGGGCAATAAGCAGAGCACGATTTTCTTCCGTGCGGATAAGACAGTGGATTACGAAACGCTGATGAAAGTGATGGATAACCTGCGTAAAGCCGGTTACCTGAAAGTCGGACTGGTTGGCGCTGAACAAACCGGTGCCGCTGCGGCGCAGTAAGTTTTTCCTCGAGATCAGACGCACAAAAAGGCCAGCGATGCTGGCCTTTCGTTTATCTGTAAAACCGAAACTCAGGTCACCGGCGCCGGGTTAAACACCGCCAGCGCATTATGGATGCCCCAGGTGTCTGACCAGGTTTTCTTGCGCCCGCTGGCGATATCGAGAATGAAGTGGAACAACTCCCAGCCCACATCTTCGATAGTCGCGTCGCCGGTCGCAATAGTACCCGCGTTGATGTCCATCAGATCGTGCCAGCGGTTAGCCAGCGTGGTGCGGGTCGCCATTTTAATCACCGGCACCGCCAGCAGGCCGTAAGGCGTACCGCGTCCGGTGGTAAAGACCTGCACGGTAATCCCGGATGCCAGTTGCTGTGTTCCGCAGACAAAATCACTGGCAGGCGTGGCAGCGTAGATCAAGCCTTTTTTGGTCGGACGCTGACCCGGAGACAATACTTCTGAAATTGCACTAGTGCCGGATTTTGCAATCGAGCCGAGTGCTTTTTCCACCACGTTGGCCAGACCGCCTTTTTTGTTACCCGGAGACGGGTTGGCGCTGCGGTCGGTTTGTCCCATCGACAGATAATCATCGTACCAGGCCATTTCTTCCAGCAGACGTTTACCCACTTCGACATCCGCAGCGCGCGGCGTCAGTAAGTGGATGGCGTCGCGCACTTCAGTCACTTCTGAGAACATCACGGTCGCGCCACAGCGCACCAGCAGGTCCGAGGCGTAACCTACCGCCGGGTTAGCTGTCACGCCGGAGAAAGCATCGCTGCCGCCACATTGCGTGCCCACGACCAGATCAGACGCCGGACAGGTTTCGCGCTGACGGCGGTTCAGGCGCTCGAGATGGAATTGTGCAACGGTGAGGATATCGTCCACCATCGACTGGAAGCCGACATGCTGTTCATCCTGCAAACGGACGATATGCGTATCGTCGAGGGAAATCGCCTGCACGTCCGGCGTACCTTCCAGCAGGCGCTCGGGTTGCAGCTTTTCACAGCCCAGACCGACCACCATCACTTCGCCGCCAAAGTTCGGGTTCAGCGCCAGATTGTGGATAGTGCGGATCGGCACCACCGCCGCCGGGGCGTTAATTGCCACGCCGCAACCGTAGAGATGGTTCAGCGCCACGACGCCATCGACGTTGGGGAATTTCGGCAGTAAATCACGCTCGATGATTTTGACCACGTAATCCACCACGCCCGCCACACAATGCACGCTGGTGGTTATACCGAGCAGATTTTTAGTGCCTACGCTGCCGTCGTCGTTGCGGTAACCTTCAAAGGTATAGCCTTCCAGCGGCGGTAAGGCGGGCGGAACGCGGGTGGCCAGCGGCAGGCTGTTAAGCTCCGGCGCGACCGGCAGTTCCACCAGGGATTCGTCAATCCAGCCGCCCTGTGCGATATCACGCACCGCATAGCCGATGACTTCACCATAACGAATAATATCGCCACCTTGGGCAATCGGTTCTAAGGCAACTTTATGACCTTGTGGAATATGCTCAATTAATTCCAGACCATTAGAAAATCGGGTGCCGGCTTTTAAACCGTTATCGTTCACAATAATAGCAACGTTATCGCTTTCATGAACCTTAATGAAAAGTGCTTCGGTTGCATGTTCTTTATCTTTATTACGTGACATAACTGTCTCCGCGTTTATTAAACATCCCGGAACAAAAGGCTCCGGTTAATTCTCTGAAGTTGACGCTTAACGACGTTTCTCAAAACATGCTCTGTAATACAGGGTATGACGCTCATTATAAGACAGACTTCCACGAACCTCATTGTGCAACTGACCAGCTTTTTACCGGTTTAACATCATTCTGTGGGGCAGGTGACAGAATAAATGTGATGGATATCACCCTTTGATTTGAGCGGTTATCAGCGCGAGATAATCTGTGATTCTCCTCCCACATCGATGTGTGTATGCAAAAGAATAGTCACAATTATCTGCTATATTCTTGGGCGAATGCACAGTGTTATTTCGGGGCCTCTTTTTTATACTGTATTAGCCCTCTGAAGGTGACGTTTTAAGTAATACAGGTAAATTTCGTACAAGGATTAATAAAGGATTAATTCGCCAGATCGTATAAATGCTTCTTATAAAGAAACTATAGGGTAAATAACGCAGAGGAATGGCGGGCGTTATTTGAGCAGCGGTGAATTACCTGAATGAATTTTTCAATATTACAACGAAGGTCACCATGAATATTCAATCTCAGTCTCGGACAATCGCGCAAAGTAAGGTACGAACACATATTCGTTACTACATTTTGCTGATTATCTTTTTAATCACGGCGGTGAACTATGCCGACCGTGCAACGCTTTCCATTGCAGGCACCGAGGTCGCGCGCGAGCTGGGCCTGGATGCTGCGGATATGGGGCAAATCTTTGCGGCATTCGGCTGGGCATATCTGATTATGCAGTTGCCCGGCGGATGGTTGCTGGACAAGTTCGGTTCAAAGAAAGTTTATACCTACAGCCTGTTTTTCTGGTCGCTGTTCACCTTACTGCAAGGCTTTGTTGGCTGGTTCCCGCTGGCGTATGGCGCACTGACGCTGTTTATCCTGCGCTTTATGCTGGGTTTCTCCGAAGCGCCTTCCTTCCCGGCGAACGCCCGCATTGTCGCGGCCTGGTTCCCGACCACCGAGCGCGGCACCGCGTCGGCAATTTTTAACTCCGCACAATATTTCTCGCTGGCGCTGTTCTCTCCGTTACTCGGCTGGCTGACCTACGCCTGGGGCTGGGAACATGTCTTTATCGTGATGGGCGTGATTGGTTTTGTGCTGACGCTGGTGTGGATCAAATTTATTCATAACCCGCCGGAACATCCGCATATTTCCAAAAGCGAGCTGGAGTTTCTGAAAGACGGCGGCGCGGTGGTGGATATCGACCACAAGAAAACCGACAGTGCGAAAAATGGTCCGAAATGGAGCTACGTTCGTCAGATGTTGAGCAGCCGCATGATGCTGGGGATCTTCTTCGGGCAGTATTTCATTAACAGTATTACGTGGTTCTTCCTGACCTGGTTCCCGATTTATCTGGTTCAGGAAAAGGGCATGTCTATTCTTAAAGTGGGGATGATTGCCGCAATTCCGGCATTGTGCGGTTTTGCCGGCGGTGTGCTGGGTGGCGTGTTCTCAGATTTCCTGATTAAACGCGGTTTCTCGCTGACCGTGGCACGTAAAATTCCTATCGTGCTGGGCATGTTGTTAGCCACCAGCATCATCTTGTGTAACTACACCGACAACAACGCGCTGGTTGTCACCCTGATGGCGCTGGCGTTCTTCGGCAAAGGCTTTGGTGCGCTGGGCTGGCCGGTGATTGCCGATACCGCCCCGAAAGAAGTCATTGGCCTGTGCGGCGGCATCTTCAACGTGTTCGGAAACGTAGCCTCCATCGTGACGCCGCTGGTGATCGGCTACATGGTAAAAGGGCTGCACTCTTTCAATATGGCATTAATTTTTGTGGGCTGTTCAGCACTGATGGCGATGCTTTGCTATCTGCTGGTGGTCGGCGAGATCAAACGTCTGGAACTTAAGAAACAGTAAATTTTGATGCGGGCATGCCGGATTTTCCGGCTCTGCCCCTGGATGAGGTCAGATATCAGATATGAGTAATCAAATGATTCCAAATCGCTTTCGCCAGGACTTACTGC
The DNA here is from genome assembly GCF_004346065.1 of Rahnella sp. JUb53. Lineage (NCBI taxonomy): Bacteria > Pseudomonadati > Pseudomonadota > Gammaproteobacteria > Enterobacterales > Yersiniaceae > Rahnella > Rahnella sp. JUb53. The sequence continues at coordinate 235,310 of NZ_SLYT01000005.1, forward strand.
AAGGAAAAACGCTGATTGGTTGCTGGTCAGCGCTGTGCAGCCCAATCACCACCGAAGTGCTCGGCGTGGCGGGTTTTGACTGGCTGTTGCTCGATGGCGAACACGCGCCGAATGATGTCACCACATTTGTACCGCAACTGATGGCGCTGAAAGGCAGCCGCAGCGCGCCGGTGGTGCGTCCGCAATTTAATGATCCGGTGGTGATTAAGCGCCTGCTGGATATCGGTTTCTACAATTTCCTGATCCCGTTTGTGGAAACGCAGGAGCAGGCTGAACTGGCGGTGGCATCAACACGTTATCCGCCAGCAGGCATCCGTGGCGTATCGGTTTCGCATCGCAGCAACATGTTCGGCACCGTGCCGGATTACTTCACCAGCATCAACGACAACATCGCGGTGATGGTGCAAATCGAAAGCCAGCAGGGCGTCGATAATCTGGATGCGATTGCCGCCGTTGACGGCATCGACGGAATTTTCGTCGGCCCGAGCGATCTGGCCGCAGGCATGGGGCATCTCGGCAACGCCGGACACCCTGACGTGCAGGCCGCTATCCGTCACATCTTTGCGCGTGCAAAAGCACACGGCAAACCGAGCGGCATTCTGGCACCGGTTGAAGCAGATGCCCGTCGCTATCTGGAATGGGGCGCGACGTTCGTGGCGGTCGGCAGTGATTTAGGCGTTTTCCGCGCAGGGACTCAGGCGCTGTGTGATCGCTTCACCAAGTGATCCGCTCTCAAACATCAATATAAAGAGGATACCCGAATGAAAATTGGCTTTATTGGTTTAGGCATCATGGGCAAGCCTATGAGCAAAAACCTGCTGAAAGCAGGTTACGAGCTGGTGGTGATGGATCGCAATCAGGATACCGTCGGTGAAATTGTGAAACTCGGCGCGACAGCGGCAGATACCCCAAAAGCCGTGGCTGCGGTTTCTGATGTGATCATCACCATGCTGCCAAACTCGCCGCAGGTAAAAGAGGTGGCGCTGGGCGAAAATGGTCTGATTGAAGGCGCGCGTCCGGGCACTATTTTCATCGACATGAGTTCTATCGCGCCGCTGGCGAGCCGTGAAATCAGTGAAGCGCTGGCTGCTAAGCAAATCGCGATGCTCGATGCGCCGGTTTCCGGCGGCGAACCGAAAGCCATCGACGGCACGATGTCTGTCATGGTCGGCGGCGACAAAGCGGTGTTCGATAAATGCTATGAAATCATGAAATCCATGGCGGGTTCCGTGGTGCATACCGGTGATATCGGCGCAGGCAACGTCACCAAACTGGCGAATCAGGTGATTGTGGCGCTGAACATTGCTGCCATGTCTGAAGCGCTGGTGCTGGCTACCAAAGCGGGCGTGGATCCTGATTTAGTTTTCCAGGCTATTCGTGGCGGACTGGCAGGCAGCACCGTGCTGGAAGCAAAAGCGCCGATGGTGATGGATCGCAACTTCAAGCCGGGATTCCGAATTGATTTGCACATCAAAGATTTAGCTAATGCACTGGACACCTCACACGGCGTTGGTGCGCAACTGCCTCTGACCTCGCTGGTCATGGAAATGATGCAGGCACTGAAAGCGGATGGTCACGGGCAATCTGACCATAGCGCCATTGCACGCTATTATGAAACCTTAGCGAAGGTTGAAGTTACCCGTTAGTCTGCGGCGGCAACGTGACCCTGAGTTAATGCTCGTTTCGCGTTGCCCTTCAGGCAGGATGCAAAACTGACAGGACGCTTTTCCACATCGGCGCGTGCAGTTTATGAAGGTAATGACTTTATGAAAATAGTGATCGCACCGGATTCATACAAAGAAAGTTTGTCTGCTTTGGATGTGGCAAAAGCCATCGAAAGTGGTTTTCGTGAGATTTTCCCCGAGGCGGAGTACGTCAAACTGCCGGTTGCCGATGGCGGCGAAGGCACGGTTGAGGCGATGGTGGCTGCCACCGGAGGCCGCGTCGTTAAAGTGAATGTCACCGGGCCGCTGGGAAAACCGATCGAGGCGTTCTTCGGGTTATCAGGTGATGAGAAAATCGCTTTCATCGAAATGGCGGCGGCCAGCGGGCTGGAAAGCGTTCCGCCTGCGCAACGTAATCCGCTGAAAACCACCTCTTACGGCACCGGCGAACTGATCCATTCCGCGCTGGACCATGGCGTGAAACACTGCATCATCGGCATTGGCGGCAGTGCGACCAATGACGGCGGCGCGGGAATGATGCAGGCGCTTGGCGCGAAGCTGCTGACCAGAGAGGGCAAGCCGATTGGTCAGGGCGGCGGTGAGCTGGAAAAACTGCATCACATTGATATCAGCGATCTGGATCCGCGGATCAAAAAATGTCGCTTTGAAGTGGCGTGTGACGTGACCAATCCGCTGACCGGAAAAGACGGGGCGTCTGCTATCTTCGGTCCGCAAAAAGGCGCGACACCGGAGATGATCGAACAGCTCGACGGCTATCTGCATCATTATGCGCAAGTGATCAAAAAGGATCTGGGCATTGATGTTGAGCACGTTCCCGGTGCTGGCGCCGCGGGCGGTATGGGCGCGGCACTTTACGGATTCTGCCATGCGGAATTACGTCAGGGGATCGAGATAGTCACTGATGCGCTGGGGCTGGATGAGCTGGTGAAAGACGCCACGCTGGTGATCACCGGTGAAGGGCGTATCGACAGCCAGAGCATCAACGGTAAAGTGCCGATTGGTGTGGCGCGGGTCGCCAAGCGTTATAACAAACCGGTGATTGGGATTGCGGGCAGCCTGACAAAAGATGTGGATGTGGTTTATGACCACGGGCTGGACGCCGTTTTCAGTGTGCTTTACAGCATTTGTACACTCGATGACGCCCTGAAAAACGCGGCGGACAACCTGCGTAAATCCGCACGAAATATTGCCGCGACCATTAAATTATCGCAAAAACTTTAACCCACAGCAGTCAGGATAAAAAACCGGTGTTCAGGCCCAGCCTGCGCCGGTTTTTGTATTTTATTTGTGGCGGTTTTACGTTAGGTTTTAAAGACATTCGCCAATGAGAAAACACGTATGTCAGAGATTGATTTTTCACAGCAGCCGGTAAACACCCTGACCAAAGGGCTTGGGCCGCTGAGCGCCGGTGCGCGTAAGGGCGATATCCGCGGGCAAGGCTGGAATATTCTGCGTGAAGACGTCAGCCTGCCGGTGGCGGTGCTGCTCGAAGAGAGAGTCGAACATAATCTTTCCTGGATGCGCGAATTCATCCAGCGTTATCAGCTGAAACTGGCACCGCACGGCAAAACTACCATGAGCCCTGAGCTGTATCAGATGCAGCTGGAGTTTGGTGCGTGGGGTATTACGCTGGCGACTGCGCCGCAGGTTAATGCGGCATTCGCGCATGGCGTGCGCAAAGTGATTATGGCCAATCAGCTGATCGGCAAAGGCAATATGGCGATGATCGCCGGGCTGATGCGTGAAGACCCGTCTTTCGATTTCACCTGCATTGTGGATTCAGCGGACAACGCCGACGCGCTCGGGCATTACTTTGCCAGTCAGCAGCTGACACTGCGCGTGATGTTTGAATACGGCATTGCGGGCGGTCGGACGGGCATCCGCACCGAAGAACAGGAAGCTGACGTGCTGGCGGCGGTGAAACGCTGGCCGCAGTCGCTGGCGCTGGTCGGTGTCGAGCTTTACGAAGGTGTCAGTAATGACGAGGCGGTGATCCGCGGTTTTCTGCGCCACGTTATGACCCGCACGCAAGTGCTGGCACAGGCCGGAGAATTTGCCGAACCGCAGGTGATTTTAACCGGTGCCGGTTCCGCCTGGTTCGATGTGGTGGCAGAAGAACTGACCCGCGAAGACACGCATCTTGATGCTGAAAAACGCTATAACCTCGATATCATCCTGCGTTCCGGTTGCTACGTGACACACGACGTCGGCGCGTATCAGGCGGCGCTTGAACGTATGCAAACCAGCAATCCGGTGGCGCGCGAGATGAACAGCAGTTTACAGCCCGCGTTGCAGGTCTGGGCGGCGGTGCAATCGTTGCCGGAGCCGGGCAGGGCGATTATCGCTTTCGGTAAGCGTGATGCCGGTTATGACGCCGGATACCCGAAAGCCGCCGGGCATTTCCGTCCGCGCAGCGCCACGCAGGCGGGATACACCACGGTGGTGCCTGCGCCGGAAGACTGGAAGGTGTTCGCGATGATGGATCAGCATGCGTTTATGTCGATACCGGAAAACGCTGACCTGAAAGTCGGTGACATGCTGGTCTTTGATATCAGCCACCCTTGCCTGACGTTCGACAAATGGCGGCAGCTGCTGCTGGTCAATGAACAGTGGGATGTGACCGGTGCGGTGACCACCTGGTTCTGATGAGACGAAAACGCCCGGACGATGCCGGGCGTTACTCTCTTACCGGATTATTTTCTACTTAGGTAAATAGGCCAGCGCAGCGCGCTTCACGTTGTCTATTTCATCAAGCAGTTCAAACCATTCAGGTTCGAGTGTTTCCACGCTGACGCCCTGTCGCAACTGTTGTTCAATGTAGAAACACAGCTGTTTCAGACGCGGTACGCCGCTGTAACTGCAACTGCCGTGCAGTTTGTGAATAAGCGCCAGAATGTCGTCGTCCGGTTCGCCCCGCGTTACCGCCTCCACGCGTTCAGCCACCTGTGGCAGGAATTCCACCAGCATTTGCAGTAAATCCTGCGCCAGCGCCACTTTATTGGCCGACTGACTCAGCGCCAGTTGCCAGTCGAGCGTGCTGATCGGCGCGAGGGATTCTCCGGACTGCAACGGAGAATCCAGCTGCGCCTGATGAGTCTGATGCCGTGACAGCACGTTTTTCAGCATACTTTCATCAATCGGTTTAGACAGATAATCGTCCATGCCCAGCTTCAGCAATTGCTCGCGTTCGCCACTCAGCGAGTGCGCCGTGACCGCCACGACCGGCGTTTTGGCATGGCGCGCCATCTGATGAATGATTTCACTGGCGCGGATACCGTCGATATCCGGCATCTGAATATCCATCAAAATGATGTCGAGGTCCGTATGACGCGCGACTTCAATCGCTTCTTCACCGCTGTGACACAGCACGGTGGTTTCCACTAATTCTTCCAGCAGCGCGCCAATCAGTTTGAGGTTGGCCGGATTATCATCCACCGCCATTGCGGTCAGCGGCAGACGCGACGTTTTGTTCTCATCATTGTTAATCACCCGCACCGACGCCTGCTGCTCTTTGAGCAATAACGGCAGTAAACGGATGCTCGACATCGGTTTAATCAGACAAGCCTCGACGCCGCGCCGTTTCAGCTCTTCGGCATCCACCTGGAACTGGCTTGGCAGTGCCAGCAACAGATGCTGTGTCATGCTGAACACTCTTTGCAGTTTGCCGTCGTAATCGGACAGCGTCATATCGGGGTTCACCGGAATACTGCACAGCATAATGTCGTAATGGGTTTCCGGAAGCGCTGCAATTGTCGTGCGGTGCGTGACATCCAGCGGCGTGGCTTGCAGGATTTCCATCGTGGCTTTTGCTGCCGCCGGATTGGCTTCGACATACGCCAGACGTTTACCTTCAAGGTGACTCATAGAAACCGGCGTGATGTGGCGGTTTTCATTCAGCTCAAGGGTGACGTGGAACCAGAACGTCGAGCCGCGGTTGATCTGGCTGTAGAAACTGATATCGCCGCCCATTTCTTTAACCAGACGTTGGGTGATGACCAGCCCTAATCCGGTGCCGCCGTGACGGCGTGAAATGCTGGCGTCTGCCTGACGGAAAGCCTGGAATAACTGCGACTGCTGACGCTCGGAAATCCCGATGCCGGTGTCGTGAATTTGCACTTCCAGTTCAACCTGCAAATTGTTCTGAGAACGCAATTCCACGTTGATATCAATATTGCCGGTTTCGGTGAATTTAATCGCATTTCCAAGCAAGTTCGTTACCACTTGCTGCATGCGCATCGGATCGCCCAGCACGTTTTCCGGCACATTGTTGTGGACGTTGAGCGTCAGTTCCAGCCCTTTATCGTGGGCGGTATGCGCCAGCAAAATCACCACTTCATCGAGCATTTCACGCAGCGAGAAGGGAATATGCTCCAGCACCAGTTTGCCGGCTTCCAGTTTTGAGAAATCCAGCACGTCATTAATGATGGTCAGCAGATGGTTAGCGGAACGTTCAATGGTTTGCAGGTAATCCGCCTGCGTTGGCGACAGCGGGGTTTTCAGCGTCTGACGGGTAAAACCAATCACGCCGTTAAGCGGCGTACGCAGCTCGTGGGACATATTGGCCAGGAATTCGGATTTGATACGCGCCGCTTCCTGCGCACGCTTTTTCGCCAGATCCAGCTCGACGTTCTGGATTTCCATCTGCTCGAGCGTTTCGCGCAGATCTGACGTCGCCTGATCGATGTTCTGCTGCACTTCTTCGTGATACGCCGTCAGCGACATCGCCATCGAGTTAATGCCGTTTTTCAACATGCTCAGTTCGCCCGGCATGTTGCCTTCCACGCGGCTGTCGAGCTGCCCGCGGCGGATACGGTCAACGGTATTCACCATATTGCGGATAGGGCCGGTGACATCGCGCATCAGGCGATAGGCGAACAGGGTGGCGATCCCCAGACACAACAGCAGCAACATAGTGGAAACAAACGCTTCCTGATATTGCGCCAGTTTGACCGAGCGTAAATCCAGCTCAATGGCGATGTAACCTAACTGATGATTCGGTGACGCGCTGAAAGAATCATCGTCGGCTTCCGTGTGGTTTTCAGCCTGAATGGGCGTGCGTAAAATCAGCACATCACCGGAGCGTTCCTTGGTGAGTTCGCGGGGAATATCGTCAACGCGTTTGACCTGCAACGGACTGCCGTCGTGCTGCGTTGTGGAACTGGCAAACAGTTTATTGTCGCCATCATACACGGTGATGCTGCGCACAATATCCGAATGATTGCGGTGCAGGCGGCTGATCAGGCGCTGAACCGGTTGGCGTTCCCGGAACGTCATGCCATATTCGCTCGCGACCGCCAGAGGCTCGATAATACTGGCTCCGGCTTGCGTCAGCTGATTCTGCAATTCGTTGTAGCGATGGACCACAAAGAAGGTGCTGAGCAGCAAACCGATCATTAATGTCGGTGCCAGAATCAGGATCATCATCCTTGCGCGAAGGCTATATTTGGTCATGGGGTTCCAATGTGGGAGAATTAGCTCCAGCTAAGCTTAATAAACCAGCGTGTAATCGACAATAATGGCTCAATTCTACTCTCCGAACCGCCGCGTGACGACCCGGCAAACGATAACTGTGACCGCGACCGACCTTGATGCTTTCGGGCAGGGTGTGGCGCGCCACAACGGCAAAGCCGTGTTTGTCAGTGGTTTACTGCCCGGTGAACAGGCAGAAGTCACTTTAACAGAAGATAAAAGTAAGTACGCCAAAGGGCGGCTGAAACGTTTGCTGACCACCAGCGCCGATCGTGTGAAACCGGTTTGTCCGCACTATTCGGTCTGCGGCGGTTGTCAGCAACAACATGCCAGTGAGGCGCTGCAACAGAGCAGCAAATCGGCATCACTGCTGCGCCTGATTTCGCGGGAAACCGGCGTTCAGGCGGATCCTCAGCCGGTGATTGCCGGTCCGCAATACGGTTACCGCCGTCGCGCGCGTCTGGGATTACAAATCGCCGGCGTTAAACCGGGGCGTAAAGCGGGAACGGCGAACGGTCCGCTGGTGATGGGTTTCCGTCAGGAAGGCTCAAACGATCTGGTGGCCATCACTAAATGTCCTGTTCTGCGGCCTGAACTGGAGCAACTGCTGGTGCCGGTGCAGGAATGTCTGTCGTCGTTGTCGGCGGCAAAACGTCTCGGGCATCTGGAACTGGTGCTGGCGGATAACGGTCCGTTGCTGGTACTGCGCCACCTTGAACCGCTCAGTGAAGCCGATCGCGCACGCCTGACCACCTTTGCCGCACAACATCAGCTGACGATTTTCCTGGCGCCTGACAGCGATACGCTGGAACGTTTATGCGGTGAAACACCTGATTATCAGATTGACGGTCTGAATCTGAAATTTGGTCCGCGCGATTTTATTCAGGTGAATGACGCGGTTAACCAGCAAATGGTGGCACAGGCCTTGCAATGGCTGGAACTGACGCCGGAAGATCGCGTGCTGGATTTGTTCTGCGGGATGGGGAATTTCACTCTTCCGCTGGCAAAAAGAGCTAAGCAGGTTGTCGGCGTCGAAGGTGTTGCTACACTGGTGGCGAATGGGCAAGATAATGCCCGAAATAATGGCTTGGAAAATGCCTCTTTCTTCCACGAGAATCTGGAAGATGATGTCAGTAAACAACCCTGGGCGGCGCAAGGTTTCAATAAAATCTTGCTGGATCCGGCCCGGGGCGGCGCTGCTGGCGTGATGGCGCATATCGTTAAGCTGGCCCCGGCGCGTGTGGTGTATGTGTCATGCAACCCCACAACATTGGCGCGGGACAGTAAAATTTTGTTGGAGGCGGGCTATCGATTGGCTCAGGTACGTATGCTGGATATGTTTCCGCACACCGGGCACCTTGAATCGATGGCTCTGTTTATCAACCCGTCTGACACAGGCGTTGTGTCAGAAACGTAGGGAGAGGGTATGGTTGCGGTAAGAAGTGCACATCTGAACACAGCTGGCGAGTTCGCACTCGACGACTGGATCAACAGTTTAGGACTGTCCAGCCAGCAATCATGTGAGCGTTTAGCCGAAACCTGGCGCTACTGCGAGCAACAAACGCAGGGCCATCCTGACGCCTCGCTGCTGCTGTGGCGCGGCCTCGAGATGGTTGAAATCCTCTCGACCCTCAGTATGGATAACGACAGTATGCGCGCGGCGCTGCTGTTCCCGCTGGTTGATGACGGCATCATCGATGAAGATACCCTGACCCAACAGTTCGGCAAAGGCATCACCGATCTGGTGCACGGCGTGCGCGATATGGACGCCATCCGCCAGCTGAAAGCCACGCAAAATGACTCCATGGCCTCCGAGCAGGTGGACAACGTCCGCCGAATGCTGCTGGCGATGGTGGAAGATTTCCGCTGCGTGGTGCTGAAACTTGCCGAACGTATCGCGCACCTGCGCGAAGTAAAAGATGCGCCGGAAGAAGAACGCGTTCTGGCGGCGAAAGAATGTACCAACATCTACGCACCGCTGGCCAACCGTCTGGGTATCGGCCAGCTGAAATGGGAGCTGGAAGATTTCTGCTTCCGTTATCTGCATCCTGACGAATACAAACGCATCGCCAAACTGCTGCACGAACGTCGTATCGACCGTGAGCAGTACATCGACGATTTTGTCTCGACGGTTAAAAATGCGATGGCGGAAGAGGGCATCAAAGTTGATGTCTATGGCCGCCCGAAACATATCTACAGCATCTGGCGCAAGATGCAGAAAAAATCTCTGTCCTTCGACGAACTCTTCGACGTGCGCGCCGTGCGTATCGTGGTGGAACGTTTGCAGGATTGCTACGCCGCCTTAGGGATTGTACATACCCATTTCCGCCATCTGCCGGATGAGTTTGACGATTACGTCGCCAACCCGAAACCGAACGGTTATCAGTCGATTCACACCGTGGTGTTAGGGCCGCGCGGCAAAACGCTGGAAGTGCAGATCCGTACCCGCCAGATGCATGAAGATGCCGAACTGGGCGTCGCCGCGCACTGGAAATACAAAGAAGGCACTGCCGTGGCCGGTGGCCGCAGCGGTGGCTACGAGGGGCGCATTGCCTGGCTGCGCAAACTTATCGCGTGGCAGGAAGAAATGGCCGATTCGGGCGAAATGCTCGACGAAGTGCGCAGCCAGGTCTTTGACGACCGCGTGTACGTGTTTACGCCAAAAGGCGACGTTATCGATCTGCCGATGGGCTCCACGCCGCTCGACTTCGCGTACCACATCCACAGCGATGTCGGTCACCGGTGTATCGGGGCGAAAATTGGCGGGCGTATCGTGCCGTTTACCTACCAGTTGCAGATGGGCGATCAGATTGAAATTATCACCCAGAAGCACGCGAACCCAAGCCGTGACTGGCTGAACCCGAGTCTCGGTTATGTCACGACCAGCCGCGGGCGTTCGAAAATCCAAAACTGGTTCCGTAAACAGGATCGCGATAAGAACATTATTGCCGGTAAACAAATCCTCGATGACGAGCTGGACAGACTGGATATCAGCATCAAAGATGCCGAAAAACTGCTGTTGCCACGCTACAACGTCAACTCGCTGGATGAAGTGCTGGCGGCCATCGGTAACGGCGATATCCGCATCAATCAGATGGTCAACTTCCTGCAATCTCAGTTGAAAAAGCCGAGTGCGGAAGAACTGGATAAAGAAGCGCTGCGCCAGCTGACGCAGAAAACCACGCCGCCACCGACCCGTACCAAAGACAATGGTCGCGTCGTCGTCGAAGGCGTCGGTAATCTGATGCACCACATTGCGCGTTGCTGCCAGCCGATTCCTGGCGATGAGATCGTCGGTTACATCACTCAGGGGCGCGGGATTTCAATCCATCGTGCCGACTGTGATCAGCTGGAAGATTTACGCTCGAATGCGCCGGAACGCGTGGTAGACGCCGTGTGGGGCGAAAGCTACTCCAGCGGTTATTCGCTGGTAGTGCGCGTGGTGGCCAACGACCGCAGCGGCCTGCTGCGTGATATCACCACCATTCTGGCTAACGAAAAAGTGAACGTGCTTGGCGTTGCCAGCCGCAGCGATACACGTCAGCAACTGGCGACTATCGATATGGATATCGAAATCTACAACCCGCAGGTGCTGGGACGCGTGATCGCCAAACTGAACCAGTTGCCGGATGTGATTGAAGCCAAGCGACTTCACGGCAGTTGATCAAACGCTTATAAGGCCCGCCAGTCGGGCCTTTTCTTTTATGTTGTTGACTCCTCTATTTTAAAACGGACAGATCCCATGACCGATTCTTCTTTGCAACGCCTGCTCACCATTATGAAAACCCTGCGTGATCCGCAAGCCGGTTGCCCGTGGGATAAAGAGCAAACTTTTGACACCATTGCCCCGTACACGCTGGAAGAAACCTACGAAGTGCTGGACGCCATCGCCCGTAAAGATTACGACGATGTGCGCGACGAACTGGGTGATCTGCTGTTTCAGGTGGTGTTTTACGCGCAGATGGGCAGCGAGCAGGGTCTGTTTGAGTTTGACGACATCTGCAATGCCATTTCAGACAAATTAGAGCGCCGCCATCCGCAAATTTTTGGCACTGAAGCGGCGTGGTCGAAAGACGCCAGCAGCAAAGATGTGCTGGTGAAATGGGAAGCGCGTAAGGCGCAGGAGCGGGCGGAGAAATCCCTGCATTCGGCGCTGGATGACATTCCTTCCGCACTGCCTGCCCTGATGAAAGCGCACAAAATTCAGAAACGCTGTTCGAATGTTGGTTTTGACTGGACCACGCTCGGGCCGGTGCTCGACAAAGTGTATGAAGAAATCGACGAAGTGATGTTTGAAGCGCGTCAGGCAGTTATCGACGAAGAAAAGCTCGGTGAGGAAATCGGTGATCTGCTGTTCGCGACGGTGAATCTTTCCCGTCATTTGGGCCATAAAGCCGAAGATGCGCTGCAGGCCGCCAACCGCAAGTTTGAGCGTCGTTTCCGGCATGTTGAAGAGATTATCCGCGGGAAAGGCTTAAACATGGAAGAAGCTACACTTGAGCAGATGGAAGACGCCTGGCAGCAGGTGAAAAAATCGGAAGCCTGAGTTAGCTCTCCGACTTTGATCGGAAACAAGATCTGGATCTGCTGAAACGGTTAAGCTCAGTGTCATTCAGTGCTTAACCGGCTGATCTGAGAGCAGTAAAGTTCAACAAATTGATATCTAAGATGTTTTAGTGGTTCATGCGAGCAACTCAGCACTTTTCTGAAGTTAACTGATTGTTTTTGAAAGAATGAAAGAAAAGGGCTGGCAGGGTTAACCCTTCTGAACTGACGCTAAGGAAAACGATGATGGACAGCAAAACGTTTATTTGTGGCGCACACAAGGTTCCGGTATACTGTTTTCCCGTCTTGGTTACTCCATCATCTTTAAACCTAACCTCTCAGGTTCAGCATGACAACTAATTATATTTTTGTGACCGGCGGGGTCGTATCCTCTCTGGGTAAAGGCATTGCCGCAGCCTCCCTGGCGGCTATTCTCGAAGCCCGTGGCCTCAACGTGACCATCATGAAACTGGACCCGTATATCAACGTGGATCCGGGTACGATGAGCCCAACTCAACACGGCGAAGTCTTCGTTACCGAAGATGGCGCTGAAACCGATCTCGATCTGGGTCACTACGAGCGTTTCATCCGCACCAAGATGACCCGCCGCAACAACTTCACCACGGGCCGTATTTATTCCGACGTGCTGCGCAAAGAGCGCCGTGGCGATTATCTCGGTGCAACTATTCAGGTTATCCCGCACATTACCAACAACATCAAAGAACGCATCATTGAAGGCGGCGAAGGCCACGATGTCGTGCTGGTTGAAATTGGCGGTACTGTCGGTGATATCGAATCCCTGCCGTTCCTGGAAGCAATTCGTCAGATGGCAGTGGAAGTGGGCCGCGAGCACACGCTGTACATGCACCTGACGCTGGTGCCTTACATGGCTGCTGCCGGTGAAGTGAAAACCAAACCGACCCAGCACTCTGTAAAAGAACTGCTGTCTATCGGTATCCAGCCAGACGTGCTGATCTGCCGTTCAGACCGCGCAGTGCCAGCCAACGAACGTGCGAAAATCGCACTGTTCTGTAACGTGCCGGAAAAAGCAGTTATTTCTCTTAAAGATGTTGATTCTATTTATAAAATCCCGGCCCTATTGAAATCTCAGGGTCTCGACGACTATATTTGTAAACGTTTCAGCATCAACGCGCCGGAAGCTAACTTGTCCGAATGGGAACAGGTTGTTTACGAAGAAGCCAATCCGGGCGGCGAAGTCACCATCGGTATGGTTGGTAAGTACATTGAGCTGCCAGATGCCTATAAATCTGTGATTGAAGCGCTCAAACACGGCGGCCTGAAAAATCGTCTGACCGTGAACATTAAACTTATCGACTCTCAGGATGTCGAAACCCGTGGTGTCGAAGTGCTGAAAGGCCTGGACGCGATCCTTATCCCGGGCGGCTTCGGCTACCGTGGTGTAGAAGGGAAAGTAGCGACGGCGCGCTATGCACGTGAAAACAACATCCCTTATCTGGGCATTTGTCTGGGTATGCAGGTTGCACTGATTGAGTTCGCCCGTAACGTTGCGGGTATGGAGAACGCCAACTCCACCGAATTTGTGCCAGACTGTAAGTTCCCGGTGGTTGCACTTATCACCGAATGGCGTGATGAAGAAGGTAACGTCGAAGTACGTTCCGAAGACAGTGATTTAGGCGGTACCATGCGTGTAGGCGGGCAGCAATGCCACCTGAACGACGGTAGCCTGGTTCGTGAGATGTACGGCGAGCCGACAATAGTTGAACGCCATCGTCACCGTTACGAAGTGAACAATATGCTGCTCAAACAAATCGAAGCCGCAGGTTTACGCGTAGCCGGTCGCTCTGGCGATAAGCAATTGGTGGAAATCATCGAGCTGCCTAACCATCCGTGGTTTGTGGCTTGCCAGTTCCATCCAGAATTTACGTCAACGCCGCGTGATGGTCATCCGTTGTTTGCAGGCTTTGTGAAGGCTGCCGGTGAGTATCAGAAGCGTCAGGTAAAATAAAATACCGGGGAAGAGATGCGCCACTGGCGCATCTCTTGTCTGAAGCTTTAGTTAACTTGTACTGAGGAAATCTTAATGTCTAAAATCGTTAAAGTTATCGGCCGTGAAATCATCGACTCCCGTGGTAACCCGACCGTAGAAGCTGAAGTTCATCTGGAAGGTGGTTTTGTTGGTCTGGCTGCTGCGCCATCTGGTGCTTCTACCGGTTCCCGCGAAGCGCTGGAACTGCGTGACGGTGACAAATCCCGTTTTCTGGGCAAAGGCGTACTGAAAGCCGTTGCTGCGGTTAACGGTCCTATTGCTCAGGCTGTAACCGGTAAAGACGCGAAAGACCAGGCTAACATCGATAAAATCATGATCGACCTGGACGGTACTGAAAACAAATCTAACTTCGGTGCTAACGCGATTCTGGCTGTTTCCCTGGCTGCTGCTAAAGCGGCTGCTGCTTCTAAAGGTCTGCCACTGTACGCTCACATCGCAGAACTGAACGGCACCCCAGGCAAATACTCTATGCCACTGCCTATGATGAACATCATCAACGGCGGCGAACACGCTGATAACAACGTTGATATTCAAGAGTTCATGATCCAGCCTGTTGGCGCTAAAACGCTGAAAGAAGCCATCCGTATGGGTTCTGAAGTGTTCCACACCCTGGCTAAAGTTCTGAAATCTAAAGGCATGGGTACTGCTGTTGGTGACGAAGGTGGCTACGCGCCAAACCTGGGTTCTAACGCAGAAGCTCTGGCTGTTATCGCTGAAGCGGTTAAAGCTGCTGGCTATGAACTGGGTAAAGACATCACTCTGGCGATGGACTGTGCGGCATCTGAGTTCTACAAAGATGGCAAATACGTTCTGGCTGGCGAAGGCAACAAAGCGTTCACTTCTGAAGAGTTCACTCACTTCCTGGAAGACCTGACTAAACAGTACCCAATCGTGTCTATCGAAGACGGTCTGGACGAGTCTGACTGGACTGGCTTTGCTTACCAGACTAAAGTTCTGGGCGACAAAATCCAGCTGGTAGGTGACGATCTGTTCGTTACCAACACCAAGATCCTGAAAGAAGGTATCGACAAAGGCATCGTTAACTCCATCCTGATCAAATTCAACCAGATCGGTTCTCTGACCGAAACTCTGGCTGCGATCAAAATGGCGAAAGACGCTGGCTACACTGCCGTTATCTCTCACCGTTCAGGCGAAACTGAAGATGCGACCATCGCTGACCTGGCTGTAGGTACTGCTGCTGGCCAGATCAAAACCGGTTCAATGAGCCGTTCTGATCGTGTTGCTAAATACAACCAGCTGATCCGTATCGAAGAAGCGCTGGCGGCTGCGGGTACTCCTGCTCCGTTCAACGGTCTGAAAGAAGTTAAAGGTCAGTAATTACTGCCCCGTAACGCTTTCTTAAAAAACCCGCTCCGGCGGGTTTTTTTATGTCCGCAATTCAGGGAAAGATGCGGATGTCATCGGCTTACAGCAATAAAGAAAGCGTGGCGCTCGCACTGTGTTCGCTGGCCTGCAGATAATCCGGGGAGTGCGTTAACAGCTGATTGATCAGTAATTCCACCAGTAACATCCCGCCAACTTTTGACGTCAGTAATCCCGCCGTCAGCGGACCTTCGGGTTTGGCAGCCACCAGTAAAATATCGGCCAGCGAGGAAAGCGGACTGCGCAGCGTATTACTGATGCCGATAACGGTGGTGCCCTGACGCTTCGCCAGTGCGGCAGCGTGCAGCACATCTTTCGTTGAACCTGAGCTGGAAATCACCACCACAATATCCCGGTCGTCCAGACTCACGGCATTCATCGCTGCGCGGTGCATATCGGCGAAACACTGCGACGTTTTGCCCAGACGCAGCAATTTATAGCCCAGATAGTCCGCGACGATCGCGCTGGCCGCGACACCATACACCTGAACGGAGCGCGCGTGATGAATGTGCGATGCCGCGTCCGCCAGCACCTGACGGTCGAGCAGTTTTCCGGTATCACGCAGCGCGGTGATGCTGTCTTCAATCAGCGTCTGAACGTCGTCATTTCCTTGTGCCGCTGGTGACGACGGATTTTGCCGCGTCTCCAGCGCCAGGCCCATCTTAAATTCGGTAAACCCTTTGCAACCCAGCTGGCGACAAAGCCGCGTGACGCTGGCTTCACTGGTATCACTCTCACGCGCCAGCTCAGTGATGGTCAGGTAAAGCACGCGCTGTGGCTGCTCGAGTACATAGCTGCCCAGTTTATGCAGAGTCGGACTGTAATTCTCCAGCCCCTGACGCATTCGCAGTAACAGCGTGCCTGTTTCCTTGGTCTGACTCACTCGGCTCTCCTCAGAATAATTGACCTGACTAGTTTGGCTGATGTGACGCAGTTAACGCCAGAAGAATTCCGTATGGATAACGCCGTGCATTTGATGGTAATTATTATTTTAATTATATAGTGTGGTGAAAATAATTATCACAACAACACAACGCGGAGTCATCTCATGTCGATATTTAATGGTTCAGGGGGCGGGGCATGGTTCGAAAGAGCCCAGAAGTTTGGCAAGTCATTCATGTTGCCCATCGCTATTTTGCCTGCAGCCGGATTGCTGCTGGGAATTGGCGGGGCGCTTTCTAACCCTAATACGCTGGCGGCGTATCCGTTTTTAAATATCCCGGTCTTGCAGGCGATATTCACCGTCATGGCCAGTGCAGGTTCGATCGTCTTTGCCAATCTGGCGGTGCTGTTTGCCGTTGGCGTCGCCGTCGGACTGGCGCGCAGTGATAAAGGAACTGCGGGCTTGTCCGCGTTGCTCGGCTATCTGGTGATGAACGCCACCATCAACGCCATCCTGATCCTCAAAGGGCAGCTTGCCACGACTAATCTCAGTGCCGCAGGACAGGGAATGGCGCTGGGCATCCAGACGCTGGAAACCGGCGTGTTCGGCGGCGTGGTGACTGGGCTCGTGACGTGGTGGTTGCATCAGCGCTATAACAAAATCGAATTACCGCAGTTTCTCGGCTTTTTTGGCGGTTCCCGTTTTGTGCCGATCATCAGCTCCGTCGCGGCTATTGTCGTCGGAGCGGTAATGTTCTTCATCTGGCCACACTTCCAGAAAGTGATTTTTGGCATGGGCGGGCTGGTGGATGCGACGGGATACCTCGGCACCTTCATTTACGGTTTTGTGCTGCGTATGCTCGGCCCGTTCGGCCTGCATCATATTTTTTATCTGCCTTTCTGGACCACCGCACTCGGTGGCACCGACGTGGTCAACGGGCATCTGGTGGAAGGCACGCAGCGGATCTTCTTTGCCCAGCTGGCAGATCCCAATACGCAGCAGTTTTATATCGGCACTTCACGGTTTATGTCCGGGCGCTTCATTACCATGATGTTTGGTCTGGTGGGCGCGTGTCTGGCGATGTACCACACGGCGCGGCCTGAGAATAAAAAGCGCGTCGCCGGGCTGTTGCTGTCGGCGGCACTGACTTCCTTCCTGACCGGGATCACCGAACCCATCGAGTTCTCGTTCCTGTTTGTCGCGCCGATGCTGTATGTCCTGCATGCGGTGTTCGACGGTCTGGCGTTCATGATTGCCCACATTTTGCAGATCACCATCGGACAGACTTTCTCCGGCGGCTTTATCGACTTCATCCTGTTCGGGGTTTTACAGGGCGAAAGCAAAACGCACTGGATGTACGTCCCGCTGGTCGGTGTGCCGTGGTTTGCCCTTTATTACTTCTCTTTCCGTTATCTCATCAGGCGCTTCAACTTCAAAACGCCGGGACGTGATGAGGCTGACGTTCAGCAGGATAGCGTGGTGACCGATCGCGCCGGACTCATTATCGACGCACTGGGCGGGGCGGCCAATATCGCGGAGCTGGATTGCTGTGCAACGCGGTTGCGTATCAGCGTCCATCAGGCCGCCGGAGTCGATGAAAACAAGCTGAAATCGAGCGGGGCGCGAGCCGTGCTGATACGCGGAAACGGCATTCAGGTCATTTACGGACCGCACGTGACGATTATTAAAAATGAAATTGAGGAGATGTTGGGAGTATGAACCAGTCAATGTTAACGACCGTCAGGGGACAGTTGATCGTGTCCTGTCAGGCGCTGGATGACGAACCGCTGCACAGCGATTTTATTATGAGCCGCATGGCGCTTGCTGCTTTGCAGGGCGGCGCAGCGGGGATCCGCGCGAACAGTGTTGCTGATGTGAAAGCCATTCGCGCTACCATTCCGCTGCCGGTTATCGGCATCATCAAGCGGGATTATCCGGCAAGCGATGTTTATATCACCGCGACCCTGAAGGAAGTGCGCGAGCTGATGGCCGTCGCGCCAGAGATGATCGCGATGGATGCCACGTTCCATCAGCGTCCGGGGGAATTGCAACTTGCGGCGCTGGTGCAACACATTCGTAAAGAGTTTCCGTCCCTGTTGCTGATGGCGGATATCGCGACCTTAGAAGAAGCACAAAACGCACAGGCTTTAGGCTTTGATTGTATCGGTACAACATTGCACGGCTATACTCAGGAAACGCAGGGCAGCAAACTCTGGCATGACGATTTCGCCTTCCTGCGACAGGTGCTGGCGCAGTGCACGACGCCTGTCATTGCCGAGGGAAACGTGGATACACCAGAAATGGCGGCGCGATGTTTAGCGCTCGGGGCGCATGCTGTTGTGGTCGGCGGGGCAATTACCCGCCCGCAGCAGATCACGCAACGCTTTACTGACGCCATCCGCTCTTTGCGCTCATAAACATTTTTGCACACACTCCCGTTGCGGCCTGTATTTGGCGCAGCGGCTGTTGTCTGCGATAATGCGCGCTGATTTTTTTAGAGATGACTGAGAAACTGATGCAGTACCCGATTAATGAGATGTTCGAAACCCTGCAAGGGGAAGGCTATTTTACCGGCGTGCCGGCGATTTTCGTTCGCCTGCAAGGCTGTCCTGTGGGTTGCAGCTGGTGCGATACCAAACACACCTGGGATAAAATTGCCGATCGGGAAGTCGATATGCAGCGCATTCTGGTCAAAACCGAAGAGAGTGATGCCTGGGGCAATGCCACGTCCGAACAACTGCTCGAGGTGATTGCGCAGCAAGGCTACACCGCGCGTCACGTGGTGATCACCGGCGGCGAGCCGTGCATTTACGACCTGACAGAACTGACGTCATTGCTGGAAAAGAACGGATTCAGCTGCCAGATTGAAACCAGCGGCACGCATGAAGTCCGTTGCTCGGTGAATACCTGGGTGACCGTTTCCCCGAAAGTGAATATGCGTGGCGGGTACGACATTCTGCCGCAGGCATTGAAACGTGCTGATGAAGTGAAACATCCGGTGGCGCGTCAGCGTGATATCGACGCTCTGGATGCCCTGCTGGAAACGCTGACTGACAGCAAAGCGCGGATTATTGCCCTGCAGCCAATCAGTCAAAAAGAAGAAGCCACCAGACTGTGCATTGCGACCTGCATTGCAAGGAACTGGCGGCTTTCAATGCAGACACATAAGTATCTGAACATCGCATAAGAGATATGCTGAGTTAGCCTTTATATACGCAACCTGCTGTGCAGGTTTCTTTGACGCGCACGGCGCTGAGCAGTGGCAGCTTAGGTTTCATCTCGTTCCAGATCCACGCGGCCAGCACTTCGCTGGTCGGGTTTTCTAAGCCCGGAATGTCGTTCAGATTATAGTGATCGAGACGATCCAGAGTCGGATTAAACGCGGCTTTCAGATCGGCGAAATCCATCACCCAGCCGGTATGCGGATCCACTTCACCGGTGATTTCTAAACGAACGGTGAAAGAGTGGCCATGCAACCGTCCGCATTTATGCCCGGCAGGCACATGCGGTAAATGGTGGGCGGCTTCGAACTGAAAATCTTTAAATAATGTGGTGGTCATGAGGCAGTCTCGTTGCTCGAAAAAACGCGGCATAGTACCGGAATACCGGCTTACGTGCCATGACTTAACTGCGCTTTTCTTCACCAAATCCTGACTTTTACTCTCTTTACTCCGCCCGCATTGCTGGCATACAGTGAGCCGGTAGAAACTAACCTGTTGAGATAGTGAATGATTACTGTGCTTCGTTGCGCTGTTCTGGCGCTGTTGTTCTCTGCCAGCGTGCAGGCTGAAACTACGGCACCCGCTCAGGATGCTGCGCCGGCTGCGGCGAAAGCCCCGGTCGCCAAAGCGCCGGCAGGCAAAACCCCTCTGGTTTTCCCGCAGGGGTCGGGCGTGATGCATATTCCTCTGGCGGGGGGTAAAAAGCCGCTGGAAGTTTTCACCTATCAGCCGGTCGGTGCCGATGAAACCACGCCGGTGGTGATGGTGATGACGGGTGTGGATCGTAACGCTGCCACCTACCGGAATGACTGGATGACCGTTGCCGATCAGTATCATTTACGCGTGGTCGTGCCGCATTTCAGCGAGCAGGATTTCCCCGGCGCTGCGGGCTATAACCTGGGTAATCTGACCGACAGCAAAACCCATCATCGTTTGCCGAAATCTCAGTGGGCGTTCAGCATTGTCGATAACGTGTTTACCTCGCTGCAAAAGCAGGGCATCACTCAGCAGAAGCAATATTATCTGTTTGGCAACAGCGCGGGCTGCCAGTTTGTCCATCGTATGCTGACGTTGTTGCCGGAGCCGAATGTCAAAGCGGCGGTCTGTGCGGCGGCAGGCTGGTGGACATTGCCGGATACCGATCAGCGCTGGCCTTACGGTCTGCGTGAAGCGCCGGTCGCGGTCAGTCAGCAGCAACTGAATGATTACTTCGCCAAACCGGTGCTGATTGCCGTGGGTGCAGAAGATGATGATCCGGAAAACCGCCTGCTGCGTAAATCCAAACAGGCGATGGCGCAGGGCACCAACCGTCTGGAGCGCGCCGAAAGCTATTTCACCACGTCGCAGCAACGCGCCGAACAGAACAACACGCCGTTTAACTGGCACTTTATGGACTTGTCAGATGTCGGCCACAGCGGCAGTAAAATGTCGGTGTTTGCCGCAGGGCAGTTTGCCTGGTTTGAGCAGCACAACGCTTTCCATCTCTGAAAACGTCTGTGCGAACGCCTGCCTGAAAAAAAATCATCACCCCGCTCCGGCGGGGTTTTTCTTTATGCGCCCGCGACTTGGCGATGAACAAACAAACTGATGATATTTTTTTTAGCGATTTCAGTACGATAAAAATCTTCGCTTACCACTTTTTCAGATAGAACTTACCTCTAAATCCTCTTAGTCATTTTGGTTATTTATTATTTCCATCACTTCTTTAATTGTTATTATCCGGCTCGTTAACCTACATCTTCTAAAAGGTCTTTCCCGCGCGAACTCACACAGAATAAGCCGCCGGAGGCCGGATTGATGACTTGCTTCTGCATAAGGGAATTCGTACCGCGATGACGACTCAGGCACCTCCAATTTCACTGCTCCCGCTGACCCCCGAGCAAATGGCTCGCCTTCAATCGGCGATAGGTGATTATTCGCCGACTCAGATGGCCTGGTTGTCCGGCTATTTCTGGGGAATGGTCAATCAGCAACCGGGCGCAGTGGCCGCTCCGGCACCGGTGCAGGTTTCTGCGTCGGTCACCCTGATTTCTGCTTCACAAACCGGTAACGCCCGTCGTGTCGCGGAACAGTTACGCGATGATCTGACGGCTGCGAAAATTAACGTCAACCTGGTGAATGCCGGTGACTATAAATTCAAACAAATTGGTCAGGAAAAGCTGTTGCTGATCGTGGCCTCCACGCAGGGCGAAGGCGAACAGGCTGAAGAAGCGGTCGCGTTGCATAAATTCCTGCAATCCAAAAAAGCCCCGCAAATGAAAGACACCGCTTTTGCGGTGTTTGCACTGGGCGACACGTCCTACGAATTCTTCTGTCAGGCGGGTAAAGACTTTGATACCCGTCTGGGTGAGCTCGGCGCAGAACGTCTGTTAGATCGCGTTGATGCCGATGTGGAATATAAAGAAGCCGCTGAAAACTGGCGTAAGCGCATTGTCGATGTACTGAAACAGCGCGTTCCGGCTGATTCTGGCGCACAACCCGCGCCGACGCTGGCGGGCAGTGTTAATCAGGTCGACAGCAGCCCTTACACCAAAGAAGCGCCGCTGACGGCGACGCTGTCTGTTAATCAGAAAATTACCGGCCGTGATTCTGACAAAGATGTGCGTCATCTGGAAATCGAACTCGGTGATTCCGGCCTGCGTTACCAGCCGGGCGATGCACTGGGGATCTGGTTTGAAAACGATCCGCAACTGGTGCAGGAAATCGTCGAGTTGCTGTGGCTGAAAGGTGATGAAATCGTTGAAGTGAACGATAAAAAACTGCCACTTTCAGAGGCGCTGCAACATCACATCGAGCTGACTCAGAACACCACGCCGATTATCGAGAAATACGCCGCGCTTTGCCGCGACGAACATCTGACCGGTCTGCTGGCAGATAAAACTGCGTTGCAGCAATACGCGCAGACCGTGCCGTTCGCCGACATGGTACGCCGTGCGCCGACTGAGCTGGATGCCCAGCAACTGGTGGATTTACTGCGTCCGCTGACGCCGCGTCTGTATTCGATTGCCTCTTCGCAGGCGGAAACTGAATCTGAAGTACACATTACGGTGGGCGTGGTGCGTTACGACATCGACGGGCGTGCACGCACCGGCGGTGCTTCCGGCTATCTAGCCGACCGTCTGGAAGAAGACGGCGAAGTGAAAGTCTTTATTGAACATAACGACAACTTCCGCCTGCCGGCCAGTCCGGAAACACCGGTCATTATGATAGGACCCGGCACCGGCATTGCGCCATTCCGCGCCTTTATTCAGCAGCGTGATAACGACGGCGCCACCGGCAAAAACTGGCTGTTCTTCGGCAACCCGCACTTTACCGATGATTTCCTGTATCAGGTCGAGTGGCAGCGTTACGTGAAAGACGGCCTGCTGACACATATCTCTCTGGCATGGTCACGCGATCAGGCAGAAAAAGTGTACGTACAGGACAAACTGCGTGAGCAGGGTGCGGAAGTCTGGCAGTGGTTGCAGGAAGGCGCGCACGTGTATGTCTGCGGCGATGCCAACCGTATGGCGAAAGACGTAGAGCAGGCGTTACTGGAAATCATCGCCGAATACGGTGCGATGGATCTGGAAACTGCTGACGAATATCTCAGTGAATTGCGCCTTGATCGCCGTTACCAGCGCGACGTCTACTAATGCCCTGCATCCTTCTAATTGCAGGGGCGTTGGCTTCCTTCAGTCACCCGAATCACTGACTTGAGTCAGCTCATCGGGATTCCTTCAGTTGCCGCCTGCCTGCAACTCGAATGATTTTGGGCATAAAGTTATGAGTGAAAAAATTATGAGCAACAAGTTGTGGAGTGAACTCAATCCCGGTCCGGGCCCGTTGATCGTCGATGCCCCGCTGGCTGACGCCGAACGCCTGAAGAAGGAAAGTAATTTCCTGCGCGGCACCATCACTGAGGATTTAAAAGACGGTCTGACCGGTGGTTTCAACGGAGACAACTTCCTGTTGATCCGCTTCCACGGCATGTATCAGCAGGATGACCGTGATATCCGTGCGGAACGCGCTGAGCAGAAGCTGGAACCGCGTCATGCCATGATGTTGCGTTGCCGTTTGCCGGGCGGCGTGATGACGCCAGCGCAGTGGCTGGGCATCGATAAATTTGCTGAAGACAGCACGCTGTACGGCAGCATCCGTATTACTAACCGTCAGACTTTCCAGTTCCACGGCATTCTGAAACCGAACGTAAAACCGGTGCATCAGTTGCTGAATAAACTCGGTCTGGATGCACTGGCGACCGCCAACGACGTTAACCGTAACGTGTTGTGTACCTCGAATCCGGTGGAGTCTGAACTGCATCAGGAAGCGTATCAGTGGGCGAAGAAAATCTCCGAACACTTGCTGCCGCGCACCCGCGCTTACGCCGAAGTCTGGCTGGATCAGGAAAAAGTCGAAACCACCGACGAAGAGCCGATCCTGGGCGCGACCTATCTGCCACGTAAATTCAAAACGACGGTGGTTATTCCTCCGCAGAATGATGTGGACCTGCACGCCAACGACCTGAACTTCGTGGCGATTGCCGATAACGGCAAACTGGTCGGCTTCAACGTGCTGGTCGGCGGCGGGCTTTCTATCGCACACGGTGATAAAGCTACGTATGCGCGTACTGCCAGCGAACTGGGCTTTATTCCGCTGGAGAACACGCTGGCTGTTGCCGAAGCGGTGGTGACCACGCAGCGTGACTGGGGTAACCGCACCAACCGTAAAAACGCCAAAACTAAATACACGCTGGAACGCGTCGGTGTGCCGGTATTCAAAGCCGAAGTTGAAAAACGCGCAGGCATTCAGTTTGGCGATGTTCGTCCTTACGAATTCACCGGTCGCGGCGATCGCATCGGCTGGGTAAAGGGCATCGACAAACAATGGCACCTGACGCTGTTTATCGAAAATGGCCGTATTCTCGATTATCCGGGTAAACCGCTGAAAACCGGACTGGCAGAAATTGCTAAGATCCATAAAGGCGACTTCAGGCTTACTGCTAACCAGAACCTGATCGTGGCCGGTGTCGCTGAAAAAGACAAAGACGCGATCGAAACCCTGGCGCGTAATCACGGCCTGATTGACGACGGCGTCACTGAGCAGCGTAAAAATTCGATGGCCTGCGTGTCGTATCCGACCTGCCCGCTGGCGATGGCGGAAGCGGAACGTTTCCTGCCTGAGTTTGTGACCAAAGTAGAAGGCATCATGCACGGTCACGGCGTGGGCGATGAACACATTGTTCTGCGTGTCACAGGCTGCCCGAACGGCTGTGGACGCGCGCTGCTGGCTGAAATTGGCCTGGTGGGTAAAGCGATGAACCGCTACAACCTGCACCTCGGCGGTAACCGCGCCGGAACACGTATTCCGCGCATGTACCGTGAAAACATTTCTGATGCTGAGATCCTGAGCATCATTGACGAACTGGTCGGACGCTGGTCGAAAGAGCGCGAAACCGGTGAAGGCTTTGGTGACTTCGTGATCCGCGCCGGGATCATTAAGCCGGTGCTGGATCCAGCACGCGACTTTTATGACTAAGCGCGATAACCGCCTGGAGGCAATATGAGTTTGCTGAATCTTACTCTGGCTGAACTGAACGAACTGCCGAAGTCCGGACAATCTATGGCGCTGGCGGAAATTAACGTCAGCCTGGAAAAACTGTCCGCGCAGGAGCGTGTGCAATGGGCGCTGGAAAATATGCCCGGCGAATTCGCGCTGTCTTCCAGCTTCGGCATCCAGGCGGCGGTCTGTCTGCACTTAGTCACTCAGCAGAAACCGGACATTCCGGTGATCCTGACCGATACCGGCTATCTGTTCCCGGAAACCTATCAGTTCATCGATACGTTAACCGAACAGCTGAACCTGAATTTACAGGTATTCCGCGCGGAACATTCTGCGGCGTGGCAGGAAGCGCGCTACGGCAAACTGTGGGAGCAGGGCGTCGAGGGTATCGAGAAGTACAATCACATCAACAAAGTCGAGCCGATGAATCGTGCGATTCAGACGCTCGGCGTGCAGACCTGGTTCGCCGGTCTGCGGCGCGAGCAATCCGGCAGCCGTGCGCATCTGCCGGTGCTGGCGGTGCAACGCGGTGTGTTTAAAATCCTGCCGATCATCGACTGGGATAACCGTCAGATCTTCCAGTATCTGAAAGAACACGGCCTGAGCTATCACCCGTTATGGGATCAGGGCTACCTTTCCGTTGGTGACACGCACACCACGAAGAAGTGGGAAGAAGGGATGAAAGAAGAAGACACGCGCTTCTTTGGGCTTAAACGCGAGTGCGGCCTGCACGAATAAATCCCCGTCATACTTCGGGTTGCAGATGCGTTGGCTGCGCGCTCTTACCCCGGTCACATAGTAATCTATGCTCCCGGGGATACCTTCACTTGCCGCCTTCCTGCAACCCGAATTATTTAGGGGATTCCTGTAATTAACGTCTCAACTCCCCATATTTAATCAGGCGTGTTTCGCCGGTTTCGCCAGATCCTTCAGCAGCGGGAATAACACTTTCACCGTATCCCGTGAGCGTTTTTCAATGCGTCCCGGCAGCGCTTTATCCAGATATTGCAGATTGTCGAACTGGCTCTGATAACGCGTGGTGCCCAGCGGGAAGTGGCTGGTGATCGCACGTTGTTGCACGCCGTCTTTCTTACCGAGCGCAAAGTTGGTCGCGGTGACATTCAGCAGCGGCAGACGCGCGTCATCCAGCGCCTTGATGCCATCGCAGCAATGTGCGCCTTCATGACTTTCTGCCGGAATGCCCAGACTGCGCGCAATATTCAGCGCCCGCACGCGGGTGAGTTTCGCCACCGCCACCGACGTGTTAGTGCCGCTGTTGAAATACAACCGGTCGCCGGTGATAAGTGAACTCAGGTTAATCACCAGCAGGGTATTTTTCTTCTCTTCAGCACTCATCCGGTTCACGAAATCTTCCGCGCCTTTTGTGCCGGTTTCTTCCGCGCTGAGCGCCACGAAACGCAGGCTGTAATGCGTCGGGATGGCCTGCATGCGTTCGGCCAGCTCAAGCATCACACCGACGCCTGAGGCGTTGTCATCGACACCCTGCAAGGTCAAACCGCCGAGATTGTGATTGGTATCGCTGTCGCTTTGCGGCACATAAGTATCGAAATGCGCCATCACGATGATTTGCTGCGGGACTTCACCAGCACGTGCGGCAATCACTGACGTGGCGTGAATGTTCCGCCAGTCCTTTTTGCCCGCGCTACTGGTGTAAAGATAACGGGTATCGAATCCGCGTAAATCGCTCTTATACCCTAATTTGGTGAACTGCTGATTCAGATATTCCGCGGCGATAAGTTCTGCCGGGCTGCCGGCCATGCGCCCCGGGAAATAGGTCGCGATATGGCGGATTTGCTGACTGGCGATGAAGCCCATTGCCGGAAGCGGGGCGGAAGCCGCCAGCGCATGACCCAAACCGGCACAGCTCAGGCTCAGCGCCAGCAGTGTCCGCGTCATGCGTGAAAAAGAAAACATAGCCAAAAATCCTTATTTACTGGTCAAGACGACCGGAAGGCAATCAAACAACAGGCCGCGTATGGCGGTCTTTCTGGGGCATACAGTATGCGATTCTCTGGGCGATTAGACAATTTCCCGTTATCCCAAACCGCTCTTTTTGTCGGGCTATATTCCATTTAGTAACTAATCATTCCTTTTCGTCATTTCAGATCAATTATTCCCTGCACGTATAGTTTGTTTATTAATTCTGATAATCATTTAAGGCTTTTGTGGACTATCTACCAATATTTGCCGACCTCAAACAACGCCCTGTGCTGGTTGTGGGTGGTGGCGAAGTCGCTGCTCGCAAAATCGATCTTCTCCTGCGGGCGGGTGCGCAAGTACGGATAGTCGCACAGGCACTTTCTCCCGAGCTGGAACAACGCAGACAGGCCGCTGAAGTCAGCTGGTCAGCACAGGCGTTTTTGCCGGAACAACTCGACGACGTGTTTCTGGTGATTGCCGCCACTGATGACGCTGCGCTGAATGCTGAAGTGTTTGAGCAGGCGAACCAGCGCCATGTGCTGGCTAACGTGGTTGACGACCAGCCGAAGTGCTCTTTCATTTTTCCTTCGATTGTCGACCGTTCGCCGATTGTCGTGGCGATTTCTTCAAGCGGTAAAGCGCCGGTGCTCGCCAGAATGCTGCGTGAAAAGCTGGAAACGTTGCTGCCGAACAGCCTCGGGCAAATGGCCGATATCGCCGGACGCTGGCGTGAAAACGTGAAAGCGCAGTTCAGTTCGATGCGCGCGCGTCGCCGTTTCTGGGAACATGCGTTCGCCGGACGTTTCGCCAGCCTCGCGTCTGCGGGAAAGCTCGCAGAAGCTGAACAGGCGCTGCAACAACAGTTAGAAAACGCGGAAGACATCTCGCATAACGGCAATGTCACGCTGGTCGGTGCCGGGCCGGGTGATGCAGGATTGCTCACCTTACGCGGGTTGCAGGTGATGCAGCAGGCCGATGTGGTGCTTTACGACTATCTGGTCAGCGAAGAAGTGCTGGATCTGGTGCGTCGTGATGCGGACAAGATTTGTGTCGGTAAACGTGCGGGCAGCCATTCTGTCGCGCAGGAAGAAACTAACCGTCTGCTGGTCGAACTGGCGCTGCAGGGTAAAAAAGTCGTGCGCCTTAAAGGCGGTGACCCGTTTATTTTCGGTCGCGGCGGCGAAGAATTACAGGCGGTGCAGGCCGCTGGCATTCCTTTCCAGGTGGTGCCGGGCGTGACCGCAGCGGCGGGTGCAACGGCTTACGCCGGGATCCCGCTGACGCACCGCGACCACGCGCAGAGCGTCATATTTGTCACAGGACATTGCCGCCCGGAAAACAACGGCGTGCAGTGGGAGACTCTGGCGAAAGGCCAGCAAACATTGGCGATTTACATGGGTACGCTCAAAGCGGCTGAAATCAGCCAGCAACTGATCGCTCATGGTCGCGCAGCGAATACGCCCGTTGCCGTTATCGGACGGGGAACGCGTTCTGACCAGCAGGTGCTGACCGGAACACTCGATAATCTTGAACATCTGGCTCAACAGGCGCCGGCACCGGCGTTACTGGTGATTGGTGAAGTGGTTTCGCTTCATCAGCAACTGGCCTGGTTTGGGCATCATCCTGAGACTGACGGCACCCAACGCCCGTCGGTTGTGAATTTGGCTTAAAGGATCTGTTATGGACGAAAAACGACTGACTCATTTGCGGCAACTGGAGGCGGAGAGTATCCATATCATCCGTGAAGTGGCTGCTGAATTCGCCAACCCGGTGATGATGTATTCCATCGGGAAAGACTCCTCGGTGATGCTGCATCTGGCACGCAAAGCCTTCTTCCCGGGCACCTTGCCGTTCCCGCTGCTGCACGTGGATACCGGCTGGAAATTCCGTGAAATGTACGAATTCCGTGACCGCACGGCGAAGAACTACGGTTTCGAGCTGATTGTGCATAAGAACCCGGAAGGCGTGGCGATGGGCATTAACCCGTTCGTTCACGGCAGCGCCAAACACACCGATATCATGAAAACCGAAGGGCTGAAGCAGGCGCTGAGCAAACACGGTTTTGATGCGGCTTTCGGCGGTGCTCGTCGTGACGAAGAAAAATCCCGCGCCAAAGAGCGTATTTATTCCTTCCGCGACCGCTTCCACCGCTGGGATCCAAAAAACCAGCGCCCTGAGCTGTGGCACAACTACAACGGCCAGATCAACAAAGGCGAAAGCATCCGCGTGTTCCCGCTCTCCAACTGGACTGAGCTGGATATCTGGCAGTACATCTATCTGGAAAACATCGAGATCGTTCCGCTGTATCTGGCCGCGCCGCGTCCGGTGCTGGAGCGCGACGGTATGCTGCTGATGGTGGATGACGATCGTATTGATCTGCAACCGGGCGAAGTGATCGAGAAGAAAATGGTGCGTTTCCGCACATTAGGTTGCTGGCCGCTGACCGGTGCCGTTGAATCCGAAGCGCAATCGCTGCCGGAGATCATCGAAGAAATGCTGGTGTCGACCACCAGTGAACGTCAGGGACGCGCGATCGACCGTGATCAGGCCGGTTCGATGGAACTGAAAAAGCGTCAAGGGTACTTCTGAGGAGCCGCAGCTAATGAATAACGCAATTGCACAACAAATCGCGGAGCAGGGCGGCGTCGAAGCTTACCTGCACGCTCAGCAACACAAAAGCCTGCTGCGCTTTCTGACTTGTGGCAGCGTCGATGACGGTAAAAGTACCTTGATCGGACGTCTGCTGCATGACACCCGTCAGATCTACGAAGATCAGCTGTCTTCTTTGCACAACGACAGCAAGCGCCACGGTACGCAGGGCGAGAAACTGGATCTGGCTTTGCTGGTGGACGGCCTGCAGGCTGAACGCGAGCAGGGCATTACCATCGACGTGGCTTACCGTTATTTCTCCACCGAGAAACGTAAGTTTATTATCGCCGACACGCCGGGGCATGAACAGTACACCCGTAATATGGCGACCGGTGCATCGACCTGTGATCTGGCGATCTTACTGATCGACGCCCGTAAAGGCGTGCTGGATCAAACCCGCCGCCACAGCTTCATTGCGACATTGCTCGGGATCCGCCATCTGGTAGTGGCCGTCAACAAAATGGATCTGGTGGATTACAGCGAAACAGTTTACGAGCAGTTTAAACAGGATTATCTGGATTTCGCTCAGCAACTGCCGACCGATCTGGACATCAAATTTGTGCCGCTTTCTGCGCTGGAAGGCGATAACGTCGCCACGCCAGGCGAGAACATGAGCTGGTACACCGGCCCGACGCTGCTCGACGTGCTGGAAACGGTCAATATCATCAACATCCGTGAACAGCAGCCGATGCGTTTCCCGGTGCAGTATGTGAACCGTCCAAACCTCGATTTTCGCGGTTATGCCGGTACGCTGGCATCCGGCTCCGTGCGTGTCGGTCAGAAAATTAAAGTGCTGCCTTCAGGTGTGGAATCCACCGTGGCGCGCATTGTGACGTTCGATGGCGATTTGCAGGAAGCCTGGGCTGGCGAGGCGATTACGCTGGTGCTGGCCGATGAACGCGATATCAGCCGTGGCGACACGCTGGTGGATGCACAAGAAACCGTTAAGCCGGTGCAGAACGCCAAAGTTGACGTGGTGTGGATGGCGGAGCAGCCACTGAGCGTCGGCCAGAGTTACGACATCAAAGTCGGCGGCAAGAAAGCCCGTGCGCGGGTGGAAAACATCGAATATCAGGTGGAAATCAACTCGCTGACGCAGCGTGTGGTGGAAAACCTGCCGCTCAACGGCATCGGCCTGGTCGAACTGGCCTTTGACGAGCCGCTGGTGCTGGATAACTACCAGAGTAATGCGGTCACCGGTGGCATGATCTTTATTGATCGCCTGACTAACGTCACCGTCGGTGCCGGTCTGGTGCGCGAAGCGGTTGAACAGGTTTATCAGGAATCGGATAAATACAGCGCGTTTGAGCTGGAACTGAACAGTCTGGTGCGTCGTCACTTCCCGCACTGGGGCGCGCGCGACCTGCTGGGTGGCAAATAAGATGGCGTCACAAGACAGCACTTTGTTAAAAGATGAGAATGTTGTCTGGCATCCGCACGCGGTTACGCGTGCAGATCGCGAAAAACAGCATGGCCATCGCGGTGCCGTATTGTGGTTCACCGGGCTTTCGGGCTCGGGGAAATCCACCGTCGCTGGCGCGCTGGAGCAGGCGCTGCATGCGCAGGGCGTCAGCACGTATCTGCTCGATGGCGATAACGTCCGCCACGGGTTGTGCCGTGATCTGGGCTTCACTGACGATGACCGTCGTGAAAACATCCGTCGCGTGGGTGAAGTGGCAAAACTGATGGTGGATGCCGGACAGGTCGTGCTGACTGCGTTTATCTCGCCGCACCGCACCGAGCGTGACATGGTGCGTGATTTGCTGGAAGACGGTCAGTTTATCGAAGTGTTTGTAGATACGCCGCTGGCTATCTGTGAGGCGCGGGATCCGAAAGGTTTGTACAAGAAAGCCCGGGCGGGTGAACTGAAAAACTTCACCGGTATTGACTCCGAATATCAGCCACCACAGACCCCGGATGTGCATCTTGATGGTGAACAATTGGTAACACATTTGGTCCCTCAATTATTAGATGTGATGCGCCAGCGCGCTATTATCAATCCCTGAATGTTGCCGGCCAAACGCCACAGAGCGTGCCGGTTTACACTGAAATACAGGGATCACCTATGCAGGCTTTACTCAGCAGACTTGTCAGCCGGATCCGCGAAGATCGTACCGGGGAAATCAGCCCCCGGACACGCGTGCTGGTGCCGGTAACCGACAGCTCAGACAACGAAGATCCTTCCTACTCCATGCAGGGCGGATTCATCGGGTTTGTCTTCTACTGGCTGGCGTTTGCGATCCCTTTTCTGGTTTATGGTTCCAACACCCTGTTTTTCCTGCTCTACACCTGGCCGTTCTTTCTGGCGCTGATGCCGGTTTCCGTCCTGATAGGCATTGCGTTCAGCACGTTCTTTGGCGGTGGCTGGTTTAAAGCCTCTCTGGCCAGCGCGGTCTGCGTTATCGGCATGTTCTGGACAGTCTTCTCTTTCCTGTCTGGCTGGTGACTTTTCCTGGCGGTTTTCCCTGCAAATTCCCTTCACGATGTAACCCATTGTGTCATTCTCACCCGTAATTGCGTGCGTAAGTCTGATTCTCACCGGCATTTACCCTGCCACAGTGGAGTCAGAGGGAAAGTTGTGGGATGATTGTCCGGCTTTTTTAGGGGGCGGGGATGGGCAAACTAACACTGCTTTTACTGATTTTACTTGGCTGGCTACAGTATTCGCTGTGGCTGGGTAAGAATGGTATTCACGATTATGTTCGTGTAAACGATGACGTTCAGGTGCAGCAAGGTAATAACGGCAAACTGAAATCACGTAATGATCAACTTTTCGCAGAAATCGACGATTTAAACGGCGGTCAGGAAGCGATCGAAGAACGCGCACGCAACGAACTGGGCATGATTAAACCCGGCGAGACTTTCTATCGTCTGGTGCCTGACAACAAACGTGCGCCGGGCAGCACCGTTTCGCAAAACAACCTGAATCAATAGTCATGAGTCATACCGCAGTTTCCCTTCCAGAGGTCATTGCCGTGTTACCGGCTGCCGGAATTGGCAGCCGTATGCAGGCAGAATGCCCCAAGCAATACCTTTCTGTTGGCGGTAAAACGCTGATAGAACATTCCATTCGCGCTTTGCTGCAAAGTGGCAGAGTCAGCCAGGTTATTGTGGCGTTAAGCCCGCACGACACGCAGTTCGCCGAACTTCCCATTGCCCGTGATCCGCGGATCCGCGTGGTGGCCGGCGGGGCTGAACGCGCTGAATCGGTTATGGCCGGACTGGACGTCGCCGGTGACCGTGGCTGGGTGCTGGTGCATGACGCCGCACGCCCGTGTTTGCATCCCGATGACCTCAGTAATTTGCTGGCGATTTCCGCCACCAGCAAAGTCGGTGGGATCCTCGCCGCCCCGGTGCGTGACACCATGAAACGCGGCGAACCCGGTGTCGCGGCAATTGCGCATACTGTCGATCGTCAGGATCTCTGGCACGCGCTGACGCCACAATTTTTCCCGCTCGAATTACTGAAAACCTGCCTGCGCCGTGCCCTTAATGAAGGGGCAGTGGTCACAGATGAAGCTTCTGCAATGGAATATTGCGGGTTTCATCCTATGCTGATCCCGGCACGGGCCGATAATATTAAAGTCACCCGGCCCGAAGATCTGGCGCTGGCAGAATTCTATTTAACCCGCTTATCCCAGGAGGAGAACGCATAATGCGTATCGGTCACGGTTTTGATGTACATAAGTTTGGCGGCGAAGGTCCGCTGGTGATCGGTGGTGTGCGTATCCCTTATCCGCAGGGTTTACTGGCGCATTCTGACGGCGATGTCGCGCTGCACGCGGCCACTGACGCATTGCTCGGTGCTGCTGCGCTGGGTGACATCGGCAAATTGTTCCCGGATACCGATCCGGCATTCAAAGGCGCTGACAGCCGTGAACTGCTGCGTGAAGCTTATCGCCGTATCCGTGCGAAGGGCTACAAGCTGGGCAATCTGGATATCACCATCATTGCACAGGCACCGAAAATGGCGCCGCACATCCCGCAGATGCGCGTGTTTCTGGCCGAAGATTTGCAGTGCCATATGGATGACGTCAACGTAAAAGCCACTACCACTGAACAGCTGGGCTTCACCGGTCGCGGCGAAGGTATCGCCTGCGAAGCCGTTGCCCTGCTGATTAAGGAATGATGTTGTGGAAGATTACCGCATGATAGATATGTCACGTCTCACCTGGTTACTGGGCGAACCTGTTGCCACCGGCCAGCTGAAAGCCAATCCGGAAGACTTTATCGTCGAAGAGGATCTGGGCTTTGAGCCGGACGGAGAAGGTGAACATCTGTTGGTGCGGATCCGCAAAAATGGCTGCAACACCCAATTTGTTGCCGAGCAGCTGGCGCGGTTTGCCAAAGTGCATCCGCGCGACGTCAGTTATGCCGGTCTGAAAGACCGTCATGCAGTCACCGAACAATGGTTTTGCCTGCATCTGCCGGGCAAGGCTGATCCAGATTTAAGCCAGTTTGACCTCGAAGGCTGCGAAGTGGTCCGCGCCTCACGTCATCGCAAAAAAATGCGTATCGGCACGCTGAAAGGTAATGCGTTTACGCTGGTGCTGCGCCAGATAAGCGATATCGCGGATGTTGAAGCACGTCTGGAAAAAATCACCCAACAGGGCGTACCGAACTATTTCGGCACCCAGCGCTTTGGTCGTGGCGGCAATAATCTGGTGCAGGCGAAACGCTGGGCAACCAACGAAGCCCGTCCGAAAGAACGCGCCAAGCGCAGCTTCTATCTTTCCGCCAGCCGCAGCGCGATGTTCAATATCGTCGCCAGCCAGCGACTGGCCGATGGCACCGTGCGTCAGCCGATGCTTGGCGATGCCCTGCAACTGAGCGGACGCGGCAGCTGGTTTGTGGCGAAAGCCGAAGAGTTTGAATCGCTGCAACCTCGTGTTGAAAGCGGTGAACTGCTGGTGACGGCACCTTTACCCGGTGACGGCCCGCTTGGCACGCTGGAAGACGCCGAAGCGTTCGAGCAAACTTGTCTCAGCGATCAGACAGATTTGCTGTCACTGCTCAAACGTGAACGGCTGGAACCTGCGCGTCGTGCCATTATGCTGCAACCTTTGCAGATGCAATGGCAGCGCTGGGATGACGTCACTCTGGAACTCAAATTCTGGTTACCGGCCGGCAGTTATGCCACCAGCGTGGTGCGTGAACTGATGAATCTGGATGAAACTGATGCGGATATTACTGAGTAACGACGACGGCGTACTGGCTCCGGGCATTCAGGCGCTGGCGTCCGCGCTGCGTGAGTTTGCCGACGTGAAGCTGGTGGCCCCTGACCGTAACCGCAGCGGCGCATCGAACGCGCTGACGCTGGACGGCCCGTTGCGTATTCAGTCTTACCCCAACGGCGATACTGCCGTGATTAATGGCACGCCGACCGACTGCGTATATCTTGGCGTCAATACGCTGATGCGTCCGAAGCCGGATATCGTGGTCTCCGGCATTAACGCCGGACCGAATCTGGGCGACGACGTAATTTACTCCGGCACCGTTGCTGCCGCCATGGAAGGCCGTCATCTGGGCTTTCCTGCGCTTGCGGTCTCGCTGGACGGTCATCAGCATTACGACACGGCGGCGATCATCACTTGTCGTATTCTCAGGGCGCTGGTGCGTGAGCCTTTACGTACTGGCAAAATTCTGAATATTAACGTCCCGGATCTGCCGCTTTCGCAGATTAAAGGGATCAAAGTGACGCGTTGCGGTAGCCGTCATCCGGCTGAGCAGGTATTTTGTCAGCAGGATCCGCGTGGTCAGGACTTGTACTGGATTGGTCCGCCGGGCGATAAATTTGATGTCGCACCTGACACTGATTTTGCCGCTGTCGCGCAAGGTTATGTTTCAGTAACGCCACTTCAGGTGGATTTAACTGCCTATGCGGCTCAGGATGTCGTGGTCTCATGGTTGGAAAAGGCCGGGGTGAGCGCGAATGGTGAATAAGCCGATGTACAACCTGCTGGAACAGCTGCGCCAGCAGGGCATTCATGATGAAAAGCTGCTGCATGCCATTGAATCCGTGCCGCGAGAGCGGTTCGTCGATGAGGCATTTCAGCATAAAGCCTACGAAAACACTGCGTTGCCGATTGGCTCCGGCCAGACCATTTCTCAGCCCTATACGGTGGCGAGAATGACTGAGCTGCTGCGCCTTGAGCCGTCTTCACGCGTGCTGGAAATTGGCACTGGTTCGGGCTATCAGACCGCGATTCTGGCGCATCTGGTGGAGCATGTTTTCTCGGTCGAGCGCATCAAGGGATTGCAGTGGCAGGCGAAAAGACGCCTCAAGCAACTCGATTTGCATAACGTCTCCACCCGTCATGGTGACGGCTGGCAGGGCTGGCCTTCGCGCGGTCCGTTTGACGCCATTATTGTCACCGCCGCACCCCCTGAAATACCTCAAGATTTACTGCAACAACTCGATGATGGCGGCGTTTTAATTCTGCCCGTGGGCGAAGAAAATCAGACACTGCAACGGGTCACCCGTCGTGGTGATGAGTTTGTCGCCGAAAACATCGAAGCCGTTCGTTTTGTTCCGCTGGTGAAAGGCGAACTTGCCTGAAACCGGCGCTGTGCAGGTGCCTTCAGGACTAACCCCTTAAAATTTAAATACAACTGTTATATGGTGCTGTACTGGCGATGTTGATAGCATCCACTACAGTTTTTTATGGCACAGCGGCATTCGGGCAACGTCCTGAATGCGCATGTTGCCTGCCCGCACCGTGTCAGGTGACACGAAAAGCGCCAGCTGGCGCGGTGTGCGCGGTTAAAGAGATATTCTGAGATTGCCGTAACGGGGGAAATATGAGCACGGGAAGCCCAATAAAAACACTAAGCCGCATTGCAGTGTGTACTTTTATCAGTGCCTGGATGGCGGGATGTTCGAACAATTCAACGACATCTGCACCTATCAGCAGCGTTAATGGCGGCGGAAACAGTGGCAACAGTAGTCAGAATACTCTGAATTCCAATCCACAAATGGCACCCGCCGTGGGGTCTGGCGGACACATTGTGTACAACCGCAGCTACAACTCCATCCCTAAAGGAAGTTACAGCGGCAGCACCTATCAGGTGAAGCGTGGCGACACCCTGTTCTACATTGCGTGGATCACCGGCAATGACTTCCGTGACCTGGCCGCGCGCAACAATATCCCTGCGCCATACAGCCTCGAAGTCGGGCAGACAGTCCAGATAAATAACGTCTCTTCTGCGGCCAGTACCAGCAGCGCGCCAGTGGTTACCGATGCCACAAATGGCGGTGTTCCGAAAGTACCAACCGGAGGAATGCTTGCAGGTTCTGTGGTTGCATCTCAACCAACTACCACGTATTCTGATTCTTCTGGTAAACAGAATGTAGGTAAGATGTTGCCTTCATCAGGTGCAGTTACTACCACCACAACACCTGTTGCTGTAGCCAGCACTCCCGTCGCCACGTCAACAAATAATGGCGGTCCGGTTTCCTCCTGGAAATGGCCGACTGACGGGAAAATTATCGATAATTTCTCAGCTTCTGAAGGGGGAAATAAGGGGATCGATATTGCTGGTTCGCGTGGACAATCTGTCGTAGCAACCGCCTCGGGGCGTGTGGTTTACGCGGGTAATGCTCTTCGCGGTTACGGTAATCTGATCATCATTAAACACAATGATGATTACCTGAGCGCCTATGCACATAACGATACAATGCTGGTCCGGGAACAACAAGAAGTGCAGGCGGGACAAAAAATAGCGACTATGGGTAGCACCGGAACCAGTTCAGTAAGATTGCATTTTGAAATTCGTTACAAGGGGAAATCCGTAAACCCGCTGCGTTATCTTCCGCAGCGATAAATCGGGGCAGAGCATTGATTCTGCCCTCGGGACCACGGGTAGGAGCAGCTTATGAGTCAGAATACGCTGAAAGTTAACGAGTTACATGATGATGTAGATTTCGATGAGAACAGCGCTGAAGCCTTTGACGAGAAAGCATTAGTCGAAGAGACTGCCGACAACGATGCTGAAGAAGAATTGTTGTCGCAGGCTGTAAGCCAGAGAGTGCTGGACGCCACTCAACTGTACCTCGGTGAAATCGGTTATTCCCCTCTGCTTACCGCAGAAGAGGAAGTTTATTTCGCACGACGCGCGCTGCGGGGAGATGTTCCTTCCCGCCGCCGTATGATTGAAAGTAACCTGCGTTTGGTGGTTAAGATTGCCCGCCGCTACAGTAATCGCGGTCTGGCACTGCTGGATTTGATCGAGGAAGGCAACCTGGGTCTGATCCGTGCGGTTGAAAAATTCGACCCTGAGCGCGGTTTCCGTTTCTCTACCTATGCAACATGGTGGATCCGTCAGACAATCGAACGGGCGATCATGAATCAAACCCGTACTATTCGTCTGCCGATTCACATCGTTAAAGAACTGAACGTTTACCTGCGTACTGCACGTGAACTTGCACATAAACTGGACCATGAACCGAGCGCTGAAGAGATTGCTGAGCAACTCGACAAGCCGGTACATGACGTCAGCCGTATGTTGCGCCTGAATGAACGCATCACTTCTGTAGACACCCCGTTAGGTGGTGACTCAGAGAAAGCGTTGTTAGATATTCTGGCGGATGAAAAAGACAACGGCCCGGAAGACACCACACAAGACGACGACATGAAACAGAGTATCGTTAAGTGGTTATTCGAGTTGAATGCAAAACAGCGTGAAGTACTGGCGCGTCGTTTCGGCCTGTTGGGCTATGAAGCGGCAACGCTGGAAGATGTGGGCCGCGAAATTGGCCTGACACGTGAACGTGTTCGTCAGATTCAGGTAGAAGGTTTGCGTCGCCTGCGTGAAATCCTGCAGGGGCAAGGCCTGAGCATTGAAGCATTGTTCCGCGAATAAACAACGCGTCAGACAGTGACTGCATCATGCAGTATCTGCAAGAACGAAAAATAAAAACGGTGGGTTAATCCCCACCGTTTTTTTATGCACGCTGATCGGGCCAGCAGACGCTTACACCATATCTTTCAGACGATAGATCCACTCCAGCGCCTGACGTGGCGACAATGAATCCGCATCGAGAGCCTCCAGGGCTTCCACCGCCGGAGACACTTCTTCGGTCAGTAATGCCAGCTGCGGACCATCAACTTTGCTGGCAGCGGCGTTGTTCGACAACGTTTCCAGCTCTTTCAGTTTCTGGCGCGCACGCTTAATCACATCACGCGGAACACCGGCCAGTGCAGCCACAGCCAGACCGTAGCTTTTGCTGGCCGCGCCGTCCTGCACGCTGTGCATAAAGGCAATGGTGTCGCCGTGTTCGATAGCATCCAGATGCACGTTGACCGTGCCTTCCATTTTTTCCGGCAGGGTGGTCAGCTCGAAATAATGGGTGGCGAACAACGTCATGGCTTTAATACGACTGGCGAGGTTTTCCGCACACGCCCAGGCCAGTGACAGACCATCGTAGGTTGACGTCCCGCGTCCGATTTCATCCATCAGCACCAGACTGTTTTCGGTCGCGTTGTGCAGGATATTCGCCGTCTCTGTCATTTCCACCATAAAGGTCGAACGCCCGGAAGCCAGATCGTCCGCTGCACCGACGCGGGTGAAGATGCGATCCACCGGCCCGATGACGGCAGTCTCAGCGGGAACATAGCTGCCGATATGCGCCATCAAAACAATCAGTGCCGCCTGACGCATATAGGTACTTTTACCGCCCATGTTAGGACCGGTGATGATCAGCATCCGTCGCGCCGGAGACATGTTCAGTGGGTTGGAGATAAAGGGTTCGCTCAGCACCTGCTCAACCACCGGATGGCGACCGCCGGTAATATTAATACCCGGCTTTTCACTCATGGTCGGGCAAGCGTAATTGAGCGTGTAAGCACGTTCCGCCAGATTGCTCAGCACATCCAGCTCGGCCAGCGCGCTGGCGCTTTGCTGCAACGCAGACAGATGCGGCATCAGCAGGTCGAACAGCTCTTCATACAGCGCTTTTTCCAGAGACAGCGCCTTGCCTTTGGAGGTCAGTACTTTGTCTTCGTATTCTTTCAGCTCAGGAATGATGTAGCGCTCGGCATTTTTCAGCGTCTGGCGACGGACGTAATGAATCGGCACCAGATGGCTCTGACCGCGGCTGACCTGAATGTAATAACCGTGAACGCCGTTGAAACCGACTTTCAGCGTATCCAGCCCCAGCTTTTCACGTTCGCGGATCTCCAGACGATCGAGATAATCCGTCGCGCCGTCTGCCAGCGCACGCCATTCATCCAGCTCAGCGTTGTAACCCGGCGCGATTACGCCACCGTCACGCACCAGAACCGGCGGGCTTTCGATCACAGCGCGTTCCAGCAATTCCACCAGTTCGGTAAAGTCACCGGTTTGCTCCACCAGCGTTTTCACATGAGCGGCTTCGGTTCCCTGCAAGATCTCGCGGATTTCCGGCAGTTGCTGCATGGCATGACGCATTCGGGCCAGATCACGCGGACGTGCGCTGCGCAGTGCCAGACGTGCCAGAATACGCTCGAGGTCGCCGACCTGACGCAGCACCGGCTGTAAATCGGCGGTGATATCCTGCAACGCACCAATCGCCTGCTGACGATGCGTCAGCAGTTTGATATCGCGGCTCGGCATGTGGATCCAGCGTTTGAGCATACGGCTGCCCATCGGCGTCACCGCCTGATCAAGCACCGCGGCCAGCGTGTTTTCGACGCCACCGGCCAGATTTTGCGTCAGCTCCAGATTACGGCGGGTGGCCGCATCCATAATAATGCCATCCTGCTGGCGTTCCATGGTGACACCACGGATATGCGGCAGGGCAGTGCGCTGGGTATCTTTCACGTATTGCAGCAGACAACCGGCAGCACGCAGCGCCTGAGCCGCCTGCTCAACGCCAAAGCCGCTTAAATCGCGGGTACCAAATTGCAGATTGAGCTGCTGCTTCGCGGTTTCCAGCTCAAATTCCCACATCGGACGGCGACGCAATCCGCGACGGGAAGAGATAAGCTGCATGGCTTCAAAACTTTCCGGATACAGCAATTCCGCCGGATTGGTACGCTGCAATTCCGCTGCCATGGTTTCCAGATCGTCGGGCTGAGCCACACGGAAACGGCCGGAGCTGATATCCAGCGTCGCATACCCAAATCCACGGCCGTCCTGCCAGATAGCCGCCAGCAGGTTGTCATGGCGCTCGCTCAGCAACGCTTCATCGCTGACGGTGCCGGGCGTGACAATACGCACGACTTTACGCTCAACCGGCCCTTTACTCAGCGCCGGGTCGCCAATCTGTTCGGCGATCGCGACGGATTCACCGAGCTGCACCAGTTTCGCCAGATAACCTTCCACCGCATGATAAGGCACGCCCGCCATAGGGATCGGCTCACCGGCAGAAGCACCGCGTTTGGTCAGGGAGATGTCCATCAGCTGCGATGCGCGTTTCGCATCGTCATAAAACAGTTCGTAGAAGTCGCCCATGCGATAGAACAGCAGAACCTCCGGGTTCTCTGCTTTGAGACGCAGATACTGCTGCATCATCGGCGTGTGGGCATCCAGGTTTACATTATTTGTCATAGACTTAATCTTTTTAATCCATTTTTCGACGCGATGGGTTTAAGGATTTTTTCTGTTGCGTATCTTAGCCCAGCGGGCAAGAAGCTGTCACAACTAAAACTGGAAAGCATCGCGCAAAGCTGACATGTAACATGCCCCTCATTTGCAGAGCGTAGCGTTTTGTGAATTTGAGCATGTCGATATGGCGTATTAATACCTTTTTTATTTTTTATGAGAATAATAATAACAGGCATGATAATCATAAAATTGTGCCGTTATATTAATGCGATTGTTGTCAGGTGATATTAATAATAACAACTGCATAAAATGAATTAAGTGTTTCGATGAATGTTTTACTGCTCTGCTAGGGTGATGGCTGTTCCCGGATGACCTTATTAATACGGGATTTTTTTTCACTGTTTACCCATCTTTGCGGAGAAGTATTATGCAATTGCAATTCAAATTAAATATGACCAACGATGCGTGGTATCCCACTCTCGATTTGAATGAAATTAAATCAACGTCAGGCAGCGCGGTTGATATTAAAGAAAAGTTAGTGATCGTATTTTCAGCACCGGGAAAAATCACTGCCGGTGATATTAACGTCGAAACTAATCCGTGGAAACCACTCGGTATTAAGGTGGAATCAACAGACGTCGGCGGCGGAATTTTCGATGTCAAAGTGATCGTCGAACCGACTGACGGTCAGCCTGTCGGCGACGCTATTCAGAAAATCCATATGGGGCTGAACGTCTCTTCTGCCGATTCGCCTGCCTGGTCTGATTTCCGTGAAACCTTTGCGCTGGCCGCAGACGAAGAGCCGGGTGTGACCGGTGAGCTGTCAGTCAGTTGCCCGCCGCTGCCCGCCGGATTAAAAAATACCGCAGTCGAACTGCGTCTGGTACGCGGCGACAAGACTCTGCGTGTTTTGCCGGGGTTTGGTCACGTGTCTACCTTCTCCGTCAACGCCGGGAATTACACTGTCATTGCGACAGACTTAAGCACGGATGACGGCACGATCCGTGTTCCCGTTAATATTGGTCAGGCAGAAATCACCATTGATAAAGGCCGCACCACGTCGCTGGCCATCACCTTCGGCGCAGTGGACCGCAGTACGACCATTGATGTTGCCCTGAATTTCTCAGGTCTTGCCGGTTTACGCGATGAAGAACTGACGCTGATTTGCAGCGAGAATGGCACGGATAAACTGAGCCTGCCGGTACGTTCCGGCCAGCAATATCGTCTGGAACATTTACCTGTTTCTGGCCGGTTTGAAATCCGCCTCGCCGATTTACGTCTGAACAATGTTCATTATCTGTTTGATGATTACGACGGTCAGTTCGACGGTCAGTATCACAGCATTAATTACACCCAGGCACAGGTCAGCCAGCGTGGCGATTCACAGTCCAATGCGGCGAAGCTGACGGTCAGTGTGAAGGCAGATGCTGCGGTCAGTAAATCCCTGACACTGCGACTGACGGACAATTCCGTTCCGCCACGTCAGTACCGCTTTGATGCGATTGCCGCGCAAAATGGTAACATTGAGCAGGCGGTTCTGGTTGCGCCGGGTGCTTATACCGTGGTTTCCGACACCTTTATTCTCGATGGCGTCGTGCATTACGTGGATGTCAGCCCTCAGCCTTTACTGGTCAGCGCGAATGCACCGGCACAGCTGAATGTGGCGGTAGTGAAAGGGGCGAATCTGCGCGTGAAAGGTTTCCCTGAGTACCTCACCTTTGGTGCCTGCGCCAATATGGTACCGACTAACGTGGATGATTTTGCCGCGGCACGTGTCTCTTCAATTTTCAAATATTCCGGTGATGACGGCATGGGCGATGCGGGCGATTATCTGTCACCGTCTAAAGAACCGACGCTGCAAATTATTAAAATGGCGCGGGACGTTTCCGCCAAACTGAATGAACCCGTGCTGCCGCTGATGGTGTCTTATACCTGTAACTTATCACTGGGCGATGTCACGAATATTATTGCCGATCCGGTTCGCCATAAATTCAGCTTCGCCAACTTTATTCAGTCGCTGCAAATGTCGCAGTCCCAGAAGGATGCCGAACATCCGGTGCCAGCCGGATATATTGTCAATCCGGATTATCTCGGCGAATGCCAGAAATACGGTTTCCTGCCGACGTATGAAATTCCGGTGCGTCAGCCTCTGACCGAAGCACTGGCCCATCACAACGTCAATGTGCAGGTTCCTGCGGGCATTACCAATACCCTGAAAGGTTATATCCGTGCAGTGAACTGGCTGACGCGCGTGGTTGCGCCAGACGTTGTACTCGGCTGGCAGGTTAACCTGTGGGGCGTGGCGGGTTCGCAGTGGGTTTACAAAGATTTCGTCTATGACGATGTGTTTGATGCCGCTGACCTGCAACATAAAAAAATGACGGTTGATCCGTTCACTGCGGGCAGACTGACGGCGCAATATGCCTTACTGGTCGGCGTGTTTGATGACATCGAGTATATCCGTGCCGACGGTTCGCCTGATGTGGCGAAGGGCGCTGATTTTATGGCGGCAGACCGTTACGAAGCCGATGACTTCACTATCCGTTCGTATGCCAATGGTTATTGTTATTCTCCATACGAATGGGAACGCACTTTTGATTTCTGCGCTTCATTAAGCCGTCACCTGCGTCAACCGGTTCTGCCATGGCAGGTTCCGGCCAGCCATCTGCCGACGTCTGCTGATGATGTTAATGCCGATTTCAACACCCAGAACTGGGGCAGCGGCGGCAGCTACCTGATGGGGCATTCTGAAATCGGGACCTCGGTGGATGCGATCCATGAACGCCTGCTGGCGCTGAAATTCGATGCGGCTTATGCATCAATGATGGGTAACGACACCCGTGAACTGTTCTCACGTCATTCATGGGATCTGTCCACGCCGAAGTATCTGGATTTCCCGTCACGCGGTATTTTCCATGTCCACTTAGGTGGCGGTGCGACGACCGGTGTGATCAGCGGTGTGGGCGATGCCAGCAGCTGGATGCGCAACAAACTGAAAGCCTATCGTGATAATCCGGTGAAATTTGAGGAAAGCAGTGCGCTGAAATCAGTCAGCCAGTGGCGTTCCAAAACGCCGACGGTGAAGTAACCACGCAGTACTTTTAACGCGGGCGGGTCCGGTACAGCGGGCCCGCCACTTCCGGTACCGGTGACAGTTTTTTGCTGTTGAACCGGTTTTTTTTTACCACAAAGCCAGCACCTGCGGGCCATCCGCTGTCACCGTTAATCCTTCGGGATATTGCACCGAGTGAAAATGTAACTAAGCCGTTAAGCTACGTGAACAGAAATGTACACAGAATCCTCCCCGAAGCGTAAAATGACGCGGCTGCACGGGTTTTTTATCAGATTAAAGGTGTGCATTGGCAGCAGTAACTCTTCAGTGGTTCCCGTTTTCCGTTTCGGAATGGAGGGTTGAGATTTGATGAGTTTACAGGTATTCCCGCTGTTTTCTTTATCCCCGGATCCGCCTCCTTCCTGACATGAAAAGCCCTGATAAAATTCAATGAGTAATTTCTCTGATCCTTTGGGATTTTGCCGTGTTGAACATTTTCCAAACCCGTTGGCGAGGCTACCTAGTGCGTAAAGCAATTATTGTTGATGACCATCCTTTCATTCTGGCAACGGTCAGGATGCTGGTCATCAATGCTGGATTTCAGGTTGTCGCTGAGTGTGACAACGGTATTGAGGCCTTACAGCAATGCGAGTCACTGCAACCTGATTTGCTGGTGCTGGATTTAGGCATTCCCGGACTGGGCGGA
The DNA here is from genome assembly GCF_004346065.1 of Rahnella sp. JUb53. Classification (NCBI taxonomy): domain Bacteria; kingdom Pseudomonadati; phylum Pseudomonadota; class Gammaproteobacteria; order Enterobacterales; family Yersiniaceae; genus Rahnella; species Rahnella sp. JUb53. The sequence continues at coordinate 279,940 of NZ_SLYT01000005.1, forward strand.
CTGGAGGTGATCCGCCACTTACGCGAGCGTAAAAACGCTTGCAAAATCGTCGTGCTGACCTCCCAAAACAGCGAGCAGTTCACCTTGCCCTGCATCCAGGCGGGAGCGTCCGGTTATGTGTCGAAGAACGATAACCTTTCGATGCTGACGGACGTCATCAATGCCGTGATGTCGGGTTATTCATTATTTCCGCAAGTCTCTGCCGCCACCGGCGAAACGACGGCAGCGGGGACGGAGAAACTGGCCCGTCTGTCGCACCGTGAAATGCTGGTGATGAAATACCTCATCAACGGCCTGAGTAACAAAGAAATCGCTGAAACATTGTCACTGAGCGAGAAGACCATCAGCACCTATAAAACCCGGTTATACACCAAGTTAAATGTCAGCAATTTACTCGAACTGGCTGACGTCGCCAGCCATTATGAGAATACGTAAATGCGCCTTTTGGGCTGGTTAATCTTAAGCGTATTGCTCTGCACACAGGCAATGGCTGCCGCAGTTTATACCGCCACGCTCCACGGGCAATATAAAGGCCCTGCCCCGGTTGTTTCACTCAGCAGCGCACAGCAGAAGTGGTTGCAGCAGAAAGGGCAGCTCACGATGGGGATTACCGAACCGGGCTACCCGCCTTTCGATATCATCAATTTTGAAAATGATTATATTGGTATCACCGCCGACTATGCTTCACTGATCTCCACCGCGCTGCACATCCCGGTGACGGTGAAAGTTTTTGGCTCACGTCAGGAGGCGATGGCGGCGCTGGCGCGCAATGAACTCGACTTTCTCGGCACATCGAATGGCTTCGATCAGATAGACAAAAACCTCGTGTTATCTAAGGCTTATGCTGAAGACAATCCGGTCTTCGCCAGACGTTCTGACATTCCTGTCCGGCACAGTGAAAATCTGAACGGCGTCTCAGTGGCGATGGTGTACAACTATTTGCCTTCTCAGTGGATACTTGAAGCCTATCCCGACATTAAGCTGAAAATGTATCCCTCCAACTTCAGTGCGATGGGGTCAGTCTCCTTCGGGCAAAACGATCTCTTTCTTGGCGATAACATCAGTGCTGAATTTCTTTCGGGGCGACGAGTGTTCAATAACATCACCATTGAACGCAGAGCCACCCTGCCAAAGACCCAGTTCGCTTTTGCGCTAAACCACGAGAATAAAACTCTTTTATCGCTATTGAATGCGGTCATTCAGGCCGTCACTCCCGAACAGCGGCAGAAGATCCTTAATCACTGGGGCGTTAAGCCGCAGATGATTGATAAAGACAATACGGTTCTTTTCGATGAAAAAGAGCTGGCGTGGCGCGATAACCATCGGGTTTTACGGGTTGCCCTTGAAGATACCAATGAGCCTTACTCATTTTTTGCCGCAGGCGGCGAACCTTACGGGATCAATGCGGATGTACTGAAAGAAGTGGCGAAAATCAGCGGGTTCCAGCTGGTCTGGCATAAGGTCGGGAACGGTGCTCAGGCAAGAGAATTGCTGGAGCACGGTGATGTCGATCTTGCGGTGTCGGTCACCGATAACCTGCAACCGCCGCCGCCGGGCATCCGTTATTCCCCCACTTTTTATCGTGACAGCTACGTGGTTTCCAGCCGCTTAGACAGCAATATCAATATTGATGACATCGGGGATAAACCTTTACGGGTCGCGGTAGTAGACAAAGATCCCATCCTGAAAGTGATTAAAAATGAGTATCCGCAAATGGTGCCGGTGATCAGTGAAGACGCCATAGCCGCTTTTCGTATGCTCAGGGCGAAAAAGGTCGACATCGTGGTAGTTTCACTGGCGGAGTCGGTGTTCATGATTGATAACTTCTACAAAAACCGGTTCAAAATCGACTCCGTGTTTACCAATCAGTCACTGCGCCTGAGCATTGCCATGGCTGATAACAGGCCAGAATTGCTGGCAATTATCACTAAGGCACTGTCCTCTATCCCGCCGGCAAGAATGAGCGAACTGGGCAATCACTGGCGCGGTCAGACGGTCATCGAACGAAACTTCTGGAATAAAGAACGCCAGCAACTTCTGTACGGACTCCTGTTGCTGGTTGTTTTCCTCATCATCCTGCTGGGTTGGGTTTACTGGCTGCGTAACCTGATAAAGCAGCGGGATAAGGCCGAATCAAAGCTTAACGATCAGCTGACTTTCATGCGGGACCTGATTGATGGAACGCCGCTGCCTATTTACGTGCGCGACTGCAACGGTAAATTGCTCTTGTGCAATACCAGCTACTATCAGCAACTGAATATTCCAGAGAATACCGTGCTGGGTAAAACGGTCTTTGATATGCAGAATTTGCAGGATATGAACGGAGGATGGGCCGAGGAACTCGAAGAAACCTATCTGCAGGTGATTGAAACGGGAGAAAGCATTATCAGTGACCGGATCCTGCGGCTCGCCCAAAATGATTACCGAATTATTCACCACTGGATCATGCCTTACCGGACCGGAAAGGGTGAGATTATCGGCGTCATCGGCGGCTGGTATGACATCAGCGAACGTCACAAAAGTATGGAGCGTTTGCAGACCGATAAAGATCAGGCCGTGCAGGCCAGCGAAGCAAAATCAACCTTCCTGACCACCATGAGCCACGAAATCCGCACGCCGATGAACGTCATTATCGGGATGCTGGAACTGGCGGTGAAAAAAGCTGATGCAGGCATTGTTGATAAATACTCCCTGAATATTGCGTCGGGTGAAGCGCAGGGTTTACTGGCGCTGATTGGGGATATTCTCGATATTGAACGTGCTGAAAGCGGCTACCTTTCGCTGAACCTGCAACCGGAAAATATCGGTCAGCTCATCTCCTCCCTGTGCCGGTTATTCGAAGCGCTGGCGCGACGTAAGGGACTGGAATTCAGTTTAGACATCGCCGGAACGCTGGATTATGGCGTACTGATAGATCCTCTGAGATTTAAACAGATCATCTCCAACCTGCTCAGCAATGCGCTGAAATTCACCGAACAGGGCAAAATCACTGTCCGTGCGGCAGCCCATGTGGAAAGCGCACAGCGCCTGCAACTGACGATAACGATTACCGACACCGGTATCGGCGTTTCAAACGAAGACTGCAGGAAACTGTTCTCCCGCTTCTCACGTGCGTCCAATAATAAACTGTCGTCTCAGCAAAGCTCTGGGCTGGGTTTGCTGATTTGCAAAACGTTGAGCGAAATGATGGGCGGTACGCTGACGCTGGAAAGCCAGCCAGGGCAAGGCACTTCTGCGGTCGTGATATTGCCATTACAGCGCAGTTCGCTGCCACAATCAGAAAGCCTGCCAGCGACCGTCACAGAAATTCAGGCATCGCGGCGGGTGCTGATTGTCGATGATTACGCGGCCAACCGGGAAGTGCTGACGTTCCAGCTGAATTCGCTGGGTCATCATGTGACGGCAGCCGCTGACGGCAGTAAAGGGCTGGCGTCGTGGCGGCGTGGAGATGTCGACTTCGTGATCACTGACTGCAGTATGCCGGTGATGGATGGCTATGAACTGACCCGCCGGATACGTCAGGAAGAAAGCACACAGAACAGATTGCCGGTAAAAATAATCGGGTTAACGGCAAACGCCGTCAATGAAGAACGGCAGAAATGCCTCGATGCCGGTATGGATAAGTGTCTGTTTAAGCCCGTAACCCTGGCAATGCTGGCCGCTCTTTTTGAGACTACACCCGAACCCGAAGACGCACCGTCTGGTGATGAAAATGAGGTGGATTTAAGCGGGCTGGTCGCGCTGACAAATAACGATCCCGCTAAACTTCATCCCCTTTTACAGACGTTTATTTCCGGTATTCACCAGGACAGACAACAACTTGAGACCGCGTCGGCCTCCGGCGATATTCAGACGCTGGCGGCCATTGCTCACCGCATCCGCGGTGGTGCTGAGATGATCAACGCGCAGGCCGTCATTGATGCCTGCGATACGTTGGAAATTGTGAGTGAGAATGAGGAAAACGGCGACGATGCCGTCAGTGAGTTGCTCGCCGCCCTTGAAACCTTGTCTGCCAGACTGAAAAGGCACATGAGTTAAAACGGCGGCTGCGGATTTATGACGTCAGCAACCGGCGCAGTGAACTTCTGTGTTTTTCATCCAGCCCGTCAGCCATGTCCCACTGCGTGTTTTCTGCTGCGCGGGTCAGCAGGGCGACCAGCCAGTCGAAAATGTAGCGGGCATTACCCTGTATCACGTCATCGCCGAGGCTATCCGGACGCATTCCGGCACTGGCCTGCGGGGCAGGCGCAAAAATCGGTGCGCCCTTGTTAATGCGGCTCTGCGGACGCTGCCCGGCATCCGCCAGGTCGTAACCCAGCCAGCTGACAAAATCATTGACGACATTCCCCGCCTGAGTGACAGCCAGTGCGGCATCGCCATGTTGCTGTGCCAGCGTCGTTTCCAGCGTATCAGCCAGTCCGAGGCGATAAGCCGTGGTGATCAGCGTGTCGCACAGCGTCTGAAGCTGAGCGGCGTCCAGCCCGGCGGCACCGGCAGTGGCCTGATTATGGCCAAGCTGAGTCACATGATTCACCCACAGGGCGAAAACGTCTGCCGCAAAGCTGTCCTGCTGATGCACTGTATCGGGAGCGGTATCAGCGTCGTCAAACAAATCGACACTCATCATCAGCGCAGAAGGCTGCCCGGTATTTTTCTGCTGCTGTTGCTGCCAGCACTGATAAAGCGCGTCGCGTGGCAACATCAGCCGGTCAATCAGATCACCTTGTTTTGCCGCCTGAGATTGCAAGGCGCGGATCATCATTTCAGTGCGCTGACCCGGTTGTTCATTTTCCGGTGAGGTAAAGCGGCGGAACTGCGCGGCAATCCGCTGATGCAGATCCCCCTGCAAGGCGCGAAGCCGGTCCTCTCTTGATACGCCGTTGACTGCCGCCGACAGCCATTCGATCAGACAAGCGATATCGCGCTGATCGAGTGCCTGTAATGTGCCCCAGCGTTTTCCCGATTGCGTGATGTAACGCTGCACGGCGGCGTCGGTGTGATTGCCACGGGTAAAGCGCAGGTCAAAAGGCGTGATCGCCCAGACCAGACGCGGAAGCGTGCTCTGTGTCTGAGGCTGAGTTTCCTCCACCCAACTTTCCAGCATACGAGCCACCGGGCTCAGACTCTGGCTTTCGGCGACGGCGTTGCAGATAAGCACCGTATCGGGTTGCAGGCATTCCTGATAGCGGGGGAGTTGCCCGGCGGGGATGTCCAGAATATCGACGCCGGTCAGTGAAGAAGGCTGGCTCAGCGTGAAAGTGATTTCGGCACACAGGCTGACCAAATCCTGCTGCGGAATGCTCAGCCGCGTCAGCGTGTTTTCATCACGCAGCGGACAGACAATCACGTCGTTATTCAGCTCTGCGGTATTTTCCGCTGCGGGAACCAGGAAACCGGGGTTTGGCAACAGCATGTTGTCGACGACCAGACTGAGCGGGGCCAGAACCTGTGTCACTCCGCCCAGATTCTGCAACCTGCGCGCCTGCTGCTGCCACTGCGAACTCAGTGCCGGGTGTTCTCCCCACAGGGTGGAAAGCAATATTGCCCGGTCGGCCAGATCCAGCCAGGGAACCAGTTCAGCCATCTGCCAGACCAGCGCATCATCCAGATGATACGTGCTTCGAACCGACTGATGATAACAGCGGACGACGGATGAAAATTGTCCGCAGGTCATGCCCGGAATTTCACGCGGCTGGCGGCGCAGTTTCAGTTCAGCCAGTCTGGCAGTGATGGCGCTGCGGGACAGAATGCGCGGCTGGCGGGAAGCCTGATACTGACGTATCAGCCGCTGTGCCAGTTCACTTTCGCAAAACAGCGTCAGCAGCAGCGGAAAGTTTTCCACTCCGGATGTCACGATATCGGTGAAACGAACGGCCATCGAAGGCGGAAGATTATCGGGATTAATATGGCGCAGATAATCGAGCGTGTTTTCACCCAGCTGCACATAAACCTCGTCACTCCCTCCGGCGGCAATCATTTTTAGCATGTGGTGTTTACCGGCAACGGAGCTGCCGTAAAACCCCAGCGTCAGCGGTGCATCGTTCAGAGAAACGATCTGTTGCTGGCGCTGCTGCAATTGCATTAACCGCGCCAGCAGCCCGTCCGCTTCCCGATCCAGACGCGGGGAATGCGCGCGGGTATCGTTTACCCATTCAGTGAGTTGATTAAGCATGGCGTCTGACTGGCTCATTTTAGGTATACGTTCCCGCTGTCGATCCAATAGTGATTGTCGCCGTTATAACTGCTGGCGAGCGTGTTCAGTTTCAGGCTTACCGCCCCTTCCGGCAGCGGACTGCCGTCCTGCATTGTGGCGTGCGCCAGAGAGAAGCCACCGTTTTGCTGATCGTATTGCAGCTGCACCTGCAAAATGCCGTCTCCCGCAATACGTTTTGCCAGCGCCGGCGTGTTGATTTTCAGCTGATACAGCGGTGTCGCCGGCCAGCGTGTATCAGCCAGCTGGCGGAACCCCAGACAAATATCGCCACGCACCGGGAAAGTCAGGTTTTCATCCAGCCGGGCTGTCGGGCAGTCAAGATCCACCTGCGCATACCAGACGTTTTCTGCATTCAGGGTCTGATTACCCTCTAACACGCCCAGATAGCGGATGGTGGAATAAGCCTGTATATCGGCGGTTTTAAAGTTGAAACCCGGCAGGCGTAAATCCATCGCCAGACTGCAAAGCATCGCACCCAGCGCCGCGGTGGATTTGGGATTCACCACCCGCCCCTGCTGGCCGAAAGGGAAACGTTCATGGATCTGATAACTGTCCAGCCAGACAATACGGTTGACCGGCACCGGCTGCTGATAACGCAGTAACGCCTGAACACCCGGAAAACAGGAAGGGCGACCGGTAACCAGCAGCACATCACAGCAGTAATGGTTGATCACTTCGCACAACGCCTGAAGCGGCGCCGTCAGGCTGAAGCGCCCGGTGAGCAGGGCTTCTTTGAGCGATGCCAGTTCCACCAGCAGCGGGACGTCCAGCACATCGAAAGGCTGCGCATCTGCGGGCAGCAGCGGCTGGATGGTCTGATGGATATAATTGATGACGTTCTGCGTCGGCTGCCGGGGGATCAGCTCACCGAACCGGCCTTCAAACAGCACGCCGTTATCATGCGGATCGCTGTTTTCCCAGCTGGCGAGAATGGCGTGACCGAGAGGAATAAACAGCTGCAATGTCACCTGCTGGCGCAGCGTGGCGCGACTTCCGTCGAGGGCGGCATCGCCGAACAGCTTATTCATGACGCGCGCGGCATCAGTCACTCCGGCTTTTTGCAGGGTATTTTCCAGTGCCGGAAGAATACAGTGGCGGATCACGTCCAGCAGAATGTCGTCCCCGGCAATTTTGAACCCTTCACGGAACAGCAGATTTGGCGTGATTTTGACATTGCTTCCCGCGCCGTCGTCCAACTGATACTGGGTGATCGCCATATCCGTGGTGCCGCCGCCGATATCCACAGACGCCACGCGCAGGGTGCGTCCCTGCGGTTCATCACTGGCAAGCTGCCGGTCAGGGCGCGCAAGGCTTTGGAAAAACACCTCCGCCTGACCGGCATAATTATTGATGACTTCGTTATACAACCAGACCAGCTGGCCACAGGTGGCTTCGTCCCATTCCATTTGTACTTTTGGTAAAGGAACCACGGTGGCGCGGCTGCCGGAACCGGGCAGCAAATCGTCATCTTTGGGCTGCCAGCCGAGGGATTTCCAGACCAGTTTTACCGCTTCCTGCACCCGCTGGCGGAAAATCTCCCGCTCCTGTTTGGGCATGGCGGAAGGCAGCGTCAGGACGATATCGCGCAGCTGGCGCGGGGCGTGAGTCAGCCCCATGCTCTGACGGTGGCCGACGCTGTTGATTTGCGCCAGTGCCTGAGCCAGCAGCTCACACAGCATGATCGTCATCAGCGAACTGCGGCTGTAGTTGGGCGAAAACACCGGCAGACGTTCCTCCGGTGGCAGGCTGTACAAGGGCTGCCCGTCATCATTCATCAGATTCATCAGCGGTAACGCGATGGCACGAGGCTCACGCGGCGTTTTCCCCGTCAGCTGACTGAAGCGCCACGCCTGATCCGAGGGGGCATCATCCCACAGATAACGGCGCGGGCTGGAAATCCCGCTGGCACCTTCGGTTCCCAGACGGCGCGTTGCCAGCAGGCGCGCTTCATCGCCCACGCGGGCAAAAGACGGCCAGACGAACGCCTCATCGCGGCCACTTTCCATTGAAAAATGGTGTTTGCCAAATTTAGCTTCGTTGAATTCCAGACGGCTGGTAAACAGCGGTTCGCTGATGAGTTGCGGCTCCGTCAGTGAGCGGATTTGCAGCTCGGCGCTTTGCTGTAATCCGGCATTTTTCGGGCCATGATCTTCAAGGATCACACCGCAGGTATGCGTGTTGCCCACATCAAGGATCAAGTCCACCGGAACCGGCGCATTGCTCAGGGTTTCCGTGACGATCTGAACTTCCGGGATCTCGAGCTGGGTACCGAGCATTTCGAGAATATTGAGGAAGTGTGCCTGATACTCGAAGGCTTTCATGGCGTTACTGATATCACCCGCGCTGCGCTTTTCCTGATTGGTGGCATAGTGAACAAACACTTCACGCAACCAGCCATCGACCCAGGTTTCATCCAGAAACTCACTGATTTCATGATTGTGCCACGCCAGTGCAAAGCGGCTGCCGTCGCGTACATCACGGGTGGTGAGAGCCAGCTTTGCGGTGGCGCTGTCATCGGCGTGAACTTTGGTGTCGAACGCAATACACAAACGCAGGGTGTTACCGGCTTCATCCGGCGCAGGCAGGCGTTTAATCTGCACACGCGCCCAGTTCGCAGGGCTGTTGGTGAATACGCGCGGCGGACTAAAACGCATAAAAGGCAGCGGCAGCCAGACGTTGTCCATCACCTGCAAAGAATGTTCCAGAGAAACCGTCATCTCCGGGCGGACAAGTTCCGGCTCGCCGCCGTTTTCAGCGGGCAGGGTGAAGCGCTCAGACAGCGTATCGTAGCTGAGACGCAGCAGCGGGCCATTGACGCTGTGGCGCACAAAGCGACCCGCGTGCGGGCTTGCGCCCACCGGATTCAGACCGAAATCCAGAAACTGCACGCTGCTGTTCTGGATGAGCGTAACGGCCGGTTTGAAGTCGATAAGAGTTGCCAGCATGAATTATTTACCCACTCTCAAAAGCGTCATCGGAACGACGGTGTTGTCTTCATAGCGGCCGGTACATTGGGCCGCGCCGCTGAGCGGTTGTCTGCAGGTGATTTCCGGCACCTGATAACGGGTGTCATCGCTGCATTTCGCTTTGGTACGGCTCTTAATCAGCAAATTGCCTGACTGCATCAGCCCGAGATAAACGTCGGCTTTACAGACGATATTGTTGTTGCGGGTAATGCTGATGGTGCCTTCACTATTTTTGATCTGATAACGCAGACCCGGCGGGGTGCTGGTCAGCGGATTATTGACGTTGATGCTCGCCTTCCAGCGACCATTCATAAAGGCTGTGGATCCCGCTTTAACCTCATCAGCGGGCAGCACCAGTGCATTTTTATCGATGACCGGTTCCTCTACTTTTTCCACGACAGGCTCTTTCACTGACTCTTCTTTCACCGCAGGCGCAGGCGGCGCAACCACGACGGCAGGCTGAACCGGAAGGTGAACGGACAGCAGGATTTTTGGCGTTTCGGCCACCGGTTCTGGCGCCGTTTCGGCGATAGTTGCAGGCACGTTGTTTTCCGTGGATCCGGCGCGGTAAGGCGTCACCACCAGCGACGGCATCATGGCGGCGATGTACGGCCAGGCGACGGGCAGGCCGATAAACAGGATGCCCACAAAGGCAATTTTCAGCATCAGTCTGCGCCAGAGCGGTCTGGTTTTTTGGGGCAATGCGGCGGGCTCAGCCTGCACGGTGGCAGCAGGTTCTGACGGCGGTGCAGAAGGCGATGAGAGCGTGACGACAACCGGCTGCGGATCAGCAAATTTTTCTTCTTCAGGCTCAGGCTCAGGCAGCGGATCGGAAGCCTCAATAACCAGCGGCTTATTGATTACAGGCGTACTGATTTCAGGCTTTTCAGCGTCCTGTTTTTCAGCCACCGGTGCAACAACCGGTTCGTGTTCTGTGATGATTTCTGCCACCACAGGTGGCGCGATTTCACGCAGGCAATCGAGGGGATCATCCTGCTGCGGATGGTTGAGACGGGTAAATCCCCAGAAAGTGATCACCGGTTTATCATTGACCAGATAGACATGCTGACTGGCGGGAAACTGCACCACCCGGGCCAGCAGTGAGCCAAATAACCGGACGGCGGTTTTTTCAGCCAGCAGGCAGCTTTTGCTCAGCGCACTGGCGCTGGTCAGGCAATTTTCCAGATACCGCAGGGCCTGTTCGCGTTGCTTATCGCTGGCGTAAGCCCACTGAGTGACGGTGCCTTCGTGCGGCGCGTACCAGTCCACTTTGTCTTCGGCTTCATTGTGCTGGGGGATCGCCAGGCAATCGAGGAGGATCTGTTGTTTACGCAGACGTAATGTTTCGCGAATTTGTATCGCGCTTTCAAATATTGTCTGGCCGTTTTCACCGAGCGCATTGTAATCGTCCAGATATCCACTGCGCAGTATTAGATTTGCCACTTCACACCCTGTTTAAAATTCCGCATATTTTTACGCTGGCTATTTTAACGGCTTTCGGGATGAAATAATGATAAACAGATTGGCCGAAGAACGAACAGAAGTGACGCTTATTAAGGAGATGGAAAATACAAAAAAAAGCTTCCCGCGACAGGAAGCTAAAATAGACAACAGAGTGGTTTTTTTAGATTTTTTATTTAGGGGACATAAGTTGTTAGTTTGTTAATGCTATTAATAATCCCGTTACACGCTGATATTATAAACCTTTCCTGATACAGGCGTCGCAGACTGACCTTCCTGACCATAAAGTGAGGTGGGTGTGCCAGCATCATTCACCAGTTTTTTAATGCTTTCAGTTTTCTGAATATGCATTTCAAGCAAGTCATAAATCTTTTTATTGAGCTCGTTAGAGGTAGTGACTTTCCTGGTGATATTTTTCCACAGCAATGCAAATCTTGCGTTCTGATGATAAGGCGCAGAAAGATGTAACGGCTTTTCAATTTGCTTACGCAGGTCATCATAATGACTGATCGTCGCCAGCAACTGACTTTTGCTGTCAGATACAATTTGCAGGGAAACAGGATTAATCTGCGTCCGCCTTAATTGGTTTGCTTCTTCGACAAGAATAGCCTCCAGTTCACCCAGAGAATCTTGAATTTTTAGCAGAACCGAACGTAAGTTTTCCATTTTCATTAATGTCTTATCAGAACTTATGAGAGTTGAAAGATGTCTTCGACCAGCGCATTGGCAATCTGGTCAGTATCAAGTTGTAATTCACCGGCATCCATGGCTGCGCGAATTTTTGCAAGACGGTCGTAGTCAACATCCTGTGAGCTGTCTGCCTGAATGGCCTGCGTCACTTTACTCAGCTTAATTTGCGTACCTGAGGTTTCGCTGGCTGCAACCGGTGCCGCGCTGATATCCGCGGCTTTCGGACGCATTTTTAAATCCTGCTGTTGCACATTCACAGCGGGTACTGAAAGAGGTTGAATTGCTCGGTCGATGCTCATGGTGTTCCTCTACATTCGTTGTTCTGGTGACCTCACGGTATATCTAAAATATCGGTGGCTGCCAAAATAACTAAAGCTATTCTTTTAAATTAATATGCACTTTTCCGTCCGGGGTCACCGTACCGGTCACAATTTGCCCTGAACGTGTGCTCAGTCTCACCGGCTGGCCTGCTGCGGCACTGTCCAGCGCCTTGGCTTTTATGCGGATCTGAAACCCTTCACCGGTGGCTAACACGTCCACTTCCTGGCCGGAAACCACAGACCAGCCTTTGCGGAGCTGATTTTCCACCACCGGCTGGCCTTTATTGATAGTGCGCGTGGCGGTCTGTCCGACAATGCTCTCCCGGTCGAAAATCAGCCCGGCGGGGAGTCTGTCCAGCGATCCGCTGCGCGGCTCAATATCATTCGCATCAATCACGCTGCCGGGTTTAATCCCGTGACGAGCCGTCCACCAGGTTCCCTGCGCCTGCACTGAAATCTGAATAAATTTACGTTTGTTTCCGCACTGCGCAATGATGCTTTTATTCCCGGTCAGACGCCGGTTGTTGCCTGCTACGGATAATTCCGGCGTAGCGCAAAGGGATGACAGTTGTTCAGCGGGCGTCAGAATCTTTATGGTGCGGGTAATGGCGCTGTCCGACGATCTTTCATTATGGCTATTCACCAGCGCAGTAATGTGTGTTTTAAGCGTCTCAACAGACGGCGTAGCGGCAATGGCATCAAAAGCGGGTAAATAAAATATAAGGCTTAATAATGAAATTGCCGCGGTATAAAGAGGGCGGGGAAAAAACATGATGTGTACTGACCTTATATTATATAACGCAGGGCGGATCCCTTTTCCAACAACTTTTGACGGCTCAAAGTATAAGCCAGAAATTGCGTTTATTAACGTGTTAAATGCGCGAATTTGTGATGCCAATTTAATGGATTGCTTTGTGAAAATAAGCACGAAAAATCCATCCCGCTAAATGCGCTTATTTTTGTCATATCATCACAGTATAAAATTGAATCATTCGCCAATAGAATGTATGAGTTAATTTTCATAAGGCAGAGGGTTGTTTCTTCATGCTTGATAAACTCGATAATGCGCTACGTTTCCAGCAGGAAGCGCTGGGCTTACTGACTCAACGTCAGAATATATTGGCTTCAAACATTGCTAATGCTGATACGCCGGGATATTTAGCCCGGGATATTGATTTCTCTGAACAGTTAAAAAGTGCGGTGGAAAGAAATACGCCAGCACAGGGTCCTCTGACCTTGTCATTAACGTCAGGATCGCATATTCCCGCTGTGGCACCGGCAATAGATAACGGGCAGCTGCTTTATCGTATTCCCGATCAGCCAAGTGCTGATGGAAATACTGTTGATATGGATCGTGAGCGTATCAGTTTTGCTGATAACAACATGAAATATCAGACCAGCCTGACCGTTTTGGGTGGGCAAATTAAAGGCATGATGAGTGTCATTGGCCAGGGTTAATTATTGTCATGTCTACGATGAGTATTTTTGATATTTCAGGTTCCGCCATGGCGGCCCAGTCTAAACGTCTGAACGTCAGCGCCAGCAATATGGCTAACGCCGACAGCGTTGTCGGGCCGGATGGTCAGCCTTACCGCGCCCGTCAGGTGGTATTTCAGGTGAACAGTGCGCCGGGTCAGGAAATTGGCGGCGTTCGCGTCAGCGATGTGGTGGAAAGTAATGAGCCGGATCGTCTGGTGTATGAGCCGTCAAATCCGCTGGCGGACGCTAAGGGTTATGTCCGTATGCCCAATGTGAATGTGGTGAACGAAATGGTGAACACTATTTCTGCCTCCCGCAGTTATCAGGCCAACGTCGAAGTGATGAACACGGCCAAATCGATGATGTTGAAAACATTAACGCTGGGTCAATAAGGGACAAAGCCATGGCTGTTTCACCGGTAATGAATAATGGTTCATCTTCCCCGACGTCGACAGGTACGGGCAGCAGCGCGGCTGACCTGTCGCAGAGTTTCATGGAACTTCTGGTCGCGCAGATGAAGAACCAGGATCCTACTAATCCGATGGATAACAACCAGCTGACCTCTCAGCTGGCGCAATTTAACACCGCCGCGGGCGTCGAGAAGCTTAACAGCACCCTGGGTGACGTGGGTCTGATCGTCAACAGCATGCAGCAGATGAACGCCGCGCAATGGGTCGGACGCACCGTGTATATCGAAGGCGATTCCACCGTTTCCAACAAAGAAGGCGGGAATAAAGATTTCGGCTTCAGCCTCGATTCGGATGCCGACAAGGTGACCGTCACCCTGACGGATGAGCAGGGCAACGCCTATACCGCGGATGTGAAAGGGGCAAAAGCCGGTCCCAATAAATATTCACTGGACGATCTGGAGAACTTTAAGCCTTCCGATCCGACCGTTGATGAGACCAGCATCTTTAAGGTGACTTTCACCGCCTCCAACGAAAACGGCAGTGTGCCAAAAGTCACGTCACTGAAAAAAGGCACCGTTGAAAGCGTGTCCTTCACCAATGGCGGCGCTCAGCTCCAGCTGGGGCTGGATGGAACCGCGCCGATTGGCAAAGTGTATTTGATTGAGTGATCAGGTCTTCATATTTCATTTATTAGTATTCAGGAAGAATAACAATGAGTTTTTCACAAGGTCTCAGCGGGTTAACCGCAGCTTCTCAGGCCCTCGATGTGGTCGGTAATAACATTGCGAACTCCCAGACAGTGGGCTTCAAATCCGGCTCCATTGCGTTTGCTGATGTCTTTGCCGGTTCTCAAATCGGTATGGGTGTACAGGTTTCCTCAGTAAACCAGAACTTCAGCGATGGCGTACTCGGGATGGGTAACAGTGATCTGGATATGGGTATCCAGGGCAACGGTTTCTTCCGTCTGGCCAGTGAATCCGGCAGCATTTTCTACAGCCGTAACGGACAGTTCAAACAGGACGAAAACGGTTATATCGTCAACAACCAGGACATGTTCCTGACCGGTTATCAGGCCACCGGAAACCCGCCAGCCATTCAGCCGGGTGCGGCTGTCGGCCCGATTCAGATCCCAAATGGTCAGATGCCCGCGCGCGCTTCTGACGCCGGTACCCTGAAAGGTAACCTGGATTCGGGCAGCGATGTCATCGATCAGACCGCTAACCCGTTCGACCCAGCGGATAATAAAAGCTACAACTCCGTCACTCAGCTGGATGCCTACGACAGCCTCGGTAACAAGCACACCATTAACGTGTATTACGTCAAAACCGGTGACAACGAATGGAAAGCCTATTCCAGTGATACCACCTCGCCAAATCTGAATGATCAGGGTGAGCCGGTCTATCAGGAACTCGGTTTATCTTTCGATACCGCAGGTCAGCTGACCACCAACCCGGCGAAATTAAGCATTCAGGGTGCCGGTTATAACGGCGGCGCACCGCTGAATTTCGATCTGGATATGGACGGAATGACCCAGCAGGCGTCGGATACGGACATGGGCAGCCCGACCACCACCGGTTACGCGCCGGGTATGATGAACGGCTATATGGTCGGTGATAACGGTCAGGTGATTGCAAGCTACAGCAACGGTCAGTCGCAGCTGATCGGTCAGGTGGTGCTGTCAAACTTCACCAACCCGGGCGGTCTGACGTCCAAAGGTGACAACACCTGGGCAGAAACGCCGGAATCTGGTCAGCCTTCTACCGGCGTGGCCGGCACCGGGAATCTGGGGAACCTGCTGGGTAACAAGCTTGAGTCTTCCAACGTGGATCTGAGCAAAGAGATGGTCAACATGATCGTCTATCAGCGCAACTATCAGTCCAACTCGCAGACCATCAAAACCCAGTCTGAACTCCTTCAGATCCTGGCTAATCTGGGCTAAAGGCTGCTGCTATGGATCGCGCAATATATACCGCCATGGGCGCGGCAAATGCCGCCCTCAACCGTCAGGCCGTCACGTCAAATAACCTGGCGAATGCCACCACGACCGGATTTCGGGCACAGCTCGCGGCTTTCCGCGCTGTGCCGGTAAATGGTCCGTCCGTCGCCACCCGTACGCTGGTGACGGAATCCACGCCTTACCACGACGATTCGATGGGCGCCATCAACCAGACCGGACGCAATCTCGACGTTGCCCTGCCACAAAATGGCTGGCTGGCGGTCGCCTTGCCGGACGGTACTGAGGCTTACACCCGCGCGGGCAATATTGCCGTCGACAGCGAAGGTCTGCTGAGCATCAGAGGAATGCCGGTTCTCGGCGACGGTGGCCAGATTAACGTGCCACCGCAGTCTGAACTGACCATTGCGCCGGACGGGACGATCACCGCACTCGGTGCCGGTGATGAACCGACCGCGCTGGCGCAGGTGGGCAGACTGAAGATGGTGAATTCACCCCTTCAGGATCTGACGCACGGCGATGACGGGTTGTTCCATATCTCTCCACAATCGCCAAACGCCGGGCTGGCTCAGCTCCCTGCGGATCCTGATTTACAGCTGATCCCGGGCGCGCTGGAAAGCAGCAACGTCAATCCCGCTAAATCGATGGTGGACATGATTGCGACCGCGCGCGGCTTTGATATGAACATGAAAGTCATCAGTGCAGTGGATGACAACGAAAAGAAAGCTAACCAGCTACTGAGCATGGGCTAAGAGGAAATTCAGCATGATCCGTTCTTTATGGATTGCCAAAACAGGTCTTGAAGCACAACAGACCAACATGGATGTCATCTCCAATAACCTGGCAAACGTGAGCACCAACGGTTTCAAACGCCAGCGTGCGGTGTTTGAAGACTTGCTTTATCAGACCCTGCGCCAGCCCGGTGCTCAGTCTTCCGAGCAGACCACCATTCCTTCCGGTTTGCAGCTGGGTACCGGTGTTCGTCCCGTGGCGACCGAGCGTATTCACAGCCAGGGTAGCCTGACGCAAACCAATAAAAGTAAGGATCTGGCGATCGAAGGTCACGGGTTCTTCCAGGTGTTGCTGCCCGATGGCACCACCGGTTACAGCCGCGACGGGTCATTCCAGTTTGATCAGAACGGTCAGATGGTCACCGCCAGCGGGTATCAGGTTCAGCCTGCGATCACCATTCCGCAAGATGCTGACACCCTGACCGTCGGCAACGACGGCATCGTGAGCGTCACCGTACCGGGCCAGACTGCGCCGCAACAGGTCGGGCAGCTGACGTTAAGCACGTTCATCAATGATTCCGGTCTGGAAAGTATCGGTGAAAACCTTTACCGCGAAACCCAGGCTTCCGGCGCGCCGAACGAAACAACGCCCGGTCTGAACGGGGGCGGCACCCTGAAACAGGGCTATGTCGAAACCTCAAACGTTAACGTGGCGGAAGAGCTGGTCAACATGATCCAGACTCAGCGTGCCTACGAAATTAACAGTAAAGCCGTTTCAACGTCCGACCAGATGTTGCAACGCCTCACACAACTTTAATTCTGTTTAAACCTGAATCCTGTTTAAACCTGAATCCTGTTTAAACCTGACTCCTGTTTAAGCCCGAATCGTTTTTAAACCTTAATCGTATTTAGAAGCCTCAAAGCACCCATACGCCCGGCCTCTGTCCTGCAGACGGGGGCCGCTTTATGGCTGCTTAAGCCTGTAGTGGATGAAATGAAAAACCAGCTTTCTTCTCTGTATCCCGCCCTGTTGCCGAACCGCACACGTGCCGCCAGCCAGCTGATCGCGGCCGGTGCGCTGACGTTGCTTCTGACGGGATGCGCTTATCTTCCTCACAAACCTTTAGTCGATGGCGTCACGACAGCCAGTCCGGCGGCGGCAGCCACCACTACCGCTAACGGGTCTGTATTTCAAACCGGGCAGGCGATGAGCTACGGCTATCAGCCGATGTTTGAAGACCGCAGACCCCGCAACGTGGGCGACACGCTGACCATTGTGCTGCAGGAAAATGTCAGCGCCAGCAAAAGTTCTTCGGCCAATGCCAACCGTGGCGGATCCACCGACCTTTCGGTTGATGCGGTGCCCGGTATGCTGGCCGGTTTACTGGGCGGTGACCGCGCAGCGACCTCGATCAGTGGCAAAAATGATTTCTCCGGCAAAGGCGGCGCTGCGGCGAAAAACACCTTCAGCGGCACGATCACCGTCACCGTTCAGCAACTGCTGGAAAACGGCAACCTGAAAGTCGTGGGCGAGAAGCAAATCGCCATCAATCAGGGAACGGAGTTCATCCGTTTTTCCGGTGTGGTTAACCCGCGAACCATCAGCAGCAGTAACACGGTTATCTCCACTCAGGTGGCGGACGCCCGCATCGAATATGTCGGTAACGGCTACATCAACGAAGCGCAACAGATGGGCTGGTTGCAGCGTCTGTTCCTGAATTTATCCCCTTATTAATGGTTAACAGACGACAGTTATGAAAACTTCATTTCTCTCGCTGTGCCTGACGCTGTTCTGTGGCCTGATTTTCATCATGCCGCAGAATGTACAGGCAGAGCGTATTCGCGATTTAACATCGATTCAGGGTATTCGCAGCAATTCCCTGATGGGTTACGGGCTGGTGGTCGGCCTTGACGGCACCGGCGACCAGACCATGCAAACGCCTTTCACTACCCAAAGCCTGAGCAATATGTTGTCCCAGCTGGGGATCACCGTGCCCGCAGGCACCAACATGCAGCTGAAAAATGTGGCGGCGGTCATGGTGACTACCGATTTGCCTCCTTTCGCACGTCCGGGCGAGAAAATCGACGTGGTGGTGTCTTCGCTGGGTAACGCGAAAAGCCTGCGTGGCGGCACATTATTAATGACGCCACTCAAGGGTGTGGATAACCAAATTTATGCGCTGGCGCAGGGGAATTTACTGGTCTCCGGTGCGGGGGCGCAAAGCGGCGGTAGCCGTGTGCAGACCAATCAGCTTAACGGCGCGCGCATCAGCGGCGGCGCCACGGTAGAACGTGAAGTGCCGGCCAGTTTTGCTCAGGAAAATACGCTGCGCCTGCAACTTAACGATGATGATTTCACCGTCGCTCAGCAGATCAGTGATGAGATTAACCGCCGCTTCGGGGGGGCAACCGCCGTCGCGGAAGACTCGCGCACCGTGAAGTTGTTTGCCCCGTCCGGCAGTGCCGCCAAAGTGCGCTTCCTGGCCGATGTGCAGAACATCCCGATCCGTATCGGCATTATGGATGCCAAAGTGATCGTCAACTCCCGCACCGGTTCGGTGGTGATGAACCGCCATGTGACGCTGGACGCTTGTGCGGTGGCGCAGGGTGATCTGACCGTCGAAGTCTCGCGCAGCAATCAGGTCAGTCAGCCGGATACACCTTTCGGCGGCGGTCAGACGGTGGTGACACCGAATACGCAGATCTCCGTACGTGAGCAAAATGGTTCGCTGCAACGGGTGAATACCAGTGCTGATCTCAATAACGTGGTCCGTGCGCTGAACAGCCTGGGCGCGACGCCGAACGATCTGATGTCGATTTTGCAGTCGATGAAAAGTGCCGGTTGTCTGCGCGCCAAACTGGAGACCAACTGATGAGCAGCTCACCGCTGACTTCCGGTGCGGCGTTTGATGTCCGCGGCCTTGATGCCCTGAAGCGCGAAGTTAAAAGTAATTCGCAGGAAGGGATCAAAGCGGCGGCTAAGCAGATGGAAGGCATGTTTATCCAGATGATGCTTAAAAGTATGCGCGACGCCTCTTTTAAGGATGGCCTGCTGAACAGCCAGCAGTCAGATATGTTCACCTCCATGTATGACCAGCAGATCTCTCAGGACATTGCCTCGCAAAGCAAAATGGGGTTTGCCGACCTGATGGTCAGACAAATGGGGGGAGAAGTGACGCCGGTAACGAATACACCCGGTGTTGCTCCGGCACCTTATGTGCTCAACGGTGGCGGGTATGCGTCCCGCGTCCCGCTGAGCCGGTCTGAGCAGATGACATCTGAAAGCCTGAGCGCGGCGCAATATTCCAGGGGAACCGAGAAAAACAGCCACTTTATTTCCCGGATGCTTGAACCCGCAATAGCGGCGGCAAAGAAAAGTGGTATTCCGCATCAGCTGATTATTGCCCAGGCGGCGCTGGAGTCAGGCTGGGGAAATAAAGAAATTACCACAACAAATGGTAAACCAAGTCATAACTTATTCGGAATAAAAGCCACGCCGGACTGGAAAGGTGAATCGACAGAAATAACCACCACCGAGTTTGTCAACGGCACGGCGCAAAAGGTCAAAGCCGCGTTTCGCGTATATCCGTCTTATTCTGAAGCGCTGGCCGATTACACGTCTCTTCTGACGAATAATCCACGTTATCAAAATGTTGCGCGTTCAGGCTCACCGGAAAGGGCGGCGCACGCCCTGCAGTCAGGCGGATATGCCACCGATCCGGCGTATGCGACAAAATTGATCAACATCATTAATCAGGTGAAAGGAAATATCAGTCAGGGCGTGAATGCTTATAAAACCGATCTTTCATCAATTTTTTAGCTTTCGGCGTTTTAGTTTATTTTCGAAGTACCGATAGATTAAACAGGTGCGAATTTTCCTAGAGAATAATTCTGGACAAAGGCGCTAACAACTTTAGCCAAGAACACAATGTTGGTGATTTATGAATCTTTTTAATCTGGCTCAGAGCGGGCTCAGCTCAGCACAGGCAGCGATGAATGTCGTGGGCAACAATATGAACAATGCCTTAACGCCAGGCTACAGCCGACAGAGTATTATTCTGGGCGAAGCGGGCGGCAGAACCACCGGTTCCGGCTACTTCGGTTACGGGGTTCAGGTGAATGGCGTTCAGCGCGCTTATAACGGATTTGTGAATAACCAGCTGCGCGGCGCGTACACAGAATCATCAAGCCAGGTCGGGCGTTATCAGCAGCTGACCCAGATTGATAATATGCTGGGTGATGACACCAGCAACATTTCCACTTCGCTGAACAGCATCTTTAAATCGCTTGAGGAAATGAGCGCCGATCCGGTCAGCCAGGCCGCGCGTCAGGGGGCGTTAGCCCAGTTCAAGGCGATTTCTTACCAGTTCAATACCCAGAGCAATACCCTCAACGGGCTGGAAAAAAGTACCAACACCCAAATTTCTCAGAGTGTTTCTGACATCAACGCCGATGCCAAACAGCTCGCAAAACTCAATGACGAAATCGCCAAGATCCACGGGCGCACCGGCGATCTTCCGGCTGACCTGCTCGATCAGCGCGATGCATTGTTAGAACGCCTGAGCATGCAGGTGGGCATCAAGGTCAACGAAAACACCACCACGGGTCGTGTGGACGTGACGCTGTCCAACGGTATGCCGCTGGTGAACGGTAACCGCTCTTACGCGCTTGAAGCGTCGGTTTCCGCTGAAGATCCTTCCAAAACGGTTGTGGCTTACGTCGATGCCTCAGGCAACAAAATGCTGCTTGATGAAGACAAAATGAGCGGCGGCAAGCTGGGCGGATTATTTAAATTCCGCAATGAAGATTTGGTCGAAGCCCGTAACCAGCTGAACCAGCTGGCTTTGCAAATGGCTAACCGCTTCAACGAGGTCAATGCCGCAGGGTTCGATCTCGACGGTAATCCGGGCGGTAACATTTTCAATATTGCTGACCCGACCGCACTGGCAAACCGTGGAAATACCGGCGACAGCTCGCTGGACGTGTCCTTCTCCGATATCAGCAAAGTGAAGTCAGAGGATTACACCTTAACCTTCAAAGGCCCGAACGATACTGACTGGGAAGTGACCACGGCAGATGGCAGAACCATCAACCCGACTGTCGGCACTAACGGCGAACTGGAGTTTGAAGGGGTGTCCATCAAACCGCAGGGAACGCCTCAGCCGGGTGACAGTTTCGTGATGAACCCGACAGCGGGCGCGGCCGGAAAGCTCAGCGTGGCTATTACCAAAGGCGACCAGATCGCAGCATCGAGTAAAAGCGGCGAAGAGAGCAATAACGAAAACATCAAGGATATGCTGGCGATCAAGACCGAAACGCTGATTGGCAACGGCACGCTCACCGAAGCCTATTCCAGTCTGGTCAGCTCCGTCGGTTCTTCCATGACCGCGCTTAAGGCAGATAACGAAACAACGTCCAAAGCCACCGCCGCTATCGAATTCGAGAAGCAGTCGGTTTCCGGCGTGGATCTGATGGAAGAGTCGGTCAAGATCCAGATGTATACCCAGTATTATCAGGCCAATGCACAAGTGTTGCAGGCCGCGAACACACTCTTTGACACTCTGTTGAGTCTCCGCTAACCCGTGAATGTGTCACGGGCTGCGTGGCACGCTATTAAGGATGATTGTGATGCGCCTTAGCACTCAGTATATGTTTCAAAACAATATCAACAGCCTCTCCAGTTCGATGAATACCGCTAACGGTATCAGTATGCGTTTATCCGCAGGTCAGCGGTTGCTGAACCCTTCTGATGACCCGTCAGGTGCGGCGCAGGCCATCATGTACCAGAACTCTCTGGCGAATATGAAGCAGTTTGATTCGGCCCGTGGTTTTGCGAAAGACGCTCTGAACTTTGAAGATAATACCCTCAACTCGCTGGGTAATATTCTGACCAAGAACCTGAGTGAAAAAATCGTAGCGGCAGGCAAAGGTACGATGTCTGATGCTGACCGTCAGGCGGTGGCGACGGAACTGCAGGGGATCCGCGACAACATGCTGGATCTGGGCAATGCCAAAAACAGCAATGGCCGCTACGTTTTCGCCGGTTATAACACCGGAACCGCGCCGTTCGAAAAAGACGGCACCTACATTGGCGGCAATACGGCCATGACGCAGATTGTGGCTGACAGCACGGAAATGCAGGTCGGACACACCGGCAGTGACGTGTTCATGAGCGGAACGCCGGACGACCTGCTTGCCCAGCTCGACAGCGCGATTGCCGCACTTAATACCCCGATTACCGATGACGCGGGACGCGAAGCCCTGCAAAAGACGCTGGATGGCGTGAACGTGTCCATCAAAAAAGGCATCGATAATTTAGGGCGGATTCAGGCAGAAGTCGGGACCAATCTTCAGCAAATTGACGCCCTGAACGCCACGTCAATGGTTCAGAAAATCAACGTGGAAAGCAGCCTGCAAGAGACTGTTGGGTCTGATTATTCCACGTTTATCACGCTGGTGAGTCAGTCAAAAATGGCCGAATTTAGCCTGAATGCCTCAATGATGGTTTTCCAGACCATGCAGAAGATGAATATTTTTAACATGTAAATCCGTGCATGACTGAGAACGGCAGCATCCGCGCGATCACTGCGTTATTACGATGTCGTATGAGGGGCAGTATGTTTAAAGGATTAAAGATCTCGACAGGCATTACCGGCATTATCGCGACGCTGGCGTTGTTTATCGTGGTGATTGCCGGACTGAGTCTGATGAATGCGATGTCAGCGAAAAGCAACTTCGCCCGCATGGCCACCTCTGTGGACAACA
The DNA here is from genome assembly GCF_004346065.1 of Rahnella sp. JUb53. NCBI lineage: Bacteria > Pseudomonadati > Pseudomonadota > Gammaproteobacteria > Enterobacterales > Yersiniaceae > Rahnella > Rahnella sp. JUb53. Next base: position 302,930 of record NZ_SLYT01000005.1, read on the forward strand.
CCACTGAGATGCAACATGCCGTCTTTAATCTCAACGGCGGCCTGACGCATGTGAACGCCCTGATGCTGCAAACCAGTCTGCATCGTCAGGTAAATCCTGAGGCAGTCACGACCGTTCAGGGGATTTTCGCGCAGGCGGAAACCAATATTAAAGCTTTTATGGCGACGCCGTTTAATTCGGAAGAGGAAAAACAGGCTGCCGGTGATCTGAGCAAACAATTTGAAAAAGTGCTCAGCCTGTCGCGGGACAAACTCCGTTACATCGCTGACCCGGCTCAGCTTCCTGACGCGCTGGATCAGGAATGGAATGAGCGCATGTCGCTGCGGGATAAAATCGACACCTATGCCGCGATTTCAGCCCGGCAGAACCAGGGATACATCGATCAGGCGGATCGCGATTATCACAACATGATCATTATGGCTGTCATTGTCCTGCTGATATCGGTTGCCGTGACGGTGACCAACCGTATCTGGGTGCGCCACGCGCTGGTGCTGCGGATGGAACAAACTTCCCGTTCGATCAGGATGATTGCCAGCGGTGATCTGCGTCAGAAAATTGAAACCGGTAATCCGAATGAACTGGGGCTGATGCTGGCAGAACTGGAAAGTATGCGTCTTTCCCTGAAGGAAACCGTGTCCGGCGTGCAGCAGGGCGTTAAACAGATTTACCTGAATGCTCAGGAAATTGCGCAGGGTAATAACAATCTTTCTGCCCGCACTGAGGAACAGGCATCGGCGTTGCAGGAAACGGCGGCCAGCATGGAAGAGCTGAAAACCACCGTGCGTCATAATGCCGACAATGCACATACCGCGCGTCAGCTGGCTGAAGGTGCGAGCAGTAACGCGCACAAAGGTGGCAATGTGGTGTCTGACCTTGATGGGATCATGCAGGAGATCACCAAAAGCTCCCGGCAGATTGCTGACATCAACCATGTCATCGACAGCATTGCCAGCCAGACCAATATACTGGCGCTGAATGCCGCGGTTGAGGCGGCCAGAGCCGGAGAGCAGGGGCGTGGTTTTGCCGTTGTGGCCAGTGAAGTGCGCAATCTGGCAAAACGCAGTGCGGATGCGGCAAAAGAGATCGGCCAGCTGATCACCACCTGTGTCAATAATATGAGCACCAGTTCTCAGCAGGTGGAACAGGCCGGAAGGGTAATGAAGGAGATTGTTAATTCCGTCACCCAGGTCACCGATATTATGGGTGAAATAGCGTCAGCCTCTGATGAGCAAAGTGCCGGGATTAATCAGATTGCCCAGGCCGTCAATGAAATGGATCATGTCACGCAGCAGAACGCGTCGATGGTAGAAGAAGCCGCGCTGGCATCCAGTAATCTGGAAGCACAAACGGAATCTCTGGAAAAAATCGTCGGGAAATTTTCTCTCAATGAGAAGGACGTTACCGCTGACGGAGAACAAAAAATAAAGACAGCCTCTTATACGCCCAGTATCACCGGTAACAAAGTAACACCCAAAATTATCCCGGCGTTACAGTAAGAAGAATGGGAGACGTTTTAAATCAATCTCAGCGATTATAATTTTAATTAATTTACAAATATCGGTAGTGATAATTCAGAGCGTGATGATTTCGGGCGGATGATCGAAATTTAACAGCCGGATTGCGCAATATAATTCGGTCTTATCAGGCTATATGATTTCAGATTATTCCTTAATAATTGTTATCCCTTTTATACGCCGGATGTCGTAATTGTGAATGGTATTTACACCCATGTTGGAGTGGTGCAAAAGGACGAGTTGTGGTTGAAATACCGTTATTTAGTTCGTCACGAAGCACTACGGTTACAGGCCAGATTACCCGCATGCGTAGAGCTGGATGACCTCATTCAGGCTGGTGCAATTGGGATGCTGACGGCCATTGACCAGTTCGACCCCAAGAAAGGGATCGGCATGAGTACCTATGTCACTCAACGTGTGCGCTGGGCGATGATAGATGAATTACGCGATCGCGACTGGGTTCCCCGGCGGGTCCGCACTAATGCCAGAGAAATTTCTGCCGCCATTCGGGAGATTGAGCAGCAGACCGGCGGTATCGCTTCAGAGGCGGAAGTGGCTGCCTTTATGGGGATTTCGCTGGAAGAATACCAGCAGATGTTAGTGGATACTAACAGCAGCCAGTTCTATTCCCTGGAAGAGTTACAGGAAGAATCCGTCAGTGATGTTGAGCAGCCGGGCGCACAGCATGAGATGCTCAATCCATTACATGAATTAATGAAAGGCAAGCTGGCGAAACAAGTGAGCCAGCTGATTAAAGAACTTCCGGAACGTGAGCAGGTGTTGTTGAATTTGTATTATCAGCAGGAACTGAACATGAAGGAAGTGGGCATTATTTTGGGTGTCACGGAAACAAGGGTTAGCCAGTTACACAGCCAGGCGATCAAACGAATTCGCGCCAGAATGGATGCGCTTAAATAAAGCGTGTAGGAATTTTCCTACCAGGTTTAAATATTATGTAGGACGTTTGTAAATTTTTATAGTATAGCGATTAAATAGGGGTTTATATCAAGGATAAAGTAATTCTTAGTGAGGTTTTCGCTCTGAAGCGTTGAGCTTTTAGGTCATTACCGTTATTATTCAAATAATGATTTCCAGCGCCATTTTTACTTTGAAATATGAGGTAAGATGGGGAGTCCCTATTTGTCAGCGACAACTCTTATGTTGCCGGTTGAATGCGGAGTCTGACCGGGGAAATGTCATTATTTGTCATCATGACAAAGCCGTCGTAATGACAAAAATAATCAATAGTTTACTACTTCTTGTGTGGTAGTTATTGCTGAACCTATAGCTTCAATTATTTATTTTCAACGAATTAATTAACGTCCTTTCACCGACAATCCGTAAAGGATCGAGTAACGAAAAAATGAATATAGACAACGTTGACGAACAGCTTCAAAGAATTCATGACATTAACCTTTCTTACCTGCTGCTGGCTCAGCAATTGATCAGAGAAGATAAGTTTGCTGCAGGATTTCGCCTCGGGCTGACTGAAGCAACGATAGATGCACTGAAAGAACTTTCTCTGCCGCAACTGATAAAACTGGCCTCTACCAACCAGTTAATTTGTCGCCTGCGCGTAGATAACGAAATTGTGATCGATAACCTGACGAAAGATTCACGTATCGAAGCCTTACAGCAAATTCATACAGGGATCATTTTATCCACCAATCTGCTTAACTCACTCTCGGAGAACAGCCCTACACCAGGTTAACGGATTAATGGATTAATGGAGAATGTGGTTATGAGCGAAAAAAGTATTTTACAAGAAATCAAAGAAGTCCAGATTGCCATGCAGCTGATTTCCTTTGGTGCCCGTATGCAGATGCTGGAGAGTGAAACCAGTTTAAGTCGCAGAAGATTATTACGTCTTTACAAAGAGTTAAGAGGATGTCCGCCCCCGAAAGGCATGTTACCGTTTTCCGAAGACTGGTTTATGGCGTGGGAGCAAAATATTCATTCATCTATGTTCTATAACATCCATCTTTATATACAGAAAACCGAACCTTGTCGCCCGATTGAAGCCACGGTGAAAGCCTATCGCTTATATCTGGAACAATGTCCGACGCCTCCGGGTGAAAAACCTGTACTGGGTTTAACACGCGCATGGACGTTATTACGGTTTATCGATTGTGGAATTATAGAGCATACAGAATGTTGTATTTGCGGTGGCGGTTTCGTTGTCACGAGTGAACACTCGAAGAATCCTTTTACCTGTAGCTTATGCAGTCCGCCTTCGCGCGCCATTAAAAAGTGCAAAGTGGCCGATTCCTCAACGGATCACGCGGCCAGTTCTGCGGCAAATTAAAATAAGCCGTTAAAAATGTTGTTGAAACCTGGTGTCGCCACGATGTGATACGGCCTCCCCGTATGTCAATTTTATGGCTACTGAACACATGGGTAAGATCTGGATATTGAATTATTTAAGGAGCACATGTGCTAGTCATTATTGGATACGTGGTTGTTATTCTCACTGTTTTTGGCGGGTTCGTGATAACCGGCGGACAGCTCGGTGCACTGTATCAGCCGGCTGAACTGTTAATTATCGGGGGGGCAGGTGTGGGGGCATTTATTGTCGGGAATAACGGCAAATCCATTAAAGCCACGCTGAAAGCCTTTCCTCATTTATTACAAAGTTCACGTTATACCAAAGCGCTTTATATGGACCTGATGGCGATGATGTTTCTGCTGCTGACCAAAGCCAGACAGAACGGCATGATGAACCTGGAAAGCGATATTGAAGATCCGCAGAACAGTCCCATATTTTCCGCTTATCCCCGTTTGCTGGCTGATGCCTCACTGATGAACTTCGTTGTCGATTATCTGCGCCTGATGATAAGCGGCAGCATGAATTCGTATGAAATCGAAGCGCTGATGGATGAGGAAATCGAAACCTGTGAACACGAACATGAAGTCCCGTCTAACAGCCTGAACGTGATTGGTGACGCATTCCCGGCTTTTGGGATCGTTGCCGCGGTGATGGGCGTGGTGAATGCGCTGGCGGCCGCTGACCGTCCGGCGGCCGAGCTGGGTGAGCTTATTGCTCACGCGATGGTGGGGACGTTCCTCGGTATTTTACTGGCGTATGGATTTGTCTTGCCGCTGGCCTCTGTGCTGCGTCAAAAGAGCGCCGAGCAAATTAAAATGCTGCAATGCATCAAGGTGACATTGCTCTCCAGCATGAATGGCTATGCGCCGCAGATTGCGGTGGAATTTGGGCGTAAAACGCTGTTCTCCAGTGAGCGTCCAACCTTTATTGAGCTTGAAGAACATGTGCGCGAAGCGAAGTCCTCGGCCAGCTCGGAAAGCACGCCATCATGAACAAAAGTCCCGGTCCGGTAATCATTGTCCGTAAGCGCAAAAAGCATAAACACGGCCATCACGGCGGTTCGTGGAAAATTGCGTACGCAGACTTTATGACGGCCATGATGGCCTTCTTTTTGGTCATGTGGCTGCTGTCATCCTCAACCCCTTTGCAACGTGAACAAATCGCGGATTACTTCAAGATGCCGCTGAAAGTGGCGATGGGCAAAGGGGATAAAGCCAGTCTGAGCAGCAGCGTGATACCCGGCGGCGGGGATGATTTTATGAAGCAGGACGGCGAGGTATTCAAACAAACGCTCACCCGGCTCGACAGGCAAAAGAATGCGCAAAATTTACGACGCGCCCATGAAAAACTGGAAAGCCTGATCCACAACGATCCTCGTCTGAGCGATTTCCAGTCTAACCTGCGCCTCTCCCTGACCGATGACGGATTGCTTATCCAGATCATCGACACGCAGGAACGGCCTATGTTCAAAGTCGGCAGTAAAACGCCTGAACCTTATATGCGCGGCATTCTTCAGGCGCTGGTGCCGGTGCTCAATGAACTGCCCAACCGTATCAGCCTGACCGGGCATACGGATTCACTGCCTTATGCCAACGGCGAAGCCGGTTATGGCAACTGGGAGCTTTCCTCCGATCGTGCCAATGCCTCGCGCCGTGCCTTAGTCTCCGGTGGCCTGGCCGATAATAAATTCCTGCGCGTCATTGGTACTGCCGACAGGATGAGCCTGGAAAATCTGCGTCCCGATGATCCGGTAAACCGCCGTATCAGTATTCTGGTTCTCAGCATGAATAAAGAAAAATCGATTCTGGAAGAGGATACGGTTTTGCAGCAGGTCACCGACAACCAGGGCAGTGAGAAAATTAAAGCTGAACTGAAAAAAATGTCAGGCGGCGTTGAGACTGAGCCTGCCGGTTCGGTTGTCGTCAATCCTTTACAGCAATCTTCTCAGGGACAAGGTCATTAAAAATGGATATCAGCGATTTTTACCAAACCTTCTTTGATGAGGCAGATGAGCTCCTGGCCGATATGGAAAGGCACCTTCTGGAGCTGGATTTCATGTCGCCCGACAAGGAAATGCTGAATGCCATCTTTCGTGCCGCTCACTCGATAAAAGGAGGAGCAGGAACCTTTGGATTTACGGTTCTGCAGGAAACGACGCACATCATGGAAAACTTACTGGATGACGCCAGACGGGGAGAACTGACGCTCACTGACGCCATCATAAATCTGTTTCTGGAGAGCAAAGATATTATGCAAGATCAGCTTGATGCGTATAAATCCTCGCAAGAGCCTGACCAGGAAAGTTTCCGCTATATCTGTGAAGCGCTCCGCCAAATTGCACTGGAAGATAAACACTCCGCCACGTCAGCAGCATCTGCCGCAGAAGCACCTGCTGAACAAACTGCTGAACAACCGGTAGCCGAGCCGGTTCCGGTCAGTGCTGAAACCCGCGGTGAGATGCTGAACGTCAGATTGAGCGGGATTTCAGCGTCAGATAAAACCGTGCTTCTGGAAGAACTGGCTAATCTCGGCGACGTACTGAGTCATCAGCAGGGTGAAGATTCGCTCGAGGTTGCGTTGCAGACCGGCGTCTGTGCCGACGATATTCTCGCGGTACTCTGTTTTGTGCTGGAACCCGGACAAATTACGATTACCGCAGGCAACGCAAAACCGGCAACCTCCGTGGCGCCTGTGCAAGACGTTCCCGCGCAGGAAATGCCTCAGAAAGACACGCAGCCGGAAGAAAAACCGCTGGCAAAAAAGGCAGTCGCCGCGCCGCCGCCTCCCGCGACAAAGCCTAAAGCCACACCACGCGCACAACCTGCCGAGTCCAACAGTCTGCGTGTGGCGGTAGAAAAGGTAGATCAAATCATTAATCAGGTCGGCGAGCTGATCATCACGCAGGCCATGTTATCGCAGCTTTCCGGCGTGCTGGATCCGACCCTTCACGACACCCTCATCAGCAGCATAGGGCAAATGGAACGCAATGCGCGTGATTTGCAGGAATCGGTGATGTCGATCCGCATGATGCCGATGGAATATGTGTTCAGCCGCTTCCCGCGTCTGGTTCATGATCTGGGCAGCAAACTGAACAAAGACATCGAACTGACGCTGCGCGGCGGATCGGCAGAGCTGGATAAAAGCCTGATCGAACGCATTATTGATCCGCTGACGCATCTGGTGCGCAACAGTCTGGATCATGGCATTGAACCTGCGCAGGTGCGACTGGAGAAAGGCAAACCGGCAAAAGGTAATCTGATCCTGTCTGCTGAACACCACGGCGGCAGCATTGTGATTGAAGTGATCGATGATGGCGCGGGGCTGAACCGCGAGAAGATCCTCGCACGCGCACACTCGCAGGGGCTGGCGGTCAGTGAAAACTGGAGCGACAAAGAAATCTGGATGCTTATCTTTGCTGCCGGGTTCTCTACCGCAGAAAAAGTCACCGATGTTTCAGGTCGTGGCGTCGGGATGGACGTGGTGCGCAGGAATATTCTGGCAATGGGCGGTCATGTCGAAATCCATTCTGAGCAGGATAAAGGCACCACTATCCGCATCATTCTGCCGCTGACGCTGGCGATCCTCGACGGCATGTCTGTCCGGGTGGGCGAGGAAATCTATGTCCTGCCGCTCGGCACGGTGATGGAATCCCTGAAACCGTCGGAAAGCGCGCTTTACAATATGGCCGGTGATGAACAGATGCTGTTAGTGCGCGGCGAATATCTGCCGCTGATTGAGCTGCATCAGGTCTTTAATATTGAAAGTGAAATCCGCCAGGCCAGTGACGGCATTGCGGTCATTCTGGAAAGTGCGGGTTGCCGCTATGCCTTGCTGGTTGATCAGCTTATTGGTCAGCATCAGGTCGTGGTGAAAAACCTTGAGCTTAATTACCGTAAAGTGCCGGGTATTTCCGCCGCTACTATATTAGGCGATGGCAGCGTCGCATTGATCCTCGACGTGGTTGCTCTTTTAACGCTGAGTAAGAATAAAAAGATCGCCGCCAAAAAAAATCAACTTGTCCCTACTGCGTAAGGTAATTTCATGCATTTTTCCGGAACAGAAAAACAATTTAGCGAAAAGAATGTGGATCAGGAATACCTGGTTTTCACATTAGGTAATGAAGAATACGGGATCGAGATCCTCAAAGTTCAGGAGATCCGCGGTTGCGATCGTGCGACACGTATTGCCAACTCACCTGATTTTATTGTCGGGATCACTAATCTTCGCGGCGTCATTGTGCCGATCATAGATCTGCGGGTGAAATTCCAGCTTGAGTCTGCGGAAATTAACGATAATACCGTCACCATTGTGTTGAATCTGTGTAACCGCGTGGTGGGCATTGTCGTTGATGGCGTGTCTGACGTGCTTTCCCTGAAAGCGGATCAGATCAAACCCGCACCGGACTTCACCGTCACGCTGTCCACAGAATACCTGCTGGGCCTCGGGTCGCTCGATGACCGTATGCTGATCCTGGTCGATATCGAAAAACTGCTGAACAGTGACGAAATGGAAATTGTCGAAAAAATGGCGGACGCCACCTACGAATAATGCCCGGTTCTGAATGACAGGTTCTTAATCACAAACTAATAACCGTCTGCCAGTAGCTGCTGCAAACCCAAAAATGATTATTTATATCAAGAGAGCCTTTCTTAAAAAGTCAGGCTTTCTGTGTTTATTATGCCAGCAAGCATAACCGCTTATTACAATCATGTTATGAAACTTAATAGGAAACTTTATTTTGTTATCATTAATCAGTATTAGAAAAATGGTCCAGGGCCATCTTTATGTTATTGCCTTTTCATTTATCCTTCTTGCGGGATTAAGTTTAAAAATATCGGATATCTCTCGCAGTAATTTTCAGGATATTACCAACTTAAACAGCCGGGTGAAGTTATTAGATCAGGCCATGTATAAGTTAATGCTGATGCGCGGTAATTTTCTTTTTCTTAAGGCCGCGTCTTTATCGAATGAACAGGTATCAGATGAGTGGGCTACCGCCATTAATGCCCATAACAGTAATATCCGTCGCAGCATTGATCAGTGGGTAAAAGAGAAAAATACTGACGCCTACACGCAGGAGTTATCAGACAAGGCTGGTGCGCTGTTTATGCAGATCACCGATACCTACATGACGTTCTTCAAAGATATTCATGGCAGTGCCGCGGTGATTGATAAGACCGATGATTTGATCACCGAGCTTGAAACCGTCACCGGCAGTTATTACACCGTAGCCGATAAGCTCACTACTCAGTACAAAGAGAGAGCCGATTTTTTACATGACCTGTTATGGATAACAATCGCCATTGTCGTGGTGTTGTTTGTGATTTTGTATGTCTCACTTTCGCGCTATATCACCCGCATGGTGATCAGCCGTTTGTCCGAAGCTTCCGCGATCTTCTCGGCAATCAGTCAGGGAGAGCTGGCGAGTCAGGTGCCGGATTATGGCCGTAATGAAATGGGTAAACTGTTCAGCAGCATTGAAGAAATGCGCGCTTCGCTGGTGAATATCATTTCCGGCGTGAAGGGGGTGGCGGTCAACCTGCGCCATAATGCCGTTGAAATTGCCCATGGTAACCAGGATTTGTCTTCGCGAACTGAAGAACAGGCCAGCGCCCTGCAACAGACTGCGGCCAGTATGGAAGAGATCAAAACCACGGTCGAAAACAATACGGCACATGCCCGTGAGGCCAATCATCTTGCTAACGAAGCAAAACAGATGGCCGACAGCGGTTCACAAATCATGGTCGATGTGGTCCGCTCAATGGGCACGATTGCCAGCCATGCCACGCAGATTTCGAACATTATCAAAGTGATCGACGGCATTGCCAGCCAGACCAACATTCTTGCCCTGAACGCGGCGGTGGAAGCCGCACGTGCCGGTGAGCAGGGGCGTGGATTTGCTGTTGTGGCAACCGAAGTGCGTAATCTGGCGCAACGCAGCGCCGATGCCGCCAAAGAAATCCGCGGGCTGATTGAACATTCAGTTCAGGATACCGAAGCGGGCAGTAAACGCGTCGATACGGCCAAAGATACGATTAGCGATATTGTTGAAATTGTCAGTAAAGTCAGCAACATCATGCAGGATATCACTCAGGCTTCTGAAGAACAGAACATGGGGATTCAGCAGGTGGCAGTGGCGATTAACCAGATGGATGTGGTGACCCAGCAAAATGCGGCGTTAGTTGAGGAATCAGCGGCGATAACGGTGATGATGGATGAACGCACCGGTGAGCTGGAAAGTATGGTGTCGGTTTTCCATACTGAAACAGAACGCCAGGAAGCCTGAACCCGGAACGTTAATTAAATAACGTCTGTAAGTACTGAGAGATACTATTAAAGGGTGGCAGCGTATTCTGTCGCCCTTTTTTATTGCTGATGTTTTTTATTAAGCTTATTTACTGTTGTGATCTAACCGGCAATAAAAAATCCCCCCGGTCCGTGAAGACCGGGGGGATTTGATACTGACTACACTATGACTGACTCGCGTATTACAAACTGACTTAGCGCAGCAGAGACAGTACGTTCTGCGGAACCTGGTTAGCCTGTGCCAGTACGCTCACGCCTGCGGACTGCAGGATGTTCGCACGGCTCATGTTAGACACTTCAGATGCGAAGTCAGCATCGAGGATACGTGAACGGGATTCAGACAGGTTGTTCACGGTGCTGTTCAGGTTGCTGATAACAGAATCGAAACGGTTCTGTACCGCACCCAGACCGGAGCGCAGTTCATCAACCTTTGCCAGTGCATCGTCAATCGCTTTCAGCTGACCAACGCCTGCCAGTTGATCGGCAGTCGCAGCAGCACCTTTAGAGAAGGACACGGTATCAGCCGCGCCGCCAGACCCTGCGCTGAAGGTTGCGTCCATGGTGACAGCCACATCCGCGCCGGTAGAGTCTTTACCCACAGCGACGTAAACAGTGTTGCCGCTGCCGTCTTTGGTGGAGTAGATTTCGCCGGTGCCGCCTGAGCCAAAGGCTTCAGTTTTCATGTTATCCATATCAGTCTGGCTCAGAACCGCATTGGCTGCAGTACCGGAAGCATCACCGCTGACTTTAGAACCGACGCTCAGTTTGGTGGAGACTTTAGTGGCGTCGAAACCATCCATGCCTAAGGTGGTGGAGTTCATTTTGCTCAGGTTGATTTCGATGGTCTGACCGTCGTCAGAACCGACCTGAATGTTCAGGGTCTGATCTGAGCTCAGGACTTTCACGCCGTTGAAATCAGTCTGTTCAGAGATACGGTTGATTTCAGCCAGACGCGCGTCGATTTCGTCCTGGATGGACTTGCGGTCAGATTCTGAGTTGGTGCCGTTCTGAGACTGCAAAGCCAGACGACGGATGTTCTGCAGGTTGTCGTTGACTTCGTTCAGTGCGCCTTCGGTGGTCTGCGCAATGGAGATACCGTCGTTGGCGTTACGGGAAGCCTGCGTCAGACCGTTGATGTTAGAAGTGAAACGGTTGCTGATCGCCTGACCCGCGGCATCGTCTTTCGCGCTGTTAATACGCACGCCGGAAGATAAACGCTGAATAGCGGTACCCAGTGAAGACTGAGATTTATTCAGGTTGTTCTGTGCTACCAGGCTAAGGGAGTTGGTATTAATAACTTGTGCCATTGAGATTTCCTCGAGTATTTATAATGTAACACTGCAACTGTATTTAAATTGAGTGATGCGTTATTTCGTTCGCATACTTAAATCATCGGAGTGCCGGAAAATCTCTAAAGTCTTTTTTTAAATTAATTTTCTGGGCGGTCAGAAATTATACTTTTGTTAAAATTAAAGGTGAGGATGTTAATAACGTTTTTAGTAGAGGGATTTTTTTATTTACATCATAATCACGATAAAAGAACGCACTTTTGTCGCTAATTGTGAAGTTTGCGGATCGGAATAAGTGAAATAACCGCTGATTTCTGAAATCTATTGGGTGAAAAGAAGCAGGGAATGTTTTTATCGGGCGTTATGGTTGATGGGTAAATGACAAAGAATTAAACTTTATATTGTCTGAACCGATATCTAATAGTGAAGTTACTTTGAAATAAAATACATTCTATACAGGAGAATATAATGGCTTCCTTCTCATCATTGGGTATCGGATCCGGTCTTGACACAGCAACCATGCTTGAGCAGCTCAAGGCAGGGGAACAGACGCGTCTGAAGCCTTATACCTTGCTGCAAACGAGCTATAAATCGAAGATTTCCGCATGGGGTCAGATTTCCAGTTCTATGTCAGCGCTGCAAACCAGCGTAAAAAGTCTGTCTAACGATGCCTTTAACACCTTAACGGTCAGCTCCAATAAAGCGTTTAGCGCGACAGCCACCACCGGCGCCAATGCCGACAGCCATGAAGTCACGGTTGAACAGCTGGCGATGGCGCACAAAATCAAAACCGAAGGCGTGGACAGTGCCGACGATGCGCAAGGCGAGGCGAATAACGGTATCCGCACGGTCACCATTACGACCGGCTCCGGTGATTCAGCGAAAACCACCACGGTTGAGCTGAAGGATGATGAAACCTCACTGAACCAGATTGCCAATGCCATCAATAAACAAGACGGTGGTGTCAGCGCCAACGTGCAGCTCACCAACGACGGTTATCAGCTGGTACTGAGTTCAAAAAGCACCGGCAGCGACGGTAAAATCAGCGTTAAGGTCGAGGGCGATGACAAACTCGGCGATATGCTGAATACCTCGGCCGGCGGCCGGCCAGTTAATGGCCCCGATAACGGCGACGGCATGTATTTAGTGACCGACGCGCAGGATGCATGGCTCAAAGTTGATGGCAGCTCATATACCCGTTCATCCAACAACATCAGCGACATTATCAGCGGCGTCACCCTGCAGCTCAAAGCGGTGTCGGAAGATAATAAATCAGAACAGCTGACGATGACCCGTGATACCGGTGCCATCAAAACCAGCGTGAAAGACTTCGTTGAGAAGTACAACGCGTTGCTGAAAATGACCACCGCAGCCAGCAAATATGTCGAGAATGATACGTCAGGTCTGAAAGACGATCAGGTCGCCACGCAAAATGGTGAAAGCGGCGCACTGATGGGGGATTCCACCCTACGCGGCATGGTCAGTGAGCTGCGTACTGCGGTGAACGGCACCTACGGTTCTTCGGATGCCGACATCACCTCACTGGCGGATATCGGTATCAAAATTGATGCGGCCACCGGCCAGATGACGCTGAATGAAAGCAAAATTGATGCCGCCATTGCTGATAATCCAGACGGTATTGCCGATATGTTCATGGGACGCGGCACTAACGAAGGGATGGCCGTCAAACTCGGCACCATCATTACCAAATATGTGGGTGATCCGGAGACCAAAACTGACGGTTTGATTAAAACGTCCACTGACAGCCTGGATGAACAGGTCAAAATCATGCAGACCCAGCTGGATAAAACCCAGAAACTGATCGACGCACAGGTCGAACGTTACCGGGTTCAGTTCTCGGCGCTGGACAGCACCATGTCACAGCTGAACAGCCTGCAAAATCAGATGACCGGCCTTTTATCGAAACTCTGATGGTTTAATTTTAACGAATAATGATCTTGCAGGAGGCTTGCCCTCCTGCCGGGAGAAAGCGGAACCACCATGTATTCAAAATCGGGAAGTAAGGCTTACGCGCAGGTTGATCTGGAAAGTCAGCTGGCTGGCGCATCGCCACATGAGCTGATTACCATGTTGTATGAAGGCGCGAATAACGCCGTACTGCGCGCCAAAATCTATTTTGAGATGGGAAATATTGCCAGGCGTGGAGAAATGATCTCCCGGGCTATCAATATTATTGATAACGGATTGCGAACGTCTCTGGATCATGAAAAGGGACAACACATCGCGGAAGATTTGGAGAGGTTATATGACTATATGTCACGAACCTTGCTGGATGCTAACCGGCAAAACTCTCCGGACGGACTCACGAGTGTGAGTGAAATACTGACAAACCTTGCCACGACATGGAAGGAAATTGAACCTAAAAAAAGGCTGGAAAATTATGGGTAACACGGTATGCGAAGAGTATGAAGAGATTTATCAGTTGAACTTACATCTGCTGGAAATGGTAAAGCAGGGCAAGTGGGAAGAGTTTATCCAGCTTGCCGAAGTGTATATTACTAAACTGAATGATGTGATCAGTAATCAGCCGGAAGATATATTGCCAGATGAGAAGACGTCACTGAGCTTTATTCTGAAAAGCCTGATCGAAAGTGAAGACGAAATTGAAAAAACGCTGAAAAGCAGACTGGATGTACTGAAAAAGGAGATGTCATCTTTACATCGCGGGAAGAAGTACAGCGAGGCGTATTCATCTCAATTTACCTCCGCGTTCCATTAATCCCCGGAGAGGCTATTTTGGTTAACCAAATATAGCCTTAGCATAGCATTGAGCACCCCTCTCACCTTGCTTGCTACTCTTCGGCAAAATTGAATACTGATTATTCTTAACAGGTAATTCAATTAGCCACAGTGACTTGTTAATAATAATTAATCGTAAGCTGATTCTTCACCACATTCAGGGGCGGCAATAGCTGTCCCTGACTTTCCACCGTATAGACAAAATAAAAGGGTCCGCGCGCCGTCAGCGATGAACCCACACTTTTCTGCCCCGATAATGAATCCAGCCTGATGCACTTTTCCTGACTGCATAATTTAATCTGCAAACCCGGAGGCGGCGCAGAGAGCAGGCTGATACGCCACGAAATCCGGCTAAGGGTCGCCGCCGGCGGCAGGGTCGTGTTTAGCGGGCGACTGGTTAACGTCTGATTGCCCACGCTGACTTTCCCGCCGGCAGAATCTCCGCTCCATGAACCGCTGGCAGCCGCAGCCGCCAGCGGGAATAACAGCGTAAGCCCGGTGATCAGGGCACGAATTTTCATTCTTTGCCCCCGATGATGTAAGACATTCTGACGTTACGGTTATTGCTGATTTCCTGATTCGATAACACGGTCAGCTGCGGATAGACGCGGCGCAGGAAGCGGGACAACATGAAGCGAAGAGGCTGATTAACCAGCAATACCAGCGGCGATCCGCTGGCTTCCTGCTGGGCAATGGCTTTTTCCGTCTGCAGCATAATATTTTCTGCAATGCCCGGTTCGATGGCGCTGCCACTTTGTGTCGCCTGGGTCAGCAACCGTTCGAGATTCAGATCCAGTCCGATCACCTGCATTTCGCCATTGCCGGGGAACCATTTCTGAGTAATGGCGCGACCTAACCTGATGCGAACGTGCGCCGTCAGATCGTCAGGATCGGCAATCGTGCCAGCGAATTCCGCCAGCGTATCAATAATGGTCCGCACGTCGCGAATGGAGATCCGCTCCGACAGCAGATTTTGTAGCACTTTGTGGAACGTGGTCAGCGAAATCACGCCGGGGATCAGATCCTCAACCAGTTTCGGCATGTCTTTCGTCAGGCGATCCAGCAGTTGCTGCGTTTCCTGGCGGCCAAACAGCTCATCCGTGTGCAGGGAAATCAGGTGATTAAGGTGTGTGGCGATCACCGAACTCGGATCCACCACGGTGTAACCCAGCGCCTGAGCCCGTTCGCGCATGACTTCGTCGATCCACACCGCAGGTAAACCAAAGGCCGGATCCTGACAAGGTACACCCGGCAATTCACCTTCAGCACAACCCGGATCGATCGCCATCCAGCGTTCAGGCTGAGTTTCCCCGCGTCCGATTTCAACGCCTTTCAGCAGGATCCGGTAATCCGTCGGGGCCAGATCTAAGTTGTCGCGGATGTGAACCGGCGGTGGCAGGAATCCCATTTCCTGAGCAAATTTCTTACGGATCCCGCGAATACGGGTCAGCAGCTGACCTTTCTGTTCACTGTCTACCATCGGGATCAGGCGATATCCCACTTCCAGCCCCAGAACATCTTCATGCTGCACGTCTGCCCAGGAGGCTTCGGTGACCTGCGCCGCGTCAGCTTCGGCTTTCGCCGCCGCCTGAGCGTCTTTGCTCATCGGGCGTTTGCGGGCTGACGGATTATCGGTCTGACGTCCGCGCATCCACCAGGCCAGGGCCAGTAAGCCGCCGGTAAACAGCAGGAAGACAAAGTTAGGCATCCCCGGCACCAGCCCCAGCAAGCCGATCACACCGGCGGCCAGCACCATGACGCGTGGATTATTAAACAGCTGACCCACCATCTGCTCGCCGACGTCCTGATCGGTCGCCACGCGGGTCACGATCACACCGGCGGCGGTAGAGATCACCAGTCCGGGGATCTGCGCCACCAGACCATCACCGATGGTCAGCAGGGTGTAAGTCGCACCGGCTTCGGCGAATGACATATCGTGCTGCATCGTGCCGATCATCAGTCCGCCGATCACGTTAATGGCCATGATCAGCAACCCTGCGATGGCATCGCCGCGCACGAATTTACTGGCACCGTCCATAGATCCGTAGAAGTCGGCTTCCTGCGTCACATCGCTGCGGCGCTTTTTGGCTTCTTCCTCGCCGATGATCCCGGCATTCAGATCCGCATCGATCGCCATCTGTTTGCCCGGCATTCCGTCGAGGACAAAACGTGCGCCAACTTCGGCGATACGCCCGGCACCTTTGGTGATAACCATAAAGTTGATGATCACCAGAATGACGAACACGATGATACCGATGGCAAAATTACCGCCCACCAGAAAGTGCCCGAATGCATCGATCACCTGACCGGCCGCCCCTTCACCGGTATGCCCATACATCAGGATGATACGGGTCGACGCAATGTTCAGCGCCAGCCGCAACAGCGTGGAAAACAGCAGCACCGTCGGAAACGCGGAGAATTCAAGGGTGTTCTGCGTAAACATCGCCACCAGCAAAATCATCAGCGACAGCACGATATTGAAGGTAAACAGCAAATCCAGAATGAAAGCTGGCAGCGGCAAAATCATCATGGCCAGAATGGTCATGATCAATACCGGACCTGCCAGTATTTGCCATTGCGTCTGTTTAAAATCCGGTAAACGTAATTTGGTGGCTAAATTGGCCATCACTCATGACTCTCTTGTGCAAAATCCAGTGCAGCAGGCACCGGAAGGTTCTCAGGTTTTTTAGGAAGCGCGCCGGTGCCTTTTTTCCAGCGTCTCAGGCCGTATACCCAGGCCAGAACCTCTGCGACGGCACCGTATAATTCGGTCGGGATTTGTTCGCCAATTTCGCAATGCCGGTAAAGCGCACGCGCCAGCGGCGGGGCTTCCAGCATCGGAATATTGTGCTTAGCCGCTTCTTCACGGATGCGTAATGCAATATCGCCCGCGCCCTTGGCGAGCATCATTGGCGCGCCTGTTCCGTCCTCTTTGTAGCTGAGGGCAATGGAATAGTGGGTCGGGTTATTCACAATCACGTCAGCCTGAGGAATGTCTTCCATCATTCGCTGACGGGCAGCGGCGCGTTGCAGCTGTTTGATACGCCCTTTAACGTGCGGATCGCCTTCCTGCTGTTTAAATTCATCACGTATTTCCTGACGGCTCATGCGTAACTTTTTCAGGTTACTCATGATCTGATGGAATACGTCATAACCCACCAGCGGGATCAGGGCCAGGATCACCACCAGCAGACAGCCGGACACCAGCGATCGCATATCCTTCAGCCCGATCGCGACCGGTTCATAAATCAGCTGGATCATGTGGGATTTTGCGCTCATCAGGTAAACCCCGGCTGCACATCCCACCAGGGTGACTTTCAGAAGGCTTTTCAGTAATTCCGACACCACCTGTGTGGAAAACATGCGTTTGAGTCCTGATAAAGGATTCAAACGCTTGAGATCCATTTTTAATGATTTTCCGCTGATATTCAGACCGCCCAGTAACAGCGGCGAGGCCAGACCGGTGAAAAACAGCCCGACTAAAATGGGCAGCACGGAAAATACCGCCATGCTGAATAACTCACCGGCGCGCAGAAGCATCAGTCTGGAATCGAGCATCACCAGACGGTCAAAGGTCAGCCCGTTGTGCAACAGCAAGCTGAGCTTTCCGGCCAGATGCGAGCCACCGAGCATGATCAGCATCCAGCCCACCAGCAGCATCAGTAAAGATGTCAGCTCTTTCGACCGCGGAACCTGCCCCTCTTCGCGGGCTTTCGATATCCTGGTGGGTGTGGGTTCCTCTGTTTTTTCTACATCACTTTCTTCAGACATAAGAGCAGCCCGTGAAGTGACCGCGCAGGGCGGAATGCAGAGAAGAAGAGAGGAGGAAACAGAACCGCATGATGTTTAGAATCCCAGCGAATCGAGCAGGTCATCGACCTGATCTTGCGAGGCAACAATGCCTGCCACGGACTGGTTGATCTGCGGCCCGTTTTTCAGGCTGTCTTCCGGCTCGCTGGTGGACGCAGGCATCATGCCCGGCATGTTTTCTACCAGAACCTGAATCAGCTCCTGCTCAACGTTTTCGATGAGCTTCATCATGTTCTGGATCACCTGACCGGTCAGATCCTGAAAGTCCTGAGCCATCATGATTTGCATGAGCTGTTCATTGGTCTGGCGGGCAATCACCGGCGTTTCATCGAGAAAGGCGCGTGTGTCTGCGACCAGTTCCCGCGCCATTGACAGCTCAACCGGATTTTCAAACCAGGTATCCCAGCGTTGTTTCAGGCCGGAGGATTGTTCGCTCAGGGAATCCTGAAGCGGGCGCGCAATTTCCACGCAAGTTAATGCGCGGTCGGCTGCCTGCGAGGTTTTCCCCACGACATAATTCAGACGCTCCCGGGTATCGGGGATCGCTTCCGCCACATCCATAATGGCGCGATCCAGACCCAGATTAGCCACACTGTCGCGCAGGAGACGGGTGAGCTGACCAATGCGGGAAAAAATGTCTTTGAAGTTTTTTGCTGACGCCTGGTTTGTTGTTGTATTCATCCTCTGATTACCATCCCAGTTTTTCGAAGATTTTATTGAGTTTCTCTTCCAGCGTTGCCGCGGTGAAAGGCTTCACCACATACCCGTTCGCGCCAGCCTGTGCCGCCGCAATGATATTTTCCTTTTTCGCTTCAGCGGTCACCATCAGCACCGGAATCGCTTTCAGTGAATCGTCTTTACGCATTTCCGAAAGCAGTTGCAGGCCGTCCAGGTTTGGCATATTCCAGTCACTGATGACGAAGTCGAAGGTCGAGGCGCGCAGTTTAGTCAGCGCATCCTGACCGTCTTCGGCCTCTTCAACATTCTTAAATCCCAAATCCTGAAGCAGGTTGCGGACAATGCGGCGCATGGTGGCGAAATCATCGATAACCAAAAAGCGCAAATTTTTATCTGCCATTTACTCGTCCTTAAAGGGTGAAAATTGTGGAAATACAAAACGGTAGAAAAACAAAAGACACCCGATAGCAGGTGCCATAACAGGTGTTAAATTCGCCGGGCCTGACCCACCACCCCGTTGAGGATGTGCTGCGTCATGTCATGTAAATCAGTCACCTCACACGCCGCGCCCAGCCCGATTGCCTCGCGCGGCATACCAAAGACCACGCAGGTTTTCTCGCTTTGTGCCAGGGTATGCGCGCCGGAGTTGCGCATCTCCAGTAATCCGTGGGCACCGTCACTGCCCATGCCGGTCAGGATTGCGCCGACTGCATTTTTGCCGGCAGAATTGGCGACTGACCGGAAAAGCACATCGACGGAAGGGCGGTGGCGGTTAACCGCCGGAGCCTGATTCAGTTTGATGTGGTAATTCGCGCCGCTGCGGATCAGTTCCATGTGCCGGTCGCCGGGCGCAATATAGGCATGACCCGGCAGAACGCGGTCGCCGTCCTCACCTTCTTTCACCGAAATCTGGCACAAGTTGTCGAGGCGTTCTGCAAAAGAACGCGTGAAGCCGGGCGGCATATGCTGAGCAATCACGATGCCCGGACTGGTCATCGGCATCGGAAGTAACACCTGACGCAAGGCTTCGGTACCGCCGGTGGAGGAGCCAATCGCAATGATTTTTTCACTGCCGACCAGCGGGCTGGAAATCACCGCAGTGACGTTGGGATGACGGTCCCGGCGGCAGACCAGCACCCGGGAAGCCATGCGGATTTTTTCTGCAATAATTTCCGCATATTGCATCATGCCGTCTTTCAGCCCCATCTCAGGCTTGGTGACAAAATCCAGAGCCCCCAGTTCCAGAGCACTCAGTGTTATTTCCGATCCCCGGCTGGTCAGCGAGGACACCATGATCACCGGCATAGGGCGCAGACGCATCAGGCGTTCCAGAAAGTCCAGACCGTCCATCCGTGGCATTTCCACGTCCAGCGTCAGAACGTCCGGATTAAATCGCTTGATCAAATCCCGGGCAATGATGGGATCCGGTGCTGTGGCCACCATTTCCATATCAGACTGATGATTCACAATGTCACTCATAATGGTGCGAATGAGTGCCGAATCATCAACACAAAGTACTCGTATCTTTTTCATTATTTCTCCCGTGCCAGGGAATACACTGACTGACCACGCAGGCGGAAAGGACCATTCTTACTGTTAAAATGTTCAGAATGGCCGGCGAACAAAATGCCTCCCGGTTTGAGCATGGTGGCGAAGCGTTTCATCAGTTGCTCCTGCGTTTTCTGATCAAAATAGATCATCACGTTACGGCAGAAGATGGCGTCAAACGGCGCCGGAACATCCCAGTTCGGGCTCAGCAAATTAAGGTGCTGGTAACGGATACTGGCCAGTAATTCTTTTCTGACTTTCACCAGATTTTCCTGATCGCCGTTGCCGCGCAGGAAATAATTTCGCTTCTGTTCAGCGGTTAAACTGTCGAGATCGGACAGGCGATACACCGCATTCGTGGCTTTCTGTAATACTTCTGTGTCGATATCCGTTGCCCAGACTCGCGGTCCTGCCACAGGACGCCCCAACGTTTCATCCAGCGTCATGGCGATGGAACAAGGCTCTTCACCGGTCGATGCTGCGGTACACCACACGGTGTAATTTGGCCGGTTGCGCGCATGTTCTGCCAGAATAGGGAAGTGATAAGACTCCCTGAAAAATGACGTCAGGTTGGTGGTCAGCGCATTAATAAATAGCTGCCATTCCGGGCTGTTCTGATTGGATTCCAGGCGACTCACATAATCAGCAAAACGGGTTAATTTCAGTTCACGTAGCCTGCGGGACAAACGGTTATAGACCATGTCTCGCTTCTGGCTATTTAATACAATCCCTGCGCGTTGATAGATAAGCTCTGCAATCTTTTGCAAATCTTTATCGGAGAGTTCTTCCTGAAGTCGCATATTTCAATTGTTCAACTGTTACTGATGGAATTTAATTCCCAAAGGGATAATAACTGACATATCTGCCTGCATATTCCCCAATTGATAAGGAAGGTGATGATCTCCTGTAGGTTGGTACGGCAGATATTGACAGCGAAGAAATAAAAAATGATCAGCCGGCCATATTGAACATATTTCTTAAAAGAGGTTTTTTTCCGATACTGTTATGTCATCAGATAACACGTCTTTTAAACAGACATACTCATGACTTCCTGATAAGCACTGACCATTTTATTTCGCACCTGGATACCCAGATTAAGTGCCACAGACGATTTCTGCATGGATATCATGACATCGTTCAGCCCGATGTCGGTCGCACCGGTCATGTAGTCCTGCGCCTGTGTCTTGGCGGTGTTCTGCACCTGGCTGATATTGTTAATACTGTCGAATAAAATGTCTGAAAATTGTAATTTTTTCTCAACATTTTTATTATCAGAAATGAACGGTGTTTTTTGTGTGGCCGACGTTTGCTGTGCCTGGAAGCTAATTTGATCCAGAACGCCTTTCATCGATTGAATAGACATCAGAAATTCCTTTATATCGGCTTAATAAGCTCGCCGTTATTCTCTCTGTGGGTTTTTAATAACTGCAGCGTAACATAAGGTCATGTAAATAAAATAATGCGAATAGCTGACAGAAGTTTCAGCTTATTGATGTTTAAAAAAAACGCAATTAGAAGATAATACGCGACTGGAAATCTGTCTGTGTATTTACTGCTTCGCTTTCTCTTATCCGTATCCGGAGTGCTGATTCGCAACAATACGCCTGCATTGCGTCATTTATTTTTTTACAGGACTACGGCATGAATGCCACAACAAACGGTATTAAAAACAAAAGTACAGCTAATCTGATGGCAGCATTAGAACGTTTACGTTCGAGTCCTAAAATTATATTGCTCATCAGCGCGTCTGCGGCAATTTCAATCATTATTGCCCTGATCTTCTGGGCGAAATCGCCAGATTATCGCGTCCTGTACAGCAATATCAGCGATCAGGACGGCGGCGCTATCGTGGCGCAATTAACGCAAATGAATGTGCCTTACCGCTTTCAGGAACGCGGCGGGGCGATCATGGTACCTGAGGATAAAGTTCACGAAGCACGGCTGACCCTCGCCCAGCTCGGTTTGCCGAAGGGCGGCGCCGTGGGTTTCGAATTGCTCGATCAGGAAAAATTTGGCATCAGCCAGTTCAGTGAGCAGGTTAACTACCAGCGTGCGCTGGAGGGGGAACTTGCCCGCACCATTGAAACGCTCGGCACGGTACAGAATGCCCGCGTGCATCTGGCTATGCCAAAACCTTCTATGTTTGTCCGCGAACAGAAGCCACCTTCTGCGGCGGTCACCGTGACGCTGAAGAACGGACGCACGCTGGATTCCGGGCAGGTGA
This sequence comes from Rahnella sp. JUb53, assembly GCF_004346065.1. Taxonomy (NCBI): domain Bacteria; kingdom Pseudomonadati; phylum Pseudomonadota; class Gammaproteobacteria; order Enterobacterales; family Yersiniaceae; genus Rahnella; species Rahnella sp. JUb53. Next base: position 325,385 of record NZ_SLYT01000005.1, read on the forward strand.
ATGCGATCACGTATCTGATTTCCAGCGCGGTGCCGGGGCTGAATGCCGATAACGTCACCATCGTCGATCAGAGCGGACGGCTGCTGACCCAAAGTGGCGGTCAGGCGATGCAGACGACGCAGCTCAAATACACCAGCGAAGTGGAAGCGGATTACCAGCAGCGTATCCAGACGATCCTCGCCACGATTGTCGGGCGCAATAACGTTAAGGCGCAGGTGACTGCACAGATTGATTTCACTCAGCACGAACAAACCGCCGAGCAATACCAGCCCAATTCATCGCCGGACAAAATGGCGATCCGCAGCCGCCAGACCAGTGATGCCGAACAGGGCAGCAAAAATGGCGTCGGTGGTGTGCCGGGGGCGCTGAGCAATCAGCCACCTGTGCCGGCGACCGCGCCCATTACCCAGCCGCCGGTAGCGAATCAACCTGCGCAGGGGGCCAATGCGGCAAACAACAACGCCACTCAGGCGGCAGGCACGGCTGAAACGACAGTGGCTACGCCGATGCCGTTTAACAACCGCAAAGACAACACCACTAACTATGAGCTCGACCGCACGCTGACGCACATCAAGCGCAGTACCGGCAGCATCGAACGGCTTTCTGTTGCCGTGGTCGTCAACTATCTGCCGGGTAAAGACGGCACGCCGGTGGCGTTAACGCCGGAGCAACTGGAGCAGGTGAATGCGCTGGTGAAAGAGACGATGGGGTATTCCGCCGCACGTGGCGACACCATCAACATTGTGAACTCGCCATTTACCCCGGTGGAAGAAGAACCGGCACCGCCGTTCTGGAAACAGGAAGGCTTCATCAATCTGCTGATGTCTGCCGCCCGTTATCTGCTGATTGCCCTCGTGGCCTGGTTCCTGTGGCGTAAAGCCGTGCAGCCTGCCTGGCTGCGTAATCAGGAACTGGTGTTGCAACGGCTGGAGCTTGAGAAACAGGCACGTCAGGAAGAACTGGATGCCAGCGCACGCCGTGCAGAAAGCGGCGCGAGAGCCAAGGCCGAGCAGCGCGTTGAAACGGAACTTAATACCCAGAGCCTGCGCGAACTGGCACAGCAGGAGCCACGGGTTATTGCACTGGTCATTCGCCAGTGGATGAATAAGGAGATGAAGTCCTGATGAATGCCTCAGATAAAAGTGCGATCGTCATGCTGACGCTCGGTGACGGGCTGGCGGCCGAGGTGTTCAAACACCTCAACACCCATGAAGTCAAACTGATCAGTAGTTCAATGGTCAATATGGGCGGCTTCACTCATGAGCAACTGGCCGAAGTTCTGAAGGAATTCCAGCGGGATTCCAGTGAATACGCGGCACTGAGCGTGAATACCAATGAGTATCTGCGCAGTGTGCTGGTGAAGGCGCTGGGCGAAGAGCGTGCCTCAAGCCTGCTCGAGGACTTGCTGGATAGCCAGCAGGGCACCAACGGTATCGAGACGCTCAACTTTATGGAGCCGCAGACCGTCTTCGACCTGATCCGCGACGAACACCCGCAGATTATTGCCACCATTCTGGTTCACCTCAAACGCGGTCAGGCTGCGGATGTGCTGAGTAAATTCGATGACCGCGAACGTAACGACATTATGTTGCGTATCGCTACCTTCGGCGGTGTTCAGCCTGCTGCCTTGCAGGAACTGACCGAAGTGCTCAACGGTCTGCTGCACGGTCAGAATCTCAAACGCAGCAAAATGGGCGGTGTACGTCCTGCGGCGGAAATTCTCAACCTGATGAAATCTCAGCAGGAAGAGGCGGCTATCGAAGCCGTTCGCGAGTTCGATCAGGAACTGGCGCAGAAGATTATCGACGAGATGTTCCTGTTCGAAAATCTGGTGGAAATCGAAGACCGCAGCATTCAGCGCATCCTGCAGGAAATCGAAAACGAATCACTTATCGTTGCCCTCAAAGGTGCCGAAGGGCCGCTGCGTGAGAAGTTCTTCCGCAATATGTCCCGTCGCCAGGCTGACATCATGAAAGAGGATCTGGGTTCACGTGGCCCGATCCGTATGTCTCAGGTGGAAGCCGAGCAGAAGAGCATTTTGCTGATTGTCCGCCGTCTGGCAGAGACCGGCGAAGTGGTGATTGGAGGAAGCGAAGATGCCTACGTCTGATCGCGAAAAGCAGCCTGACTGGCAGGTCTGGAAGCCGCAGAACCTGCTGGACGATTTCAGCCAGCCTGAACATGACATTATTGATACGCCGGGAACCTATCAGTCTGATGAATTATTGCAGGCCGAGTTATCCCGCATCCGCCAGCAGGCCGAACAAAAAGGCTTTGCGCAAGGGCAGGCTCGTGGTGTGGAAGAAGGTAAAAAACAGGGGCACGAGGCGGGATTTGCTCAGGGTCACAAAGAAGGTTTCGAACAGGGTCTGGCTGAGGCCGGCGCGCAGCAGCGTGAAACCGGCGAGCATTTTGCCCGGCTGCTGGAGGAGTTCAAAATTGCCCTCAGCAACCTCGACAGCGTGATCCCGTCGCGTCTGGTGCAGTTGTCGCTGACGGCGGCACGCTCCATTCTGGGCAAAAATATCACCTGTGATAACGACGTCCTGCTGGAGAAAATTCAGCAGCTGTTACAGCAGGAAACGCTGTTCAAGGGCACCGCGATTCTGTGGGTCAATCCTGATGATCTGGCGCTGGTTCAGGATAACGTTGGTAAATCACTGGCGTCGATGGGCTGGGATATCCGTGGCGACGCGCAGATCTTGCCGGGCGGATGCCGGATCACGTCGGAAGAAGGCGAGTTCGATGCGACCATGAATACCCGCTGGCAGGAACTGTGCGAGCTGAGTCGTGAGGATTATCTGGCATGACGATGCGTCTCGCAAAATGGCTGGAGGCTATCGACAGAAAAGAGAAGCTGATGACCTCGCTGCCGCCTTTTCGCCAGTACGGCAAACTAACCCGCGCCACCGGACTGGTGATGGAAGCCGTCGGGCTGAAACTGCCCATCGGCACATTGTGCATCGTGGAACGTCATTCCCGCGAAGGCGTGGATAAAGTCGAAAGCGAAGTGGTCGGCTTTAACGGCCAGATTTTGTATCTGATGCCGCTGGAAAATGTCGATGGCATTTTACCGGGCGCACGGGTTTATGCGCTTGAAAGCGGGGAAGGAGCCAGCAAAGGCAAGCAATTGCCGCTGGGGAGAGAACTGCTGGGGCGCGTGCTGGATGCCAGCGCCCGTCCGCTCGATGGCCTGCCGCCGCCGGTCACGGCACAACACGGCCCGCTGTTTACGCCACCGGTGAATCCGCTGTTACGTGACCCGATTAAAAATGTGCTGGACGTCGGCGTCCGTGCGATTAACGGCCTGCTGACCGTCGGTCGTGGTCAGCGTATGGGGCTGTTTGCCGGTTCCGGCGTCGGGAAAAGTGTGCTGCTGGGCATGATGGCCCGCTACACCAAAGCCGATGTGATTGTCGTCGGCCTGATTGGTGAACGTGGCCGCGAAGTGAAAGACTTCATCGAAAATATTCTCGGCGAAGAAGGGCGCAAGCGTTCTGTTGTGATTGCCGCCCCGGCGGACGTTTCACCGATCCTGCGTATGCAGGGCGCGGTCTATGCCACGCGTATCGCCGAAGATTTTCGCGACAACGGGCTGGATGTCCTGCTGATCATGGATTCCCTGACCCGCTATGCGATGGCGCAGCGTGAGATCGCGCTGGCCATCGGTGAACCTCCGGCGACCAAAGGGTATCCGCCTTCTGTGTTTGCGAAATTACCGGCACTGGTTGAACGTGCGGGGAATGGCGTGAAAGAAGGGGGGTCGATCACCGCGTTTTACACCGTTCTGACGGAAGGCGACGATCAGCAGGATCCGATCGCCGACTCCGCCCGTGCGATCCTCGACGGACACATTGTGCTGTCGCGTCGTCTGGCTGAATCCGGCCACTATCCGGCCATTGATATTGAAGCCTCCATCAGCCGTGCGATGACCGAGCTTATCGAGCCGGTACATTACAAAAAAGTCCAAAACTTCAAGCAGTTGCTTTCCTCATATCAGCGTAACCGTGACCTGGTCAGCGTCGGGGCTTACGCGGCGGGCAGCGATCCGCTGCTGGATAAAGCCATTCGCCTGTACCCGCAGATGGAAGCCTATTTACAGCAGGCGATCTACGAGAGCAGCGGTTATCAGGAAGCGGGCGACAAGCTTGATGCCATTTTTTCAGACCAACCCAAAGCCTGAGGTGACTAATTAATTATGGCTATCACCAATCCGATGGATTTTCTGCGTGAACTTGCAGAGCAAACACTGACAGATACCACCGCTGAGCTGGGCAAAGTTCAGCAGGCTTATACGCTGGCGGCGACACAACTCGGTCAGTTGGAAAGCTTCGAGCTGGAATATCAGCAACAGCTTCGGGCGACGGTGTCCGGTAAAGGGATCCCGGTGGCTGATTTGCTCAACCGCCAGTCTTTCATTGATTCGCTGGGAAATGTCGTTAAGCAGCAGGCGAATCAGGTGCAGAAATGCCAGAACACGGTCAATGAAACACTGCTGACCTGGCGCCACGATAAGCAGCGTCTCAATGCGTTTGAAACCCTTAAAAGCCGGGCAGACGACGTACGGATGCTGAAAGAAAACCGACAGGAGCAAAAGCTCATGGATGAATTTGCGCAGCGTGCCTGCATGGGAAGAGAACTTTTATGATTGTCCAGGCCAGCTCTGTCGTCAGCGGTGTAACCCCAACAAAAATGCCGGAAAAAGGCACCACGCCTGAAACCGGTGAGGCGAATTTCGCGACCTCTCTCGAAAAAGCCTATCCGACCAAACCGGCCTTGCCCGCGAAGGATACGAAGACGACGCAACCTGATACGCCACAGCCCGATAATACCCGTGCAGAAGCTGAACCGCTGCCGGTGCCTGTTCCCGTGCCCGTGCCCGTACTGCCCGCTGAGTTACCGCCGGTGGATCTGATCACAGATATGCCGCAACCGGCACCCGAAGTGCAGACGCCTGAGACGCCTTTTGTTGATCCGCAACTTTTGGCTTTGCAGCAAATCGTTACGCAGAATGCTGCCGTGCCTGTGCAACCGGCACCCACGACTGACGCACCGGTGATGCCAGCTCAGGCGGATCCGGTAGCTGAAGTCCAGGCTGCACTTAGCCAGGAACGTCCGGGCAGTGCGTTTATGATGCCGGAAAGCATGAAGCCGAAAGCCGTCTCACAGGCTGCACTGGCCGCACAGGCTTCGCTGGAAGGCAAGCAGGGAACCGATAAGACCAGCGCCGATCAGCATAAGGATTTTCTGTCTGTGATGACGAAAACCGACGCTGCGCCAAAAGAACCTGCCGCCGCACCGGCCAGATTTGAACTGAATCCGGCACTGCCGGTGAGACAGGAAAGCTCCGTATTGCTGACACCAGAAACCGGCCTGCGACCGCACGTTACGCCAGTCAGCGAGCTGACGGCTGCTCCGGCAACAGGCGTCACGACGTCTCCGGCGGTGATTAATCAGGCGCTGGGCACCCCGGCGTGGCAACAGGCCGTAGGGCAGCAGCTGGCTTATTTTTCACGTAACGGCATTCACAATGCGGAGTTACGCCTTCATCCGGAAGAGTTAGGGGCGCTGCAAATCAGCCTGCGGTTGAATAACGATCAGGCGCAGCTGCATTTTGTTACCGAGAACCATCAGGTGCGCGCTGCACTGGAAGCGGCGATGCCGCATCTGCGTACATCACTGGCGGAGTCGGGGATCCATCTGGGACAAAGCAGTGTCGGCGCTGACTCTTCTTCGTCGTGGAGTGCCTCCGCGCAGTCCGACGGATCATCCGGCCGGGGATCCACAGAAGATGACGGGCAGGAGAATGCGCATCTGGCCGATGACAAGCCGGAAATAAGTAACAAAACTCTCCATTATTCCAACGGTATTAATACATTTGTTTGACATAAAAATTTATAGAGCGAATTGGCAACACTAATTTCATTTCTTTCGTGAATTGTTCTGGTGTCCGACTGTAATAGAATGCACGGCTTATCAGAGCATCTATTACGGCCTGTTCGCCGGCTTATTTTTACAACAGGGTTTCCCAGATAATGTCCAAGAAGAACCAGAAGGCCAGCGGGGGTGGGAAAAAAAGTTCCCTGGCTATGTTATTAATGATGCTTGTTGCTGTGGGAGCATGTGCTTTTGCTGGCTATACATTTTACGAAATGAAGAATATGAAAGCCGGAGCAAAGGGTGATGCTCCGGCGAAGGTAAAAAATGCGGCGCCAGCGGTGCCGGTATATGTGCAGATGGACACCTTCACCGTCAGTCTGAAACCGGAAGCGAATGATTCAGACCGCGTGCTGTATATTGGTCTCACGCTGAGGGTTAAAGACGCAGAATCGAAGTCCCTGCTGGAAGAATATATGCCGGAAGTCCGGAGTCGTTTATTAATTCTTTTAGCACATCAGACGGCGACAGATATCTCTTCTGATGAAGGTAAGACCGGATTAACAGAGAAAATAAAAGAGACCGTCAGCAAACCTCTCGCACCGAATCACAGTGCGGTAGTGACTGATGTATTATTTAACGCATTCATCTTACGGTAATTTCTATGTCTGACAGTATATTATCTCAGGCTGAAATTGACCGCCTTTTAAATGGCGGCAGCAACGCAGAAAGCGAGACCACTGCTAACAATGCAGTGCAGGATGACGGGATCAAACCCTATGATCCGAATACTCAGCGTCGCGTCGTTCGTGAACGGTTGCATTCACTTGAGATCATTAACGAACGTTTTGCACGACAGTTTCGTATGGGACTGTTTAATCTTCTGCGTCGAAGCCCGGATATCACTGCCGGAAGCATCAAAATTCAACCGTATCATGAGTTTGCCCGTAATCTTCCGGTGCCGACCAACCTTAATCTGGTGCATATGAACCCGTTGCGCGGGACGGCGTTATTTGTCTTCTCGCCTAATCTGGTGTTCATGGCGGTGGATAATTTATTTGGCGGAGACGGACGTTTTCCTACCAAAGCGGACGGCCGTGAATTCACACCGACCGAACAGCGCGTGATAAACCGGATGCTGACGATGGCGCTGGAGGCGTACGATTTCGCCTGGAGTTCCATCTTTAAACTGAAAACGGAATATGTCCGCGCAGAAATACAGGTGAAATTCACCAATATTACGTCGTCACCTAACGATATTGTGGTGACGACACCTTTTTATGTCGAAATTGGCCCGCACCGGGGCGAGTTTGATATTTGTATTCCGTTTAGCATTATCGAGCCTTTGCGCGAATTACTGACGAATCCGCCAATGGAAAATTCCAAACAGGAAGACCGGCAATGGCGGAGTACGCTTGCTTCTCAGGTCAGAGATACTGAACTTGAGCTGGTGGCGAATTTCTCCGACATTTCCACCCGCCTTTCGCAAGTTATGAATATGCAGAAAGGGGATATTATTCCCATTGATAAAAAAGAGAGCATTGAAGCTCGTGTTGATGGCGTTCCTGTATTCTCGGGAAAATATGGTTGTGTCAATAACCAATATGCTCTGAAAGTAGAGCAAATGATGAATCCCGCTTTATTATCTTTAAAAAAGGAGTAATTCCCCAATGACTGACACTACAACTTCGGGCGGTTCTGATAAAGAATCCATCGATGATCTTTGGGGTGATGCGATGAGTGAACAACAAGCCGCGGATAACTCCTCCACAAAAGAGGCACAGGTGACAAACTTTTCAGAGGATCTCAATCTGATCCTCGATATTCCGGTCAAAATGACGGTGGAATTAGGCCGGACAAAAATGACGATCAAGGAATTATTACGTCTGAGCCAGGGATCGGTTGTTTCTCTGGAAGGTCTGGCGGGTGAACCCCTGGATATTCTGATTAATGGTTACCTGATTGCTCAGGGTGAAGTAGTGGTGGTTTCCGATAAATTCGGCGTACGCATTACCGATATTATTACGCCTTCAGAGCGGATGTATCGCCTGAGCAGGTAATGATGATGCAGACTACCCCGCAGCCCCAGACTCAGACCCTTCCTTCGACTGTCGATACGGCCATGCCCGGTTCAATCCTGGTGAACGTCGGCGGTGCGCTGGTGCTGATACTGATGATCATTGCCGTATTCGCCTGGCTTGCACGTCGCACAGGGTTTGCCCGCAATCACCCTAAAAGCAACCAGATACTTTCTGTGGTGGCCAGTCATTCTCTGGGGCAGCGCGAGCGTGTAGTCGTCATTGATATGAATGATAAAAGAGTTTTGCTTGGCGTCACGCCGGGCCAGATCAGTTGTCTCGCCACGTTTGATAAGCCCCCTGATGAAGGTGCAACACAGGTTGTATCAGCGTCTGTCGACTTCCAGTCCACGCTGATGAATCTGCTGAAAAAACGTAAAACGGAGCCAGCGGAATGAGTTTATTTTCACGTCACAATTCCCGCCGGTGGCTGCCTTCGGGACTGTTTCTTTTAATGATTGTCGGGCTGATGTTGCCTGCCCGTGATGTTTTTGCTGCCAACGGCGATGTGATGCTGACCCGTTCAGCCGATGGGGAAAGCTGGTCACTGCCGGTGCAGACACTGGTTCTGCTGACCTCACTCACTTTCCTGCCCGCAATCCTGCTGATGATGACCGGTTTTACCCGGGTGATCATCGTGTTAGGGCTATTGCGCAATGCACTCGGTACGCCCTCTACGCCGCCCAATCAGGTCTTGCTGGGGCTGGCGCTGTTCCTGACGTTTTATGTGATGTCTCCGGTCTTTAATCAGATCTACAAAGACGCCTGGCAGCCTTTATCGGAAGATAAAATCAGCATGGAAACCGCGCTGGAACGAGGCGTTCAGCCACTGCGCAGATTTATGCTGGAACAAACCCGCGAAACCGATCTGGCGCTGTATACGCGCATGGCTAAAGAAGAAAACTTCCAAAGTAAGGAAGAAGTGCCTCTGCGCATTTTACTGCCCGCCTTCGTGACCAGTGAACTGAAAACCGGATTCCAGATTGGCTTCACCGTTTTCATTCCGTTCCTGATTATCGATCTGGTGGTCGCCAGCGTACTGATGGCGCTGGGCATGATGATGGTTCCCCCGGCAACCATTTCGTTGCCTTTCAAACTGATGCTGTTTGTTCTGGTGGATGGCTGGCAATTACTGATGGGCTCACTGGCACAAAGTTTCTTTAGTTAAGCAGTGAACAGTAAGCAGTGAATAGTTAAACAGTTAAAAAGTTAAACAGGACGAAAAATGACACCGGAAAGTGTAATGGCGATGGGATTCCAGGCCATGAAAGTCGGGTTGATGATTGCGGCACCTTTGTTATTTGCCGCATTGTTTACCGGGTTGCTGGTCAGTATATTTCAGGCATCCACGCAAATTAATGAAATGACATTATCATTTATTCCCAAAATACTGATGATCGTGACTGTCGGTATTCTGATGGGGCCGTGGATGCTAAATCTTTTTCTGGATTATATGCGCACGCTCTTTACTAATTTGCCGTACGTCATCGGATAGTTATGCTTACGTTGTCCGTTGCCAGCTTATATGCCGTCATGAACCAGTATTTCTGGCCAATGCTGCGGGTGCTGGCTTTATTCACGACCGCGCCAATTTTTAATGAGCAGGGCATCGGGAAGAAAGCCAAGATAGGGTTGGCGATCGTGATTTCATTACTGATAGGACAACATCAGCCCAACACGCACATTGAAATTTTTTCTTTCGCCGGATTATGGGTAGGCGCGCAACAGTTCATTATCGGTGCTGCCATCGGGCTGACGGTGCAGTTTATTTTCGTGGCCGTGCGTAATGCCGGGGAGATTATCGGTCTGCAAATGGGATTATCCTTTGCCACATTTTTTGACCCGGCGGCGGGGGGAAATATGCCGGTGATTTCCCGCATCCTGAATTTGCTCGTGACGTTGCTGTTTCTGACCTTTAATGGTCATTTATGGATGCTTAATACTCTGGCGGACAGTTTTATATTACTGCCAGTCAGTGCAACGCCGATCAACGCAGATGGTTTGTTAGCGATTACTTACACCGCCGGAATGGTCTTTAAATGCGGGCTGATGCTGGGACTGCCCATTATCACTCTGCTTCTGACACTGAATTTGACGCTGGGACTGCTTAACCGCCTGACGCCTCAGCTTTCCATCTTTGTCGTCGGTTTTCCGCTGACGCTGAGTATTGGCATGATAGCGATGTCGATGATCATGTACACCCTTGCGCCGTTTTTTGAAAAAATGATGGAAGATATTTTTGAGCAACTGACAAAAATAATCCTTCTGTTGACCTGACTTTTTTATATAGTAGATTATTGCAGAGGCTTTAATGGCATCCTTCAAAATATCGACCCTGATCAAAACTATTTTATTCCTGCTTTGCTTTATCCTGGTGATCACCTCGGCTTTTTCATTTAAATCCATGTCACAAGCCAGTGATTCTTTTAATGAAATGAAAACGCTGGCTCAAGATCTCAGAGAGTTACGCAGCATGGGTGCATTTATTGGCTCTGTCCGCGGGGATATTAACTATGTGTACAATGACCCGACGGCTTCTCATGAGGTACTGGCAGAAAAAGCAGCAGTAATTTCAGAAGGAATTAAAAATGCACAGCGTCATGCCAGTAATTTTCAGCGCGCTGCTGAAAACAGTAAAGAGGGAAAAGTTCTTTCGACCAATGTTTATAATAAATTTAACGCATTAATTGAAAGTTACACCAATAATATGCGTTCTCTCGAAGCTTACAACAATACCGGCTTCGATAACGGCAAGCTGGAAAATGCGCTGGATGACGCAGTACAGGAATACGCAGATTATAGCGTGAAGGTTGAGAGTAATATTACTGACAAGTTTTCTGCAGACCGTCTTGCATTCCTGATCACCTCAGGGATCCTTCTGGCATTGACTGTCTGTATCTCATGTCTGTCATTTATTCTTATCAAACGATTTGTGTTTAATCGTCTGCAAACAGCGTCATCCATGCTGGATAAAATCAGCTCCGGCGAGTTGTTCCATGAGTTTGAAACCGGAGCTCGCAACGAAATTGGTGTGATGCTGGAATCGCTGCAGAACATGAAAGGATCTCTGAGCGGGATTATTACTTCCGTGCGCGATACGTCGGGTAACATCCGAACCGATGCTTCGGAAATCGATACCGGTAACCACGATCTGGCTTCCCGAACCGAAGAACAAGCCAGCGCACTGCAACAGACCGCCGCGAGCATGGAAGAAATTAAAACCACCGTGTCTAACAATGTCGAAAATGCACGTCAGGCAAATCTGTTGTCTCAGCAGGCGCGTACCACTGCGGATAACGGATCTTCGGTGATGGCCAACGTGGTTTCCACCATGGATAAGATTTCCAAAAGTGCGCGCAAAATTTCTGAAATCAATGGCGTGATTGATGGTATTGCTAATCAGACGAATATTCTGGCACTGAATGCCGCGGTTGAAGCTGCGCGTGCCGGTGAGCAGGGCCGCGGTTTCTCCGTTGTCGCCAGTGAAGTTCGCAATCTTGCAGCCCGCAGTGCCGATGCGGCGAAAGAAATTAACCTGCTGATTAATGAGTCTGTTAAAAACGTCGATGACGGTGCGCGCCTGATAGAAGATGCAGGTAAAACGATGCATGAGATTGTCACGTCCGTCACCCACGTCAGCAATATCATGCAGGAAATAACCCAGGCTTCTGAAGAACAAAGTACAGGGGTTTCCCAGATAGCGATGGCGGTGAATGAAATGGATTTAGCCACTCAGCAGAATGCGGCAATGGTGGAAGAGTCATCCGTGATAACTCAAAACCTAAATAATAATGCCCGGCACCTGTTTGATATCGTCTCGTTCTTCCGTGTGGAAAAAGCCGATAATGCAACACAGCCTGTGATGGAGGAGTCTGCCCACGGAGAACCTGTCCGTCAGACGGGCCGGATTAAGAAAAACACTCAGGTGAAAGAACCTGTATTTAAAAAAGACGTCAGCACAACGGAAGGTGCCTGGACCGAATTTTAATTAATTTGATGACTCACGTTATTACCGGAAGAGGCAGATATGTCTCTTCCGTTTTTTTTTACCTGATAACTCTATTTGGTCGTTAAGTTGTCATCTTTTCAAACAATGGACTCTTGGGTTCTGATGATAAAATACCCCTATATTATTACTGTGTAAAAAATAAGGCTGCATTGCGCGAGTCGTGCGGTAGCTTTGCTTACAGATAACTAAAACAAATTTGAGATAACAGGATTTATATTTTGAAAGATTTGTATTCATCTCATCACTTTTCTCCTGCCGGAATTTATACCTCAGCGGCAATGTATGGCGTAAAAGGCGCTGATCCGAAAACGGCGAACGTTCTCGAGATCGGTTGTGGCGAGGGCGAGGATCTCATTCGCTTTGCCGTTGCGAATCCTTTAAGTTCGTCAGCAGGAATAGATGTTGACCCTGATTCTGTCAGAGAAGGACAACAGAAGGTTTCCGCCTTTGGAATTGAAAATACCCATTTATATTGCCTCGGTTTACAGGATTTGTTTTCCATTGATCCGGGTAAGTTCGATTACATTATTATTCAGCAATTCTTCAGCCTGCTGGATGAGGAAACCCGTTATTCATTGCTGAGTTTCTGTGAGCAACATTTAACAGAACAGGGAATTATCGCGGTAAAGTGGAACACGTTACCGGGCGCACAGGTCACTGACACATTGCGTGAGGCCATTGCACTGCACACCCAAAATTCAGTCAGCGATGAAGAGAAAATCTCATCAGCCAGAGCGATGCTGGGATTTATGAATATTGCTCATCCTGACGGTGCCCTGAAAGACCGTATCACTGAAGCATTATCTTTATCGGATACAGAGCTGGCTGTACATTATATTTACAGTAAAAATGATGCACGCTATTTGGTTAATTTTACTCACGACATTATAAAATCAAATGTTAACTACGTCGGGGATGTGACGCCTCAGTATGAAATAGCGCAGCACTACGGGAAAGAGGTCGCCACTGTACACACAACGGCCACAGAACGACTCGATAAAATCACTGCGCAGCAATATCTGGACTTTGCCGTCGACCGGCAGGTTCGCTTTAGTCTTTTGATTTCCAAAAATAATCCTTCAGTGATTCATGCACAGGTGCAACTCCGCGAAATTGAAAATTTGCACTGGGCAGGAAATTATCAAAGACAAGCGGATGCAAAAACTTTCTATAATCGCCAGGGAGAATCCCTGACTTCAGATAATGATTTGCTGGGGCGGATCCTGGATGTAATGGGAAACAGCTGGCCGCTGAGTGTCAGTACGCAGCAGATTATAAAGAATACGTATTTGCCAGAAGAACCTGAACAGCATGCCGGCAATGTGATTAAAACACTGCAGGCATTATATATTGAAAACGTTTCAGGTATTTATGCGTCTTTAACGCCTTCGCCTTATAACCTCTCACGCTTTGGTAATCTTAAGCTGATTTATCCGACTGACAACATTATCTGGCCCGAATGCGGATACATCGAGTCAGAGAATCTGTGGGGGGAGAAGGCTGTTCTGAAGAAAAGTGAAGCCGGGTTTTTTCAGTCTGGTATACGTCTTTCAGATGAGGAAAGTTATAAGCTGGCGATGGATCTGGTGAGCAAAGGGTTGCTAACCGGTTCAGACATTGCCTGGTTACGCTTATATCAGCAGGTCATGGCATTGCAAGATGTGGATATTGCCCGACGCCGGATTTCAAGCTTAATGCTGTTTTCCGCAAGTACAAAGGAAGGGGGATTCCGTCAGGAACATGCCGGTCATAAAAGCCTCAGTAAAAAAACAGAAAATGATGTAGACCAGAAAGCACTGAGTAAAGTGAAAGGGCTGTATTTATCCGGGCATGTTCAGGAATCTTTTGAAATCATGGAAGAACTGAGAACCAGATACCCGGACAGTGTCACGTTGTTAAGCGATATATCCTCTATTTATCATCAGGCCAATAATGTCGACGAGGCATTAAGATGCCTTACCAAAGGGTTGTCGATCAATTCGGGGTTGTTTGAATTTTACAGCGGTATTGTATTGTGCCTTTCAAAACTTAATGATCGTCATTATCCCAAAAAAGTTGCACAGCATTTGCTGAGAAATCACCCCAAAAATGCTGAAGCATGGGATTTACTGGGTAAAGTTTATAACGATCTGCGTAACAGCCTGAAATATGAATACTGCGCACGTAAAGCCGCAGACATGAACAGTAATAACGCAACATACCTGCTCAAATTAGGCAATGTGCTGAGCGAACGTAATCAGATGCGTGAAGCCAGAGAGTATCTGGAAAAAGGCGTGAGATTGTCAGAGTCTTCACTCGGATATTTTGCTAATTACAGCAACATGTTGTTTGTCATTCTTCACGATCATCAATGTTCGCCAGAAGAAATCCTTGCCGAGCATCAGAAGTACGGTCAAAAGCTGAGCGCGTGGGCGAAAAATAAGACGGTTGAACGCCCGGTTCTAGTGAATGACAATCCCCGCCTGCGGGTTGGTTTTGTATCAGGTGACTTCAGGGACCATCCGGTGAGTAACTTCATCTATCCCGTGCTCAGTTCAATCGATAAAACCCGCTTTGACGTCATTGGCTACAATGTTTCTCCGTCTAATGACCGCCATACACAGCTTTATGCGGCATTATCTTCAGAATGGAATGACGTTAAAAGTCTGAGTCATATTGAGCTGGCAGAGAAAATTGCAGCGGATGGGATTGATATCCTGATCGACTTATCGGGCCATACGGCATTCAACCGCCTGCCTGTTTTTGGTCTGAAACCGGCGCCGGTTCAGATGTCGTGGATAGGATATCCGGGGACTACCGGCGTAAAAGAGATGGATTACTATCTTATTGACAGCAATTTTGCCGCGCCGGGGGTATTAGACAGTCACTTTACTGAGAAACTGGCTTATTTACCTGCGGCTAAGCAATTCGAACCTGCTGATTACAATATAGATGTTAATGCTCTTCCTGCGCTCAAAAATGGGTATATCACGTTTGCCACGTTTAACCGCCCGCAAAAAATTACCGCCGCTGTGCTCGATGCATGGGCAAGAATATTAACTCAGCTTCCTGATGCCAGATTACTTTTCGCGTCAATGAGCGATGAGGAAATGATCGAAAAATACATGCTGGAGTTTGAAAGTCGTGGAGTCCGCAGTGAGCAAATTATTGCCCGTCTTAAGTGCGGTTTTGGGCCTTATCTGCAAATGCATAATGACGTGGATATTATCCTCGATACCTTCCCTTATACCGGCGGTACAACCACCAACCATGCCAGCTGGATGGGCGTCCCGTCGCTGACACTGGTGGGCGACAGTGTCGTGTCACGTCAGGCCGGCGCGGCGATGAAATTCCTGGATCTTGAGGAGTTTGTCGCGAGTTCAACCGATGAATACGTGGCGAAAGCTGTCGCGCTCAATGGACAGTTTGAGCATCTGAACAGTGTGCGCTTGTCTCTTCGTGACCGTATTTTGGAAAGAGAAAAAAGAGTCAGCCATCGCGCATTCTATTTTGAAAAAGTCCTCGAACAGGCCTGGAGCTTGCACCAGCAAGGGTTGCCCGCACAAGCCATAGTTCTTGCCGATGACTAAATTCTCAGATGCTATCGGGGGATATTTCCCCCTTGAGCTTCCCCGCTTGCAGGCGCATTTTTATCCGAATTTAGCGTTATTTTCGTCTGCCCGTGGCGCTTTTTACGCATTGCTGGTGTCAGGCAAACCCGATGCAGTGTGGGTGCCGCGTTATATCTGTGATGCGATGCTTTCACCCCTGGAAACATTGCAGATCCCGGTGAAATATTATTCGCTTGATAGCCAGTTGATGCCGGACTCAGAGGTGGTGCCAGCGGAGAATGAATGGGTATTGTGGGTCAACTATTTCGGGTTATGTGATGTTCAGGAGCAAAAAATGCTCGCCCGGTTTAATCCCCGTCAGCTCATCCTTGATCATTCCCAGGCCTTTTATTCCCCGCCCGGCGATTGTCTGGCAACGCTGTATTCACCGAGAAAATTCTTCGGAGTCCCTGACGGTGGCCTGCTGGCAACGTCATTACCTGTGGATGTGCCGCAAACTGACCCGCTGGTTTCCCTGAACCGCTCGGCGCATTTGTTGCGGCGACTGGCAGAGAACGCGGAGTCTGGTTTTGCGGCCTATCAGCAGGCAGAAGAGACGTTTACACAGGCGCCGTCTGCCATGTCTCAGTTGACGGAAACACTGTTAAAAACGATTGATTATCAGCAATGCCGAAAGGCGAGGAACGAAAATTTTCAGTTCCTGCATCAGCACCTCGGACGCTTTAACGAGGCTGCATTTGATAACGTTACTGCTGACGGGGCTCTTTGCTATCCCTTTTTGAACAGAACATCCCGTCTGCGTCAGTTCTTAACTAATGAACGTATTTACACGCCTTCGTACTGGCATGATGCAGGCTGCAGAGTCAGGCCATCAGGCATTGAGAGCGATTTTATTCATCATCTGATCCCTTTACCTGTCGATCAAAGATATGGCATTGCGGAAATGGAATTCATTGTTGAAAAAGTCGCTGATTTTCTTAACCCGTCTGCGGGGGGTTAAATTAAAAACTTAAATGAAAAAATTAAACGTTTTAGTATTCCCCTGCGGCTCGGAAAATGCGGGTGAAATATATCAGGCACTCCGGTATTCCGTGCATGTTAATCAGTTAGTGGGGGCGTCAGGCGTCAGCGATCATGGTGAATTCAGGTTCGAAAATTACCGGGGCGATTTGCCGCTGATTGATGACGAAAGTTTTGACGATGCTTTTCTGGCCCTGTTAGAAGAGTGCCAGACGGATATTGTTTTTGCTACCCATGACAGTGTGGCCGTAAAACTTGCGCTACTGGCGCAGCGGCAGGGTTTTTATCTGGTGAATGGAAATGCCACCACTGCACAAACTACCCGCTATAAAAGTGAAACCTATGCGCTTTTCCAGGATTGTCGCTGGGTGCCTGCCTGTTATCACCCGGAATATCCCGTGGCAGAATGGCCGGTGCTGATTAAACCGGATTGCGGGCAGGGGGGAAAGGATGTGCAGAGGGTCGATGATGCGGCTCAGTTACTTCAGGCCATTAAAAACGTTCCTCAGCCACTGGTGGTGGAGTTTCTGCCCGGTGAAGAAATCACGGTCGATTGTTTCACCGATCGAAAAAGGCAACTCATCTGGGCAGGGCCGCGCAGCCGGGAACGTGTACGTGCCGGTATCAGTATGCGTTCGCAAAAACAGAACCCGGATGATGAAATCATGGACATCATTACCACGATAAATTCCCGCCTGGTGTTTCGTGGTCCGTGGTTTGTTCAGTTAAAAAAAGATAAATATGGCAAATGGAAGTTGCTGGAAATATCTTGCCGTATCGCAGGCACAATGGTTTTCCAGCGCGCGCGTGGAATTAATTTACCTCTGATGACGCTGCATGATTTTCTGGAGCGCAGTATAACGCCTCTCGCCAGTGAACATATCACTCTGGTTGACAGATCCGTTAAAACCGTCAGCCGTATCGATATTCCTGTTGAACATGTTTTTATTGATCTCGACGATACGCTAATTATTAACGGTCATGCCGTTCCGGCTGTGATGGCATTACTTTATCAATGCAAAGCACAGGGAAAATCACTTCACCTGATTACCCGGCATATCAGCGATCCTGTTGATACCCTGCGTCAGTCTGCCATTGCTGAGTCTTTATTCGATCAGGTTATTCATTTAACGGAAAGTACAGATAAGAAGTCATTTTATATTCCTGAGAAGAGTCTTTTTATCGATAACTATTTTATTGAACGTCAGGATGTCGCGAAGCTGAAAAATGTCGCAGTGATGGATGTGGATGCTGTTGAGTTTTTGCTACGTTAACCGGATACGGAAATTATTATGATATATAAAGATGCTGTTATATTTTGCGAGGAGTTTGCAAAAACTACCCGGCCACGGTTTGCTTTTGGGGTGACGCCTTATTCTAAAGATATTGCCAAAAAGTTTGCGATAACCGGATTTATCGATGAGTTTACTGATGCCACGTCGGTTGACGGCCTGCCTGTCGTTTCATGGTCAGAGGTGCCGGCAGATGCCATGGTGGTATCCGGAATTGCCGATTGCCACCCGCTTACCGCCCAGAGGGTGATGAAAGATCAACAGTGTGACTGTTTAGATTTCTTTTCCTTCTATCGGTATTTCACGACTTTTTTAAACCCTGTCGCTTTTTACCATGGTCAGGCTTTTGTCGATGATTACCGCCAGAATAAAAGCCGCTATGAAAACGTACGTCATCAGCTGGCGGATGCCCTCTCAGCAGAAACGTTCGACAAAATTATTAATTTCAGGCTGACAAACCGCTTAGCGGCACTTGAAGGATTTACCTGCCGGACGAATGAGCAGTATTTTGATCTGCCGTTTGTCAAAGATTATGCCCGTCACTTTGTAGATTGTGGCGGTTTTGATGGCGCAACCAGCCTGGAATTTGCGAGACTGTTTCCGGATTATAAAAGTATTCAGGTTTTTGAACCCGACATCAGCCAGTGCCAGCGGGTCGCGCAAACTCTGAGTTCTCTCCCCGGTGTCAGGGTCTATCCTTTTGGTGTTTCGGACCAGTCAGAAACACTGCGGTTTTCACGTTCCGGCAGTGCATCGAAGATTTGTGATTCAGGCGACGTCACCATTGAGGTTGTTACGCTGGATGGATTACTTAAAGGAGATGTCAGCTGCTTAAAAATGGATATTGAGGGCTACGAATTGCCTGCATTAGCCGGTGCGCAAAATATTATTAAAACTCAAAAGCCCCTGCTGGCTATTTGTTGTTACCATAAGCCTGATGATCTGTGGACAATTCCTCAGCGGGTTCTCAGCTACAATCCGGACTATAAAATTTATTTACGCCATTATTCCGAGGGGCTTTTAGAGACCGTATTTTATTTTGTTCCTGAAAGTCTTACTGATGAGTGAATTAAAACGCGTTACTATCATGCAGCCTTACATTTTTCCTTATTTAGGCTATTTCCAGCTGGCTGCTTCAGGCGATATTTTTGTGCTGTATGACAATGTTAACTATATCAAGCAGGGGTATATAAACAGGAATTGTATTCTCAGTTCCGGTCAGATTCAGCGTTTTGTTATTCCTGTCCCCGGAGCGTCCTCATTCAAACCTATAAAGGAACTTGAGTTCAGTCAGGACGTGGGAAAAGTCATCAAACAAATACGGCAGGCCTATCAGAACAGGCCTTTTTTTGGCGCCGTTTTTCCCCTTATTGAGCAGGTGTTGCAGTCTGAACAGCGAAGTATTGCCCTGATGTGCCAGAAGATGATGCGCTGTTTCTTTGATTATCTGGGTATGGAAAAGGTTGTGATGCTTTCCAGCCAGATTAATTATGCTCAGACGGGCAGTGCCAGCGACAAAATTATTGCTATATGCCATTCACTTGGTGCAGATGTTTATATTAACAGTGCAGGTGGTGTTGATTTATATGACCGCGAACAGTTTTTAAAATCAAAGCTGGTTTTGAAGTTTATAAAAATGAATGACATCCGCTATCCGCAAGGTTGTGAGGAGTTTCATCCTAATCTTTCTATTATTGATGTGCTGATGAACTGCTCTGTAGAAACGGTTCGGGACTTATTATCAGAATATCGCTTGTTCTAACTTTCTCAGGATTACAGCCATCATGGAAAAAAACATATTTGTCACTCGTCCTTTATTACCTCCGCTTGAGGAGTTCATTCCTTATCTGGAAAATATCTGGGAAAGTCAGCACCTGACAAACGCTGGCCCGTATCATCAACAGCTGGAAAAAGAACTGGCTGAGTATCTGGGTGTGGAACATTTGTGTTTGTTTTCAAATGGTACGCTGGCCTTACTGACCGCTTTTCAGGTGCTGGGGATCACCGGTGAGGTGATCACGACGCCTTATTCTTTTGTCGCTACGGCACATTCTCTGCTCTGGAATGGCCTTACGCCGGTCTTTGTCGATACCGATCCTGAGACGTTCAATCTTGATGCAGACAAGCTTGAGCAGGCGATTACTCCGGCTACAACGGCTATCCTGCCCGTCCATTGTTATGGTATCCCCTGTAACACCCGCAAAATCGAAGAGCTGGCGGATGCGTACGGGCTGAAGGTCATCTACGATGCAGCCCACGCTTTTGGTGTTAAACAAAATGGCGTCAGCGTCCTGCGTCAGGGCGACCTGTCTATTCTGAGTTTTCACGCCACTAAAGTGTTCAATACGATTGAGGGCGGTGCCATTATCTGTCACGACGCCAAAATGAAGCAGCGCATCGACTATCTGAAAAATTTTGGTTTCGTTAATGAGACCACCGTTGTCGCGGCGGGTATCAACGGCAAGATGAATGAATTACAAGCCGCGTACGGGCTCCTTCAGTTGCAACACATTGATAAAGCGCTCGATGACCGTGGCAGACTCTATCGCCATTACAATACGCTGCTTGCGGATATTCCGGGGATTTCACTGATGTCGATCCCTGAAGATGTGACCTGGAATTATGCGTACTACCCGATCATGGTTAATGAAGATTTTGCTCTTACGCGTGACGGGCTGTACGAATTGCTGAAAGACAATCACATCATGGCGCGACGCTATTTTTATCCCTTAATCAGCAGTTTCTTTATGTATAAATTTGCTGAAAGTGCCAGCAGGGAAAATCTGCCTGTTGCGCACCAGCTCGCGGAAAAAGTCATCTGTTTGCCGCTTTACCCTGGTCTGGAAGAAAGCATACAGAATAAAATTGCCGGACTGATTAAAAATTCCGCCGCCACATCACCTCACACCTCTCCATTAATCATGGCGCAGTAATCTGGTTAACAAGCTTGTAAAGACGGTGATTTTCAGTTTTTTCGGCTCTGATAATGCTCTACCATATCTGTACCTCTTTTATTGCATGGTTACGGATATCCGATGCGCCACCTGGCAATCATTCTTCCCCTGGTTCTTACACTTTCTGCCTGTAGCAGTAATAAACCCGCGCCTCAGCCTGAAGGGCCGCGTAATCCTTTCTCCGATGGAAGAAATGCCAGCGCCAGTACGGTGCCCGACGGCGGTTTTCTGCTCCAGCCTGAGCATACCGGCGCGGTGCAGACCGGCGATTTTGCCTATGATCCGGCCATGAATCAGTTTGTTGACAAAATGGTGCGCGAGCACGGTTTTGACCGTCAGCAGCTGCATGATGTGTTGTCGCAAACCAAGCGTCTGGGATTTGTATTACGACTGATGGATCAGCAGGCACCTTCCGGTCCGCCATCGACCGTGCCAAACGGCGCGTGGAACCGCTATCGCAGCAAATTCATCACGCCGGATAACGTGCAAAATGGTGTGGTGTTCTGGAATCAATATCAGGATGCGTTGCAGCGTGCGGAGCAGATCTATGGCGTGCCGCCGGAAATCATTGTCGGCATTATCGGCGTGGAAACCCGCTGGGGACGCGTAATGGGTAAAACCCGCATTATCGATGCGCTGGCGACCTTATCCTTTGCCTATCCGCGCCGTGCAGCGTATTTCTCCGGTGAACTGGAAACGTTCCTGCTGATGTCACGGCGTGAAGGGGATGACCCGCTGAGTCTGCGCGGTTCCTTCGCCGGTGCAATGGGCTATGGCCAGTTTATGCCGTCATCTTATAAAGACTACGCCGTCGACTTTAACGGCGACGGTCATGCCAACCTGTGGGATCCGATTGATGCTATCGGCAGTGTCGCCAATTACTTCAAAGCCCACGGCTGGACCAAAGGCGCGCCAATTGCGGTGCCGGCAGCCGGGCAGGCACCTCTGCTGGAGAACGGCTTTAAAACCAAATATCCGCTGTATACATTGAAAGCCGCCGGACTGAGCCCGTTAGGATCGCTTGGCAACTATCAGGAAGCGAGCCTGCTGCGCCTTGATATGGGCACCAATTACCAGTACTGGTACGGGCTGCCGAACTTCTACACCATCACCCGTTACAACCACAGCGTGCATTATGCGATGGCGGTATGGCAGTTGGGTGAGGCGGTGAAAGCCGCGCGCTAACCCCGGATCGTTCAACTCTCATGAGGGCCGCAGATCGTGGCCCTTCTTTTTCTTTTTACTCCAGTTCTGAATACATCGCGCAAATCACTTCGACGGGACTCGCAGACCGGAAGAGAAATGCTAACATCGGGGTAGTTTCAGATGTCCCGCCGGGAGGGGATATGGACGAAAAACGTTTACATGAACTGAGTGTTGAAGTCGGGGCGGCGCTGAAAGCCAGGGGATGGTGGGTCACTTGTGCGGAGTCCTGCACCGGCGGCCTGATTGCCAAGGCGATTACTGACATCGCCGGAAGCTCCGCCTGGTTTGATCGCGGATTTGTCACTTACAGTAATGCGGCCAAACATGAATTGCTGGGCGTGTCTGAAAGCACGCTGGAGCAATATGGCGCAGTGAGTGAGCAGGTGGTGCATGAAATGGCGCAGGGCGTATTGCACGCCGCGGGCGCGGATGTGGCCGTTTCGGTCAGCGGTATTGCCGGACCTGATGGCGGTTCTGCAGAAAAACCTGTCGGCACGGTCTGGTTCGGATTTGCCGGAAAAGACGGGCGCGTTCTGACGGCTAAACAGCAGTTTTCCGGCGATCGCGAAGCGGTGCGTTTGCAAGCTGCTGTTTTTTCGCTACAAACTGCATTGCGTGAGTTTATTAAAAATTAGGCTTGATACTGTATGAGCATACAGTATAATTACTGCCAATTACCTGTACATAAATTATATTCAGTGATGCGGGCGGGATGTTCCCCTGCATCAGACGAGGAGTAAAAATGGCTATTGATGAGAACAAGCAAAAAGCGTTAGCTGCAGCACTGGGCCAGATTGAAAAGCAATTCGGTAAAGGCTCCATCATGCGTCTGGGTGAAGATCGCTCCATGGACGTAGAAACGATCTCTACCGGCTCTTTGTCTCTGGATATCGCGTTAGGTGCCGGCGGTTTACCAATGGGCCGTATCGTTGAAATTTACGGACCAGAATCTTCCGGTAAAACCACGCTGACTTTGCAAGTTATCGCAGCAGCACAGCGCGAAGGCAAAACCTGTGCGTTCATTGATGCAGAGCACGCACTGGACCCGATCTACGCTAAAAAACTGGGCGTAGATATCGATAACCTGCTGTGTTCTCAGCCAGATACTGGTGAACAGGCTCTGGAAATCTGTGACGCGCTGACCCGTTCAGGCGCTGTTGACGTGATCATCGTCGACTCCGTGGCTGCACTGACACCGAAAGCAGAAATCGAAGGCGAAATTGGTGACTCTCACATGGGCCTCGCGGCACGTATGATGAGCCAGGCGATGCGTAAGCTGGCCGGTAACCTGAAAAACGCCAACACCTTGCTTATCTTCATCAACCAGATCCGTATGAAAATTGGTGTGATGTTCGGTAATCCGGAAACCACCACCGGCGGTAACGCGCTGAAATTCTACGCCTCTGTGCGTCTGGATATCCGTCGTATCGGCGCGATTAAAGAAGGTGATGTGGTTGTCGGTAGCGAAACACGTGTGAAAGTGGTGAAGAACAAAATCGCTGCGCCATTTAAACAAGCCGAATTCCAGATCATGTATGGCGAAGGTATCAACATCAACGGCGAACTGATCGACCTGGGCGTTAAGCACAAACTGATCGAGAAAGCCGGTGCATGGTACAGCTACAACGGCGAGAAGATTGGTCAGGGTAAAGCGAACTCCTGCAACTACCTGAAAGAAAATCCGAAAGTGGCTGCTGAGCTGGATAAAAAACTGCGTGACATGCTGCTGAGCGGCACGGGTGAACTGAGCGCAGCAACGACAGCTGAAGTCGCTGACGACAACATGGAAACCAGCGAAGAGTTTTAATTTCGCGGTTGTCTGACAAAGACATTTGAAGGGCAGGGGACTTTGTCCGTAACTTTCAAACGTCGCTAAAATGCCAGTCTGGTTTCCAGACTGGCATTTTGCATATAAGGGGAAAACCTTATGTCCGATGAAAACATACCTGATAAAAAAATCATGAATGAGAACGTCATCGACCTGAAAAAACTGCTGGAAGAGGTGGCACAAAATAGCGAGTCAACACTGTTTGAGCCGCCCAAAAAAGATGGCAATGCAGCGAAAATCAATACACTGATAAACCGTGCAATGCGTCTGCTTGCTCAGCGCGACCATGGCGAAACAGAATTACGCCGCAAGTTACTCATTCCTCCGATGCCTTTTGTTAAGCCTCAAAATAAGAAAAGCAGCTGGGCTTCACGTAAAAAGCCAGCGCAAAATGAGTTCGCCGAAGAAGAGGTGGTGAGAGCCAAACCTGAGCCGCGGCCGGTGCCGGAAGCGATTCCGGAAGAACATGTACAGGCGGTGATCGACTACTGTTATCAACATCAGTGGCTCGATGATGCCAAATTTGCCAGCCGCTATATTTCGGGTCGCAGTCATAAAGGTTACGGTGCGCAGCGCATCCGTTCGGAATTACTGCAAAAAGGTGTCGATAAAGAAATCATCACAGTCGCACTGGAAAACACAGACGTGGACTGGTGCGCGCTGGCGCGAGATTTGGCGGTCAGAAAATTTGGCGAAAATTTACCGACTGACTGGAAAGAAAAATCAAAAGTTCTGCGTTATTTGCTCTATCGGGGCTTCTTTCAGGAAGAAATACAGTCTATTTATCGCGATTTTGACGATTGACCGCATACGGTATTTTACTTCCCCGCGCAGAAATTTTATCTTATCCGCACTTTTTCGTTCGTGAGCTGTACAGATTGCTGCCATATGCAGCGTTATCCGGCTCAAGAGCCGTTCTTCCAGCATGATTCCGGGATATTTATGAGCAAGAGCACCGCTGAGATCCGTCAAGCGTTTCTCGATTTCTTCCATAGTAAGGGACACAACATTGTTTCAAGCAGTTCGCTTGTCCCGACAAACGATCCGACACTGTTGTTTACCAATGCCGGGATGAACCAATTTAAAGACGTTTTCCTCGGTCTGGATAAGCGCGATTACAACCGCGCCACCACGTCCCAGCGTTGTGTCCGCGCAGGCGGTAAACACAATGACCTCGAAAACGTCGGTTACACCGCACGCCATCACACCTTCTTCGAAATGCTGGGCAACTTCAGCTTCGGTGATTACTTCAAGCATGAAGCCATCAGCTACGCCTGGGAATTACTGACCGGCGAAAACTGGTTCAATCTGCCGAAAGAAAAACTGTGGGTCACTGTCTATGAGACGGATGACGAAGCGTTTGATATCTGGGAAAAAGAAGTCGGCGTTCCGAAAGAACGTATTATCCGCATTGGCGATAATAAAGGCGGTGCATTCGCTTCTGACAACTTCTGGCAGATGGGCGATACCGGTCCTTGCGGCCCTTGTACTGAGATTTTCTACGATCATGGCGATCACATCTGGGGCGGCCCTCCGGGTTCTGCTGAAGAAGATGGCGATCGTTACATCGAAATCTGGAACCTGGTGTTCATGCAGTTCAACCGTCAGGCTGACGGTACCATGCTGCCATTGCCAAAACCGTCCGTAGATACCGGGATGGGACTGGAGCGTATCACTGCGGTGATGCAGCATGTGAACTCCAACTACGACATCGACCTGTTCCAGAAACTGATCGCTGCGGTGGCTGAAGTCACGGGTGCAACCGATCTGACCAACAAATCCCTGCGTGTTATCGCCGACCACATCCGTTCCTGCGCATTCCTGATTGCAGACGGCGTGATCCCATCGAATGAAAACCGTGGCTATGTGCTGCGCCGCATCATTCGTCGCGCGATCCGCCACGGCAACATGCTGGGCGCGAAAGACACCTTCTTCTACAAACTGGTTGCTCCGCTGATTGAAGTGATGGGCCCGGCTGCGACAGAACTGAAAGAACAGCAGGCGATGGTTGAGCAACTGCTGAAAACCGAAGAAGAGCAGTTTGCCCGTACTCTGGAACGCGGCCTGGCATTGCTGGACGAAGAATTGTCCGCTCTGAAAGGCGACACTCTGGACGGCGAAATTGCTTTCCGTCTGTATGACACCTTTGGTTTCCCGCTGGATCTGACCGCTGACGTTTGCCGTGAACGCAATCTGAAAGTGGACGAAGCTGGTTTTGAGAAAGCAATGGAAGTTCAGCGTCGTCGTGCGCGTGAGTCCAGCGGTTTCAGCGCCGACTACAACAGCATGGTTCGTGTTGATGGCGTGACGCAGTTCTCCGGCTACGAACATCTGCAACGCCATTCAAAAGTGGTGGCGCTGTTTGTTGAAGGTCAGCCAGTGAATGAGATCCAGGCGGGCGTTAATGCAATTGTCGTTCTGGATGACACACCGTTCTACGGTGAATCCGGTGGTCAGGTTGGCGATAAAGGCATCCTGAAAACGGCAGCAGGCGTGTTCTCTGTGTCTGATACCCAGAAATACGGCAAAGCGATTGGTCATCAGGGTTCCCTGAATAGCGGTAAGCTGAGCGTTGGCGACAGCGTTGAAGCTGAAGTTGATATTGCACGCCGTGACCGTATCCGTCTGAACCACTCGGCAACGCACTTGCTGCACGCTGCGCTGCGTCAGGTGCTGGGCAAGCACGTTGCTCAGAAAGGTTCTCTGGTCAACGATAACTATCTGCGTTTTGACTTCTCGCATTTTGAAGCGATGAAACCAGAAGAGATCCGTCAGGTCGAAGATCTGGTGAATGCTCAGATCCGTCGTAACCTGCCAATCCAGACCACCATCATGGATCTGGAAGAGGCGAAAGAAAAAGGTGCAATGGCGCTGTTTGGTGAGAAATACGAAGACAGCGTTCGTGTTCTGACCATGGGCGATTTCTCCACCGAACTGTGTGGTGGTACTCACGCCAGCCGTACCGGCGATATCGGTCTGTTCCGCATTCAGAGTGAATCGGGCACAGCGGCAGGTATCCGTCGTATCGAAGGGATCACCGGCGAAAACGCGATTAATGCCCTGCATCAGCAAAGCGATTTGCTGCAGGATGTCGCGCATCTGGTAAAAGGTGATGTGAACAGCATTACCGATAAAATCCGTACCCTGATTGAGCGTTCACGTGTGCTGGAAAAAGAGCTTCAGCAGGTGAAAGGTCAGCAAGCTGCGCAGGAAAGTGCTTCACTTTCCAGCCAGACCAAAGAAGTGAAAGGCGTTAAGCTGCTGGTTCGTCAGCTGGATAACGTGGAGCCTAAAATTCTGCGTACGATGGTTGATGACCTGAAAAATCAGCTGGGTTCTGTGATTATTGTTCTGGCAACCATCGCTGACGATAAAGTCAGTCTGATTGCCGGTGTCACGAAAGATCTGACTGATCGTGTTAAAGCCGGTGAGCTGATTGCTTCTGTAGCACAGCAGGTCGGTGGCAAGGGCGGTGGTCGTCCTGATATGGCGCAGGCAGGTGGCAGCGACGTGCAGGCACTGCCTGCTGCTCTGGCGACTGTTGAAGCCTGGGTTGAAGCTAAGCTGTAAGAAGAAATAAATAGCTAACCCTGAAAACGCCATAATCTATTGTGCTGTATGGCGTTTTCAGTCTTAATGGCGGTGTGAGCTTCGCGATTAAAGTCGCGACAATGACGATATCGGCTAAACTTAAAGTACTCATGGCTGAAGTTGCAGGCTGCTTACATTTAATGTAGGGGTCATGGCTTACGTTTTACCCGCTTATGATCGATAATGGCCGGGAAACTGAGAGACCCGACTCTTTTAATTATTCAAGGAGCAAAGAATGCTTATTCTAACTCGCCGAGTTGGTGAAACCCTCATGATTGGCGATGAGGTTACTGTTACCGTTTTAGGTGTTAAAGGTAATCAGGTGCGCATTGGTGTGAATGCACCAAAAGAGGTCTCTGTTCACCGTGAAGAGATTTATCAGCGCATTCAGGCTGAAAAGTCGCAGCAGACGAGTTACTGATTTACGAGGCGTCTCGCTAATGGCGAGGCGCTGAACCTCTTTTGTCCGCTTTTTCGATTTCCTTTCCCCTTAATTTCCTGCGTTTTTCGTTTTTTCATTTCTCTCCGTGATGTATCCACGAACGACTATTCCAGAAAATGAAGACGTTTTTTCTGCGTTTACACCCTGTTTTTGTCTTCAAACTGCGCAGGTTGCGCGTGAAATGTCCAAACGGGTGATTGTTAGGAAAAAAGGGTTTGACTTATAAGGGCCAGAAAGTAATATGTGCGCCACGCAGTGCCGATGAGCTTAAACAAAGTTAGTCAGCACACTCGCAAGAGGCGTATGGTGAGGTGGCCGAGAGGCTGAAGGCGCTCCCCTGCTAAGGGAGTATGCGGTCAAAAGCTGCATCCGGGGTTCGAATCCCCGCCTCACCGCCATTTAAAATGCACCCATAGCTCAGCTGGATAGAGTACTCGGCTACGAACCGAGCGGTCGGAAGTTCGAATCTTCCTGGGTGCACCATACTTTCCTGAACGTATGTTGATTTGCAATCAAATGAGCGTGACGGGCAAAGGCGAAAGCCGATGTAGTACGGAAAAATGGTCAGGTAAATCTGCAGTAAGAATCAAAATGCACCCATAGCTCAGCTGGATAGAGTACTCGGCTACGAACCGAGCGGTCGGAAGTTCGAATCTTCCTGGGTGCACCATTCTTTCTCTTAGTATTTTCCGAAAAAACTCAGCACGACCCCCAATGCACCCATAGCTCAGCTGGATAGAGTACTCGGCTACGAACCGAGCGGTCGGAAGTTCGAATCTTCCTGGGTGCACCATATTCCAGACATGTTGCAGCGATGGCTTTCATATAGAGTCCTCCGGCATGAAGGCAGCACGAAGGAAGATAACGTTGCTTTAGCAACGGCCCGCAGGGCGAGGCTCCGCCGAGTAATCTTCCTGGGTGCACCATATTAGAGAAACCCGCTTCGGCGGGTTTTTTGCTTTCCGGATTTCACCTCTGTTTTCATCTCTTCCTTTTCATTTCCCTGACCTTTCCTACGTGTTCGGATGTGCTGTAGGTGTGCACAAAATGCGACTTTCGAAAGACTTTGCGATAAAGTAGTTTTCCTGTTTTTTCGTGATCATGGAGCTTTCGATGTACGATCGATACGAAGGGCTAATATTTGATATGGATGGCACCATATTGGATACCGAACCGACGCACCGTAAGGCATGGCATCAGGTATTGACCAAATACAGCATGCAGTATGATGTCGAATCCATGGTTGCTCTGAACGGTTCTCCGACCTGGCGCATCGCGAAGTTTGTGATCGACAGTAATAACGTTGAGATGGATCCCCATCTTCTGGCGGCTGAGAAAACGGCTGCGGTTCAGGAAATGTTGCTTGATACCGTCCGTCCTTTGCCACTGATTGATATCGTGAAGGCCTATCATGGTCGCCGGCCAATGGCGGTAGGGACGGGCAGTGAGCACTGGATGGCGGATGCTCTGTTGCGACATTTAGGCCTGCGTGATTGCTTCGATGCGATTGTGGGCGCCAATGACGTGCAGAACCACAAACCTGCGCCTGACACTTTTTTGCGTTGCGCTGAGTTAATCGGCGTACCTCCCGAAAAATGCGTTGTGTTTGAAGATGCAGATTTCGGTATTGAGGCGGCGAAACGCGCCAATATGGCTTTTGTGGACGTGCGCACGCTGTGAGCAGCGCCGTGGCGCTGGCTTCCTTATTCGGCAGCAGCTTTTTAAGTGCCACACTTTTGCCTGGAAATTCAGAAGTTTTATTAGTGGCTTTATTGTCAGCTGGCAGCGCAATGCCAGCGGCACTGGTTTTGTCTGCAACTGTTGGCAATACCTTAGGTGGCATAACCAACGTCATCATCGGACGCTTTCTGCCACAGCTTAAACCTCAGCGTGGGCTCCACGTTGCACAGGGTTGGTTAAAGCGCTTTGGACCGGCAGCTTTATTGCTGAGCTGGTTACCGGTGATAGGTGATGTGTTATGCGTGTTAGCAGGTTGGCTGCGAATGCCATGGGGGTCTGTGGTTTTTTTCATGCTTATTGGAAAAGCGGTGCGTTACATCCTTTTGACGGTTGTGACGCTGCAGGGGCTCTCATGGTTCGGTTAGATTGGCATCAGCTATCAATTATGGTCACATCTATGCAGACTCAGTATGCTTGCAAATTAATGGTTTCACCGAGCGGGAGGTCAATTTGATCCCGGATGTATCTCAGGCGCTTTCCTGGCTGGAAGCCCACCCTCAGGCATTAAAAGGTATTCGTCGCGGTATTGAGCGTGAAACGTTGCGGGTCAATCCCGATGGTTCATTAGCGACAACCGGCCACCCGGAATCGTTAGGTGCGGCACTGACGCATCGCTGGATTACCACCGACTTTGCTGAAGCCTTATTAGAATTTATTACGCCCGTCGATGACAACATCGAACATCTGATGGCGTTCCTGCGTGACATTCATCGTCACGTAGCCCGTGAGCTCGGCGACGAGCGCATGTGGCCATTCAGCATGCCGTGCTTTATCGAGTCCGGACAGGATATCGAGCTGGCGCAGTACGGTTCGTCTAACGCCGGGCGCTTTAAAACGCTTTATCGTGAAGGCCTGAAAAACCGTTATGGCGCGCTGATGCAGGTAATTTCCGGCATCCATTACAACTTCTCGCTGCCGCTGAGTTTCTGGCAGGAAAAGCTGGGCGTGTCTGATGCTGAAAGCGGTAAAGAAGCAATTTCTGCGGGTTATTTCAAACTCATCCGCAACTATTACCGTTTTGGCTGGGTGATCCCTTATCTGTTCGGTGCCTCGCCTGCGATCTGTTCTTCATTCCTGAAAGGGCGTGAAACAGATTTGCCGTTTGAATATACCGAAGCGGGATTGTGCTATCTGCCGTATGCGACATCGTTGCGTCTCAGTGATTTGGGTTACACCAATAAATCACAAAGCAATCTGGGCATTACCTTCAATGACCTGACCACCTACGTTCAGGGTGTGAAGAAAGCGATTCGTACCCCGTCTGCTGAATATGCGGAAATGGGTGTGCAGAAGGACGGGAAATATCTGCAACTGAACACCAATGTGTTACAGATTGAGAACGAACTTTATGCGCCAATTCGTCCTAAGCGTGTCACCAAATCCGGTGAAACACCTTCTGATGCCCTGATGCGTAGCGGGATCGAATACATTGAGGTGCGTTCGCTGGATGTCAATCCGTTCTCTCCGGTGGGTATTGATGCCACTCAGGCGCGTTTCCTGGATCTGTTTTTGGTATGGTGTGCGTTAGCCGATGCCCCGGAAATGAACAGCGATGAGCTGCTCTGTACGCGTAAGAACTGGAACCGGGTGATCCTTGAAGGGCGCAAACCGGGTCAGACGATCGGTATGGGGTGTCACGATGAACGCCAGCCGTTAGCTAAAGTAGGTAATGAGTTATTTGCTGATTTGAACCGTGTGGCTCAGGTCATGGATAACCAGAACGGCGATACCCTTTATCAGGACGTCTGCAAAGAGCTGGTTGCGGCGTTTGATGATCCTGAGCTGACTTACTCGGCACGTATCCTGAAAGAGCTGAAACAGCAGGGCGTCGGTAATCTCGGGCTGGAACTGGCGGAGAAGTATCGTCAGATGCTGGTCAGTGAGCCGCTGGAAGTATTAGATGCCAGCGCATTAATGGCTGAGCAGGACGGTTCATGGCAGCGTCAGCGCGAACTGGAAGCGGCGGATAAGCTAAGCTTTGAAGAATACCTGGCTGCGAATGCAGGCAGTAGCGTTGAGTAGAAAGTAGCGTTGAGTAGAAAAGAAAAAGGCCACAATCAATGTGGCCAAATAAACATCTCTGTTTACAGGGATGATGATAACAAATGCGCGTCTTTCACTAATTAAGACCCGCATGCTGGGAAAAGGTTTCCTGAGTTCGTAAAAAAAATTAATTTATTTAGGAGAGGTGACGATATGCCACTGTTGGATAGCTTTACCGTAGACCATACCCGTATGGCAGCACCTGCTGTTCGCGTCGCAAAAACCATGCATACCCCGCACGGCGATACCATTACTGTGTTCGATCTGCGCTTCTGCCGCCCGAACCTTGAAGTAATGCCAGAGCGTGGTATTCATACTCTTGAGCACCTGTTTGCAGGGTTCATGCGTAACCACCTGAACGGTAGCGGTGTTGAGATCATCGATATTTCTCCGATGGGGTGCCGCACAGGTTTCTACATGAGCCTGATTGGTGTGCCAGAAGAGCAACGTGTGGCGGATGCCTGGAAAGCGGCGATGGCGGATGTTCTGAAGGTAAAAGAACAGCGTCAGATCCCTGAGCTGAATGAATATCAGTGCGGTACTTTCGAGATGCATTCCCTGAAAGAAGCACAGGAAATCGCGCAGCACATTCTCGACCATGACGTTGTGGTAAACCATAACGACGAACTGGCTCTGCCGAAAGAAAAACTGTCCGAGCTGCACATCTAGTTTTGATGTGTTCCAAAGACAAAAAAGACGCGATGTTCGCGTCTTTTTTTATGCCTAGATTCAGCGGATTAGTGCTGATTTACGGTGTTTTTGAGCGGCTGTAACGGACGAACCTGCACCTGCTTGATCATATTGTCCTGCACATCAAGAACCTCAACCTCATAGTCTTCAATGCGCAAACTGGTACCGATATTAGGAATTTCTTCCAGCACTTCCAGCAGCATGCCGTTAATGGTGCGCGCACCGTCTTCCGGCAGATGCCAGTTAAAGGCTTTGTTCAGCTCACGGACGTTCGCACTGCCTTCAATCAATACAGAACCATCGCTTTGCGGCGTGACTTCTTCGGCAAGTGTTGGTGACATAGACGTGGTGAAGTCACCGACGATCTCTTCGAGGATATCTTCGACGGTGACCAGCCCCTGAATATCACCGTATTCATCCACCACGATGCCCACTTTCTTTTTGTTTCGCTGGAATTTCACTAACTGAATGTTCAGCGGCGTGCCTTCCGGGATGTAATAAATTTCGTCGGCGGCACGCAGCAGGTTTTCTTTGGTGAACTCTTTTTTCTCGGTCATCAGACGATAGGCTTCACGCAGGCGCAGCATACCAATCGCATCGTCGAGCGAATCACGATAAAGCACGATGCGGCCATGCGGCGAGTGCGTCAGCTGGCGGATGATCGACTTCCAGTCGTCGTTGATATCAATACCGACGATTTCATTGCGCGGCACCATGATGTCGTCCACCGTCACTTTTTCCAGATCCAGCACGGAAAGCAGCATGTCCTGATTGCGACGGGAGATGTTCGAGCGTGATTCGTTAACGATGGTTCGCAGCTCTTCTTTACTCACCGCATCGCTGAGGCTGGTGGTGGTTTTGATGCCGCACATTCTCATCAGCAAACGCGAGAGGCTGTTGAGGATCCACACCAGTGGCATCATGATTTTTTGCAGCGGACGCAACAAAATGCTGCTCGGGAACGCTATGCGTTCAGGATTCAGCGCGGCAAATGTTTTTGGCAGCACTTCAGCAAACAGCAGGACGACAAACGTCAGCACACCGGTGGCAATCGCCACACCGGCATCACCGTAAAGACGAATGCCCACAATTGTTGCCAGAGCGGAAGCAAGGATGTTGACCAGGTTGTTGCCGATGAGCACGAGGCTTATCAGCTGATCCGGGCGCTTTAACAGCTTTTCGACGCGGCGTGCCCCGCGGTTACCCTGTTTGGCCAGGTGACGTAACCGGTAACGGTTGAGTGTCATCATACCGGTTTCGGAGGCTGAAAAATAAGCCGAAACCACCACCATGATGATCAATGTGATGATCAGGGTTGTTGTCGAGACGTGCTCCAACGGGTATTCCTTTTAATTAATGAACCATGATTTGCTGGATCAGGCGGCTGCCGAAATAGGCAAGAGTAAGCAGGATGGCGCCTGCCATGCTGAACCATACCACGCGGCGGCCACGCCAGCCTTCGTGATAATGGCCCCATAACAGGACGATATAAACGAACCATGCCAGTATCGATAAGACGGCCTTGTCGATATTTTCCGGGCTGAACAGGTTGTTCAGGTACAGCAATCCGGTGCACAGCGTCAGCGTCAGTAAGATCACGCCAATCTGGGTGATGTGAAACAGCTTACGCTCGATGCTCATCAGCGGCGGCATGTCGGCTGTAAACGTCAGGCGTTTGTTCTTCAGCTGGTAATCCAGCCACGCCAGTTGCAACGCGTAAAGTGCCGCGATCATCAACGTAGCATAAGAGAACAGCGCCAGGCCGATGTGTACCAGTAAGCCTTTGCTTTCTTCCAGATGCGTGATGAATTCGCCCGGAAGAAAGGTGACGAATGCCAGATTGATCAGCGAGAAGCTGTAAACAATCGGTAACACAAACCATCCGCGGTTGCGTGATGCCACGATGGTCATCACCGTGCCGATGATTAAGCTGACCACAGAGCCGATGTTCACCAGGCTGAGATTCTGGCCGGTGCTGACATCGAAAATACGCTGCTGCAATGCCACCGCGTGGCAGACAAGCGCTACCACAACAGAAATCAGTGCTAAACGCCGGTATGCGCTGTTCTTCCGGATGATGCTCGGAATGATCAGTGCAAGGCTGAGCAGATAGGCCAACATGGCGACGAGAGCAAAAACTGACATAGCGTTTCAGTAGCATCGAAAAGTGAATGAGAACCGCAGTATAACGTTACCGGCGTCACGCTCCAACCTATCTGAGATGCCAAAGCAGAGATCGTCCGCGCTTCGTGTTATAATCCCGCAATTACGTCGCAAAAGCGGCCTGTCATAACGTTGAGCAAGAGACGATGTTTGAGAATTTAAGCGATCGATTGTCGCGCACACTGCGCAATATCAGCGGCCGCGGGCGGCTGACCGAAGAAAATATTAAAGAAACATTACGTGAAGTGCGTATGGCATTACTGGAAGCGGACGTTGCGCTGCCGGTGGTTCGCGACTTCATCAACCGGGTGAAAGAGAGCGCCGTTGGCGTTGAGGTCAATAAGAGCCTCACACCGGGTCAGGAATTCGTCAAAATTGTCCAGAAAGAACTGGAAACCGCGATGGGCGAGGCGAACACCGAGCTCAACTTAGCGGCGCAGCCACCGGCTGTGGTTCTGATGGCGGGTTTACAAGGTGCCGGTAAAACCACCAGCGTCGGTAAACTGGCGAAATTCCTGAAAGAGAAGAAAAAGAAAAAAGTACTGGTGGTGTCTGCCGACGTTTATCGCCCTGCGGCGATCAAACAGCTGGAAACCCTGGCACAACAAGTTGAAGTGGATTTCTTTGCGTCTGATGCGCAGGAAAAGCCGGTTGATATCGTCACCCGCGCCCTGCAACAGGCCAAACTGAAATTCTACGACGTTCTGATTGTCGATACCGCCGGCCGTTTACACGTCGACGAAGCGATGATGGACGAAATCAAACAGGTTCACGCCGCGATTAATCCGGTTGAAACGCTGTTTGTTGTCGATGCCATGACCGGTCAGGATGCCGCGAATACCGCGAAAGCGTTTAATGAAGCGCTGCCGCTCACCGGTGTTATCCTGACCAAAGTCGACGGTGATGCGCGTGGCGGTGCTGCACTGTCGATTCGTCACATCACCGGCAAACCGATCAAATTCCTGGGTATGGGTGAAAAAACCGATGCTCTGGAGCCGTTCCATCCGGATCGTATCGCTTCGCGTATTCTGGGTATGGGCGACGTTCTCTCTCTTATCGAAGACATTGAGAGCAAAGTTGACCGTGCCCAGGCTGAAAAGCTGGCCAGCAAACTCAAGAAAGGCGACGGCTTTGACCTGACCGATTTCCTCGAGCAGCTCAAGCAAATGCGGAATATGGGCGGCATGGCGAGTATGATGAGCAAACTGCCGGGTGTCGGTCAGTTGCCGGATAACGTCAAATCCCAGATGGATGACAAAGTGCTGGTGCGTATGGAAGCGATCATCAACTCGATGACGCACAAAGAGCGCGCTAAGCCAGAAATTATTAAAGGTTCCCGTAAACGCCGCATCGCGGTGGGTTCCGGCATGCAGGTGCAGGACGTCAACCGCTTACTGAAGCAGTTCGACGATATGCAGCGCATGATGAAGAAAATGAAGAATGGCGGCATGGCGAAAATGATGCGTGGCATGAAGGGTATGATGCCACCAGGTTTCCCAGGCCGTTAATCGACATCACTGTCTATATATCAGCCACATAGGCGGCTCATGCAAATTGCGGGCTAGGCTATCTACGCTTTAGATTGCTTTTTGCGCCAAAATGAGTAAAATTTTCGGGCTTTTTATATTGCAACCAGACCCCGTTCCCCGATGGGGTCTGGTTGTTTTATTAACTAAAGAGGATGTTATGGTAACAATTCGTTTAGCACGTGGCGGCGCAAAAAAGCGTCCGTTTTATCAAGTAGTAGTGACCGACAGCCGCAACGCTCGTGACGGTCGTTTCATCGAACGCGTAGGTTTCTTCAACCCATTGGCTTCTGGCCAGGCTGAAGCTCTGCGTCTGGACCTGGATCGTGTTGCCCATTGGGTAGATCTGGGTGCAACCGTTTCTGATCGCGTTTCTGCGCTGATCAAAGACGCTAAGAAAGCAGCTTAATCTGTCGCGGTGGTGGCAATGAGCAAGCAATCCAATCCAGTGGTACCCGCTGAGCCGTTAGTACTCGGCAAAATGGGTTCAACATACGGCATTCGTGGTTGGCTCAGAGTGTTTTCATCCACCGAAGACGCTGAAAGCATCTTCGATTACCAGCCGTGGTTTATCCAGCGTGCCGGTAAGTGGCAAGTTGTCGAGCTGGAAGGCTGGAAACGCCACACTCAGGACCTGATCATCAAAGTCAAAGGCGTTGATGACCGGGATGCAGCGAATCTTCTGACCAATTGCGAAATTGTCGTCGATTCAAAGCAACTGCCTCCACTGGAAGACGGTGACTACTACTGGAAAGACCTTTTTGGTTGCCAGGTAGTGACAACTTCCGGTTACGAACTGGGCAAAATCATCGATATGATGGAAACCGGTTCTAACGATGTGATGGTAGTTAAAGCCAACCTGAAAGATGCCTTCGGACTCAAGGAGCGGTTGATTCCGTTCCTCGATGGGCAGGTTATCAAGAAAGTCGATCTCGCTACTCGCACTGTTGAAGTAGATTGGGATCCTGGTTTTTGACCTCCGTAGTGTTTATACACGTAAACAAGGTCTGGTTGAGCGGTCAAACATTTGGAAGGGGTAGGCTATGTGGATCGGTATAATTAGCCTGTTTCCTGAAATGTTCCGCGCAATTACGGATTACGGGGTAACTGGCCGGGCAGTTAAGAATGGCCTGTTGAGCGTAAATTGCTGGAGTCCTCGTGACTTCGCATACGATCGACATCGTACCGTGGATGAGCGCCCTTACGGCGGTGGTCCCGGAATGCTGATGATGGTGCAACCCTTGCGGGAAGCGATTCATGCAGCAAAAGCAGCGGCAGGCGAAGGTGTGAAAGTGATTTATCTTTCACCTCAGGGTCGCAAACTGGATCAAACCGGTGTTTGCGAACTGGCGGCTCATCAGAAAATCATTCTGGTTTGTGGCCGTTATGAAGGGATTGATGAGCGCATAATCAAAACCGAAATTGATGAAGAATGGTCAATTGGCGATTATGTTCTCAGCGGTGGAGAGTTACCCGCAATGACTCTGATTGATTCAGTATCCCGCTTTATACCGGGCGTTCTGGGTCATCAGGCTTCAGCAGAAGAAGATTCTTTCGCTGACGGATTGTTGGATTGCCCCCACTATACCCGCCCTGAAGTGCTGGAAGGCATGGAGGTACCGCCGGTTTTACTGTCGGGAAACCACGCTGATATACGTCGCTGGCGCCTGAAACAGTCGCTGGGTCGAACCTGGCTTAGAAGACCTGAACTTCTGGAAAACCTAGCTCTGACTGACGAGCAAGAGGTGTTGCTGAGAGAGTTCCAAAAGGAACATCGGCTCAGTCAACAAAACTATGAAGGGAACGCCAAAGCGTAACGCGAGGCCGTCCCGATATATCAGTTTACCTAGGGTAAGAGACATATTATGAGCAATATCATTAAGCAAATCGAACAAGAGCAGATGAAGCAAGACGTACCTGCTTTCCGTCCAGGTGATTCCCTGGAAATTAAGGTATGGGTCGTTGAAGGTTCTAAAAAGCGTCTGCAGGCATTCGAGGGCGTGGTTATCGCTATTCGTAACCGCGGTCTGCACTCTGCATTCACTGTTCGCAAAATTTCTAACGGCGAAGGTGTTGAGCGTGTATTCCAGACTCACTCCCCAGTAATCGACAGCATTACTGTTAAACGTCGTGGTGCCGTTCGTAAAGCTAAACTGTACTACCTGCGTGAGCGTACTGGTAAGTCTGCACGTATCAAAGAACGTCTGGGCTAAGGTATCGCTAACGCGACATCTACTAGTTAATATAGAACAAGGGGTTAGCCATCGGCTAACCCCTTTTTTTGCATCAGTGCCTGCAAATTAACTATGCAGCGGATGGCTGGGCACCGGGTTTTGAGATAACCCGGGCGACCGATTCGTGCGTGGCAAAGGTGCAGCTGCATTCGATATTCTGACACTGATGATAGCGTTCTTTCGTTGATTCACTCAGATAACGGCTTGAACGTGTATGGGCTACTTTTCCACAAAGCGGGCAATGCATCATAAAAACCTCCGGCATGACAGGTAAGCAATGGAGTCATTATGAAACCTGAATCTTGCAAAAGCAAGTTATGATTGTGGTATTGAAGATAGGTAAGTGATATCTGCAATATACGGTTTCAGGTTTAATGTGGTCGTGAACCCTTTCTCATTCATCTCGTGTACAGCAGAATCAATCACCCAGTTCTGGCTGTCGATCACGTCTTTAAATCCCTGCACATTTACCGGCGTTTGTGCGCTGAGATCGGCACGTCCCAATGCCAGCCGGATGCTGAAAGATGCAGAATCATTCTGAATCTGATAAAACGCGGCATCTGCTGCGCGCCTTGCAGTCTCTTCATCAGGAAAGATTTTAGACAGTTGCAGAATATTATCGCCTGAGCCTGCGGTATAACTCTTTTCTCCTGAGTTTTTCAACGCCACATTGCTGGTGGTCGCCTTTTGGAGATCGTGCCACTGTGCCTTTACGCCTGTGTAAGCCTTCTTGTCCATCATCTGATAGTTGTGATTATCGCCATCACTGCGGACAATTGTTTTCCAGGGAATAGTCTGCCCGGAAGCAGTCCTGCCGGTGCCAGCTTTAAAAAACAAGATTGCGCCGTTTTTGACAGTCACCTGCGCACCATAGCTTTGTGCCAGACGGGTGATGAAGTAGCTGTCAGTCTCAGCTGTCTGGTCGATATGTGGGATCTTAATGCTATCGAGTTCCTGAGGGATAACCGGCAGATCCAATTTATTCCGGCTCGATATGATGCGCACAATAGCGCCCAGCGTGTAATCGTCATAAGACTGGCTGAGTTTAGTGGTAAACGAACCGCGGAAATCTGCGCTGCGGGCAGTGACCACGATTCTGTCTGGTGAACCTGAATAAACCACGGTATCTACCGTGAAATAGCCGCAGTCATAGAGCGCCTGTTTCGACCATCCCAGATGCAGATGCAAAACGGCACCGCGAACAGGCATCTGTAATTGTCCGTCGCTGTCGTCGAAGGTTAAATTCAAGGTGTCCGCGGTAAAACCGCTGTTATCCGTGACGGATAGACTGATGATCCGATCCGAGATGTTTTCTTCCAGCACCTTATTTTTTATCGCCAGGGTGAACACCGGCGCGATGCGTGCCCCCACGGGTAACTGAAGATCAGTAAGCATGTTCAGACTCCGCTTGCGAAATTGCTGATGGTTGAGCTGGCTTTGTTATACAAACCTTCGGCCTGAGTCAGCAAATCACCGAACATGGCGGCCTGCGACTCATCGACGCGGGTCAGGTTGAGCGTAAAATTAATACTTCGCGCCTGGCCGCTGGAATTAAACTCAGCATTGTCATTGGCAATATTTTTGATGACATACATGCCATAAATCGTGCCGCTGCCTTCAATCAACGGCCATGCACGGCCGGAGTCGGCCATGCTCTGGAGTACCTGTAAATAGCGAGTGCCGCCGGTCATTTCGGGCAATAATTGCCCGGTAATTTTTATCGTCTCCTCACCCAACCCGAGAAATTGCGAAACGGGACGCTGTCCGAAACGCGCGTTCGTGCCCCAGCCATAATTCACCTGACGGGACGTATTCTGATAAGGCAGCGTGCTCAATTTAAATACAAATAAACCCAGCGACATCATCATGAGTAAATCCCTCCGTTGTTGTACTGGCTGAGAAGATTGTTGGTATCGTTCCATTTCTGCTGGTTTATTGAATCTTCAATCCAGGTTCTGATCTGGTTATGATCTGTCTCCGGTGTGGCCGTGAAGCTTAAGTTCACGGTCGTCGCCCGGTTATCCGTCAGGCTGTTCGCTACGGAAGTTTTAGCGGGCTGATACAGGCTCAGCGTGCCGCCCGTCGGAGAAATGCTATCCACCGGCGCTGCCGGAATACCCTGACTTTCGGCATCGTCATTGCCAAAAATCGCATCCCAACCTTTTTTCGCCCAGCTGAAGACTTCACCTATTTGAGAAACCGCTTTATTAAGCGTGACGAAAATCTCTGCGATTGCTTCCCCGACCACTTTGCCAATATTGGTGAAGCCGCTCAGGGTATCCTGACTGAATTTTATCGGTTCAAACAAATCGGTAATCCATCCCAGCGCGGTTCTGAAAGGTGTAAACGCAGCAGTTATTGGTCCCATTACCGAGCTAAATCCTTCAATCACTCCGCCAACAAACGCACTGATCGGCTCCCAAAGTTTCACTACGGCGATACCGATACCGGCGATCAATGCGATCACGGGCAGCAGCGGAAGTCCGATGGCGGC
Organism: Rahnella sp. JUb53; assembly: GCF_004346065.1. Taxonomy (NCBI): domain Bacteria; kingdom Pseudomonadati; phylum Pseudomonadota; class Gammaproteobacteria; order Enterobacterales; family Yersiniaceae; genus Rahnella; species Rahnella sp. JUb53. The sequence continues at coordinate 366,123 of NZ_SLYT01000005.1, forward strand.
AAAGGCGGTGGCAATAACGCCGCCGGTGCCGGTAAAAATGGTTCCAAGCAGTCCGGCGCCTGCCATCAGCATATTGATACCGCTCAGTACCGGCGCGATGGTCATGCCGAGCGCACCCATTCCGCCGACAATGCCCGTGATGCCTAATGCCAGACCGAGCAGGGAATTCACCAGCACCGGATTATCAGTGATCCAGGTATTGATCGTGCCCAGCCAACTGGTGGCCGTTTGCGTCAGTTCTCGCAGGGCAGCACTTTGCCCGTCGAATAGGTTGATACGGATAGTGTCCCAGGTGGCAAAAAGCTTAGTGATATCACCGTCAAGGTTGTCGCCTTTCACAGTCATCGCCATCTGTGCCGCAGGCGTTGCGCCATTCAGTGCTGCCGGTGTTTGTTCCAGAACCTGATCGGCATTCATTCCGTTTTTAGCGAGTGTCTGCTGTTTAGCGACCACCTCCGCCGGTGAATGACCGGCTGCCGCCATCGACAGACTTTGCTGCCGTAAAGCGGCAACATGCGGATCGCCATTTTTCAGACCGAGAACCGACTGCACTTCTGCCAGTCCGGCTTCCAGAGCTGCACCTGGTTTAAGAAAGTTTTGTGCCAGCGCCAGTTTCGGTTGTGCAAAGGAAAGGGCAGACGAGCTGATATTTTTTAACTGGTCAATTTTCAGTTCGCGATTTTTATATTGCTGCCCGATTTCCAGCCCTCGTTGTTCCATTTGCATCGGGCGTTGCTGGCGCAGCTTTTCTGCCGACTGGCTGGCCACCGCTTTTTTCAGACTGGAAAATGCCTGCGTTTCGGTTTCGCTGTCCGGGGCGAAAAGCGACTTTTCAAACTGAAGGGAAGCGTCAGTGATATCTTCTGAGACGACGCTGAATAACGTCTTCCCGGGCAGTGTCAGCAGGTTGTTTCTGACCTTGTCGGTTTTGGCCCTGAAGGCGGCCAGATCCTGATTTATTTTTTCCAGCGTATGAGGTAACTGTTCGAGATTACTCATCTGTTTTTACTCCGCTGCGTTGCAGTGCCTTATGTCGCCAGTTCAGCAGATCGGTGAGTGACATGCCGTCCATCTCAGACGGCGGCCAGTGAAACATCACCGCGATATCTGCCATCAGGTCATCCACGGTGAGGCGGGGCGAAATACTTACGCCACCGGTTTCGGCGATAAAAAACCAATCACCTTGCCTGCGAGCGCAATCAGATCCGGCAGCTCCAGGCGCGAACATTCTTCTTTGGTCAGGTTCGGAGAGGTGATGCGCGGTAAAATGGTGATCAGCGCGTCCACATCCGCGTTCGCCAGTGCCGCAAGACCGATACCGCGTAAGCTGCCCGCAGTGGGTCTGGTGACCTGAACTTCGGTGATTTCCATTTCGCCGCGTTTGAGCGGAACGTCAAGAATCACGGTGTTGTCATTAATGTCAGTCGGGTTCATGTGTTTTCCTGCTTGAGTGGGAAATGAAGCCGGCAATGACTGCCGGCTTTGCGAGGGAATTACAGGCCGAGTGCGGTACGGTGTTCCGCCAGACGGTCAACGCCGTTGACGACTTCGACCATATTGACGGTGTCGATCTCAATCAGCTCTTTGCCATCGATGGTCAGTTTGAAATACGTACACTGGGTGGTGACTTTGGTTTCAGTGTCTTCACCCTGTTTGTACTCACCGAAATCAAACTCTTTGTGACGGCCGCGCATCATCACTTCGACTGCGGAAACATCACCGGTATCGTCACGCTGCAGTGAACCGGCAAAACGCAGTGGAATATCAGAGGTACTGCCCCATTGCTGCAGAACCAGTTCATCCAGACCGCCGATGGACCATTCCAGCGTCAGCGCATCGTCGTCCAGACCGAAGTCCACCGCGACCGAACCGCTCATGCCGCCGCCACGATAATTTTGCAATTTGCGGGTGAGTTTCGGCAGCGTCAGTGAAGAGACCAGACCGAGGTAGCTGTTCCCGTCATTAAACAGGTTCAGGTATTTCAATTTCTTAGGAAGTGCCATGAGTCATTGTCTCCTTAGCTGTTAATGGACGCGGCAAAGTTCACCAGGTAAGAGTCGGTGATACGCTGGCGCAGGGTCAGATCTTCCAGTGGAGGAACCGGGGTGTAGTCGTAATCGATATACAGTTTGCCGGCTTTCAGGGTTTCCGCTGTGTTTGCGGTTTCGTCGTACCAGCAGTCACCGTCAATGATGTAACCCGCTGATTTCATTTCGCGCATTTTGGCTTTGATGCCGTCGATCATGTCGCGAACCAGTGAGGGCGTCATTGGTTTATCGACCGCCCACATATGCGCTTCTGCCATAGTATCGGCCAGCACTTGCGCGGTACGGGTGTAGTTTTCAAACAGGAACAACGTGTCATCGCTGCAGGTACGGTTGCCCCAGAAACGGAAGCCGTCTTTGCGAACCAGCGTGGTGACACAGGCTTCGTTCAGCAGATCGGCGTCAGTGCCGGTCGCCTGCAAATCCCAGAAGACGCTGGCTGAAAGGCCGGTCACCCCGTTCACGCCGACGTTTGACAGCGTTTTATGCCAGCCGATTTCCTGGTCGATTTTGGCGCGTAAGCCCAGAGCGCGAGCGGTGGCATAAGCGATATCCGACTGGCTGGTGGTGGTATTCCAGTTAACAAAGTCCGGCCAGATCAGCATCAGTTCGCGCTGACTGAAGTTTTCGCGGTATTTAATCGCATCGGAAATCGTTTTTGCGCCATAGACGCCGACATAACCAAAGGCACGCAGTTGCTGGCAAACACCTGCCAGCGCGGTTGCGACTGCCTGATTATCCAGACCAGGAACGCCGAGAATGCGTGGTTTAACGCCAAGCTCAGCCTGAGCAGAAAGCAGCGCTTTCATGCCGGTATAACGGCCATTGGCATCAGAACCGCCGATGATATTACTGGTGGTCTCAGCCTCATCTTCGCCCGTGGCAACACGCACCACGACCGTGACCGGTTTACACTGGTCAGCAATCGCCAGAAGCGCTGCGCGCAACGTGCCGCTGGTGCCTGCTTTACCGCTGGCGGCCAGAACATCAGTGATCAGGACCGGAGTATTCAAAGGAAAAACGGTCGCATCCGCATCTTCTGCGGTACAAACCATGCCGATAATTGCTGTGGAAACGGTAGAAATAACGCGGGTGCCGTCGTTGATTTCAACAACTCGTACGCCGTGATGATAATCAGCCATCAGGTTGACTCTCTCTGTTGTGGGTGGTGAAGCAAGGATGCCGGTTCGCAACAGAAAGCGCATTTCATCAGGGGCGTGGGGGCGGTGGCACAACAGAGGGGGGGAATTAGATAATAAAAAAGCCCCCGGAGGGGCTGGAGTCAGGCCGGAATTTCAGGCCAGGTGATGTCTGGGGCGATTGAAAGATCCAGCCGGTTAAGTGCAACGCGATAGGTTTTCCAGGCTTTGAGCAAGATAATTTCTTCATCGCTGGCATCATCAATATCAACGGCATCCTGCAATGGCGTTATAATTTCGTTAGCTGTGGTCATAAATAAATTACGTTTGATTACCGCATGCTCAATGAGCTCTTCGCTTGTAAAAATACGTTCGGTAATTTTCTCTCCATCAAAGATCCATTTCCCACCATTGCTACGACTTTCAAACTTTTCCGGAACCACATTAACTTCCGCCAGGAAAAAAGATTGAGGCCACAGGGTGCTTGCATCGTAACTTGCTGAGTTTATTAATCCCATTTGATCGAAAGTGATCTTTAAAGTTTCCGAAGCTAGTTGTTTCTGCAGTTCGTACCAGTCGTTTCCCTTTGGGTCTTCAAGGAACATGATGCTGTGCGAATCAGCGAGCAATTTTTCAGCTTCATTGATATTTTCTTTTAATTCAAATGGGCCATAAATTTTATTTTTCATGCGTAACCTACTGTATACCAGTTACCGTTAACGGCTTTTTGTAATGGTCGCAGACGAATCCAATAGTTTGAACTCCCTGCATCTTTGAAAGATGTCATGACCCCGCCAGCCATACGTTCATTGTTACCACGCTCCTGAAATTCCGTGGATGTCCCCAGTCTGATGTCACTGACATAATTGTTTGCAACCCAACTATAGGTTGCCAGTTGTACAACTTCAGAGGTGGTCGAGTGCCGCATATAAGGGGCTTGTACATTGCCAACAATAAAACCTGCAACACTGCAAGTATCTTGCGCAATTGCATTAATGGCAGCCGGGGTCGGCGGATTATTTGAGCTATAAACCCGAACACCGCCGTTGGATTCATAGAGCGCCCCTACAGCAACAATATTTCCATTAGCGTGAATTTCCCCCGGGCTACTGAAACCACCGTTATTAGAATCGAAAAACCATGCTGTAGATCCCCCGTTATCACCAACAACATGTATTACAGCACTGGGAAAATGAGCATCACCAGCGGTGTATGCACCAAAACTGACGGATGCCGCGTAGCCGTATGTTTGGGTTTGGACGATCCCTTTAAGAAAAGGAGAATAATTACTTACACCAGCGGGGACTGCGTATCCGTAAGGGATCAGGAACGGTGCAAAAGGTTGCGAATATTGGGTTGCAAAGCCACCGACTCCCTCCCATGTTCCTGGTTTAATCTTGTAACGGGATGCATTTTCCAGGTATCCCACATTGCCGCCTGTTGCAGGCACTGCACCCACATTACCAGCTGACAAGTTAATATCCGCCGTACCATCAAACGCGACTCCTGCTATTTTCCTTGCCGTCGCCAGCTTAGTCGCTGCAACAGCTGTTCCGCCGGAGGGTAAGCGCCCGTTTGCATTATCATTCGCAGCTTTCACCGCTTTTGGCGTTGCCGCCAGAACTTCGCTTGTGCTATCCACCGCGCTGCTCAGCTGCACAAAACCTTTTGCGGTCAGCGTACCGTCGGGGTGACGCCGTGAGGCTTCATGTTCTGCCAGCAGATTATTGACGTATTCTTCGGTCGCAATAATCAGGGTGTCGTCAATGGTCAGGCTGACCGCATCGGTATCTGTGACGGTTAACACCATGCGCAGGGTTTGTGTCCGGCCGGAACCTTCCTCCAGCGTGGGTTTATAGCTGTCGGCCATATTACTGACGGCAATGAGTTCTCCTTCTGCAGAAAACAGTCCCATCTCACGCATCCAGAAACCGCCGACTTCTGCCGGGATAATGGCTTCGGCAATAATCCAGTTGGCATTTTTGTTGTCGATTTTGATGGAGTTCAGTTTTAGACGGTAGGTTTCATGGACCAGTGCCGTCTGCCCCACAGAGGGCTCAGTCGCGTTGCCATTACCATCACCGACGGCCAGATGGGTAATATTGACGTCTTTTCCGCTTTCGATGGCTGATGCTATGCGCGCCTGCCCAAGCGTGGTGACGACGGATTTAAATTTGCTCATAAGATTCCTTATCAGTCCGGATAAACAGTGAGTATTTCTGCGTCATACATTGCCGCGGCGAGATAGACGGTGCCGGGAATGTCCTGAGTAATCGTCAGTCCGATCAGATGACGGCTGGCGGGTTTCGCATCATCAATTAGTCGCTCCATTTCTTCGTACATGGCTTCGTCAATCCCGGAATCGAGAACACCGATGTCGAGTTTGAACGTGCCAGGCGGGTCATTGGTTTCCCACCATTCGGTGACGTTAATGACATATCCGAGAGGCTCGACCACGCGTTTGATGGCGCTGATGGTGCCTTTATGCTGATGAATGAACCAGGCAGACTGAATCACGCTGCGTTTTGTCGCCGTTGGCCATTCGCTGTCCCAGCGGTCAACAGAAAGTGCCCATGCCAGATAAGGTAAAAATTTGGCGGGGCAGGTCTGCGGGTTCCATAATGTTTTTAGCGGAACATTCACACGGGCCAGTTCAGCGCAGGCTTCTGCGGCTGCCAGTTCCAGCGCGGAAGAACCACTGGGCAGCAACCTGTTACTCATCGGAGCCTCCCACTGTAATCACGTAATTTGTGCAGTAAGAGGCTTGTGTGCTGTCGAGCACAATGTCAGCGGCCGGTTTAGCAAGCTCCACACGCTGGACACCTTCGACATGCAGCGCCGCATAGATGGCCGAAAGCCGGATATCGCGTCCCAGACGATGCTGATCGCTGATATAAGATTTCAACTTTTCTTCGGCTGCCAGGGTGATAGGTTCAGACTCAGGCCCCGGAAACAGGTAGAGCGTGGCATCAATCTCATAGGGGACGACGCTGGCAGACTGAACCAGAACACGGTCGGCAACAGGCCGGACATTTTCGTCGTTCAGCGCGATACGAACTTTCGTTAACAGGTCTTCCGGAGCGATACCATCGGCTTCACGTGACAGTACAGAAATGGTGACATTCGCTGGAGACGGGCTGATAACCGAGATGTCCGCCACCCGGCCATCGGCAGACAAACCGTGGAACTCGTATGACCCGGACGGACCGGCAACGCTCATTCCTTCAAAGGCCTGCGGAATTCGGGTGCGGAAATCTGCATCACTTTCCATGACAGCTGCGACTGGCGGAACTTTGGTGTTATCAGCAGGCGTCAGCACCAGTCGTTGTACGCCATTGTTCGCCGCCAGCTGATCCAGATCGCTGCCTGTCGCATACGCCACCATTACCGCGCGGGCGGATTCGTTAACTCGCTGGCGCAGGATCAGTTCGCGGTAAGCGTTCTCCTGCAACAGCTTGACCAGCGGTTCGGATTCCAGCGTCAGTGTCCGGCTGATGGCTTCCTGCTGGTCGGCGGGATAGAGCGAAATCAGCGTCGTTTTACGTTCTTCAAGCAGGGTTTCATAATCCAGTTGTTCGACCACATCGGGGGCCGGTAACTGGCTCAAATCGATCGTTGCCATAAGTGTCAGCTCACAGGAATATTCAGGGAAAAATCCGTCGCCGTATCGTTACGGCTTCCGGTCAGTTCAATCACCATCTTGCCGTCGTAGCCGGTGTCAAAAGTGATAGCAGTCAGTGAAACGCGGGGTTCCCACTGCAACAGGGCGGTGTAACACACGGCCATCATCTGTAGCCGCAGGGCGCCGTTTTGCGGCTGATCAATCAGCTCCGACAGCAGCGAGCCGTAATTACGGCGCATCACTCTTGAGCCCACCGGCGTATTCAAAATATCGCTGACGGACTGGCGAATATGGTCGAGATCTTCGATAGCCAGACCGCTATTTCTGTCCATCCCCAGGTATTTCGGATTGCTCATTGCGGGCCTCCTGTCTGACCGCCACCGGTCTGAACACCGCTGTGGCGATGGGTATGCACAACGATGCCGTTGGATGTCAGGCTGCCGCCGCTATGGATTAAGTTGCCGGTCAGCGTGCCACCTTGTTTCACTTCAAGGGATCCGGTGGTCAGCTTGCTTGTGCAAACTACTTCCGGCGTGTCCAGCGTGATGCGGGTGCTGGCGGTGCAGCGGATTTCGGGCGCTGTTACCTCCACTTTCTGCGATGCGTTGATGACTGCGGTTTTAATTCCCGTCACTTTTAAAGTGCTTTGTGCCGGTTCGTATTCAAAAACGGCGCCGTCCGGGAAGGCCAGATGAAGGGCATCTGGCGAAGCCGATGGCGCGGGTGAGGCATCGGAGAAAACGGCGGGTAAGACGAACGCCGTATTCAGTTCGCCGCCCATCGAGAGCAGCAAAACCTGCTCGCCGACGGAAGGCGCCCACCAGCTGCGCGTGCGGCCAGCGCGGTGCGTCATCCACGGCAGCCACGCCGTTACGTTGCTGCCCGTCGCGACGCGGCAACGTGCGTTGGCCAAATCCAGTTCTGAGACGTTGCCGATGCGCACCAGATTGCCAATCAGCCGCATTATGTCGTTGAGTTGAAGAGTCGTATTCATGGGATAAAGGATGCCGTTTCAGAGGGTTGAGCGACAACCGGTGACCGTTCGTCAGCGGCTGACACAACAAGGTTTACCGTGTCACACCGTCCAGCTGCTGATCAGTTCTCCGTTGAGATAAACCTCACGCGGCAGCGTCACGTTTTCCGGCAATGGGGGTTCAGGCAGATGCGTGATGGTGCGGACATCTTCTGAATCTGAAACCTGCACGCGCTCAGTCAGTTGCAGCGTCAGGACCAGACTGTTCGCCTGCTGAGTGAAAGTGAAATCACTCAGTCGGTGCGCCGCGTTGCCGAGGATCTCAGGCTGATTAACCTGCAGCCAGTCGAGGACGGTGACCACGACCAGATCGACCAGTATTTCGCTGATCGCTTCATCCGTAATCGTCACTGTCAGCGGATAGCGATATTCAAAAGACAGCGAAGGTGCCGATGTGGCCACCACGTTGCCGGCGCCGGTAGTCAGGGCCAGTTTTTCCGGTGACGCAGTAAGCTGAGGGATTTGTTCAGTCAGCCGTTGTTGCAACTGAATCGGTTTTTTCATGTTGTGCCTCCTGACACTTTTTGATGGCTTCGATTTGTAAGCCGCAATCCATCAGCGCAGATTCCAGCTGGAGAATGTCGGCGCTCAGATCTTCATTGGTGACCGGTTTGCTGGCCGGGATCGGGCATGAGCTGACCGCCGGACAGCCAACGTAAATAATCGATGGCGGAGCTGAAGGCGGGACGCTGGTGCAGCCGGCTAACATCAGCAGGCAGCCCGGTATCAGCCCACTGACGGGTTTGCAGATTTTCATGGAGGCTCCTCTGCCTTTGTTTTTCGCGGCTTTGCATCATTTTCCGGGCCGTGCTCAGGTCTTCACGTAACGCCAGCTCAGCCTGCTCGCGCTGGCGCATTTGCTGGTTGAGGTCGGTGATCAGCTGATCCCGTTGCTGCACCTGAGCCGCCAGGGCATCGCGTTGCAGACCAGCGTTGTTGAGGTCGTGCTGTAACGAACGATTGGAAAGCAGCAGGATGGCGATCAGCAATACCATCCCGGCCAGAAGGGCCGGTAACAGGCGCATTCAGACCCCTTTCAGGCAGACGGCACGCTCGGCATTACGCCTGCGTTCCAGTCCGCGATTACGTTCACCATTAACGAAAACCCAGCGCGGGAGCTGATCACAAGCTTTCTGCCACTGCTGCTGGTTGATGAAAAATGCCAGCGTGGATTGACAGGCTGCACCGGTACCAACGTTAAAGCTGAATGACACGACGGCATCAAAAACCGGCTGTGGCATGGTTACCGGCATACATTTTTTAATGGCACGCTCGGTCTGCTGAATATCTGCCAGCAGGTTTTCAGCGGCCTGATGTTCGGTAATGGTTTGTGCCGGTTTAACTCCTGCCGTGTGGCCGATGCCGCTGGTCCATACACCGGCACTGCACTGGTAGGGCTGCAGCTGACAGCCTTCAAAATCGGTGATAAGCCGCAATCCTTCTGCCGACACCTGCAGTGACAGATAGCCCGGCAATACCGCCATCAGCCCTAACACGACGGCAGCACTACAGCGTTTAAGAGTTGAGGTTTTCATAGGTGTCTTTGCTCAGGCCGCTGCGTGCAAGCAACTGATAGCTTTTGCGCCGGTAATACCAGTTGATCAGAAACGTACCGACCCCGACACCAGAGCCGACCAGAAAGGCGACGTCCTGCGATGTCAGGCTGGCGAGCCAGGTCAGTGAGGTGGCAATAAAATAGGCGCAGCCTGAACTGATACGCTCAGTACTCAGTCCCATAATTTGATCGCCTCCTGAACCGGTTGTTCTGCAATGTCCGGTAAATCAACGGCCGTACCGTGAGGCAATAACGGGCCTAAATCGGCGATGCCTTTATTGGCGGCAAAGACTTTTTCGACGACCGCAGCGGTACGGTTGTAATAACGCCAACATAGGGAATCGAGGGTGTCGCCCTGTTGTGCATAGACTTTCATGGGTTTTCTCCGCGAGTGAGTAGGATCGTCAGTTGATGAGATCAGTCTGCGGAATAGGACGTGGAGCGGCAATCTGGAAGGGATGTGAAACGACTGGCACAACAGAGAAGCAGATAAATAACACAGGGAGAGGGCGGGGCGCTTAGTCCGGAGGGAAACCGGTCGGGCAAGCGCCAACAATGTTGATTACTACCGCCGCAGGGTCTGGCAATCAGTGAGGGTCGTCAGTACTCCCGTTGTAGCAGACTGCGTTCTGGTTCTCGTCAGTCAGCGCCTGACCTGCCAGTTCTGAAATCAGCGACATCATGACCAGAAATTCTTTTGGATTGCATTGGGCTGTCTGCGATATGTCTGCGATCAGTTGTATCCTGGACAACGTTAGCTGTTGTTTAGTCAGGTTTTCCATTTTCTCCCCTTGCCAGATACTGTGTTTATATACAGTATTCTTTAATTGATCTAATACGTCAACACTCAGGGCATTTTAAAATTTATAATTGCTTGAATTTAAGCATGAATTTTTATTGGCACGGTTTTTGTGGTGAGTGCCGGTTATATTCGTCGGAGGCGATCCACAGTTATTGACAGAACTCCAAGGTGAGCGAATCTCCGGCATTTCCACAGAACAAGGCCGGTGACGGACAATCCGCCATTGTTCGGTATGTGTCAGGTAAATAAGCGAAGTACCAAGATGCGGCGCGTAAATGCCGATGACTTTATGACGGGGCTCGCCCCAGGCATTGGTTTCCCCGCTGAGCTGGCGCGCAACGCGAACCGTTTGCTCTTTTCGCGGAATGTGTATGCCGCCCTGTGCCTGAATATAACCGGCAAAATCCCCCTGGTCGGCGGCGCTGCGGACGTCCTCAACGCGTGTATCAAAGCGGCTGTTCAGACTCTGATGTCTGATCCGCCGGCATTCACGCCACGCGCCGACGGCAGGAATGCCAATGGCGTGAAATTGTGGGATCCGCCACGTCGATGCCCATGAGGTGACCGCAGTCGCGACATCAGTAAGCAGGCGTCCGGAGTCAAAATCCTTTTCGCCATCAAGCGCATAACCATCAATATTCTTGGAGACGTATTTCGCAATGTAACCCGCCGCACCGCCGCGGTTCAGCGGCTTACAATTAAAACGTGACTCCGCAGCGCCTGGCTCATCCGGATCTTCTTCCAGTGCGTAACGGCGCATTACTTCAGTCACCTTTTGCTGCTGATCCGCTGGTGTGAACAGCATCATGTGCCAGTGCGGGGTGCCGTCGTGATGCGGTTCGACGACGCGCACACCGTACACTTTCAGGTTCCGGTCTTTAAACGTGGTGCGGATTTTTGCCCAAACCGCGACCAGATAACGTTGTGCATCTTTGGGTGTAAACGCGTGCTGATCCCATTTCTGGTTAAAAATGGGTGATGATCCGGCGCCAGTCGTTTTCACCGGATGGTATTTTGAAGGTGTGGTCAGCGTGATAAACAGGCCGCGGTCCCGCTGCTGGTCAGCAACATCTTCGATACCGGCGATCAGCGTCATCAGTTCCATACGGCGAAGTTTAGGGTTGGAAATGCTGGCTAATACGGTCTCCAGCAGGCTCAGTGTTTCCCCTGATTCGACATTTTCGAGCTGGCATTGTTTCAGGTAATTAATGGCGGATAAGCGGCGTGACACCACATCACGGATGGCGTTTTTACTCGCATATGGCGATGTTGTGCGGCTCACATAACCGCAGGCAATCATCAGGGCTTCGCGCCATAAACGTTGTTTTGAACGCAGCTGTTTTTCCCACCATTCACCACTGACCAGACGGGAAATACTGGCGACGGCTGAATGTGCGGTCATACGGCCTTTTTGCCATCTCTGCCAGTAAAGAGGCTGTACGCGACACGAGCGGGCCATCGCGGCGATATGCCCGTAAATCTCGTGCTGCGTGCTGTCTTGCAATAACACGTCGGGTTGATCAGGTCGATTTTGCAGCCAGCGTTCACAGTGATATTCGTAAGCATCTTGCATATGCACTGCCAGCTTGCTGGCCAGCCTTCTCAGGCTGTCATCATTAAGATCAGGCAGGCGGTTAAACATTTCTTCTTCCATGAGGAGCTTTTGCGAGATCTGACGGTTCAGGGTGTTTCGCGCATTCACCTGCTGAATCCGCGGCCACAAACGCTGCGTAAATACTGTCATCAGAAAATGGACCGCCGCGCGGACTCCCTTTGTTTTCAGCAAAAACGCATACCGCTGATGTAAAGGCGTACGCAGACAGCGAGGCAATGCTGCCATCCGGGAAAGGGCTGTTTGCTGGCGCAGGCAGAAATCACGGTTAAGCGGTTTTTCCAGCGGACTGCTGAGCGCCGGTCGCGGGGCATTCCACTCCCATTTCCCTGCGAACAATTGCCCCGCTGCCCGGTTAAAAGCCGGCGGCGGGGAAGGCATTACTCTGCCTCTGTTATCTGACATGTTTATTTCCGAAAAATAGAATACAAAAAACCTTCTGGAAATAAGTTTATTTCCAGCGCAGACACGAAAATTAATAGCATTAATCTGAGGGTTTATACGGGGCGATAATTCTTTCTTTTAATTTCCTCAATTTCCTGGCACTCAATACATCGCTGTACGCCGGGAATGATTTTCCTGCGTGGCTCCGCAATGGGAGTGTCACAATCCACGCAGAAGAAGGCAGACGGCGAAGGCTGCGTGCGGGTAGCCTGCGTAATCTGTGCTTGAAGGATTTTTAACTGATACTCCTGCGATTCATCTATCCAGTCTGCCATCAGTAAAGTTCTCCTTTAAATATCGCCGTGAAATGGCGTAGTGATAATAAGGCCTGTGTTATTTTCATTTGTTCCTCATCATTTAATTGTGAATATGTCAGTAAGGTATGATGACGTTTAAGGCCGGCATGAAAACATAAGGTAAGTTTCCATTTTTCACTGGCCTGATCATAAATAACCTCAACCGGATCCTTACTCTGAGCGAAATAAATTTCTTTCAGATGAGCGATATGGCGCAGTCCGGTCTGGCGCTGCTGCTCTGTTCCTAAAAACATCGCGTCTCCTTATTTCTCCACGACGCCGTAAATTTGGTATCATGGTCGTCAGTCGGTACATTACATAATCAATCTAAGCTTGCATTTGCGAGTTGTCAAGATGATATTTACAGATTCAGGGGTTTTCGCCAGATGCAATTAGATGAACTTGAAGGTGGAAAAGCTGTTCTGACGCGTATGCTTCAGGCTTACGGCTTTAGCATGCAAAAGGAGCTGGGGGATCTGTACGGTTTGTCATCTGGAACGATAAGTACCTGGGTAAGAAGAGATTATTTCCCAGGTGATGTGGTCGTGGCCTGTGCGCTGGACACCGGCGTGTCATTACGCTGGCTGGCGACAGGCAAAGGCAACATGCAGGATTCAGCGCTTTCAGGCGCAGCAGCATCCGGTGATATCCGTCAACTTAAAAAATTGAGATTGCGTGGCGGAGCGCTGGAAGAAGAGGGCGTCTGGTCTGTTGATCCTTCGCTGCTGGATGACTCGCTGACTCAACCGGCTTATGTTGTGAAAGGCCATCACTCGTGGATTATTGATCTGGGCAGTACCCATCCGGGCAATGGCCGCTGGTTGCTGGATATCGATGGTGATCTGGATGTTTACGATGTGGCCCGTATTCCCGGTAACCGACTCAGCGTGACGCGTCAGGAAAGCCATTTCGAGTGTGGCGTGGATGAAGTGACTGCCCTGGGGCAGGTCTTTATTACTCTGGATCGTAACCTTTAAATTTCGTTTCCTCAGCAGCATCCCCGTTGCTGAGGGCATTCCCTGCCTCATTCTCTCTTTACCTTGTCCTGAATTCCCATGACTTCCCTGTTAACCCGTATGTAACAATTACGGTACACCTCTTTGGGTTAAGATTCTCTTTATGTAAATATAACTTTCCATTACTTGCTTGGTTACGTTGTATTGGTAATGTTATGTTTACAAGTAAGGCTTGATAAGTTTACGTGCTGTGTTAATGTTGTCCGCAGATGCCTCTGTGGCAGCCCATTTTCCTTATAGCGGAACACGATCATGCAAAAAGACGCCCTGAATAATGTTCACATCACTGCTGAACAAATCCTTATCACTCCTGAAGAGTTGAAAAACCGTTTTCCTTTAAGCATCAGCGACGAAAACAGTATTTCCGAAGCACGTAAAACCATCGCCGATATCGTGCATGGACGTGATCCTCGCCTTCTGGTGGTGTGTGGCCCTTGTTCAATTCATGACGTTGATGCCGCGCTCGATTACGCACGCCATCTGAAAACACTGGCGGCTGAGCTGAGCGATCGTTTGTACATCGTGATGCGCGTTTACTTTGAAAAACCACGTACCACTGTCGGCTGGAAAGGGTTGATTAACGATCCACACATGGACGGTACGTTTGATGTGGAAGCAGGGCTGCATATTGCCCGTGATTTGCTGCTGCAACTGGTCGGCATGGGTTTACCGCTGGCAACTGAAGCGCTGGATCCAAACAGTCCGCAATACTTAGGCGATCTGTTCAGCTGGTCAGCAATCGGTGCGCGTACCACGGAATCTCAGACACACCGTGAAATGGCGTCTGGTCTGTCAATGCCAGTTGGCTTCAAGAACGGCACCGACGGCAGCCTGGGCACGGCGATCAACGCCATGCGTGCAGCTGAGATGGCGCACCGTTTTGTGGGCATTAATCAGGCCGGGCAAGTTTGCCTGTTGCAGACTCAGGGCAACCCGGACGGGCATGTGATTTTACGCGGCGGTAAGACACCAAATTACAGCGAGCAGGACGTTCAGGCTTGTGAAAAACAGATGACCGACGCGGGACTCCGTCCTTCCTTGATGATAGATTGCAGTCACGGTAACTCAAACAAAGACTATCGTCGCCAGCCTGTTGTGGCTCAGTCCGTCATCGACCAGATTAAAGCCGGTAACCGCTCTATCACGGGGCTGATGCTGGAAAGTCATCTGAACGAAGGCAGCCAGTCTTCTGAACAACCGCGTTCAGCCATGAAATACGGTGTGTCTGTAACGGATGCCTGTATCAACTGGGAAACGACTGAAGACCTGCTGCGTACCATGCATCAGGAACTGGGCGATGCGCTGGCGGCACGAATCGCAGGAGAGTAAGTTTTTATGGTGGCAGAACTTAACGCGTTGCGCGATCAGATCGACGACGTTGATAAAGCGTTGTTAGATCTCTTATCACGGCGTCTTGCGCTGGTGGCGGAAGTCGGTGAAGTCAAAAGCCGTTATGGTTTGCCGATTTATGTGCCTGAACGTGAAGCAGCGATGCTGGCTTCACGTCGTCAGGAAGCGCAAAACCTCGGTGTTCCGCCGGATCTGATTGAAGATGTATTGCGCCGCGTGATGCGTGAGTCCTACTCAAGCGAAAACGATAAAGGCTTCAAGACGCTGCATCCGGCACTGCGACCGGTGGTGATTATCGGCGGGAACGGGCAGATGGGGCGTTTGTTCACCCGTTTGCTGGAGCTTTCCGGTTATCAGGTGAAAGTGCTGGAGCAGGAAGACTGGCCGCAGGCAGAAACATTGCTGGCGGATGCCGGAATGGTCATCGTCAGTGTACCGATCCATCTGACCGAAGAAGTGATTGCACGTCTGCCGAAACTTCCTGAAGACTGTATTCTGGTGGATCTGGCGTCGGTGAAAAACCGTCCGCTGCAGGCAATGCTGGCAGTGCATGAAGGCCCGGTACTTGGCCTGCATCCGATGTTCGGTCCGGATGTCAGCAGCCTGGCTAAACAGGTGGTGGTGTATTGCGATGGCCGCGAACCTCAGGCATATCAGTGGCTGCTTGAACAGTTGCAGGTCTGGGGCGCACGGTTGCATAAAATCAGCGCCGTCGAACATGATCAGAATATGGCGTTTATTCAGGCATTGCGCCACTTCGCAACCTTTGCGTATGGTCTGCATTTGTCAGAAGAGAATGTGCAGATCGAGCAATTGCTGTCACTGTCTTCACCGATTTACCGCCTCGAACTGGCGATGGTCGGGCGACTGTTTGCGCAGGATCCGCAGCTTTATGCTGACATTATTATGTCGTCAGAAAGCAATCTGGCGCTGATCAAACGATACTATCAGCGTTTTGGTGATGCGCTTGCTCTGCTTGAAAGCGGCGATAAACAGGCGTTTATCGACAAATTCAGAAAGGTTGAGCACTGGTTTGGCGATTATGCACCACGCTTCCTGAAAGAAAGTGGTGCGCTGCTGAGACAGGCTAACGACAACCGTAAGTAAGTTGTCCTGAAATGAAAAAAGGGCGCTGCCATTGTGTGCAGCGCCCTTTTTGTTTGCGGTAAATTACAGGTTGTTTGTGAAATTATAAATCAACAGAGACGACGTTCTCGCTTGGATAACAGCCGAGCACTTTCAGCGAACGGGTGATCGGAGCCAGATCCTTCAGCGCCTTTTTCATCTCTTCAGAACGCAAGTTGGCCTGCACATCGATATAAAACATCTCTTCCCATGGATTGCCGTTAATCGGGCGAGATTCCAGTTTGGTCATGATGATGCCCTGATCGCGCAGCACCAGCAGCGCATTCACCAGCGCACCTGCCTGCTGGCCGGTCGCCATAATCAGCGTGGTTTTTGCCGGAACCTGATCTGTGACTTCAATTGCCTTGCGTGCCAGGATAATGAAGCGGGTAATGTTTTCCTGCTGGTTCGCCAGATTATGTTCAAGCACCTGCAGTTTATATAACGCACCACCGGCTTCGCTGCCGAGCGCTGCCACGTGTGGAGAATTGGCCGCGGCCACTTTTTCCATCGCCGCCGCAGTGCTTTCGCAGTATTCAATTTTCCAGTGAGGGAAGCGGTTGATGAACTGACTGCATTGCTGGAAAGGCTGAGGATGGCTGTAAACCGTCTGGATCTGCGACAAATCCGTGTCGGTCGCGACCAGTACGCAATGATTGATAGGATTGGTCAGCTCACCCACAATCGACAGGCTGGTGTGTTGCAGCAGGTCATAAACGTCATTGATTGAACCGGAGCTGGTATTTTCAATCGGCAATACGGCGTAATCGGCCTGACCGGTTTCTACCTGAGAGAAGATATCCTGGAATTTCTGGCAGCCACATTCGATGAACTGGTCGAAATGGCGGGCGGCAAACTGGCGTGCGGCAAGATGTGAATAAGAACCTTTCGGGCCGAGGAAAGCGATACGGGCGGAATCAGAAGGGGTTTTATTCAGATGTTGCTGGAGCAGAGCCTGCTGGGTCAGAACGGAATCTTCAATGATCAGCTGATACACGCGGGTGATGTAATGACCGTCCAGCCCCTGTTTTTTCCCTTCCTGAATCAGTGCGTTAATCAGTTCAATTTCACGTTCTTTGTCGCGGATCGGGCGGTGAGAGTGCATTTTGGATTGCGCGACTTCTATCGCCATCGTGCGTCGTTCTGCCAGCAGAGCCAGCAGTTTCAGGTCTAATGCGCTGATGCGTTCGCGCAGTGCCAGTAATGAGTTCTCGGTCATGTTGTTACCCTTTTTGATGTTCTTTCTTTCAGCAAAATGTGTAAAACGCAGGCATAAAAAAAGCCCCCTTTTCAGGAGGCTTTGTTGTTCGTCTTCGCATTCATTCTTTCGCGACGAAACGCCTCCCAATCAGGGGAAGGTAAAAAAGAATGCGAAGAAAAACAGACGGGTATTCATGTGAGCGTTGTTTCCATAAGTTTGAGCAGAGTCTTAAAGTAACCGCTGGCTTTTCCCTGTGTCAATAAGATTTCCTCAGGACACAAAAAACGCGCTCCTGAGAGCGCGCTGTGAACTGCCTTTCCGATAAGCCGGTTATTCCTCTTCTTCCTGCACCGGTTCCAGATTGAGTTCTTTGACGCCAGATTCTGCACGGCGGGCTTCACCCTTGTGCTGCGCTTTGTTGAGCTGACGCTCAAGCTTGGCGGTCATGTCGTTAATCGCAGCGTACATATCATCGTGCGTAGCACTGGCAACCAGTTTCCCGTTTGGTGTACTGATGGTCGCATCGGCGACAAATCCCTGAGGTTCTTTCGACAGGATTATATGCGGGTTAATGAGCTGAGTTTGCCATTTATCCAGTTTTTTCAGACGGCCTTCGATGTGTTCACGAATCGCGGCGGTGATGTCCATTTGTTTACTGGTAATGTTGACTGTCATATGACTTACCTCTCTTATTTCCGTCTCCGATGAATCCAACATACCAGCCTTTTTTATGAAATGCCTGTCCAAAACCACGGTTTTTTGTCACTTTTTGTCAACTTTGGCGTTTATGTGACCCAGGGTAATTAATGGCGGGAAAGGCCTTGAGACTTCACTGAGGAGCAGGCATGATTGATAGGATCAGTGCATTATCTTCTGCGTTTTTTAACCTGTTTTTTCGTTCATCACGTTCACTCTTCTCTGACTTTTCCCGAATCAAAGCCAAAAAAAACGGCAGCCTGAGCTACCGTTTGTGTGTACGGACATTTTAAAATTATGCTGCGTTATTGGCCGCAATAATTTTCGCAACTTTATCAGCCTGGTTGTTCAGCTGCAGTTCACGATAGGCACTTTCCATCAACGGCAGCGCGTCATGCGTCGCTTTCGTATCCGGGTAATCTTTCAGCATTTGCTCAACACGGTTAACAACAGCGACGTAAGCACCGCGTTTAGTGTAGTATTGCACCACTGACAGCTCGTATTTCGCCAAACGATCTTTCAGGAATACCAAACGTTTAGTCGCATCAGTGGCGTACTGGCTGTTTGGATACGTGTGGATCAACTGGCTGAAATCGCGGAATGCTGCACGCGCATGCTGCGGATCACGGTCTGAACGATCAACACCGAAGAATCCTTGCAGCGCACTGTCATCCAACGCCATATCCGTTAAACCACGCATATACATGACGTAGTCGATGTTTGGATGGGTTGGGTTCAGGCGCATAAAGCGATCAATAGAAGCCTGAGCCATTGGCAAGTCAGCAGACTTGTAATAGGCATAAATCAGATCTAACTGAACTTGCTGCGAGTAAGGCCCAAACGGATAGCGGTTATCCAGCGCTTCTAATTGCGCAATCGCGCCTTTAAAGTTACCGTCCTGCAGCTTTTGCTGGGCAGTGGCATAAAGGACGTTAGGCGGGTTATCGGGAACCGTTTCTTTGGAACTGGAGCAACCGACCAGCGCCAGGCTCAACGTGGCTGCTGCCACCAGATATTTCACACGCGTCATGACGTTTTGATTATCCTCAGGTGTTATTCTGGGAGACTGTCCGTTAAGCTCCCGACAAAGACCAGCTACAATAGCACATTATTTTAAACGGCATCGCCGTGAAAACCCAACGTTAACCAAGAAGCTGCATATGGCACAACAAGTACAACTCACCGCAACGGTGGCCGAATCTCAACTCGGTCAACGGTTAGATCAGGCTTTGGCCGAATTGTTCCCTGATTATTCAAGATCTCGCATAAAAGATTGGATCCTTGAAGACAGGGTCACGGTCAATGGCAAAAAAGTGACCAAACCAAAAGAAAAAGTGTTGGGTGGCGAGGCTATCGCAATCGATGCGCAAATTGAAGAAGAAGCGCGTTGGCTGCCACAAGATATCGCTTTAGATATCGTGTATGAAGATAACGATATTTTAGTCATCAATAAACCCCGCGATCTGGTTGTTCATCCGGGTGCAGGGAATCCTGATGGCACGGTACTTAATGCATTGCTGCATTATTACCCGGCAATCATTGATGTTCCGCGCTGCGGCATTGTTCACCGTCTCGATAAAGACACCACGGGTCTGATGGTCGTCGCGAAATCAGTTCCTGCGCAAACGCATCTGGTCACTGCACTTCAGGCGCGTGAAATCACCCGCGAATATGAAGCAGTCGCTATTGGTACAATGACGGCAGGCGGCACAGTGAATGAGCCGATTGCGCGCCATTCCACCAAGCGTACGCACATGGCGGTTCATCCGACCGGCAAACCGGCGACCACACACTATCGCATTATGGAGCATTTCCGTGCTCATACGCGTCTGCGTCTGCGTCTGGAATCCGGCCGTACGCATCAGATCCGCGTACATATGGCACATATTAACCATCCTCTGTTGGGTGATCAGCTTTATGGTGGCCGTCCGCGTCTGCCAAAAGGCGCTTCCGAAGCATTTATCAATATGCTGCGTAGCTTTGATCGTCAGGCTCTTCATGCGACCATGCTGCGTCTTTATCATCCGGTAACCGGTATTCAGATGGAATGGCATGCGCCACTTCCGCAGGATATGGTTGACCTGATCAATGCGCTTAAAGCGGATACCGAAGAGTTCAAGGACCAGATGAACTGGTAATGAGCCTGCTTATCCAGCCTCAGTGGCCGCAACCGGCATCGGTGCGGTCATGTGCGACAACCCGCAAAGGAGGCGTCAGTCTGCCTCCTTACGGTTCGCTTAACCTCGGCAGTCATGTCGGGGATTCTCCTGAGCATGTTGCGCTGAACCGCCAGCGGTTGATTGAACTTGGCGGTCTGCCTGATTCGCCACACTGGCTTGAGCAGGTTCATGGCACCGACGTGCTTCGTTTATCATCGCAAACTCCCCTTATTCCGACACAGATTGCCGATGCGGCCTATACCCGCGAGCCAGGCGTTGTCTGTGCAGCAATGACAGCCGATTGTTTACCGGTTCTGTTTTGCAGTAAAAACGGCGATGAAGTGGCTGCAGCGCATGCGGGCTGGCGTGGTTTGTGTGCAGGCGTGTTGGAAAATACGGTTGCCTGCTTTGAGGCTGCTCCTGCAGAAATCATGGCGTGGATGGGACCGGCAATTGGTCCTGCGCATTTTGAAGTCGGCGGAGAAGTGCGTGACGCCTTTTTGGCGGAGAACAGTAATGCATCCGTTGCTTTTACCCCAGCGGGCACCAAATTTATGGCCGACATTTACCTCTTAGCCAGATTGCGTTTACAGGCCGCTGGTCTCACCGCTATTTATGGCGGCGAGTATTGCACTGTGACCGACAGCACCACATTTTACTCTTACCGGCGCGACGGAATTACCGGACGGCTGGCAAGTTTAATTTGGCTGATATAACCTATCGAATCAAGACGATCCATCGCGCATAGCAGCAGTCCTCCTAATATACTGCCAAGATAACCTTGAAAACGTGAGGGTTGACCTCATCTAATCTCCAGTAGCAATTTTGTTCAGTATTGGAGGTGTTATGCGTCTGGATCGTCTTACCAGCAAATTCCAGCTTGCCCTCGCGGATGCTCAGTCACTCGCGCTCGGGCGCGACAATCAATTTATCGAACCTGTTCACCTGATGAGCGCTTTGCTTACTCAGGAAGGTGGGACCGTTCGTCCTTTATTAACTGCGGCTGGGGTAGATACCCAGAAACTGCGCACGGACGTTGATCAGGCTTTGGGGCGTTTGCCGCAAGTTGAAGGTACCGGTGGGGATGTTCAACCATCCAATGAACTGGTACGTGTTTTAAATCTTTGTGACAAATTGGCACAGCAGCGTGCTGATACCTTTATTTCTTCAGAACTGTTTGTTCTGGCTGTGATGAAAGACCGCGGCTCTTTAACGGATGTGTTAAAAGCCTGCGGCGCAACTGCCGAGAAAATTACTGCGGCTATCGATCAAATGCGTGGAGGTGAGAAAGTGGATGACCAGAATGCCGAAGACCAACGTCAGGCATTGAAAAAATTCACTATCGATCTGACCGAACGTGCCGAGCAGGGCAAACTGGATCCGGTCATCGGTCGTGATGAAGAAATTCGCCGAACCATTCAGGTTCTGCAACGGCGTACCAAAAATAACCCGGTTCTTATTGGTGAGCCTGGTGTCGGTAAAACCGCGATTGCGGAGGGGCTGGCACAACGCATCATTAATGGTGAAGTGCCGGAAGGCCTGAAAAATAAACGAGTGCTTTCATTAGATATGGGCGCACTGGTGGCTGGCGCAAAATATCGCGGTGAATTTGAAGAACGTCTGAAAGGCGTGCTGAGTGATCTGGCTAAACAGGAAGGCAACGTCATTCTGTTTATCGACGAATTGCATACCATGGTTGGCGCGGGTAAAGCCGATGGCGCGATGGATGCCGGCAATATGCTGAAACCGGCTCTGGCGCGTGGTGAACTTCACTGCGTAGGTGCGACGACATTAAATGAATATCGTCAGTTTATAGAGAAGGATGCGGCGTTAGAGCGTCGTTTCCAGAAAGTGTTTGTTGCCGAGCCTTCTGTTGAAGACACCATCGCTATCTTGCGTGGCCTGAAAGAACGCTACGAGCTGCATCACCATGTCCAGATTACTGACCCGGCTATCGTTGCGGCGGCGACGTTGTCCCACCGTTACATCTCGGATCGTCAGTTACCGGATAAAGCGATCGACCTTATAGATGAAGCGGCATCCAGCATTCGTATGCAGATGGACTCTAAACCGGAGTCTCTGGACCGTCTCGATCGCCGTATTATCCAGCTGAAACTGGAACAACAGGCATTGAAGAAAGAGTCTGATGACGCCAGTGTGAAACGTCTGGAGATGCTGGAAACCGAACTGAACCAGAAAGAGCGCGAATATTCTGAGCTGGAAGAAGAGTGGAAGGCCGAAAAAGCTTCCCTGACTGGCACGCAGAATATTAAAGCGGAACTGGAGCAGGCGAAGATTACGCTTGAACAGGCTCGCCGCGTGGGTGACCTGGGACGTATGTCAGAATTGCAGTACGGGAAAATACCGGAACTGGAAAAACAGCTGGCAGCAGCCACTCAGGCGGAAGGTAAAACCATGAAGCTGTTACGCAACCGTGTGACAGATGTGGAAATTGCCGACGTGCTGGCGCGCTGGACCGGTATTCCGGTGGCACGCATGCTGGAAAGCGAACGTGAAAAACTGCTGCGTATGGAAGAAGAGTTGCACAATCGTGTGATTGGTCAGAACGAAGCGGTTGAAGCGGTATCGAATGCGATTCGTCGTAGTCGTGCAGGGTTGTCGGATCCAAACCGCCCGATCGGGTCATTCCTGTTCCTCGGTCCGACCGGTGTGGGTAAAACAGAGCTGTGTAAGGCGCTGGCGACATTCCTGTTTAACAGCGATGACGCGATGGTTCGCATCGATATGTCAGAGTTTATGGAAAAACACTCCGTTTCACGTCTGGTCGGTGCGCCTCCGGGTTATGTCGGTTATGAGGAAGGGGGTTACCTGACCGAAGCGGTTCGTCGTCGTCCT
Source organism: Rahnella sp. JUb53 (assembly GCF_004346065.1). Taxonomy (NCBI): domain Bacteria; kingdom Pseudomonadati; phylum Pseudomonadota; class Gammaproteobacteria; order Enterobacterales; family Yersiniaceae; genus Rahnella; species Rahnella sp. JUb53. The sequence continues at coordinate 389,074 of NZ_SLYT01000005.1, forward strand.
TACTCTGTCATCTTATTAGATGAAGTAGAGAAGGCGCACCCTGATGTCTTCAACATCTTATTACAGGTGCTGGATGACGGTCGCTTAACGGACGGGCAGGGCAGAACGGTCGACTTCCGTAATACGGTGGTCATCATGACCTCTAACCTGGGTTCAGACATTATTCAGCAACACTTTGGCGAGGCCAGCTATGCGCAGATGAAAGAATCGGTCATGGAAGTGGTCACACACAGCTTCCGTCCGGAATTCATCAACCGTATAGATGAAGTTGTCGTGTTCCATCCGCTGGGTCATGCGCATATTAAAAACATCGCTAAGATTCAGCTGGAACGTTTGTATAAACGTTTAGAAGAACACGGCTATACGGCAACGCTCACCGAGGCGGCGCTCGAGTTGCTGGGCAATACTGGATTTGACCCGGTTTATGGCGCGCGTCCGTTGAAACGTGCCATCCAGCAGGAGATTGAAAACCCGCTGGCTCAGCAAATTTTGTCTGGCAAGCTGATACCAGGTAAGCCAATTACTGTCGATGTGGAAAATGATCACATCATCGCAAGACAGTAATTAGGTAATAAGGAAGCTAAAACGGGCTCCGGAGCAATCCGGAGCCCGTTTTTTATGCACTTTTTGTTCATTATTAATTCATTTGATGAATTTATGGGCGGTTGGTGAGAAAAGTGAAATTAGCCCTTGCGGCCTGCTGAGAACTCCCTATAATGCCGCTCCATCGACAGGGAACAACGTGAACAACATCACGAAGTAACCGGGTCGGAAAGATTAAAAACAGCGGCAACCGGATGAAATAAACGGTTGACACTGAATGAGGAAAGCGTAATATACGCCACCTCGAGTTAGCAAGCGAAAGCGCGTAACTCACTGCTCTTTAACAATTTATCAGACAATCTGTGTGGGCACTCACAAGACGATATCAGCCACTTCGGTGGCAAAAATATCAAGTCTTAAAGAGTGACCAAGCAGTAATTCATTTAGGTGACTTGTTCACTTATAAGAGTACTACGAAGTTAATTTTTGAGCACCGCTTAACTTGTTTAAGCAAATCGAACTTTTAATTGAAGAGTTTGATCATGGCTCAGATTGAACGCTGGCGGCAGGCCTAACACATGC
>NZ_SLYT01000006.1:0-341241 GCF_004346065.1 Rahnella sp. JUb53
GCCGCCACAGTGCCTGTGAGGATCAACCCCCTGCAGCTTATGAAAGTGCCTGGTTCATGAGGCACGGAACAGTCTAGGAAACTAGGGTCTATTCACTTTGGCACTCTCGGGTAAATGCAGCAGGCGGTTGCGTGTTGTTAAATCTAAAAGTTTACGTTGCCATTGAATCAGACGGCCGACTGATTCTTTATCTTCAGATGTGTCGACATCAATATCAAACGAAGGCAAGAACGGCGCATCTTCAAAACCGTGGGAGATGATTTGTTCAGAATCGCTATGGTCTGGGGATGAGTTCGTACCGAGTGCAAGCGGGCGAATTTTTTGCATCCGCGCACGGCGTGTATCTATTGCTGCGTGGAATTTATCCTCAGTAAAATGCTGCAATGCTTCATCAGAAGCCTGAGTAAAAGAAGCCGGTTGGGCTTTGGTTGCCAGTGTTGTTTCAAATACAACCATCTCTTTCAGGTCGATGCGTTTTCTTACAGCGGAGACATCTTCAGTCACTAACTGCGCAAATTCTTGCGGTTGCAACCATAAGCCGGCAAAGGCGTGGCCTTCGGTGAGAAATACAAGTGAATTGAGGCCCAACTGCTCTAATGCGGATGCGAATAATAACGTGGTATCCAAACACGTTGCGACTTTACCTTCGATAATGGCACCTGACGTACGAATTTTCTGACCGTTAAGCTCAAAGCTTGCCGGTGGAAGGGCGTAGCTGATATTCAGATTACAGATTGCAGTCCAGAGCGCAGATGCAATTTCCCAGACACGAGTTCTGGATTTACTTTCGTAACCATCCAACCCTTCATTTTTACCTGCACTTCGCAGAACATCGGATGTCGCTTTGAGAATCCGGTCCACGGCGGGATCGTTTGGCATAATAAAAGAGGGCAGCAATTCCACCATTGCCTCTCCACCCCATTCATTTTTTGCCAATGCTTCAAGTGGATAACATTCAGTAAAAAGTTCTTCGTCGCCATGACGCAAACATAGTGTGACTTCACAAACGACACTTTCCGTTAATTCGGAGAGCCATTCTGCATTGAGCTTAACGTCCCGTTCCCGGATATCAACCGAGGAGTTTGGAAGTAAACGGTCAATTTTCCATTGTTTTGCTTCCAATACTGCAGGCGATGTTTGCAGATGTAATGTCAAATCCTGAAATGCTTGCTCCGATTCATTATGCAAGATAAGTTCACGTAATAGAGGAACCGCATTTTGATGTGATGTGAATCCCAGCTTACGTGCGACAATAACTTGTGCCTTAACACTCATATAAATGCTTCTCCAATGAGGATTATCACTAAAGCATTTAAATAAGATCAGCGCCTAGTGATTAAGATATCAGGTTTAGAAAGGGCGTTGATTAGGCTAGAAAGTAAAGAAAGGCAAAAGTAATTTATTCTGCAGAACATTTGCCTAATGTGTGAAAGAAAGTCAGCAAACGCAGGTACAGCATGCCATGTCTATCCGAAGGCCATACGCACTTATGAACAATCTGAGTTTCCCGATACAGTAGAGTATTAAGCAACGCTAATCTATAGGCTTGTGAAATCCGCCCATTATTGTTTTCAATCTCATTAATAGAGATCAATTTTCTTAGGGCTACCTCTCCATAAGCCTTTTCTCATGCAGAGATGATACCGGCATAAGAAAACACCAAAGCAAAACGCCCGCTTAAGTTTCCTTAAGCGGGCGTTTCTAATTTGGCTCCTCTGACTGGACTCGAACCAGTGACATACGGATTAACAGTCCGCCGTTCTACCGACTGAACTACAGAGGAATCGTTGGAACGGGGCGAATAATAGCGACTGCCCCGCGGCATGTCAAAGGGGAAACTCTATAAATGCGTTCGTTTGCTGATACTTTGGTCAAGTTGTTGACAATAGAGTCAAAAAGGAACCCGAAAGGCCTGTTTCTGCACTCTGTCAGCCTTTGCCCGGTTAACGCAATTCGCCGCAGGCGCGGGTGATCCGCTCACAGGCTTCCTGTAAACGCTTGTCATCAATGGCATAAGCGATGCGTAAATAGCCTGGTGCGCCGAAAGCTGAACCCTGAAGCGTTGCCACGTGGGCAAATTTCAGCAGATAAGCCGCAAAATCTTCATCTGTATGGAGGGACTCACCCGAAGGCGTTGTTTTGCCCAGCATTCTCTGGCAATTAGCGAAAACGTAAAATGCTCCTGGCGGAACCTCTGCACTCAGGCCGTCAATGGCGTTGATGCAGTTCATGATCAGGGTGCGGCGGCGTGACAGTATTTCAATCCACTCCGTGATGAATTCGCTGCCGTGTTCCAGTGCGACAACGGTCGCCGCCTGAGAGATTGAGCTTGGATTTGACGTGCTTTGGGACTGCAAAATTTGCATCGCTGAGATCAGCCAGGCCGGGCCTCCGGCATAACCCAGTCGCCAGCCGGTCATTGAATAACCCTTTGAAACACCGTTGACCGTGAGGATACGATCCTTCAGGCGCGGTTCAACCTGCGCCAGCGTGGCGAATTCGCCGGAGGTGAAACAAATTTGCTCATAAATATCATCCGCCATGACAAGCAACTGCGGATGTTCCAGCACAACGGCAGCCAGCGCCTTTAATTCTTCTGCAGAATACACCGCGCCGGTTGGGTTATTCGGAGAGTTGAGGATAACCCAGCGGGTTTGCGGGGTAATCGCGGCCGCCAGATCTTCCGGCTGTAATTTCCAGCCATGGCTTTCCAGGCAAGGTACTATCCTCGGCTCGCCTTCTGCCAGCGCCACCATGTCCGGGTAAGAAACCCAATAGGGCGCAGGAATAAGGACCTGATCACCGGCAGAAACCGTGGCTAAAAGAGCATTGAAGATCAGTTGCTTGGCTCCGCTACCTGCAATCACTTCGTCCGCACGGTAGCTGATCCCATTTTCGCGATTAAACTTAGTGATGATGGCTAGTTTCAGCGCGGCGGTACCGGCCACAGCGGTGTATTTTGTGTCACCTTGTACAATCGCATCGATGCCTGCCTGCCTGATATGTGCGGGAGTATCGAAATCGAGTTCGCCTTCACCGAGATTGATAACATCAACGCCAGACGCAATAAACGCGCGTACCTGGTCGGAAATCGCCGCTGTCGGCGAAGGGCGCACACGACGTAAACGAGGTGCAAGAAATTCAGCAGACATTGTTTCCCCTGTTTGAGCAATAACAAAATTGTATTATATGAATCATTAAAACCAATTTAAACTTACCATTCTTCTTTTTGCTTTGCTCATAATTTCTTCGTGCTGAGCAGCATTTTACCGGCGGAAATGGCACGGCAACTCGTTTGGCAGACTCCAGAGTCTGCGAAATGCCGTCACTTTCCTTTTATATTTCAAGGTTGTCTTATGTCTTTTATTTTTGTTGCACATGACACACCTGAGCCATCGCTGTACGGGGCGATGGCGGCAATACTGGCAGCACAAAAACATTTACCGTTAGCTCATCTGCCGGTGAGCTGGGATATCGCCCGCTATCCGGATGCCTGTCAGCATGTCATCGGCGAAGGACAGCTGATGACCAGCGGTTTGCTGTGGACTGAGCGAATGAATCCGCAAAGTGCCGGAAAGGTTATGGAGCTGGAAGACCTGCTCAATACTTACGGTACGCAGGATGTGGTGGTTCCGCTGGGGCCGATGCAAATTATTCAGTTCACGCAAATCGCCAGACAGGTGCGGGATAACGCGCTGGATTACGAACTGGTTACGGTTGAGCGCGCCAATCAGGGGTTTGTATTCAGGCGTCATGGTCAGACAGATGACGCGTCAGGATGCTGGTGGCGAGACCGCTACGGGCGCTGGATCAATCAGAACATGCCACCGCACACCGGCCCGTCATTGCGCATTGCGCTGGTCGGATCCCAGTCGGATCAATGCAGTATTTACCCTGCCACTCTGGCTGCTCTGGGGGACGCGGCAGATGCGCTGTCGTTATCACTGGACATGGTGTACGCAGCACCGCAGGCGCTGGAAGATCACCTGCATGAAGTGATGGAAAATGTCGATGGTATATTGCTGCCCGGAGGCTCAGCGATGTGTAATGTGACCGGACAAATTTGCGCGGCGCATTACGCGCTGAACCGTAATATTCCCATTCTCGGGCTTTGTCTGGGTATGCAAACCATGACCACGGCCATCGTGCAGAAAATGCTTGGTTCCACGAAAGCCAATCTTGCCGAAGCCGATGCTAATGCCGAAATTAAAACCTTTATCCCGCTGACGGATACGCCGACATTTCCGGTACATCGTCTTGGGGATTATCAGATGCATTGCCGTCCTGGCAGCAGATTAAATGACATCCTCGGCGATGAATTTACCGTGCGCTATAACCACCGCTTTCATCTTGAACCCAAACTGAAGCCCGATCTGGAGAAGTTCGGGCTGCATATCAGCGGGACTGACGCTACGGGAAAAATTGCTGATGGTATTGAGTTCACTCATCACCCGTTTTATCTCGGAGTACAAGGGCATCCGGAGTTGTCGTCACTGCGTGTGAAACCGCATCCGCTGCTGACCGCGTTTTTAAAAGCGGCGGGTTCAAAGCGCAGTTAAGGAAGGACCCACCCAGTTCTCAGTCAGGAGCCCGTCAACGCGGGTGAACTCATTCATATTATTGGTCACCATCACCATACCCGCGCTGCGTGCCTGTGCGGCAATATGAATATCGTTCACCCCAATCAGGTTGCCGCATTTTTCGAGGCAGGCACGGATATGTCCGTAATGCGCGGCAGCTTTCTGGTCATAGTCCACGATACGTAAATGAGAAACGAATTCCTCTACCGCCAGTTTGTTTTTGGTCGGACTGGTGCTTTTCGCAATGCCATGCAGTAGTTCAGCATAAGTGATCATTGAGATCGCCAGTTGATCGGCGTGCTGGTTGAATTTTGCCAGCACGCTCATCGGCCTGCGTTTGAGTATATAAATGACAATATTGGTGTCCAGCAGATAGGTCAGCATTAAAATGTATCCCGCTCAGACTGATCTTGTGAGGCGCGTTCTTCCATAAAATCATCCGTCACGCGCAGTTCGCTGTGGAAAAAATTATCCCATGTGTTATCCACTGGCGTTAAAACCAGTGAACTCCCTACTTTTCTTATCGTCACGATTTTTACCTCGTCTGGAAAACGGCACTCTGCCGGAATACGTACGCTTTGCGTCCTGTTATTTAAAAATACGGTGCCTTTGGGCATGTCGTTATTCCTCAGTAAGTTGTTTAAGCCGGAAATCTGCTCAAATAATACTCGCCTGAAAAATATAGTGCAAAGGTATATACGCCGAAAGGCGATGGCAAGGACATTAAAAATGTCATTGCTGAATTTGCGGGATGTCCCGGAAAAGCGGATGTAACGAGAGGAAATTCCCGCCTGCTCAGACGGGAGTTTTAGCAAAGCGGATTACTTCAGGGTGACGCCGGAACGCGGATCCGCAGCCAGACGCTGGAGTTCCTGCTCCACCAGCCCGATAACGTCAGGCTCCAGATCAATCAGTGGTGCGCGCACATGGTGACCGTCGAAGCCGCGCAGGTTCATGGCCGCTTTCACCAGTTGCGGCTGACCATAGCGGCGGGCGAGGGCGCGGTACGGATACCAAAGGCGGTGCAGTTCGCGCGCGGTGTTCGCATCGCCATTTTCCAGCGCACGATATGTCGCCAGAATGATTTCCGGCAACGCGCCGCTGTTAGTGGTGCTGATGCCATCAAAACCGCACATCATCGGACCTAAAAATGCCAGGTCAGAAGCGCAGAACAGGCGCAGACGTCCGCCCAGCCGGTTGGCAATCTGGTCAATGGCCGTCGGGTTCAGGTCACCTTGTTTAATGCCCACAACGCCTTCGATATCGGCCAGTTGCTCCAGCACCACAGGCGGTAACGTAATGCCGATGCCCGGCGCGTTGTACACCAGAATACCGGTGCGTGATAGCGGCGCCATCTGTTTGAAAAAACTGATGATTTGTGCTTCCGTCACTTCCGAAACAAACGGCGGTGTCACCATTGGGAGCCCGCCCAGATCACCCGCCAGTTGGGTTAAATCGCGCACGACGCGGGCATCGGAGCCGGCGCTGCATAACATTACCGGTACGCGGTTACCGACCACTTCCATGACATAACGAAACAGCGTGGCGCGCTCATCTGCGGTCATTGCCGGGAATTCGCCGTAGGTGCCGCCAATCAAAATGCCGTCATAACCGAGGCTGATGACGCGCTCGATATTGCGCGACAGCCCCGCGAAATCAAACTCGCCGCTGGCGGTAAAAGGCGTGACGGTAATATTAAAAATACCTTTCAGGCGCGCCTGGCTTTCACTGATGTCTTTCATTTATTCACTTCCCATCATCTTGTTAAACGCTAAATCAAAGTAAGGTCAGCGGACGATCCACCGTGCCGAGGGCGCGGTAGCCGGTTTCGGTCACCACAATGGTTTCACTGACACCGACGGTGAATTCGCCGTAAATGCGCAGTGCCGGTGGAATGTGGAAGGTCATGCCCGGCTGTAATTCAGTCGTGATGCCGCTGTAAAGGCTGAGGATCGCGCCTTCGCCCCAGTCAGGTGCAAATGAGATCCCAATCGAATAACCGGTGCGTTTTTTGAAGTTGTCGGTGTAACCGGCGCGGTCAATGACGGCCTGACACGCCAGATGCGGTGCTTCGCAGGTGGCGCCCGGACGAATGACATCCAGTGCAGCCTGCAGCGCTTCCTGACACACTTTTTCCATTTCCAGCGCTACGGCGGGTGGTTTGCCAAGCCAGGCGGAGCGCATCAGGGCAGCGTGGTAACGGTCATGCGTGGCTGCCATTTCCAGGAAAATCGGGTCGCCATCGAGAATTTTGCGACGTCGCCAGGTGCCGTGCGGTACGCCGGTGCGCGGACCGCTGGAAACCAGCGGTTCCATGCCCATGTATTCGGATCCGGCGGCAATGGCGGCGCCCATCATGGCGGAAACCAGATCGTTTTCAGTGGCACCGGCGGCAATCGCCGCGCGACCTGCCAGCATACCGGCATCAACGTAACGCGCTGCGTGGGCCATTTTTTCCAGTTCTGCGGCAGATTTCACCGCCCGCAGTTGTTCGATAACGCCGGCCGCGTCGTGAATAGTGCCGATTTCAGCCTGCAACGCTTCGTATACCGCCACGGGCAGGAACCAGCCGCGTTTGTCGATACCGATCCGGCTTTTCATCCAGCCGCGCGCTTTCAGCACATCGAGCAGGAAATTCACCGGATTATCGCCATCGGTATAAATCGCGGCGTCGCGGATAAAGGTGTTGGAGATAAAGTTGAAATACTCCAGCTGACGGATGACAAAAACCGGATCGCCTTCCACCGGCAACACCAGCGTCTGGAAGGTGTAATAGCCCGGCGTTTGCTGGCCGGTCAGATAAAAGATATTTTCCGGACCGGTGATGACCATGACGTCCAGACCGGCTTTGACCAGCAGCTGACGCGCTTTCGCCATGCGCTGCGCATATTCTGCTTCACGAAAGGCGGATTCTGCGCCTGGCACGACGCGGCCCAGATCGGGCAATGATGTTGCTGTCATTGTTCAAACTCCTGAATAAATTCTGCCTGAGAAGGGGTAAAGCGGATGCCAAGCCCCGCGCCCGGCTGGCTGCTGAGTAAACCCTGATGATAGGAAAGGCCGTGAACCGGGTCGTTGCCCAGCCCGTCGGCACCGTAAAGTTCTGCATAAGCCGGCTGACTGGCGCGGGCGACGTGCAGCGCGGCGGCGGTAGCGGCACCGCCTTCATTCATCTGGCCGATCATAAACGGCACACCCGCCGCGGTCAGGCGTCGTGCGGCCGCTATTGTCGGCGCAATTCCTCCCATTTTGACCAGCTTGAGATGCGCCATGACCTTGCCTTTGAGCTGCACAATACGTTCTAAATCCGCCTCGCTGCTCATGCTTTCATCAAGCATCAGCGGCAGCGGACTGACTTCGGCGAGCGCCGGGTAATAGTGCGCATTGGCGTCAGAAACCGGCTGTTCGAGATAACTCATTTCAAATTTCGCCAGCGACAGTAAATGACTGCGGGCTTCTTCCGGTTGCCATTGTCCGTTGGCATCGGCGGACAAACTGATCTCGTGTCCGAAACGGCGGCGCAGGGCGCTAAGGCGTGCTTCGTCCTCAGCAAATGACGCCACACCGACGCGCAGTTTCAGCTGAGTAAAACCGCGCTCCACATAGGCTGTGGCCTGTTCCAGCATCTGTTCCATCGGCGTCCAGAACAGCGTCTGGTTGGTGTGATAACTCACCGTTTGGCTGTTTTCTGCCCCGGCAAGTTCTGCCACGCTGATACCTTCCTGACGGGCAATCAGATCATGCAACGCGATATCCAGCAGCATGCGTGTCGGTGCCAGAAAATCTGCCATCCGTTGCGGCAGGTTGAGCAAAAGCGTGCTGGCAGGCTGGCTGAGATCCAGTTGCTGCAACGCACGGATCACATCACTCAACACCCTTTCGGCGCTGCAGCCATTGAGATAAGCGATATTGATACGCACTTCGCCCAGCCCGTTGACGTTTTTGTCTTCCAGCAGCAGATACAAGGTGTCCAGCCCTGGCACACTGCCCGAAGAGGCGGTGTAAAGTTGCAGATGCGGATACCGCAGGTCGGCGCGATACAACGTAGCTTTCACCGGCTCCTCCTCAGCGTTTGAGCATTTTCAGCGCGACATCGCAGTAAATTTTGCTGCCTGCGATGAATTCGTCGATCGGGATAAACTCATCAGGTTTGTGCGCGACCGCCAGCGAACCGGGGCCGATGATGATGCCTTTGGTTCCCAGGCTGCGAAAATGCACCAGATCGCAACCGCCCTGAAAACCGAACGGACCCGGTTCCGGATTGCCTTGTGCCGCGCAAGCTTCAACGCCGGCCAGCACAATCGGATCGCCGGAGTCGGTTTCGGTTGCACCGCCGGTGGTCGGTTTGAAGGTAATGATTTCGCTGCGTACACCGAATTTGTCATGGGCGAGTTGCAGTAAATCCTGAATCTCCTGTTTCACTGCGTCTTCGTCTTCGCCAGGCACCATGCGACGATCGAGCAGTAATTCGCAGGCACCCGGCAGTACGTTATCGGCATGACCGCCGTTAATGCGGGTGACCGTCAGGCTGGCATTACCGACCAGCGGATGACAGCGGCAGCGCACGGTGTGCTGGTGGGTTTCTTCCACCAGACCGAGCAGTTGTGCGGCGCGGAAAATAGCGTTCTCGCCCAGTTCCGGTGTGCCGGAGTGAGCGGTGACGCCGTGAACGCGGACCAGCGGGCGCAAACTGCCTTTATGTGCCGAATACGTGGTGTTAGAGGTTGGTTCGCCGATCACCACGAAGTCGATATGTGCCGGGGCTTCGCGCACGTAAAACTTCGCACCTTCGCTGGCGACTTCTTCGTCGGCGACAAAAATCGCCATCAGCGTGCCGCTCCAGTCGTTGCGGTTGGCCGCCAGCCAGCGCATGGCTTCGATCATGGCGATCAGCGGCCCTTTGGCGTCGCAGGCACCGCGACCATATAACCGGCCGTCGCGTTCGGTGAGGGTGAACGGATCCTGCTGCCAGCCTTCACCAGCTGGCACCACGTCGATGTGGGTATTAAAAGCAAAGCACGGCCCTGCGCCATTTTCGAGGCGGCCAATCACGTTGGTGCGTCCCGGCGCGTATTCGCTGAGGGTCATGTCGAAGCCGATTTCGCTGAGCATGGCGCTGATAAGTTCAGCGGCTTCGCGTTCGCGCCCTGGCGGATTTTCGGTATTGATAGCGACCAGTGCGGCAAGGTCACGTTTCATTCTGCTGATATCGGGCGATGAAAGGCTCATCGGTGTCTCCTGAAATACAGTATTTGAAATACAGTTTGTGGCAAAAGTCAGGCCCCTGGTGAGAGCGCAGTGTGTGATTCAGTGCTGCTAAAAGTGATTAATGTAAGATTTGATCTAAGAAACGTTGCGCCCGCAGGCTGACGTCGCCGCCGAAGAATTTTTCGCCGGACGCGTTTTCTATAATTTCGCCGTTTTCCATAAAGACGATTTGGTTGGCCGCGCGTTTCGCAAAGCCCATTTCATGCGTCACCACAATGCTGGTCATGCCTTCGGCGCTGAGATCGGCCATCACGTCGAGCACTTCGCGGATCATCTCCGGATCCAGCGCTGAAGTCGGTTCATCAAACAGCATCAGTTTCGGTTTCATCGCCAGCGCGCGGGCAATGGCGACGCGCTGCTGCTGACCGCCGGAAAGCTCATCAGGAAACGAATCGGCTTTATCCGGAATACGCACTTTGCCAAGCAGTTCCAGTGCCTGCGCTTCGGCTTCACTGCGGCTGACGCCCAGCACGGTCATGGGTGCCAGCATGATGTTTTCCGCGGCAGTCAGATGCGAAAACAGCTCGTAGTTCTGAAACACCATGCCGATGTCCTGACGCAGTTTGTGCGGCTCCATGCTGGCGTGGGTGATGTCCTGATCACGAAAGAAGATCGCGCCGCCCTGAATCGGTTCCAGCAAATTAATGCAACGCAGCAGGGTGGATTTGCCAGAACCGGACGGGCCGATCAGCACTACGGTTTCGCCCTGAGCCACATTCAGGGAACAGTTTTTCAGAACGTGTTGTGCGCCAAAATGTTTATCGACGCCGATGATTTCCAGAACCGGTTTGGATTTATTCACGGGCTTCTCCTCAGTTTGGTGTACTGCTGCGCAGCAGGCGTTCGGTCAAAGACAGCGCGGGTTTCTTACGCTTTTTCGGATCAAGAGAGCGTTCCAGCCAGGCCTGTCCGACCATAAAGATCGACGTCAGCACCAGGTAGTAAATCCCGGCGGCGCACAAGGCTTCGAAATAACGGAAGCTTGCGCTGGCGGTTTGGTTGGCGATAAGCAGAAGTTCCTGCACCGCAATCACTGACACCAGTGCGCTGGATTTGAGCATGCTGATCATCTGATTGCCCATCGGCGGCAGCACAATCCGCGCGGCCTGTGGCAAAACTATCTTGCGCATGATCTGGCTTTGGGTCATGCCGAGCGCCATCCCGGCAGTACGCTGACCGCTGCGTACGGCCTGCAAACCGGAGCGCAGAATTTCTGCCATATAGGCGCCCTCATTTAAGGACAGCGCCATTACCGCGCAGGTAAAGGCGGAGAATCGCAGGCCAAAGGTCGGCAGAACGTTGTAAACGAAAATAATCTGGAACAGCACCGGTGTGCCGCGAAACAACCACAGATAAAAGAAAGCCAGAACGGAACCCGCACGGAAGCGGGATTCCTGCAGCAGGGCCAGCACCAGCCCGGCAATAATGCCAAAGAACAACGAGCACACCGTTAACAACAAGGTCATTAATGCGCCCTGAAAGAACGCCGGTGAGAACAGGTATTGCCAAACAAGATCAAGTGACATGAACTTTCCTCAACGTCAGGGCAAAGCTTTTCTTAACTTTGCGGTTTCAGAAAATGGACACTGAAGCCGGGAACTGCCATTTGCTGATGATTTTCTGATACGTGCCGTCTTTCACGACATCCTGAAGGCCTTTTTCCAGCAGCGATTTCATTTCTGTATCGCCTTTACGCACGGCAAAACCGATGTGCGTGTCAGCTTCAAATTCAGCACCGACGGCTTCGAAGGTGTCACCTTTTTCGCTCAGCAGCGCTACCGCGCCCGGTGTTGACAGGAATTCCGCATCGGCACGTTTTTGGGCGACAGCGACGGCGGAATCGGTGGCTGCCGGGAAGGTCAGCACGGTCAGTGCCGGTTTTTTGGCATCGAGACATTTCTGGTTATCCGCACGCGCCTGGCTTTCTTCGATGCCGCCCAGCGTCACGGCAATGTTTTTTCCGCACAGGGACAAATCACGGCCAGTGATATTTTCCGGATTTCCTTTTGCCACAATCACGCGGCTGCCGATTTTCAGGTATGGCACGAAATCGACCTGCTCAGAACGGGTCGGGTTGATGTACATCGCGGAGTTAATGATATCCAGACGTTTGCCCTGCAATGCCGGGATCAGCCCTTTGAATTCCATCGACATCGGCGCCGGTTTCAGCGCCAGTTTTTCAGACATGGCGGTGATCAGGTCGATATCGAATCCGGTCAGCTTGCCGTCTTTGGTAAATTCAAATGGCATGAACGTGGCGGCGGTGCCGTACGTCAGCTGACCTTTGCTGACCAGAGCAGGTGCGGCGGCCTGGCTGAACAGCGGGGCACTCAGGCAAATAGCGGCCAGAGAGACGGCGGCATATCGACGCAAAAAATATTTTTTTGACATGACAGACTCCTGTTTCCCATGAGCAAGATTGCTCTTTGTGTCTCATTAAATACAATTAAACTTGTGAGTCAAGGCTCTTTTTTGGTGCATTAATTGCACGATCTGGGGGCTTTATCACCAGGCTTCACCCTCCTCAAGGCTTGTGATATTGTACAAACCTAAACAACAAATACTTTCAGGTGCTGCTATTCCATGACCCAAACTACGACAGCCAGCGGAAGGCGTCTGGCAAACCAAATCCTTGACCTGATACGTGAAGCAAAATTTGAGCCAGGTCACCATCTCAGGGAGCAACAGCTTGCTGATATGCTCGGCGTTTCCCGCACGCCGGTGCGTACCGCCCTGAAATTGCTGTGTGAATTAGGGATTATCGAAGCGCGGCGTAATCAGGGTTTTTTCCTGCTGAAAGCCTTCGATGAACTCCAGCGCATCAGCATCGATATCCCCGCCAGCAGCGATCAGGATTTATACGAGCAGCTGGTGAAAGATCGCATTGCCGGAAAGTTGCCGGATTCCCTGACGCAAACTGAAATCGCTCAGCGCTATGACGCCGATCGCGGGGTGCTGGCGCGCACGTTGTTGCGGCTGGCCGAGGATGGCCTGATCGCCCGCAATAAGGGGCATGGCTGGTCGTTTTTACCGACGCTGAATACCGATGTGGCGCTGAGTAACGGCTACGGATTCCGCCTGATGATTGAGCCGGGTGCGATGCTGGCGGCGGGTTTTCATGCCGACAAGAGCGCGCTGCGCCGCCTGCGGATGCAGCATATTTATCTGATAACGCATCCGGATATTCTGGCCGTTGATGGGCGTCAGATTTTCGAAACAGATGCGACTTTCCACGAGATGCTGGCGGAATTCAGCGGCAACATTTTTGTTTTGCAGGCGATCCAGCAGCAAAACCGGCTGCGTCGTTTGCTTGAGTTTGGCAGTTACACCAATAAACACCGCGTGCGCGAATGGTGCGAGGAGCACGTCGCCATCCTCGACGCCGTGATGGAGGGACGAATGGAGGCGGCGGCGGAAATGATGCGCAGTCACCTGCAATCGGCTTATCAGATGGTGCTCAACAAAGTCAGTAAAGTTGGGTAAGTCATTGATGCGAAATTGATTATTTTCGCAATACGTTAAGCAGAGGAAAAAGTGATGGATTTTGGTATTCAGGGCCGCGTGTCAGATTGCGGCCCTTGCTGTGGCTGCCTCTGTTATTAACCCTGCTAATTTATAAGGATGACCTATAAGAATGCATGATATTGGTGCATCCTTCCTTTGCAGCGCATTTCATTCCCTTCTTTTTTTTCATCGTCGCCAGTTTTCTGCTCAACGTGCGTAATCGTTTTCTCTTATATTTTGCGGTATTAGCTTTCTGAACGGGCGTTTTTTACCTGCGCGCCGGAGATTGGCGTAAATCTTGCTTTTATTAGTCCAGCTTATTATTCGCATCACTAACGACCGCCCGGGGTTACCCCTTTCGCGCAAGATGGAGACAGAGATGAATCTCAGACGTCTGAAGTACTTTGTGAAAATCGTCGATATCGGCAGCCTGACGCAGGCCGCTGATGTTCTGCACATCGCCCAACCGGCACTGAGCCAGCAACTGGCGACACTGGAAGGAGAATTGCAGCAACAATTGCTGATTCGCACCAAGCGCGGCGTCACTCCTACCGAAGCCGGTAATATTCTTTATTCCCACGCGCAGGCGATTTTGCGCCAGTGCGACCAGATCCACAGCGCGGTCAATAATGCCGGTCAGTCGCTGAACGGGCAGGTTTCCGTTGGTCTTGCGCCGGGCACGGCGGCTTCTCAGCTGGCGGTGCCGCTGTTACAGGCGGTGCGTAAACAGCATCCGGGCATTTTGTTGTATCTGAATGAAAATTTCGGCACGGCGCTGGGTGATTTGGTTCTCAACGGTCGCATGGATATGGCGGTATTTTATGGCACCAGTATGGCCGCCGGACTGAGCAGCCAGCCGCTGATGAAAGAGGATTTGTATCTCGTCGGGGCGCACTCGGTGCTGAATCCGGGGAAATATGTCGAACTGAGCGATGTGGCGAAAATGAATTTATTCATGCCGCGCTCGCACAACGTGACCCGCCGTCTGGTGGATGACGCTATGGCGCTGCGCCGCCTGAGCGCGAATATCATCGGGGAAATTGAATCTGCTGCCACGCTGACTGCCGCCGTGGCCAGCGGTCTGGGCGTCACCATTTTGCCTGAATCTGCTGCCCGTGCCATGACCGGTCCGGCGAAAGCCTGGATGTCATGCATCAGCAGTCCGTCGATTCAGGTTCCGCTTTCACTGTGTGTTTCTGAAACGCTGGCATTATCGCAGGAAGCGATGGCGGTGAAGAAAATTCTGCTGTCACTGGTCTTCGAGCAAACCGCACCGGTTCTGGAACCGATGCTGGTCGCGAGCTGAAATCTGACGTTGCCCTCATCCCGAAGGAGAGGGCAGCTCCTTAACTTTCCAGTCTTCCCATCACTGATGCGCCGACCAGGCCACCGTCGGTCAGGAATTTCCCCGGCACCAGCAGCGTTTGTTGATAGTTGTGCAGAACGCCGCTGCGAACTTTCACATCCAGCGCGGCGATCAGTTCACTGGCAGAAGCCAGTCCGCCACCGGCGACAATCCGCGAAGGGCCAAGAATATTGACCAGTAAGGCCAGCGGTTCGGCGACCAGTTCCAGCCAGGCGTTCACGGTGAGAGACGCGCTGGCATCGCCATTCAGCCAGCCGGTCACGATCTCCAGACTGGTGCAGTCTTTATGATGAAAATGCTGATGTAAGCGTTCCATTCCACGAGCGCCACCCAGCATGTCGAGGCAACCGGTCTGACCGCAACCACATTTAAGGCGCGGAACGGCGTAGTTTTCGCCATTTATCACCAGCTCAGTGCGGGTGATGGCGCCGTGACCCCATTCGCCGGTGACGCCGCCGTGACCGCGCACCAGCTGGCCGTTGATCACCAGTCCGCCACCGACGCCGGTGCCCAGAATAATGGCGACCACCACCGGCTGGTGTTGCGCGTTACCGGCATGGGCTTCGGCGAGTGCAAAACAGTCCGCGTCATTCGCCGCCGTTACCGGACGGGCGAGCGCGACGCTGAGATCTTTCGCCAGCGAATGTCCGGTAAATGCCGGAATATTGGTTGCCAGCATTTCGCCGGTTTGTGGCGAAACCAGTCCGGCCGTAGAAATCGCCAGCGGTGTACCGGCGGGTAAATCCGCACCAAATTTTTCGATCAGATTGTGCATCGCCTGCACAAAATCGTCCCATGAAGAAACCGGTGTCGGGACTTTGCCGCATTCTTCCATTTCGCCGGGATGGCGCGAAACACCAAACTTAATAAATGAACCGCCGATATCGGCGCAAAAAACAGCTGAGGTCATGAGCGTGTGTCCAGTAAATCTCGCAGCCCGTCGCCCAGTACGTTAAAACCAAGCACGGTCAGCATAATGGCCAGACCCGGGAACAGCGAAAGGTAAATATTAATGCCGAGGAAATTACGGCCATCGCTCATCATGGTACCCCATTCCGGCATCGGCGGTTGCACACCAAGCCCCAGAAATGAGAGGCTGGCCGCGGCAAGAATGACCGTACCGGCGGTCAGCGTCGACTGGACGATAATCGGCCCGATGGCATTGCGCAAAATGTAATGTACGATGATCCGGTAATTAGACAAACCCAGCGCCTGCGCCGCTTCGACATATTCCATCTGCTTTAAACCGAGCGTCAGGTTACGGCTCAGACGCGCATACACCGGGATAGCGAACAGCGAAATGGCGATCAAAAGATTCACCAGACCGCCGCCGAGAATACTGACCACCAGAATCGCCAGCACGATGCCCGGAAACGCGAACAGCATATCCATAAACCACATGATGATCATGTCGGTATAACGACCTGCCATACCGGCAATAATGCCCAGCGGAATACCGATAATCATCGCCAGACCAACACTCAGCACCACTTCAATAATGGAAATGCGCGCCCCGTAAATGACGCGGGCGAAGATATCACGCCCGTAATCGTCAGTGCCAAACCAGTGATCGGCACCGGGGGAAAGCAGGGTATCAATCAGATCCTGGGCGTAAGGATCGTGACGGGCAATTAAGGGTGCGAACACTCCCATCAGCACAATCAGACTGACGATAAAGCCGCCGATAGACACTGCCGGATGTCGCCACAACCAGCGGAAAAACCGCAGCGTGCGCGGTTTGCGACGGGGTAATTGCGTGATAATGGCAGACATTAATCGAACCTTATTTTTGGATTCAGGAAAGCGATCAGTAATTCACCGAGCAGATTCATCACCACCACACCGCAGACAGCGACCAGCGCAACGCCCTGAATCACGGGATAGTCGCGATAACGCACGGAATCTACCAGCAAGCGGCCAATGCCCGGCCAGTTAAAGACAGATTCTGTCACCACTGCGCCGCCAATCAGGCTGCCGAAATTGAGCGCCACAATGGTGACAATCGGGATCAGCGCGTTACGAAAAGCATGGCTGCAATACACGGTCGTTGCCGACAACCCCTTGGCGCGGGCGGTGCGGATATAATCTTCCGAGAGCACATCCAGCATGCTGGAACGTGTCATGCGCGCCATCACCGCCATCGGCAAAACGGCCAGCGTCACCGAAGGCAGAATATAGCTTTTCCATGACGTTGCGCCGAGCAGCGGCAGCCAGCCGAGATTGACCGAGAATGTGTTCATCGCCATCAGCCCCAGCCAGAAGTTGGCAATCGAAGCACCGGCGATCGCCAGTAACATCACGCCAAAATCCGGCCAGCGGTTGCGGTACACCGCGCCTATCATGCCCGCCGGAACGCCAATCGCCACTGCCAGAAAATACGACAGTACTGCCAGCATCAGCGTGTAAGGCATGCGTTCCCCGATTTCCTGCGTCACCGGCTGCTGCGACTGCAACGAGACGCCGAGATTGCCGTGCAGAACGTCACCGGCAAAATGCAGATACTGCGTCAGCAGCGGCTGATCCAGCCCGAGGCGAACGCGCATGGCATCAACGGCTTCCTGCGTGGCTTCAGGCCCGGCCATCAGACGTGCCGGATCCCCCGGCAGCGCGCGGATGGACACAAAAATCAGCATCGAAACCCCGATCAGGATGATCGGGAAGGCGATGAGTTTTTTGGCAAGATAGGCTTTCATGGCTATTTCCCACTGTGAATGCGTTTATTTCTTCTGAGCATCTTTCACCACAATTTGCCCGCCCGGGATCATCGTGACGCCTGAGATGTTTTTGCCGGTGGCGTACAAGTCATTCTGGTAATACAACAGCACCTGCGGCGCCTGCTGGTTAATCTCTTTCTGCGCATCGACATAAATCGCGTTGCGGGTATTTTCATCCAGCGTCGATGCGGCCTTGTCTAACATTTCATCCAGTTTCGGGTCACTGAAGAAGCCCAGATTTGCGCCGCCCGGAGCAAAACTTTTGCTGTAGTACAGCGGACGAAGTTGCAGATCGGCGCCGTTCGCGCCGGAAGACCAGGATGCCAGCACCGCGCCGGTGTTATCGGCTTTTTTACCGGCCTGATCGGCAAATGCCGCTTTGGTCCATACGCCGCTTTCCATGATTTTCACGTCCAGCTTCACGCCAATTTTCGCCCACATGCTTTGCAGCACCTGGCCGATACGTGCGTCCTGACCCTGCACTGCAATCGACATTGTGAATCCGTCAGCCACACCGGCTTCTTTGAGCAGGGATTTGGCTTTCGCCAGATCCAGCGGATACGGGTTCAGGGTTTTGTCATAACCGGCGGTGACCGGTGCCAGCGGCGAGTTTGCCGGTTGCGCGAAGCCGGACATGATGGCGCGCACCAGACCGTCACGGTCGGTGGCGTAGTTCAGTGCCTGACGCACACGGACGTCGCTGAGCGGTTTGAGATCGGTATTCAGCGCCACCCAGAATACAGAGGCACCCGGGCTTTCATGCAGGTCGAACTTCGGATTGTTTTTCAGCACGCGGGCAAACTGCGGCGGCACCGGGTTAATCACGTCAGTTTCGCCCGCCTGCAACGCCATATTCATGACCGAAGGCTCGGCGCTCCACGTCCATTTGATGTCATCTGGCCCGGCAGCTTTATCACCCCAGTAGCCCGGATATTTTTCTTCCAGCACGAATTCACCGGTTTTGTATTGCACCATTTTGTACGGGCCGGTGCCGACGGCTTTGCTGTCGAGTGTGCCGGTTTTATCGGCCGCCGGACTGACCATCAGACAGGCGCCGGTGGTCAGTAAATTCAGGAATGCGGGATACGGTTTTTTCAGTTTAAAGACAACGGTGGAATCGTCGGTTTTGGTCACGCTGTCGAGGAAGGTGCGCAGACGTCCGCTGGCCGCCAGACCGCGTTTTGTGTCGAGATGGCGGGCAAAGTTGGCGACCACCGCATCGGCGTTAAACGGAGTGCCGTCATGGAAAGTGACGCCGCTGCGCAGTTTGAATGTCCACACCAGCCCGCTTTCATCACTGCTCCAGGAAGTCGCCAGCGCGGCTTCAGGTTTCAGTTGCGGCGACATGCGCAGCAGGCCTTCATACATCGGATCCAGCACGGTACCGGTAAAGGTCGCGGTCTGGTTGCCCGGATCCATACTGCGCGGTGCTTCGTTTTGCATCACGTTCAGTGTGGCGGCGTAAACCGGCAGCGAAAACGCCGCCAGAAGAGCGCTGCTCAGCAACGTTAACTGCACGGGACGCCGGATGTAACGGGTAATCTTCATGTTCTGCCCTCTGCGTGAAAAATCGGATTAAGTGGCTCTGGCTACGTCTGCCGGTTTGGTAAAGCGCCGGTTTTAATGACAGTTTGTTTTAACAAAGAGATTTAACAAATAGTTCATATGAAATACTTATATGCCAACATTTAGTTTATTTTGTGAACTAATTGGCATTGATATATCCATTTCCAGCGTTTAATGTCAATGCAGATGACCGAAAACTGAGAGCGCCGAAACGAATATGCTAACAACTTTGCAACGTCAGATATTGGGTGCGGTCAATGCATCCGGCGGTCTGAGCCGTACCGAACTGGCGCAGCTTTCAGGAATGAGCAAAGCGGCGATTGGCGGCGTGGTGCGTGAAATGATCGACGCCGGTTTCCTGCACGAAGCGGAAACCGTGCCGGGGAACGGGCAGGGCAGACCCTCGGTGCGGCTGGTGGTTCATCCGGATGGCGCGTGGTTTGCGGGCGTTTCTTTGCTGCAAAATCCGGCGCAGATGGCGCTGATTAATCTGCATGGCGAAATCCTTTCACGGGTGTCTTTCGATGCCGGTGCGAGTCCGCAGCGTCTGGCAGAAAACATCGCCAGCGCGTTACCGGCACTGCTTGAACCGCATCCCGAAGCGGCAAAAAAACTGGCCGGGCTGGGGGTGACGTTATCCGGCCTTATTGATGAAAATCAGTCCACCTGCGTACAGTCGGCGCTGCTTGGCTGGCGCGATGTGCCGCTGGCCAGCCTGATTTCACAGGCCACCAGCATGGACGTGGCCATCGAAAATGACGCCAAAGCACTGGCGGTGAGTGAGAAAAATTTCGGGCAGGCGCGGGATTTGAGCAGCTTTACGCTGGTCAGTCATGGCGCAGGGATCGGCAGCGCGCATTTTGTCGCCGGTCAGTTGCATCGCGGCCTGCATGGCGGCGCAGGGGAAATCGCCCACTGCACGCTGGAACTGAACGGTTTGCCCTGCCGCTGCGGCAAGCGCGGTTGTCTCGATACGCTGGCGTCTCTGAATGCCATTGCCGAAATGGCCAGAGACGGCGGGCTGGAAGCGACCACCATTGGCGGCCTGGAAAAGCTGGCGATGCAGGGTGTCAGCGAAGCGGTACGTATTCTGCACCGTGCCGGTTCGGCGCTCGGTTTAGCGATATCCCATCTGATTCAAATTAATGACCCGGACCTGATCCTGATAGCTCATCAGGACGCAGATTTCTCCGGGCTGTTCGGCACGGTTGTTCATCAGTCTATCGAAGCCAATGTTTTGCCGGGAAATGCCGGGAAAACGCCGGTTCGTACTTTTACCCTAAATGACGACACCTGGGCGCGCGCGGCGGCGAGTATTGCTGCACACCGCTTTCTGGTCGGTCTGAAGCCTGTCTGAGGAATCATCAACATGCGTATAGCTGTCAGCGGTATCCACATTGAATGCAGCACTTATAACCCGGTGCTGAATGAGGAGAAGGATTTCACCGTCGTGCGTGACGCCCAGTTACTGGCGTCGCCGCGTTTTCGTTTTTTGCAGGATTACCCGGCGACGTTTTTACCGACTATCCACGCCCGTGCCATTGCCGGTGGTCCGGTAGCGCGCGCGACGTACGATAAATTCAAAGCGGAAATGCTGGCAGGACTGGAAGCGCAAAAACCGTTCGATGGCTTATATCTGGCGATGCACGGCGCGATGTATGTCGAAGGGCTGGAGGATGCGGAAGGCGATTGGATTGCTGCGGCGCGTAAAGCCGTCGGGCCGGATTGTCCGATCAGCGTCAGTTATGACCTGCACGGCAATGTTTCTCAGCGGATTATCGACGCCATTGATATGTTTTCGACTTACCGCACTGCGCCCCATATCGATGTGGAGGAAACCATGCGCCGTTCGGTCGCGATGCTGGTGAAACATCTGCAAACCGGTGTAAAACCGACGCTGCTGTGGGTGCCGGTGCCGGTGGTATTACCGGGTGAACGTACCAGTACGGAAGATGAACCGGCGAAAAGTTTGTACGCCCGTCTGCCAGAAATGGATGAAGTGGATGGCGTGTGGGACAGCTCGCTGATGGTTGGTTATGTATGGGCAGATGAGCCACGAGCGACAGCAGCAGTGATCATGACCGGCACCGACCGGACGGCGCTGGAACAACAGGGCACGCAACTGGCGCAGGCTTACTGGGACGCGCGCGAAGATTTCGTGTTTGGCTGTGAAACGGACACCGTTGAGGCCTGCGTGAAAAAGGCGATTGCCTGTGAAACTCGTCCGGTGGTGCTGGCCGATTCCGGCGATAACCCGACCGGCGGCGGCGTGGGCGATCGTGCAGATGTGTTGCAGGAGCTTATCAAACAGTATGCGCAAAATACGATCGTGGCAGGTATTGCCGATGCACCGGCAACGGACGCGGCATTTAACGCTGGCGTGGGATCCGTGCTGACGCTGACGTTAGGGGCTTCGCTGGATCATTCCAGCCCGCAGGTGAAAGGTGATTTTGAGGTGGTTTTCCTGCTCGATGCACTGACACCTTCTGACCGTCAGGCGGTTCTGCGCACTGGCGGAATTGACGTCGTGGTGTCGGCGCGTCGTCGTCCGTATCACAACATCAGCGATTTCACTGTGCTGGAACTCGATCCGCATAGCGCCGATATCGTGGTGGTGAAATCCGGTTATCTGTCGCCGGAACTGGCGCCGATTGCCAGTCCGAATCTGATGGCGCTGTCTAACGGCGTGGTGGATCAGTTTGTAGAGCGCCTGCCGCGCAACCGCAAAGCACGCAAAACCTTCCCGTTTGACCGGGATTTCAGCTATGTGCCGCAGGTGCAGATTTCCGCGCGCAGCAAATAATTCAGGAGCCATAAGATGAATCAGACCGCCGGACAGCAGGAAAAACGTCAGCCCGTGCTGAGCGTGAAGCATCTGACCACTTCATTTCTCGGCGAGGACGACTGGCTGCCGGTAGTGCGTGATTTGTCGTTTGACGTCTATGCCGGAGAAACGCTGGCGATTGTCGGTGAATCCGGTTCAGGCAAGAGCGTGACGTCGCTGTCGGTGATGCGTTTACTGAAAGCACAAAGCAGCCGGATTGAGGGCGAGGTCTGGCTTAATCAGCGCAATGTGTTACGGCTCTCGGACAAACAGATGCGCGATATCCGCGGCAATGAGATGGCGATGATCTTTCAGGAACCGATGACGTCGCTTAATCCGACATTCAGTATTGGCCGCCAGATTGCCGAAAGCCTGAAGCGGCATCGCGGCATGTCGTCATCTGAAGCGCGGGCTGAAACCCTGCGGTTGCTGGAAAAAGTGCGTATTCCGAATGCTAACGCGCGTTTTGATGAATATCCGCATCAGTTTTCCGGCGGCATGCGCCAGCGCGTGATGATCGCCATGGCGCTGGCGCTGAAACCGAAATTACTGATCGCAGACGAACCCACGACCGCGCTGGATGTGACGATTCAGGGACAGATTCTGGATTTGATCAAGACGTTGCAGGAAGAAGAAGGGATGGCGGTGCTGTTCATCACGCATGATATGGGCGTGGTGGCGGAGATTGCCGACCGGACGCTGGTGATGTATCGCGGAGAAGCGGTGGAAAGCGGGGCGACGGAAGACATTTTCCACCGGCCTCAACACCCGTATACCCGTGCATTACTTGCGGCGGTGCCAAAATTAGGGTCGATGCAGGGGCGCGACTGGCCGCTGCGTTTTCCGCAAATCAACCTGCAAACCGGTGAAGCCAGTGTGCCGCAAGAAGTGGCGGGAACCATAGATTCGGGGCTGACGCCGTTGTTATCGGTCAAAAACCTCAGCGCGCGTTTTCCGGTGTATGGCGGTATTTTCAGCCGTCAGGTAGGCGCGGTGCACGCGGTGGAAAATATCAGCTTTGATTTATTTCAGGGCGAAACGCTTTCGCTGGTCGGCGAGTCCGGTTGCGGGAAATCCACGACGGGTCGTGCTGTGACCCGTCTGCTGAAGCCGCACAGCGGCGCGATTGATTTCGACGGTTTCGATGTCACGAATCTGGGTAAGCGCGACATTTTGCAAATGCGTCAGCGCATCCAGATGATATTTCAGGATCCTTTCGCCAGTCTTAACCCGCATATGCGCATTGGCGACGCGCTGATCGAACCGATGCTGCAACATAAACTGCATAACCGCAGCGATGCGAAAGAGAAGGCGGCGTCGCTGCTGCAAAAGGTCGGGTTGTCGCCGGATATGCTGCGCCGTTTTCCGCACGAGTTTTCCGGCGGTCAGCGTCAGCGAATTTGCATCGCGCGTGCCCTGACGCTCGATCCCAAAGTGATCGTCGCTGACGAGTCGGTTTCGGCGCTGGATGTGTCAGTGAAAGCGCAGGTCGTAAATTTGCTGCTCGATTTGCAGGAAAGCATGAATCTTTCCTATCTGTTTATTTCGCATGACATGGCGGTGGTTGAGCGGGTGAGTCATCGCGTGGCGGTGATGTATCTGGGGGAAATCGTGGAGATCGGGCCACGTGCGGCAATATTTGATAATCCCCAACATGCGTATACCAAAAAACTGATGGCATCTGTGCCGGTGCCGGATCCCTCCCGCAGAATGCTCAAACGGCAAATGCAGGTGGATGAGCTGAAGAGCCCGGTGCGCGATAACGGCTATGTTCCGTCGCAAAGGCAATATCAGGAAATATCAGCAGGACATTTTGTTCAGGTTTGATGGGGGATACAGGAAAGTTTACTAAGAAGTGACTCAGGGATGAGTCTGGAAGATGGTGGTGGGGGAAGGATTCGAACCTTCGAAGTCGATGACGGCAGATTTACAGTCTGCTCCCTTTGGCCGCTCGGGAACCCCACCACAATTTTTTGTGGCATTTACTACTTACTTCTGGCCTTAAATCATCATGCGCTACATGGATGATTTATCGTTACAGCGGTTAGCTGCGAACGGGGCGCATAATACCAAATGATTCGAAGGTGTAAAGCGCTGAAAGCGATAAAAAAGTTTGTTTGCGGGTTTTTTGTTCTTAACGGTGCTTCTCTGAACGAAAAGCACCGTCAGAATACGGTTTACAGAATAACGGTGCGATTTCCGTAAACAAATACGCGCTGCGCCAGCACGCGGTATAACGCCCGGCTGAGGACGTTTTTCTCAACGTCACGGCCTGCACGCATCATATCTTCAGCGGTATAAGTGTGATCGACGTTGATGACGTCCTGCATGATGATCGGGCCTTCATCCAGACTGTCATTTACATAGTGCGCTGTGGCGCCAATCAGTTTCACGCCACGCTCATAGGCCTGATGGTACGGACGGGCACCGATGAATGCTGGCAGGAACGAGTGATGAATGTTGATCACCTGATGCGGATAATGCTGCACAAAGCCCGGCGTCAGTACGCGCATGTATTTCGCGAGCACCACATAATCAGGCTGGTACTGATCGATTTGCGCAATCATTGCGCTGTCATGCTGTTCGCGGGTCAGACCGTCGTGGCTGACCAGATGGAACGGAATATCGAAACGCTCGACTAACGTCTGCAAGGTATCGTGGTTGCCAATGACCGCAGCAATCTCGACATCCAGACCACCGTAAGCAGCTTTCATCAGTAAGTCGCCCAGGCAATGCGCCTCTTTGGTGACCAGAATGACGATGCGGCGACGTCCGGTGCTGTTCAGCTCACGGACAGAACCGGCTGGCAGCGCGCTGTCGAGATCGGCCAGCAGGGTGGTGTCGTTGAAAATCCCTTCCAGCTCAGTACGCATAAAGAAGCGGCCGGTGCGGTGATCCACAAATTCGTTGTTCTGCACGATATTGAGTTCGTGCTTGTAGCAAATGTTGGTAATTTTGG
The DNA here is from genome assembly GCF_004346065.1 of Rahnella sp. JUb53. Lineage (NCBI taxonomy): Bacteria > Pseudomonadati > Pseudomonadota > Gammaproteobacteria > Enterobacterales > Yersiniaceae > Rahnella > Rahnella sp. JUb53. Next base: position 24,782 of record NZ_SLYT01000006.1, read on the forward strand.
CGATCAGACCTTTTGCGTCAGGGCAAATGGTGCGTAACACCTTGGTTTGTACGTTCTGTTGCGGCATGAGGGTGTGGATCCTGTCCAAGACTTATCAATATTACGGTTGAATTATTTACCGCAGCACTTCTTATATTTTTTGCCGGAACCGCACGGGCAAGCATCGTTCCGGCCTGTCTGCGGTTTAATTCCGTCAATATAGTACCAGCGTTCTTTTAAACGAAGAAATCGCGAGCGTTCATGGATGAGGTGAATGTGTTCATCACCGGTTTCTGTGAATCGCGCAGCAAACTCCACAAAGCCTTCATTATTATCACGCCCGTCTGTTTCGCTGATGACCTGAAGTCCTTGCCAGTGCGTGCTGGTAAAACCTTCCTGTAAACTGTCGCGCCATTGCTCTGGTTGACAATCCGGGTGCCAGGAGGCGATCAGATAACTCGCATTTTTCAAAACATAGGCTGTGTAGCGCGAGCGCATCAAAGCTACCGGAGAAGGCGCCACTTTATTCTCAGCAATGTAGGGCTGGCAGCATTCTTCATAAGAAAGGCTGCTGCCGCAAGGGCATAGTTCAGACACACAAACTCCTGAATAGGCAGAGTATCGACATCCGGCGCGCGGTCTGCGCTATTGAATGCACCAAAATGATATGTTACCTAACAAACTCGCCGGGTGACAACGCGCTTCCCGGCCCATTTTTAAGATATGCGAATTATTAAGGTCATCAGATGAGCAGAAAAGTCACCATCGGTCTTGCCCTGGGGTCGGGAGCGGCAAAAGGGTGGGCGCACATTGGCGTGATCAATGCCCTGAAAGAAATGGATATCGAAGTCGATGTGGTGGCGGGTTGCTCTGTCGGTGCGCTGGTCGGTGCCGCGTATGTGAGCAACAGGTTACCGGCGATTGAAAGCTGGGTACGTTCGTTTAGCTACTGGGATGTGCTGCGGCTGATGGATTTTTCATGGCGACGCGGCGGTTTGCTGCGCGGCGAGCGGGTTTTCAATGCCGTCGGTCAGTTGATCCGTATCGATGAGTTTGAAAAGTGCTCGAAGAAGTTTGGTGCCGTCGCGACTAACCTGAGTACCGGACGTGAACTGTGGCTGACTAAAGGCGATTTGCATCAGGCTATTCGCGCCTCATGCAGTATGCCTGGCCTGCTGGCACCGGTCTGGCATAACGGTTATTGGCTGGTTGACGGCGCCGTGGTCAATCCTGTGCCGGTGTCGCTCACCCGCGCTCTGGGGGCCGATATCGTGATTGCTGTCGATCTCCAGCATGACGCGCATCTGATGCAGCAAGATTTGCTTACCGTACAACCGACGGGAGAAGCACTAAATACTGAGAAAGAAGTCAGCTGGCGTGACAGAATCCGCCAGCGCTTAACTCGTCCAAACGCCAGAAAGCCGAATGTCAGCCCTTCGGCGATGGAGATTATGTCTACCTCTATTCAGGTGCTGGAGAACCGGCTTAAGCGTAACCGTATGGCAGGTGATCCGCCTGATGTGTTGATCCAGCCGTATTGTCCGCAGATTTCGACGCTGGATTTTCATCGGGCGGAAGAAGCGATTGAGGCGGGCCGGCTTGCGGTTGAAAAGCAAAGAGAGCAGTTGTTGCCCCTGATAAAAAATAGACAGTTCTGAATGGCTTAAAACGTCTTTGGTCGAATCTGACAATTCTGCCAAGCAAAAACAGGCTTTATGAGCCACTATTAGAATAAGAAATTCTGGGGGACCCTGATGGACAAGCCACTTACAAGCAAGCATATTCTCATCGTTGAAGACGAAGCCGTTTTCCGATCTATTCTTGCTGGCTATGTAAGTTCCCTGGGTGCCACCTTTACCGAAGCTGAGAATGGTCTTGAAGCGTTATCCCTGCTTGAGGACTACCCGCCTGACCTGATCCTCTGTGACTTAGCGATGCCAGAAATGGGCGGGATGGAGTTTGTCGAAAATCTGCGGTTGCAGGGCAACAAAATCCCGGTGCTGGTGATTTCTGCCACCGATAAAATGACCGATGTCGCTTCTATGCTGCGACTGGGCGTGGAAGATGTTCTGCTTAAACCTATTAACGATTTGCAGCGTTTACGTGAGGCGTTACTTACGTCATTGTACCCAAAGCTTTTTTCCTCACAGGCGATGGAAGAAAGTTCACTGGTTCAGGACTGGGAAGCGCTGTGCCGCAATCCGAATGAAGCCCGGCGGTTATTGCAGGAGTTGCAACCGCCTGTGCAGCAGACGCTGGCGAGTTGCCGCATTAACTACCGGCAACTGACAACGGCGGACCGTCCGGGGCTGGTGCTCGATATTGCGGCGCTTTCATCCAAAGATCTCGGGTTTTATTGTCTTGACGTCACCCGCGCCAATGAAAATGGCGTTCTGGCAGCCTTATTATTGCGGGCCATTTTTAACAGCTTATTACGTGAGCATTTGAGTAATCAGCAACAGCGGTTACCGCAAATGTCAACGTTGCTAAAACAAGTCAATCATTTATTCAGACAGGCTAATCTTGAAGGGCAATTCCCTTTGTTACTGGGTTATTATCACGCCGGTTTTAAGAATCTCATTCTGGTTTCTGCGGGATTACATGCCAACGTCAATACCGGCACCAATATGATCCAGCTCAGTAACGGTGTCCCGCTGGGCACGACGGGTGCGACATATTCCAATCAAATCAGTCAGAAATGCGATGCGTGGCAGTGTCAGGTATGGGGAGCGGGTGGACGTCTGAGATTAATGCTGTCCACAGAGTGAACTCACTTATTGTCACTGATAATAATGCCTTAATAACATTGAGCATTTTTTCGGCGTGTTATTACCTATCTTCGTTTTAATCCATTCTGCTAAGACCTATCTTATGCAAAATATGCCTTTGCAGGCGAACTTGCGGCTGAAACTGGTATAATGCGTTCCGGAATTTTTGGCTGTCTGTTTCACGTTGTTTAAAAAATAACAAATAGGAATTCGCTGATGAAAGTAACAGTTTTTGGTATCGGTTACGTCGGACTTGTTCAGGCGGCGGTTCTTGCTGAAGTCGGGCACGAAGTTTTGTGCATCGATGTTGATGCAAAGAAAGTGGAAAACCTGAAGAACGGGCAGATCCCAATTTTTGAACCAGGTCTAACTCCTCTGGTTCAACGTAATTACGAAGCAGGGCGTTTGCTGTTCAGCACCAATGCGGCTGAAGGTGTTGCCCACGCTACCGTTCAGTTTATCGCTGTCGGTACTCCGCCAGATGAAGATGGTTCTGCGGATCTTAAATATGTGACTGCCGTAGCGCGCACTATTGCCGAGCACATGACCGAACCTAAAGTAGTTATCGATAAGTCTACTGTGCCGGTGGGTACCGCCGATAAAGTGCGTGCGGTAATGAGTGAAAAACTCAAAGAACGCGGCGTGGATATCACTTTTGATGTCGTATCCAATCCTGAGTTCCTGAAAGAAGGTGCTGCGGTTGCTGACTGTATGCGTCCTGAGCGTATTGTCATCGGTACAGATAATCCTGATGCCATCGATCCTATCCGTGAGCTTTACGAACCGTTTAACCGTAATCACGATCGTATGATCCTGATGGATATCCGCAGTGCTGAACTGACCAAATATGCGGCCAACTGTATGCTGGCAACTAAAATCAGCTTCATGAACGAAATGTCCAATCTGGCAGAGATGCTGGGTGCTGATATCGAAAAAGTGCGTCAGGGGATTGGTTCAGACTCCCGTATCGGTTACCACTTTATCTATCCAGGTTGCGGGTATGGCGGTTCCTGTTTCCCTAAAGATGTTCAGGCATTAATCCGTACTGCAGAACACATCGGGTATCAGCCGAAACTTCTGCAGGCGGTGGAACAGGTCAATTATCAGCAAAAATATAAATTGCCTGCTTTCATTCAGCGCCACTTCGGTGACGACCTGAAAGGCAAAACCTTTGCGCTTTGGGGGCTGTCCTTCAAACCTAATACCGATGACATGCGTGAAGCCTCAAGCCGTGTATTAATGGAACAGCTCTGGGCTGCGGGTGCGAAAATCAAAGCTTATGATCCTGAAGCCATGAATGAGACACAGCGTATTTATGGTCATCGCGAAGATTTAGAATTAATGGGTACTAAAGAATCCGCATTGCACAATGCTGATGCGTTGATTATTTGTACTGAATGGCAGAACTTCCGTGCCCCTGATTTCGATGTGATCAAAAAAGCATTAAAAGAGCCGGTTATCTTTGATGGTCGAAACTTATTCGATCCTGAACGTTTGGAGAAACGCGGGTTTACTTACTACGGCATTGGCCGCGGTGCTTCAATCAATCCGGTTCTGTAAGGAGTTTTCATGAAATATCTGGTTACCGGCGCAGCGGGCTTTATTGGTTTCTATGTGTCGCAACGTTTGTTAGCAGCGGGTCATTCGGTTGTCGGCATCGATAATCTGAATGATTATTATGATGTCAGCCTGAAACTGTCGCGGCTTGCTCAGCTGGAGAATAAAGACGGCTTCGAGTTTATTAAGCTGGATTTAGCCGATCGTGAAGGCATGGCCGCATTGTTTGCCGGGCAGCGTTTCGAACGTGTGATCCATTTGGCCGCGCAGGCTGGTGTCCGATATTCAATCGAAAATCCTCTGGCTTATGCTGATTCCAACCTGGTAGGTTTTGTAAACATTCTGGAAGGTTGTCGCCATAATAAAGTCGGGCATTTGCTCTATGCTTCTTCCAGCTCAGTTTATGGCTTGAACAAAAAGCAACCTTTCTCAACCGATGATTCTGTTGACCATCCTGTTTCATTGTATGCGGCGACGAAAAAAGCCAATGAATTAATGGCTCACACCTATTCACATCTTTATGGATTACCAACGACCGGATTACGTTTCTTTACGGTATATGGTCCCTGGGGACGTCCTGATATGGCATTGTTTAAGTTTACTAAAGCAATGCTGGAGGGACAGAGTATTGATGTTTATAACCACGGTGAAATGCGTCGAGACTTTACTTATATCGATGATATTGCAGAAGCCATTGTTCGTTTACAGGATGTCATTCCGCAATCAGATCCTGACTGGACTGTGGAACAGGGATCTCCGGCCAGCAGTTCCGCGCCTTATTGCGTTTATAATATCGGCAATAACAATCCGGTAAAACTCATGGCCTATATCAGTGCGCTGGAGAAGGCATTAGGCATGGAGGCAGTTAAGAATATGCTGCCAATGCAACCGGGCGATGTACACGAGACCAGCGCGGATACGCAGCCATTGTCGCAGGCCATTGGCTTTGCGCCTGAAACCAGCGTCGAGCAGGGCGTGCAGAAGTTTGTTGACTGGTATCGGGATTTTTATCAAGTCTGAAATTCAGGATAAAACTTCTGTTATGTTGAAGGTTGCTCAGGCAGCCTTTTTTATGGAATCAGTTAAGTCCTATAGCAGTCTGAATGTAATCTCTTTTTAAGATGTACTTGGTTCGTTTTTGTATTAGTGACAAGAAGCATTTATCTGCGGGATTAGAAAACGAAAAGCCCATCATAAAGATGGGCTTTTTTGTATTAACATTTACGTTAATAAGGGCAATTACAGCAGGAAATCGTCCAGTGATTTACCTTGCTCTTCGATTGCTTTCTTGATTACAGCTGGAGTACGGCCCTGGCCAGTCCAGGTTTTGTTTTCGCCGTTTTCATCAACGTATTTGTATTTAGCAGGACGCGCTGCACGTTTTGCTTTGCCGGTAGCTTTAGTTGCAGCCATGGTTTGCAGCAATTCGTTAGGGTCAATACCATCAGCAATCAGCATTTCACGGTATTGTTGCAGTTTGCGAGTGCGCTCTTCAATCTCAGCAGCTGCCTGAGAATCTTCTTCGCGACGTTCGTTCACAACAACTTCTAATTTTTCCAGCATCTCTTCCAGAGTTTCCAGAGTGCATTCTCTTGCTTGCGCGCGCAGAGTACGGATGTTGTTCAGAATCTTTAATGCTTCGCTCATTATACTAGTCTCAAATTATATTGGTGGGGGGCGTTTGGCTAATAATAGAATGCTCTTCAGTATTCTGCAATAGCCAATTTGTATACCTGACCTTAATTTACGCATTTAAAGCAAATGGTGAATGTGTCATGCAAAATATAGGTAGGACATTTCACACTATTTATCTGAGGTCTATAACCCTAATTTCAATACACGCTTAAGCGCTATTGTTGCAATGTGTAAGTCGTTTTATAAGCATGCGATTGTTCACATAATTAAAGAAGAAGTGTAGATAACTAATGTAGGGGCAGGGGAAATGGGGGGAGGCCGTATCGCAAAAGCATACTCAAATTTTTACTTTTATGAGCTTCTACCCAGCCAGATATTGTATAGACAAACCCATTATGCGGCCCTCTGGTATATAAGATGAGCCATGTCAGGGAGTATTGTCGTCTAACGATTACGGATTATCGGCTATTGCATTTATAAATTTTGATTGTAAGTTTCTGTGATTTTTTCAAATGTAATGATTCTTTGAACCGTCCCCGATAACTGTGCCAGAGGGGTGTGGTTATAGATTGTCAGGCTTGTGGTACAATCCACGCCGAAAATTTATGCCATCCATTTACATTATGGGGTCACTCCTTCATGGCTCAGCTTTATTTCTATTACTCGGCGATGAATGCCGGTAAGTCTACTTCGCTATTGCAATCTTCATATAATTATCAAGAACGTGGTATGCGCACGCTGGTGTTAACAGCAGAATTAGATCATCGTTTCGGCGTCGGTAAAGTCAGCTCCCGAATCGGTTTATCCTCGCCGGCAGAGCTCTACAATAAGGACACTGAACTTTTTAATCTGATAGCCCAGGAGAATCGCTTACAGCGTCTGAGCTGCGTTCTGATAGATGAATGCCAGTTCCTCACTAAGGCGCAGGTATCCCAGCTCACTGACGTTGTGGACGATCTGGATGTGCCGGTACTTTGTTATGGCCTGCGGACCGATTTTCGTGGTGAACTTTTTGAGGGCAGTGAATATTTGCTGGCATGGGCGGATAAACTGGTTGAGCTGAAAACCATTTGTCACTGCGGGCGTAAGGCTAACCGTAACCTGAGGCTGGATGAGAAGGGTAACGCCCTGCATGATGGCGCACAGGTCGTTATAGGCGGTGACGAAAGCTATGTATCTGTCTGCCGTAAGCACTACAAAGAAGCCATGGCGGCGTTTGATACCACGGTCGAAGCTAAACCAGAGTAAATCTGCAAAGTATTTACAGAGGTTTTTTGGCTTTTATCTTCAAAGCCATTCTCAAATTTTCCCTCATTTATCCTGAATCCATAAAAAAACCCGCTTTTCAGCGGGTTTTTACTTTCTGATTTTAGCTATCAGAAACTCAGCAGATTATTTTTTGCTGGTTTTCTTTTCAGCTTTAGGAGCAGCAACAACAACTTCTGCTGCCTCTTCTTCGCTGAATTCGCGGCCGTAGAAAGTATCCATCAGAATCTGTTTCAGTTCAGAGATCAGCGGGTAACGTGGGTTAGCACCGGTACACTGGTCATCGAACGCATCTTCAGACAGTTTGTCTACTTTCGCCAGGAAGTCAGCTTCCTGAACGCCTGCTTCACGGATAGAGGTTGGGATACCCAGCTCCGCTTTGATTTCATCCAACCAGGTCAGCAGTTTCTGAATTTTCTGTGCAGTACGGTCACCGGCAGCGCTCAGACCTAAATGGTCAGCCACTTCTGCGTAGCGACGACGCGCTTGTGGGCGGTCATACTGACTGAAAGCAGTCTGTTTAGTTGGGTTGTCATTGGCGTTGTAGCGGATAACGTTAGAAATCAGCATTGCGTTAGCCAGACCGTGTGGAATATGGAACTCTGAACCCAGTTTATGGGCCATTGAGTGACAAACCCCAAGGAAGGCGTTAGCGAACGCGATACCCGCAATAGTTGCCGCATTGTGAACACGCTCACGTGCTACCGGATTTTTAGCCCCTTCGTTGTAGCTGGCTGGCAGGTTTTCTTTCAGCAGTTTCAGTGCCTGCAGAGCCTGACCGTCGGAATATTCGTTAGCCAGTACAGAAACGTAAGCTTCCAGTGCGTGAGTCACAGCATCCAGACCACCGAAAGCACACAGTGATTTAGGCATGTTCATCACCAGATTAGCATCAACGATAGCCATATCAGGTGTCAGCGCATAGTCAGCCAGTGGATATTTCTGACCAGTTGCATCATCGGTAACAACCGCAAAAGGAGTCACTTCTGAACCAGTACCGGAAGTGGTGGTGACGGCGATCATTTTCGCTTTCACGCCCATTTTCGGGAATTTGTAGATACGTTTACGGATATCCATAAAGCGCAGCGCCAAATCTTCGAACTGAGTGTCCGGATGTTCGTACAGAACCCACATGATTTTAGCGGCGTCCATCGGTGAACCACCACCCAGCGCGATAATGACGTCTGGTTTGAAGGAGTTCATTTGCTCAGCACCTTTACGAACAATGCTCAGCGTTGGGTCAGCCTCTACTTCAAAGAACACTTCTGTTTCAATGCCGTGGCTTTTCAGAACGCTGGTGATCTGATCTGCATAGCCGTTATTGAACAGGAAACGGTCAGTGACGATGAATGCGCGTTTTGCTCCATCAGTAGCCACTTCTTCCAGTGCGATTGGCAGTGAGCCACGACGGAAGTAAATAGATTTTGGAAGTTTATGCCACAACATGTTTTCTGCTCGCTTCGCTACAGTTTTCTTGTTGATCAAGTGTTTAGGACCGACGTTTTCAGAGATGGAGTTACCACCCCATGAACCGCAACCCAGCGTCAGAGAAGGAGCAAGTTTAAAGTTGTACAGGTCACCGATGCCACCCTGAGAAGCCGGGGTGTTGATCAGGATACGTGCGGTTTTCATTTTGTTGCCAAAATAGTTCACACGTTCTGGTTGGTTGTCCTGGTCTGTATACAGGCAAGAGGTATGGCCGATACCGCCCATTTCTACCAGTTTCTCAGCTTTAGCAACCGCGTCTTCGAAGTTCTTAGCACGGTACATCGCGAGGGTAGGGGACAGTTTTTCGTGTGCAAATGGTTCTGATTCGTCAACAACGCTGACTTCACCAATTAACACTTTAGTATGAGCTGGCACTTTGATGCCGGCCATTTCGGCAATTTTAGTCGCTGGCTGGCCTACGATAGCCGCGTTCAGGCCACCATTTTTCAGAATGATATCTGAAACAGCTTTCAGCTCTTTGCCTTGCAGCATGTAGCCGCCGTGCGATGCGAAACGTTCACGAACAGCGTTATAAGCAGAATCAACCACGATGATGGACTGTTCAGACGCACAGATTACGCCATTATCGAAGGTTTTGGACATCAGCACGGAAGCAACAACACGTTTGATATCTGCAGTTTCATCTACAACGACCGGGGTATTACCTGCACCCACGCCGATTGCTGGCTTACCGGAGCTGTAGGCTGCTTTAACCATGCCCGGACCACCGGTTGCCAGAATCAGGTTCAGATCCGGGTGGTGCATAAGTTGGTTAGAAAGTTCTACACTTGGTTCATCAATCCAGCCAATGATGTCTTTTGGCGCACCGGCAGCGATAGCAGCCTGCAGAACGATGTCTGCCGCTTTGTTAGTCGCGTTTTTAGCACGTGGGTGTGGAGAGAAGATAATACCGTTACGTGTTTTCAGGCTGATAAGCGCTTTGAAAATCGCAGTGGAAGTGGGGTTGGTAGTTGGGACGATACCGCAAATCAGGCCGATGGGTTCAGCGATAGTGATGGTACCGAAAGTGTCATCCTGGCCCAGGATGCCACAGGTTTTTTCGTCTTTGTAAGCATTGTAGATATATTCGGAGGCGAAGTGGTTTTTGATCACTTTGTCTTCGACAATACCCATTCCGGATTCTTCAACGGCCAGTTTGGCGAGCAGAATACGAGAATCGGCAGCAGCCAGAGCGGCGGCAGCGAAAATCTTATCTACTTGTTCCTGACTGAAGTTGGCATATTCGCGCTGTGCCTTTTTGACTCGCGCAACGAGTGCGTTTAGTTCAGCGACATTTGTTACAGCCATGATGCTCTCCTGATAAAGTTAAACTCTTTTAGTAAATAACTTGCCAAAGACTAGTATAGACCTGCTATCAGTCACCGTGAGAAACTAATTAACTCTATGATTCTCAAGGTGTTGTCTTTGTCTCTTTATTTGCTTAAAGAGCTTCCAGTAGTGAAGCACGTAAGGTAGTAGATAACTCCTCATTCAACGTGGCTTGACGAATATTTGTTCTGCAAACTACCGTCGAGTGACTATGCACAAAGCTTACCTATTTGTAGGCAGACGTAATTTGATCTGGATCACTAAATACCGAAGCTGACACCTTTCAGCAGTAGTTTATTGAGAATAATTATCAAATTAGCCCGTGGATAATACAGTTTTGTATCTAAAGTTATCAATAAAAAAACTGATTTTTAACAAAAGTCTTATCCACTGCCTTTATTTGGAAATCTGGTGATAAAAACTATGAAACGGCGTGGCGCCTTTACTGCGATTCCAGTACATTAGCGCCCATCAAAACCTTCATCTACCGGCGTAACTGTGCGGAGTTCTGCGTGAGCCAATCTTTATTAGATTTTTCTGGTTATATCAAATTCTTTGTCGGGCTGTTTGCACTGGTCAATCCTGTGGGGATCTTGCCCGTGTTTATCAGCATGACCAGCTATCAGGCGGCGGCAGGGCGTAACAAAACCAATATGACGGCCAACCTGTCTGTTGCCATTATATTGTCGACTGCGCTGTTCCTCGGCGATGCAATTTTGCACCTGTTTGGCATTTCCATTGATTCATTCCGTATCGCCGGCGGGATCCTTGTGGTCACTATCGCCATGTCGATGATCAGCGGAAAGCTCGGGGAAGATAAACAGAACAAGCAGGAAAAGTCAGAAACAGCGATCCGCGAAAACGTCGGTGTAGTTCCGCTGGCGTTGCCTTTAATGGCAGGACCCGGTGCAATCAGTTCAACAATCGTCTGGAGTTCGCGTTATCACAGCTGGCCAAACCTGTTGGGTCTGACTGTTGCTATCATGTTCTTCGCCTTCTGCTGCTGGCTGCTGTTCAGGGCGGCACCTTTACTGGTGCGTCTGCTGGGGCAAACCGGCATTAACGTCATCACCCGTATTATGGGATTGCTGCTGATGTCACTGGGCATTGAATTTATTGTGACAGGTATAAAAGCGATTTTCCCGGGCCTTCTTTAATCAATTAGCGGCCGAATTATCACGAAAATACTCAGGTGTTTTCGTGATAATTATCACTTCCACTTATAATCGAATGCCTTATTATAGTGCAGCTAATGACTTAATTCAGAGCGATTGCACCCTAATGTGGCGCAAACCCTCGTCTCACTCCTCTTTTCAATCCAAGTCCTCATTTCTTTAAATAAACTTAGCTAATTATTCGCTAATTACTGGCGTTTATTGCCCGTATTGACGTTAATTTGCCCACATCATTCTGTAAGGCTTGTGCAGGCTGTATCGAGATGTTATTAGTGTTAACACAGCAGTTAACAGGTGTTTATTCTTATAAATCTAACAATGTTAACTGATTGTGTCAGGCGAGTTCTTGAACAGTCTCCGGTAGGGCTTTGATGAGTAATTTCGCCATAAAGATTCTTTAAATCAGCGAGTTAATGCTGTTTTCTGCTCTCTGCCTGACTGACCTGTTGTAAAGACTGTTACGAGTAAAAGAGAATTGCGTAACAAATTTGCAAAATTTATTGGCGCGCGTAACAGGGTTCTGATAATTTTCAAATCGCCTTCAAAAATGGATTTTTGTTTAGAGCAATGCTCCTGGTGAGCACGATTCTTGCTAGTGCGAAAAAGATTGAAGCCATTTTATTTGTTTTTGGAGAGTGTCGTGTCGCAATGCTTACTGCAAATTTATCCTCATGTGTTTTCTGCAAAAAGAAAACCGGGCATAACGTTGACGACATCAAACCGCCTTATGCTGAATTTTTATGATCAGCTAAACAAATCTTCAGATCTTCTTCTTATTAATTTGATGGCTCGCATTTAACCGCGAAGGATTTTCTGTCGCCTTAAGTCGGGTGAATAAGAAAATAATATTGTTAAGTGCAGGAATAACAGTATGTGATTGCCTGGTTCGCCACAGAATTCTTTTTGTCGCGCACGGGGTGAATCAAATGGAGGGAGATCATCCTTAACGATCTCAGAAACCGCAAGGCGATTAACAGCCAGAGGTTTAACGGACTTACCAGGTAACACATGCAGTAGTAGGGGACAGCCATCTGCGGGTGGTAACTACATGGGGCTTTTCATGAGCAATTCGTTCCTGCTCATGAAATCCGTTGACCCAGCAAGGGTTTATCTTGCACCCAGGCGTGCAAGTTCATAATAAAAACTGGAGTTGAATAAAAATGACCAACATCACAAAAAAAAATCTGCTGGCTGCCTGCATTATGGCTGCGGTTGGCGCGGTGTCAGTGAATAATGCATTTGCAGCCAATGTGCCAGCAGGTGTCACTCTGGCAGCCAAACAAGAACTGGTTCGTAACAACGGCTCAGAAGTTCAGTCTCTCGACCCGCATAAAGTTGAAGGCGTACCAGAATCCAACGTTATCCGTGATTTGCTCGAAGGCCTGGTGAATACCGACAGTAAAGACGGCAGCGTTATTCCTGGCGTAGCAACCAGCTGGGAAAACAAAGATTTTAAAGTCTGGACCTTCCACCTGCGTCCTGAAGCTAAATGGTCCAACGGTGACCCTGTGACCGCCGCTGATTTCGTTTACAGCTGGCAGCGTCTGGCAGATCCTAAAACCGCATCTCCTTATGAAAGCTACCTGCAATACGGTCATATCGAAAATATTGATGACATCATCAGTGGTAAGAAAAGCCCTGATACTCTGGGTGTGAAAGCCATCGACGACCATACCCTGCAAGTGACCCTGACCGAACCTGTTCCTTATTTCGTAAAAATGCTGTCTCACACCGCGATGAAGCCGGTAAACAAAAGTGTTGTTGAGAAGTTTGGCGACAAATGGACCCAGCCAGAAAACTACGTGAGCAACGGCGCATACAAACTGAAAGCCTGGACCGTCAACGAACGTATTGTCCTGGAACGTAGCCCGACTTACTGGGATAACGCAAAAACTGTGATCAACCAGGTAACTTACCTGCCAATTTCTTCGGAAGTAACTGACGTTAACCGCTACCGCAGCGGCGAAATCGACATGACTTACAACAACATGCCGATCGAACTGTTCCAGAAACTGAAGAAAGAAATCCCAACCGAAGTTCACGTTGACCCGTACCTGTGTACTTATTACTACGAAATCAACAACCAGAAAGCGCCGTTCACTGATTCACGCGTTCGTGAAGCACTGAAACTGGGCCTGGATCGCGATATCATCGTGAACAAAGTGAAAGCACAGGGCGACCTGCCAGCTTACGGTTACACCCCTCCTTATACCGATGGTGCGAAACTGACTCCGCCAGCCTGGTTCAAAGAGACTCAGGAACAACGTAACGAGCAGGCTAAAAAACTGCTGGCCGAAGCAGGTTACACCTCTGCTAAACCTCTGACTTTCGATCTGTTGTACAACACGTCGGATCTGCACAAGAAACTGGCTATCGCTGCCGCCGCTATCTGGAAGAAAAACCTGGGTGTTGACGTGAAACTCGTTAACCAGGAATGGAAAACCTTCCTGGACAGCCGTCATCAGGGCAACTTCGATGTGGCACGTGCTGGCTGGTGTTCTGACTACAACGAACCTTCTTCCTTCCTGAACACCATGCTGTCTGACAGCAGCAACAACACCGCTCACTATAAGAGCCCGGCGTTTGATAAAGACATCGCGGATACTCTGACAGTGAAAACTGATGAAGAGCGTGCGGCGCTGTATCAGAAAGCAGAAACCCAGCTGGATAAAGACTCTGCCATTGTTCCTGTTTATTACTACGTGAACGCGCGTCTGGTGAAACCATACGTTGGCGGTTACACCGGTAAAGATCCGCAGGACAACGTCTACGTGAAAGACTTGTACATCATCAAACACTAAGTCACGGATATCAGAGCAAGGCATCCCCGAGCTGCCTTGCTCATCCTATTTTGATGAAGGTAATGTTTTTATTCCGGATTTCGGGATGAAAACAAAGAGCCACCACGGCGACGATCATTTGATGATCGCCGTGAACAAGCCAAAACTATAAAGCTGTAGTGACAGGCTTAGAAACAGGTACGGGCAATGTTAAAGTTTATTTTACGCCGCTGTCTGGAAGCGATTCCGACGCTATTCATTCTGATCACCATTTCATTTTTTATGATGCGTCTCGCACCGGGCAGCCCTTTTACGGGTGAGCGTAATCTCCCGCCAGAAGTGATGGCAAACATTGAGGCCAAATATCACCTCAATGACCCTATGTATAAGCAGTACTTCCACTATTTAGAACAGCTGGCGAAAGGCGATTTCGGCCCGTCGTTCAAATATAAAGACTATACCGTTAATGATCTCGTCGCGGCCTCGTTCCCGGTTTCAGCGAAACTCGGTCTGGCGGCATTTATCATGGCGATTGTGTTTGGTGTGAGTGCGGGCGTTATTGCTGCCCTGAACCAAAATACCAAATGGGATTACACGGTAATGGGCATAGCGATGACCGGGGTGGTCATACCCAGTTTCGTGGTGGCGCCGTTACTGGTGCTGATATTTGCGATTACGCTGAAATGGCTGCCTGGTGGTGGCTGGAACGGTGGTGGCGCAAAATATATGATCTTGCCAATGGTGGCGCTGTCTCTGGCGTATATCGCCAGTATCGCGCGTATCACCCGTGGCTCAATGATCGAAATTCTGCATTCCAACTTTATCCGTACAGCACGTGCCAAAGGTTTGCCACTGCGCCGCATCATTTTGCGTCACGCACTGAAACCCGCGTTGCTGCCGGTATTGTCCTACATGGGACCGGCCTTCGTGGGTATCATCACCGGTTCGATGGTCATCGAGAGCATTTTCGGATTGCCAGGTATTGGCCAGCTGTTTGTTAACGGTGCATTAAACCGTGACTATTCACTGGTTCTGAGCCTGACCATTTTAGTGGGCGCATTGACTATTTTGTTCAATGCGATCGTCGACGTGCTTTATGCCGTCATCGACCCGAAAATCCGTTATTAATGCCGGAGTACGTCAATGATGTTAAGTAAGAAAAATAGCGACGTCGTCGAAAACTTCAGCGAGAAACTGGAAGTTGAAGGCCGCAGTTTGTGGCAGGATGCGCGACGCCGCTTTATGCACAACCGCGCCGCGGTGACCAGCCTGATCGTCCTCGCGTTCATCGCCTTGTTTGTGACTTTCGCGCCAATGTTATCGCAGTTTGCCTACGATGATACTGACTGGAATATGATGTCAGCTGCCCCTGATATGGCTTCCCATCACTTCTTCGGTACAGATTCTTCAGGCCGTGATTTGCTGGTGCGCGTGGCGATCGGCGGGCGTATTTCCCTGATGGTTGGCGTGGCGGCAGCGCTGGTTGCAGTGATCCTCGGTACGCTTTACGGGTCATTGTCCGGTTATCTGGGCGGTAAAATTGACTCCGCGATGATGCGTCTGCTGGAAATCCTCAACTCCTTCCCGTTCATGTTCTTCGTCATTCTGTTGGTGACCTTCTTCGGACAAAACATCCTGCTGATCTTCGTGGCGATCGGGATGGTGTCCTGGCTGGACATGGCGCGTATCGTGCGTGGTCAGACCCTTAGCCTGAAACGTAAAGAATTCATCGAAGCGGCGCTGGTGAGCGGTGTGAATACGCGCAATATCGTGTTGCGTCACATTGTTCCGAACGTACTGGGTGTCGTAGTGGTGTATGCATCGCTGCTGGTACCCAGCATGATCCTGTTCGAATCCTTCCTGAGCTTCCTCGGCTTAGGGACACAGGAGCCGCTGAGCAGTTGGGGCGCGTTGTTAAGTGATGGCGCCAACTCGATGGAAGTTTCACCTTGGTTACTGCTGTTCCCGGCAGGCTTCCTGGTTGTAACTCTGTTTTGTTTCAATTTTATCGGCGATGGCTTGCGTGATGCCCTCGACCCGAAAGATCGTTAAGGAGTGCAACCATGAGCACCATTGAACATTCCACTTTTGCATCGCCCGCTGCGGTTGACGGCAAAGCACCTCCGATCCTGCTGGATGTGCAAGACCTGCGCGTGACTTTCGAGACGCCTGACGGTGACGTGACCGCGGTAAATGACCTGAACTTTGACTTACGTGCCGGTGAAACGCTGGGCATCGTGGGCGAATCAGGCTCCGGTAAATCACAGACTGCATTTGCCCTGATGGGACTGCTGGCCAGCAACGGCCGCATTGGCGGTTCTGCGAAATTTAATGGCCGCGAAATTCTGAACCTGCCGCAACAACAGCTCAACAAGCTTCGTGCAGAACAAATATCTATGATTTTCCAGGATCCGATGACCTCTCTCAACCCGTACATGCGCGTGGGTGAGCAGCTGATGGAAGTCCTGATCCTGCATAAAAAAATGAGCAGTCGTGAAGCGTTTGAAGAATCTGTACGCATGCTGGACGCGGTGAAAATGCCGGAAGCCCGCAAGCGTATGAAAATGTTCCCGCATGAGTTTTCCGGCGGTATGCGCCAGCGTGTAATGATCGCGATGGCCTTATTGTGCCGACCAAAATTGCTGATTGCTGATGAACCAACGACCGCACTGGACGTTACTGTTCAGGCGCAGATCATGACGTTACTTAATGAGCTGAAAGCCGAGTTCAACACCGCCATCATCATGATTACCCATGATCTGGGCGTTGTGGCCGGTATCTGCGATAAAGTGCTGGTGATGTATGCTGGCCGTACCATGGAATATGGTCGTGCGCGCGATGTGTTCTACGATCCGTGTCATCCGTATTCTATCGGCCTGCTGAACGCGGTTCCGCGTCTGGATGCCGAGGGCGGGGCGATGCTCACCATTCCCGGCAATCCGCCAAACTTGTTGCGCCTGCCAAAAGGTTGTCCTTTCCAGCCTCGCTGCCCGCATGCGATGGATATCTGCTCCTCGGCTCCGCCGCTTGAGCGTTTCGGTGATGGTCGCCTGCGTGCCTGCTATAAGCCGCTGGAGGAACTGGTATGACTGACAATACAGTAATGAACAGCGCGGCAATGAACACAAACGCACCTGAGAAAAAGGTCCTGCTTGAAGTGGCGGATCTCAAAGTCCATTTCGATATCAAAGACGGCAAACAGTGGTTCTGGCAGCCATCAAAAACCCTGAAAGCGGTTGATGGTGTCACGCTGCGCCTGTATGAAGGTGAAACTCTGGGTGTTGTAGGTGAATCCGGTTGCGGTAAGTCGACTTTCGCCCGTGCGCTGATCGGTTTGGTAAAAGCGACCGATGGCCGCGTAGCCTGGTTAGGCAAAGATCTGCTCAATATGTCTGATAATGAGTGGCGCCAGACCCGCAGCGATATTCAGATGATTTTCCAGGATCCGCTGGCGTCTTTGAACCCGCGTATGACTATCGGCGAAATTATTGCCGAGCCGCTGAAAACCTATAATCCGAAAATGCCTCGTGCTGAGGTCAAAGAGAAAGTGAAGGCAATGATGTTAAAGGTCGGGCTGCTGCCTAACCTGATTAACCGTTACCCGCACGAATTCTCCGGCGGTCAGTGTCAGCGTATCGGTATTGCCCGCGCCCTGATCCTTGAACCGAAACTGATTATCTGTGATGAACCGGTTTCTGCTCTGGACGTTTCTATTCAGGCGCAGGTTGTTAACCTGTTGCAACAGTTGCAGCGCGAAATGGGCTTGTCGCTGATTTTCATCGCGCACGATCTGGCAGTGGTGAAGCACATTTCTGACCGTGTCTTGGTGATGTATCTGGGACATGCGGTCGAACTGGGAACTTATGATGAGGTGTACAACAATCCTCAGCATCCGTATACCCGTGCCCTGATGTCTGCGGTGCCCGTGCCGGATCCGGATAAAGAGCGCAACAAGACCATTCAGTTGCTGGAAGGGGAGTTACCTTCGCCGATCAATCCGCCATCAGGCTGCGTATTCCGTACCCGCTGCCCGATTGCCGGGCCTGAATGTGCGATCACCCGTCCGTTGCTGGAAGGCAGCTTCCGCCATGCGGTATCCTGCCTGAAAGTCGATCCGCTCTGATACATACTCTCAGACGGAAAGCATAAAAAAACCTGCCAATGGCAGGTTTTTCTTTTCTGTTAAGCGCCTCTCCTAAATCACTCCTTCCAGAGGATATGACAGAGCTTATGATCTTTCTCACGGCACAACAGGACACGGGCAAAGATATCATTAATCGGCTGATCTTCAGCGTCAGCCAGACCAATCACCACTTCCGCGAAGAAGTCAGGATTCAGATCGTAATCCACATGCTCAACCCAGTCTTCTGCGGGATCATATAATTCAGCGCCGCCGCGTTCTTCAAATTGCAGATTGAAGATCAGGATATCCGCTGGATCCAGATTATCTCCGGCCAGTTCCAGAAAGATGTCGTAGGCTTGTTCAAGCGTTTCGTCTTCGGTCAGGCGATTATTCAGGTCCATATCATTCTCGTTTACAAATAAGTGTGTTCAGGCTGAAACCAGCCGGTACTGAGCGTATTACATCATGCCTGACGCGGCTTTTACAGCAGCGGACTGAAAAAGTAGAACAAACGTTCAACGATGCGATGCCAGAAAGGCCGCTTAAGCCATGCTTCGACATCCAGCAGATGCGAACGGGCAATGTAATCTTCCTGCACACGACCCAGATCGTCACCGAATCCGGCGTCATCAATGACCAGCGTTATTTCAAAATTCAGCCACAGGCTCCGCATATCGAGATTCACGGTACCAACCAGACTGAGCTGACCGTCGACCAGAATACTTTTGGTATGCAGCAGGCCATCTTCGAACTGATAAATCTTTACACCCGCTTCCAGCAACTCGCCAAAGAAGGCTTTACTGGCCCAGTCGACCATCATTGAATCGTTCTTCATGGGCAGAATGATACTGACATCGACTCCGCGCTGAGCTGCCGTACAAATGGCGTGCAGCAGGTCATCACTTGGTACCAGATAAGGCGTCGTCATCACCAGCTGTTCGCGGGCGGAATACGTTGCGGTCAGCAGCGCCTGGTGGATCATATCTTCCGGGAAGCCCGGACCGGAGGCGATTACCTGAATGGTATGACCGCTTTCCTGCTCGAACGGCATCTGATTCAGATCCGGTTCCGGTGGCAGAATGCGTTTGCCGGTCTCAATCTCCCAGTCGCAGGAATACACAATGCCCATGGTCGTGGCGACCGGGCCTTCCATACGCGCCATCAGGTCCACCCACTGACCGACGCCAGCATCCTGCTTGAAGAAACGCGGATCGACCATATTCATGCTGCCGGTGTACGCGACATAGTTGTCGATCAGCACCACTTTACGGTGCTGGCGCAAATCCATACGGCGCAGGAATACACGGAATAAATTCACCTGTAACGCTTCGACCACTTCGATACCGGCGTTGCGCATCATGGCGGGATAAGGGCTGCGGAAGAAGGCCACGCTGCCTGCGGAGTCGAGCATCAGACGGCAATGAATACCACGGCGTGATGCGGCCATCAGGGACTCAGCGACCTGATCCACCAGACCGCCAGGCTGCCAGATATAGAACACCATTTCGATGTTGCTGCGGGCCAGTTCAATATCGCGCATCATGGCTTTCAGCACGTCGTCACTGGTGGTCAGCAGTTGCAGCTGGTTGCCTTTGACGCCCGCAATGCCCTGACGGCGTTCACAAAGCTGGAAAAGAGACGCCGCAATTTCACTGTTTTCTGTCGCGAAAATACGTTTACAGTCTTTGAGATCATTCAGCCAGCGCGCCGTGGAAGGCCACATGGCTTTAGCACGCTCTGCGCGTCGTTTGCCTAAATGCAATTCACCAAACGAAAGATAGGCAATGATGCCGACCAGAGGAATGATGTAGATGATCAGCAGCCATGCCATTGCGGAAGGAACCGCCCGGCGTTTCATCAGAATACGCAGGGTGACGCCGGCAATCAGTAACCAGTAACCGAAAACCAGAAGTCCGCTGATTACCGTATAAAATGTTGTCATAAAGGCGAAAAATCCTGTTCGCAAGCCATCGGCGTGAGTGTACGTGAAAGGGGCATTCTTTTAACTAACTTTATCCCAGCAATCAATCAGCTACCTCTTAAATCTGTATCCGCTCAATAAAAATGTCACTGCTCTGACATCAAGGTTAGACGATAACGGGGAAGAAGGAAAAAACAAGACTTGGATCACAACGTCATCGGCCTATAATGACCTCCGCAGTTTTTTCCGCTTAAGACACTTTCTGTAAAAGAAACTCTTCCGTTAAAGAAGCAGTGACGGGCATCACGGGACACAAGTGAATGAAACGCAGTAAAAATGAAGTTGGCCGGTGGCGTATGCTACGCCAGACTCAGCGCCGCAGAAGCCGCTGGCTGGAAGGTCAGTCAAGACGCTATCGTCACATCTACCGCATTCGCCAGATCCACCATCAGCAGCACCAGCGTTTGTCATTATATGCCGTAAATTACGAATGGAATTCCTGATTAGCGGGATTTAGGCTGAAACAGCGCGCCACATTTTTTGCAAACCAGCGTCGAGTTTTTGCGTACTTTTGCAGTCATCTGTTCTGAAACGTAACCACATTCAGGGCATGTGACCTTCGTGGTCGTACTGGTTAGAAACTTCAATCCGTCGAAGAATGACATAGGACGTACCTCGTGGGCAGGGGTAGGCATCCTAACACAGAAGCGATGAAAGCAATGTGACGACATTCGGGGAAATCGCGCCATGACGCATTAGTCATGACGCGTGAGTTTTTAGCGGGCAGAAATTAGTCGAACAACTCAGAAAGAAAACTCTTCTTTTTATACGGCTTATGCGACGAGTAATGACCCCGGTTATCGTAATTGCCATGATGGCGAGTGTCGTCCCGGCGGTCGCGCTCGTCATAACGTACAGGCTGAGGCCGTTGCTCCTGAGGAGCTTGTACCTGTGCCGCCTGTTGTAGCGCGGCGGACTTCTCGATGATTTTATCCAGCTCACCGCGATCTAACCAGACGCCGCGACAGTCCGGGCAATAGTCGATCTCGATCCCCTGACGTTCAGACATCACCAGCTGGCTTTCTTTGCATACAGGACATTGCATATCCGGTTCTCCATTCGCTTTTGATAAAAATTGCGCAGGTAAATTATTGGCTATCCGGAGAGTTAGACAATCAACTAGCGTAAGCAAAAGTAAAGTTGATTAAAGCAGGAGAGAGGACAGGGCACAGGGAACGACGGGCAGCCCAAAGACTGCCCGAGAAATATCAGAATACGCGTTTGAACGGTTTGACGGTGACTGATTTATAGACGCCAGCGGCGACATAAGGGTCTGCATCGGCCCACACTTTGGCGTCATCGAGCGTTTCAAATTCAACAATCAGTACGGAGCCGGTCATTCCGGCAGCGCCCGGATCTTCACTGTCGATGGCCGGAGTCGGGCCGCCGATCAATACGCGGCCTTGCTCCTGCAATTTTTTCAGGCGTTCGATGTGCGCAGGGCGGGCAGCGGCACGTTTCTCCAGTGAATCCGAAACATCTTCAGAATAAATAACGTAAAGCATGAGTCACCTTTAATTGGGTTTTATAGAGCGATTTGCAGCATTCAGGTGCTGCCAGAGCGTTTTGCAGAATTAACATAGCTAAACCTGAAGTCCGGGGAAAGTGCTTTGCGTAGGATCAAAGCAAAGGTTATTTGAGAATAGTTGTCATCTCGGTGTTGAATATGATTGCTATTTACATTTAAACTTGCGGCTTCACGGGGAAAATGAATCATTATGCCGCTAAAAAAGTTTAGATTTATCCGCAAGGTTACGATTCCGGTTGCGCTTGCTGTCAGTTTGCATGTCGCTGTTATCGCCGGCGTTTTGTATATGACAGTCGGTGAGTCGATCAAATTGCCGACGCAGGAACAAAAGGTGATGAGCGTGACGATGGTCAATCCCGCTGACTTTGCGCCACCTCCGCCGCCGCCTCAGGCTGAACCGACGCCACCTGAACCCGAGCCTGAGCCGGAAGTGGTGCCTGAGCCGCCACCTCCGCCAGAAGCCGTGGTGATCCCTGAACCACCGAAACCCAAACCGAAGCCGGTTAAAAAACCCGTGGTGAAACCGAAGGTTAAGCCTGTTGAACGTCCGGTAGAAAAACCCACGCAAACGGTGCAAACCGCGCCGGTGACCAGCAATCAGCCGGTAAACAAACCGTTCAGTCAGCCGCCAGCGTCAACCAATGCAAAAAGTGACAGCGGGCCACGTCCGCTGCAACGCGGGCAGCCTGGTTACCCGGCACGTGCTTTGGCCCTGCGTATCGAAGGTCGTGTACGTGTGCAGTTTGATGTAGACAGCGACGGTCGCGTGCAGAATATCCGCGTGTTGTCAGCCGAACCACGCAACATGTTTGAGCGTGAAGTGAAGCAGGCGATGAACAAATGGCGTTATGAGCCTAAAGCGGCGAGCAACCTGATTGTTAATCTGGTGTTCAAAATCAAAGGCGGCAGCAGTGTGGAGTAACACCTGCTGCGGATTCTGACGTTCAGCACAATAAAAAAGGTCGCCCCTCGAGGCGACCTTTTCGTTTTTCAGCGTTTCAGGAAATCACTCAGTCCTGAGAAACACCGTCTGAATCAACGCTGAAATTACTGCGTCCATCCGGCAACTGACGTGATTTGCCTTCGTCATCCACGGCGACATAGGTAAAGACCGCTTCAGTGGCTCTGTAACGCTGTCCGATAGGCTCAGAAGAGACTTTCTTCACCCAGACTTCAACATTGATGGTAATCGAGCTGTTGCCGGTACGGATACAACGGGCATAACAGCACACCACATCACCGACCGCGACCGGCTTGAGGAATGTCATGCCATCAACGCGAACCGTCACGACGCGACCTTTAGCGATTTCCTTCGCCTGGATCGCACCGCCCATGTCCATCTGTGACATCAGCCAGCCGCCAAAAATATCACCGTTTGCATTGGTGTCAGCGGGCATAGCCAGCGTACGCAACACCATTTCACCATTGGGTAAGCTATGTTTTTCGTTCATGTATTGGGCTTCACACTGTCAAAAGATTAAGGCCTTTCAAAGAAAGGCCTGTGCAAAAAAATGCTTATTTTTTTTCATCATCCGGCATATGCCGGTAAATATAGATACCACTTAACAGCGTAAATACCAGCGTCAGGGCTGTCAGGCCAAAGACCTTAAAGTTGACCCAAATATTCTGTGGCAACCAGAAGGCGACATAGATGTTCGCCAGGCCGCACAGCAGGAAAAAGATCGCCCAGCTGATGTTCAGTTTATTCCACACGTGATCCGGCAATGTCAGCTCTTTACCCAACATACGCTGGATTAACGGCTTTTTCAGCACCAGCTGACTGATCAGCAATGCGCCGGAGAACAGGACGTAAATCACGGTCACTTTCCATTTAATGAATTCATCATTATGGAAAACCAGAGTCAGGGTGCCGAAAACCGCCACCATCGCGAAGGTGATTAACGTCATCTTCTCGATTTTACGGTACAGAACCCAGGTGATCACTAACGCTAACGCGGTGGCAGCGATTAACGCGCCTGATGCGACAAAGATGTCGTAAAGCTTATAAACCACAAAAAAGACAATCAGGGGAAGAAAATCGAGGAGCTGCTTCATACTTCATTCCATGTTTTATGTATGGGATGACTATACCGGAATCATTTCACGGACAAAAGAAAAGGGCGCCGGAGCGCCCCTTAAAAACGTATGTCTATATTATGCATGTAATTTCATGTAAAGACGGAACAGATAAATGAGCATAAATGCACTGATGATATTGCTGACTGCGCCGAGAATAACGGCGCCAATCATCGGATTGAGTGCGCTCAGAACGCCGACAAACAGCATCAGAACCACTTGTGCCACAATCCACAACATCACAGCCGGTGCCACAAGACGTACATTTGAGAAGGCCAGACGTGTACTCAGGCGCATCGCTTTGAAGGCACCCGTGTTCTCTTTGCACGCGATAACCGGGGATAACGCCCATGCAATCGCAATCAGGAAAGCAGGAACAAACAGCAGTGCCAGCCCGATACGGAACATCACGCTGTAAATGAAGAGCAAAATAGCCAGACGCGGCAGAACCGGCAGGGAAGCGGTCATCACCTGAACGACACTGGCGCGTACGCCCTGAGAAACCAGCTGAATGAGCGTTAATACGCCGCCGACCAGAATAACGTTACCGGCCAGGGTGGAAAACAGTGCTGCCAGGCTATAGCGGAAAATAGCGCTTTGCTGCTCCGGAGTAATTTGCTGTTCGATATAACCCATCATATCGCCGACGCTCATGCCGGTCATGTTGCTCATCAGTTGGCCGATAGCATCGATCTGCTCAGCGGAAGGACTTAAAACCCAGCTCAATATGACGGTAATCAATGCGGCCAGAACCGAGAGCGCCAAAACGCTACTCATCTGATTACGCATAAAATTATAACTGTCACGGTACAACGTACTGGCCGTGATAGACATGGACGCTCCTTGGCAAAAAGCAAAAATCAATAAGGCGGCGATTGTACCCTTTAAATATACTCCGCCGATAGTTTTGCGCTGATTTCCTGTCAGTCTGCCTGATGAATCTCTGCGTAAACCTCACTGAGGGGGCTGAGAACAATCGCCAGTAAATTCGTATTCAGCCCACGGCACCATTTTAAAACCAACATGTGTATGCAAATTACGCAACGCTATTTTTTTAGCAACTGGGATTACACCTGTTAACAAATCTACAAAATCCCCTCATTTTTGATGTAGATCAATTCCTTTGTTTTTATAGATTTAGATCGCTTTGCGGAAGATGCATTTTCTTACTTTTTGTTTTAAAGATGTGATCTCGCATTGATCAAACCATACCAAAGAGTAGGTATCATTCGCGCGGTTGATAAATAATCCACACAAAGGGAAGGGACAATGAAAGCAGCATATTGGGCATTAGTCGCAGCAGCGGCATTTCCGGCAGTCGCGAGCGCACATCAGGCAGGGGATGTGATTTTTCGCGTAGGCACCGCCACGGTACGTCCGACAGAAGGTTCGGATAACGTGCTGGGTCTGGGGTCATTTAATATTAACAACAATACCCAGATGGGCTTAACGCTGGGCTACATGTTCACCGACAATATCGGCATGGAGTTGCTGGCCGCGACGCCGTTCCAGCACAAAGTCGGTTTGCAAAGTACCGGGACAATCGCAGAAGTGAAGCAGTTGCCGCCTTCATTGATGGCGCAGTATTACTTCGGTGACAGACAGGACAAATTGCGTCCTTACCTCGGTGTGGGTATCAACTACACCACGTTCTATGACACGGATTTCAACCAGACCGGGCGTGATGCCGGGCTGTCTGATTTAAGCGTCAAAGATTCATGGGGCGTGGCAACGCAGGCGGGGCTGGATTACAACCTGGACGACAACTGGTTAATCAACATGTCTGTGTGGTGGATGGATATTGATACGGAAGTTAAATTCAAAGCCGGTGGTGAGCAGCAAAACATCAACACCCGGATCGATCCGTGGGTCTTTATGTTTGGCGTCGGCTATCGTTTCTGATTTTAAAGAAAAAAACACAAAAAAAAGAGGCGCTTCGGCGCCTCTTCGCTTTTCAGTTTACCGCATTTGCGGGCTTATTTTACCCGCATATCATTTTCAATCGAACGTACACCTGCAACGCCACGCGTCACTTCTACCGCACGGTTTGCATCCGCTGTTGACGTCACAAAACCACTTAACTGCACGCGGCCTTTAAAGGTCTCGACGCTAATCTCAGTGGATTTAATCGTTTTATCGGCCAGCAGGGCTGATTTTACTTTTGTTGTGACAACAGTGTCATCGATGTAACCACCGGTTCCTTCTGATTTTTTAGTCGGTGCACAAGCGGCAACGGCCATGACCACAACGGCTGCCATGCAGAATGCGGACAATGTTTTGAATAGCTTCATAAAATAACTCTCCATGATTTGTTATAAAACCAAAAGAAACAAACGTTTAACTGAGCAGATGATATCTCTCTCACGTACAGTATCATTGATCTGCAGAGTAATTTTAGTTTGGATTATTGAAATGGGTAATACAAATTAAGCGGGGTAAAAAAAAGTAAGAAATTAAAAGAAACAGAACCTTAGTCACTGTATGACTGAGGTTCTGTTTTAGAGAAGGTTATGCGCGGGTTGCGGCCTTCATTTCACTGACAAAGCGGGAAAGCTGAGCCAGCATTTCAGAAGGCTGATGCTGGTTGTTTTCGATGATACGCACTGTCGCTGAACCGGAAATCGCACCGGCTGCGCCTGCGGCCAGCGTTTCTTTCACCTGTGAAGGTTCAGAAATACCAAAGCCCTGCAATGGTGGCGCGGCATTGTATTCCCGCAACTTATCAACCATGTGATTCAGCGGCGTCAGCGCGCGCTTCTCCGTACCGGTAACGCCAGCGCGGGACAGCAAATAGGTGTAGCCGCGACCATGAGAAGAAATCTCACGCAGCAAGTCATCCGACGCATTTGGCGGGCAGATGAAAATTGGCGCAATACCGTGTCGCAATGCAGCGGCGCGGAACGGCGTGGATTCTTCAAACGGCACATCGGCCACCAGCACAGAATCGACGCCCACTTCAGCGCAACGCTGATAGAAGGTTTCGATACCGTTGTGGAACACCAGATTGGCGTACATCAGCAGGCCAATCGGAATGTCCGGGTGCTTTTCACGGATGCGTGCGAGCATATTGAAACACTGCGTCGGTGTCACACCCGCTGCGAAAGCGCGCAGGTTAGCATTCTGAATCGTCGGGCCGTCAGCCAGCGGGTCAGAGAACGGGATCCCCAGTTCCAGCGCATCCGCGCCGGCTTCAATCAGCGTGTCGATGATGGACAGGGAAAGCTCAACGCCCGGATCGCCCAGCGTAACGAAAGGAACAAATGCACCTTCTTTTTTGCTTTCCAGACGCTTGAATAATTTCTGATAACGTTCCATTAAATTTCTCCCCGGGCAGTCAGGATGTCGTGTACGGTGAAAATGTCTTTGTCGCCGCGACCTGACAAATTCACGACCAGGATTTGTTCTTTCTCTGGCGTTTCCTTGATCAGTTTCAACGCATAAGCCAGCGCGTGTGAGGATTCCAGCGCAGGAATAATCCCTTCATGACGGGACAATTCTTTAAAGGCATCCAGCGCTTCATCATCGGTAATCGACACATATTCTGCACGGCCGATACTGTTGAGGAAGGCGTGTTGCGGGCCGACAGACGGGAAATCCAGACCGGCTGAAATCGAGTAGGACTCTTCAATCTGACCTTCAGACGTCTGCATCATTGGCGCTTTCATGCCGAAATAAATGCCGACGTGACCGTGTTTAAGCGGCGCGCCGTGTTGTCCGGTTTCGATACCCAGACCACCCGGTTCAACCCCAATCAGTTTTACGCTGGTGTCGTCGATGAAATCTGCAAACATGCCAATGGCATTGGAACCGCCACCGACGCAGGCAATCACCGCATCCGGCAGACAGCCTTCGCGTTCCTGCATCTGGGATTTGGTTTCTTCGCCGATCATGCGCTGGAATTCGCGCACGATAGTCGGATACGGATGCGGGCCTGCTGCGGTGCCCAGCATGTAGTGTGCTGTTTCATAGCTGCCTGACCAGTCACGCAGTGCCTCATTACAGGCATCTTTCAGCGTGGATGAACCGCTGTGTACCGGGATCACTTCCGCACCCATCAGGCGCATACGGAACACGTTTGGCGACTGACGCTCAATGTCTTTGGCGCCCATATAAATGCGGCATTTCAGACCGAGCAGGGCGCAGGCCAGAGCCGATGCCACACCGTGCTGACCGGCACCGGTTTCAGCAATGATTTCTGTTTTGCCCATGCGTTTTGCCAGCAATGCCTGACCCAACACCTGGTTAGTCTTATGCGCGCCGCCGTGCAGCAAATCTTCACGCTTAAGATACAGCTTGGTTTTAGTACCGGCGGTGAGGTTTTTGCACAGTGTCAGCGCCGTCGGGCGACCTGCGTAGTTTTTCAGCAAATCAATAAATTCAGCCTGAAACTCAGGGTCGCGCTGTGCGCTGACAAAGGCTTCTTCCAGCTGGACCAGCGCAGGCATCAGAATTTGCGGAACATACTGGCCGCCAAATTCGCCGAAGTAGGGATTAAGTAAAGTCATGTTATTCCGTCCTGTCTGTCAATTTTTGCGTCATTGCGTGCGGCTTAGTACGCCCGCAATGTCTGGAATACGGCGGTAATTTTTTCGGCATCTTTGATGCCCGGCTCGCTTTCAACACCGGAGTTGAAATCCAGCCCTGCACAACCGAGTTGTGCAGCTTCGACGCAGTTATCTGCGCTCAGGCCACCGGCGAGTAACGTATTGCTCAGATCGTGACCGGCCAGTTTACTCCAGTCGAAACGATAACCGGTGCCGCCTTTGCCGTTGTCGAGCACGTAACGATCCACGTGGTTCAGGTTGCGCGCGGGCAATGTTTCTTTGACGCTCAGCGCTTTCCAGATCTGCACGGCTTCCGGCAGCGCTGCGCGCAGTTCATCGATATAGGCCTGGCTCTCATCGCCGTGTAGTTGCACGGCGGTCAGTTTCAGAATCTCTGCGGTTTGTACCACTGTACTGACGATTTCATCGCGGAATACGCCGACATATTTCAGCGGCGCGCCGTTCTGCACTTCTTTCGCCAGCGTTTGTGTGACGAAACGCGGTGAAGTTCCGACAAAAATCAGTCCGCCATAAATGGCACCGGCGTCGTACGCCGCTTTGGCGTCCGCAGCGCGGGTCAGGCCGCAGACTTTATTATCACCGAGCAGTACACGACGCACGGCAGCGGACAAATCTTGTTCTGACATCAGCGCGCTGCCAATCAGGAAACCATTGGCGAAGCGGCTGAGCTCACGAATTTGCCCGTAAGTATTAATGCCGGATTCACTGATGACCGTCACGCCGTGCGGAACGCGCGGTGCCAGTTCACGGGTGCGGTTCAGGTCGATGGACAAATCGCGCAGGTCGCGGTTATTGATACCGACCACTTTCGCTTTCAGCTTAACGGCGCGATCCAGTTCTTCTTCATTACTCGCTTCGGTCAGTACGCCCATATTCAGGCTGTGAGCGACGGCGGCGAGCTGAACGTATTGGTCATCATCCAGCACTGACAGCATCAGCAAAATCGCATCTGCCTGATAAAAGCGGGCCAGATGGATCTGATACGGGTCGATAATAAAATCTTTGCACAGCACCGGTTGTGTGACGGTTTTGCTGACCAGCGGCAGGAAATCAAAACTGCCCTGGAAGTATTTCTCATCGGTTAATACTGAAATGGCGGAGGCATGGTCTTTATAAACACTGGCGATTTCTACCGGATCGAAGTTTTCACGGATTCTCCCTTTAGACGGAGAGGCTTGTTTACACTCCAGAATAAAGGCCGTTCTTGCACCTTGCAGGGCATGGTAGAAACTGCGCTGGCTCTGAGTTATTTCGTTCTGAAAGCTGGCCAGCGGTTGTTGTTCTTTACGTGCCGCGACCCAAATTTCCTTGTCGCGAACAATTTTGTGGAGCACGGTTTCCTGCTGCATCACTTATCCTCTTGCTGCCAATGCCAGCACGCGCTGGTAAGGTTCACCGCTGCGCATGACGGCCAAAGCCTGTTGTGCGTTTTGCTTTAAGTCTTCCTGACCGAACAGACGCAGTAACATCGCCACATTGACGGCTACCGCGGCTTCATGGGCCGGATCTCCTTTACCTTGTAATAAGCGTGCCAGAATGTCACGGTTTTCTTCCGGCTCGCCGCCCAGCAAGGATTCAATCGGATAATTATCCAGACCGAAGTCCTGCGGCGTCAGTTCATAAGTGGTGATTTTACCGTCTTTTAGCTCGGCAACCTGTGTGGCTGCGTGGATAGCAACCTCATCCATTCCGCCGCCGTGAACCACTGCCGCACGCTCATAACCCAGCGCACGCAATGTTTCGGCAATCGGCTGCACCAGCTCCGGGCTGTACACGCCAATCAGCGCCAGCGGCGGACGTGCCGGATTAATCAGCGGACCCAGCACGTTAAACAGCGTGCGGGTTTTCAGTGCTTTGCGCACCGGCATCGCATGGCGAAAACCAGTGTGATATTGCGGTGCGAACAGGAAACACACGTTCAGGTCATCCAGCGCGGCGCGGGATTCTTCCGCTGGCATATCCAGACGGATACCAAACGCCGCCAGTAAATCCGACGAGCCCGAACGGCTGGACACGCTGCGGTTACCGTGTTTCGCCACACGAGCGCCACACGCCGCCGCCACAAAGGCGCTGGCGGTAGAAATGTTGATGCTGTTGGTGCCATCGCCGCCGGTGCCGACAATGTCAGCGAACTGATAATCAGGACGCGGGAACGGTTCCGCGTGTGCCAGCAACGCTTTGGCGGCACCGGCGATTTCAGCCGGTTGTTCGCCACGCACTTTCATGCTGATTAATGCACCGGCCAGCTGCGCCGGTTCCAGTTCGCCATTCACGATGGCGGTAAATAACTGCTGGCTTTCTTCCTGCGTCATTGTCTGAGCGCGAAACAGATTTTCGAGAATGCCGGGAATAGTTTGCGTTTTCATGACAGTTCTCCTTACGCCAAAGCCCAGGCCAGTGTCTGCTCAAGCAGACGGGCACCCAGTGAAGTTAAGATGGATTCCGGATGGAACTGGAAACCGCAAACGCGATCTTCTTCGTGACGTACTGCCATCACCATATCGCCGAAACGAGCGTTAACGGTCAGACCGTCGGGGATCTGGCTGCCGACCAGCGAGTGATAACGTGCTACCGGCAGCGGGTTGTTCATACCGGCAAACATCGCTTCGTTGTCATGCGTAACAGAAGACGCTTTACCATGCAGGATTTCACCCGCCTGACCTACAAATCCGCCGTAGGTCTCGACAATCGCCTGATGACCCAGGCAGATACCGATAATCGGTAACTGACCGCGCAGACGTTTCAGCAGTTCCGGCATGCAGCCCGCTTCGGAAGGCGTACCCGGACCCGGAGAAAGCACCAGCACGGGTTTTTCCAGCTGGCTGAGTTTTTCAATAATCACGTCAGCCGGGATCTGATTGCGGTAAATCACCACGTTATGACCACTTGAACGCAGCTGATCGACGAGGTTGTAAGTAAAGGAATCGACATTATCGATGAGTAAGATATCGGCCATCTTAAAATACCTCTTTCGCATTGTGGGCGGTGGCGATGGCGCGCAGGACTGCACGGGCTTTATTACGGGTTTCGTCGGCTTCAGCTTGCGGGACGGAATCCAGCACTACGCCGCCGCCTGCCTGCACGGTGGCAATGCCGTCTTCGACATAGGCTGAGCGGATCACGATGCAGGTATCTAAATCACCGTGAGCGGTGAAGTAGCCAACCGCGCCGCCGTAACTGCCACGACGTGTCTGCTCGGAGGCCGAAATCAACTGCATGGCGCGAACTTTCGGTGCGCCGGTCAGCGTGCCCATATTCATGACGGCCTGATAAGCATGCAGCACGTCGAGGTCATGACGCAGTGTGCCGACCACGCGGGACACCAGATGCATCACGAAAGAATAACGGTCAACTTTGGTCAGGTCGGCGACGTAACGGCTGCCAGGCTCACAGATACGCGCCAGATCGTTACGCGCTAAATCCACAAGCATCAGATGCTCGGCCAGTTCTTTATGATCGGTACGCATTTCCAGTTCGATACGGCTGTCGAGATCTAAATCCAGTGAACCGTCAGCACGGCGACCGCGCGGGCGTGTGCCTGCAATCGGATAGATTTCGATCTGGCGATTCGTCGCGTCATATTTCAGCGCGCTCTCAGGCGATGCGCCGAACAACGTGAAATCGTTGTCCTGCATGAAAAACATGTACGGGCTCGGGTTGTTGTTTTTCAGCGTTTCATAAGCGGCCAGCGGAGCAGGGCACGGCAGTGAGAAACGACGGGAAGGCACGACCTGGAAAATTTCACCGGCGCGGATCGCCACTTTCATTTTCTCAACAACGGCACCGAACTCTTCGTCACTCTGGTTCACGCTCAGTTGCATTTCCGGCACGCTCTGATGCGGAATGGCGTGCGCCGGTAATTGCAGCTGATGTTGCAACTGTTCCAGACGCTCGTGCAGGCGCTGTTTCTCCTCAGCTGAAGGGGTAAACAAGCTGGCCTGCAAACGGCAGGAGCGGTTCTGATGGTCAAGCACCAGCAGGGTTTCTGCCAGATAGAAACAGAAATCCGGGCAGCGCTGGTCAGAAGGCAGTTGCGGTAAATCTTCGAAACCGGCGACCAGGTCATAAGCAAACAGACCGCCGAGGAACATCGCCTCGCGTTCATCAGCAGGCGTTTCAACTGAGGTCAGAATGCTGCGCAGTGCGTCAAATACGGAACGTGAACGCAGACGGGCATCTTCGTCCTGCATCTGGTCAATCACGGGGAAGCTCAGTTCGCGACCGTTCGGACGAACATCATTGCGGATTTCAGCCGGTAATGCGGCGTCAATCAGTGACAGTAAAGAAGCGCCGTTGGGGGTCAGTGCCTGAATGGAAACCCGGGAACCCAGCGCGGTGATGCGCAGGGCGCTGTCAACAATCAACAGGCTCTTCAGGTTTTCTTTGCTGGTCACTTCTGAGGATTCAAGCAGCAGCGTGGCCGGACGTGCGCCACAAAGCTGGTGGAAAATGGCCGTCGGGTCGCCGCGATAACTTCCTTCTGCGGTCAGCAATTCTAATCGTGGTTTCTGAATAATCATTTTGCTTCCTGAAATTTTTTAACGTTTCTGTAAAACAGATTTCAAATAGACGGCCACAAAAAAGCCCGCATTATGCGGGCTTCGGAAATCTTGCAGCGTCTGATGACAGCTATGCGTGATTATTCCGCCCGCCAAAGGGAAGTACGCCACCAGCTGAGAACCGCCATCATGTGAGTTTTCATCATCAGACACTCTTGTTTGTTTATGAAGCTAACGTTTTTAAAACGTAAGCTTTCTGAATCGGTTTGTCACGCTGTTCATTTCTGAACTGTTCCGTGAACTTGCGTACTAGTAAACTAGTTCAGCGATGTAAAGTCAACCCTCTTTTTCATGCACTTCCCCGCTTTAGTGCGGCTGTTTTGTGCAAAAAGTGTTATCGCACCGTTGCAGTGCATCACGTTCAGGTGAAAATCATCCCTAACGTGAAAAGCCCTAACGCGTTATGATGGGTGCTGCATTCCGAAACAGGTTAATTCCCCACGTGACGACGACTTTACCCGTAAACACTTCATCTTCAGCAGACGATCAGACCACCAGCACTGCATTCACGATTTACGATCTTCACAGCCATACCACGGCGTCGGACGGCTATTTAACGCCGGAAGCCCTGGTTTCGCGTGCGGTGGAAATGC
This sequence comes from Rahnella sp. JUb53, assembly GCF_004346065.1. Lineage (NCBI taxonomy): Bacteria > Pseudomonadati > Pseudomonadota > Gammaproteobacteria > Enterobacterales > Yersiniaceae > Rahnella > Rahnella sp. JUb53. The sequence continues at coordinate 58,184 of NZ_SLYT01000006.1, forward strand.
GGGTGGGCGTTCTGGCGATCACCGATCACGACAGTACCGAAGGGCTGGCGCGGGCGGCACAGGCCATTGCTGAAAATCAGCTGCCGTTGCAACTGGTGAACGGTGTTGAAATTTCTACATTGTGGGAAAACCATGAAATCCACATCGTCGGGCTGGGCATCGACCCTTCGCATCCGGCGATGATCGCGTTACTGAAAGTACAGGCCGATTTGCGTCAGCAACGTGCGCAGGAAATGGGCCGTCGTCTGGCGAAAGCGCGTATCGAAGGTGCATGGGAAGGCGCGTTGCGTCTGGCCGATGGCGGTGCTGTCACCCGGGCGCATTTTGCCCGCTATCTGGTGGAATTTGGTGCGGCTGACAATATCGCGCAGGTGTTCAAAAAATTCCTCGCCAAAGGCAAGACCGGCTACGTTCCGCCACAGTGGTGTACAATAGAACAAGCGATTGATGCGATTCATCAGTCTGGCGGGCAGGCCGTGGTCGCCCATCCGGGCCGTTATGACTTGTCCACAAAATGGCTGAAACGCCTGCTCGCGTTCTTTGCGGAACAGGGCGGCGATGCCATGGAAGTCGCGCAGTGTCAGCAGGCACCCAATGAGCGTGCGCAACTGGCGGCTTACGCCCGTGACTATAATTTGCTCGCCTCGCAGGGATCTGATTTCCATCAGCCTTGTTCGTGGATTGAGCTGGGGCGCAAACTTTGGCTTCCCGCAGGCGTTGAACCGGTATGGCAACACTGGCCGGTCGCCGGGAAACAGCCTGAAATTGAACCGGTCTGAAGCCCGACCGCAGAAGAAGAATTAAGAGGGAACAATGAGTCAATATTTTTATATTCACCCCGAAAATCCGCAGCCACGTCTGATTAATCAGGCGGTTGAATTGCTGCGCAAGGGCAATGTGATCGTTTATCCGACGGACTCAGGCTATGCGCTGGGTTGTCGTCTGGAAGAAAAGAACGCGATGGAGCGCATTTGCCGCATCCGTCAGTTAGACGGAAACCACAACTTTACTCTGATGTGCCGTGATCTCTCTGAGCTGTCCACTTACGCTTACGTGGATAATTCGGCATTTCGTCTGATCAAAAATAACACGCCGGGTAACTACACGTTCATTTTGAAAGCGACCAAAGAAGTGCCGCGTCGCCTGATGAGTGAGAAGCGTAAAACCATTGGTCTGCGCGTGCCGTCAAACCCGATTGCTGTCGCATTACTCGATGCACTGGGTGAGCCGCTGATGTCCACCACGCTGATGCTGCCGGGCAATGACTTTGCGGAATCTGATCCGGAAGACATCAAGGATAATTTAGGCAAGCTGGTTGATCTGGTCATTGACGGCGGATCCCTCGGTCAGCAACCGACCACGGTGATTGACCTGACTGAAGCGTCACCGGAAGTGATCCGTGAAGGCGCGGGCGATCCGGCACCTTTCCGCTGATCTTCCCGTGAGTCATATGTGGCATTTTGTTTGAAAAATAATCAGCCCGTAACGTCCTTAGCGGGATACAAATTACTGATAAATGTGTATAATGGCGGGCTGACTTTTTTGTAAGTCATTGTATCACTACGCAATAACTGAATTTTGGCGGGCAGATGGCGAATCACGTCATGCTGCCGGCTCCCCCCGACGCCTGTGAAGGCGACAAATGAGGCTGCTCAATGAGCGAGAAGTATAATTCCCAGAAGCACACCAGCGATAAAGCCAAACCGGCACGTCCATCTGGTGACAAGCCAAAAAGTGGCAGAAATTCCGGCGCAGCTAAAAGCCGTCCGGAACCGTCACGGGCTGAAAAACGCGGCGAAAAGCCACGTACTGACAAACCACGTACAGATAAACCACGCAGCGACAAGCCGCGTTCAGACAAACCACGTTCTGACGCAGGCCGCGGCGATTCACGCACCGAGAACTCCCGTATTGAAAAACCACGTACAGGCAAACCGGGTCGTCCGGAAAATGCCCGTGGTGAAAAACCTCGCGCGCCGCTAAAACCGCGTGGTACCAAACCTAAAGCTGAAGCGCTGTTTGATGAAAACGGCGAAGAAGAAGAAGTGAAATACCAGAAGCCGAAGAACGCGCTGGACAGCACCGAAGGACAAAGCGAAAAGCTGCAAAAAGTCCTGGCGCGTGCAGGCCACGGTTCACGTCGTGAAGTTGAAGCGATGATCCAGGCGGGCCGCGTCAGCGTTGACGGTAAAATTTCTACGCTGGGCGACCGCGTGGAAGTCACCGGCGGCACCAAAATTCGTCTTGATGGCCACGTTCTGTCAGTGATGGAATCTCAGGACACTGTCTGCCGCGTGCTGGCGTACTACAAGCCGGAAGGCGAGTTGTGTACGCGCAGTGATCCGGAAGGCCGTCCGACCGTCTTTGACCGTCTGCCAAAAATGCGCGGTTCACGCTGGATTGCGGTAGGGCGTCTGGACGTTAACACCTCCGGCCTGCTGTTATTCACCACCGACGGTGAACTGGCTAACCGCCTGATGCACCCGAGCCGTGAAGTTGAGCGCGAATATGCCGTACGTGTGTTCGGTCAGGTTGATGATGAAAAAATCAAACAACTGAGCCGTGGCGTGCAGCTGGAAGACGGTCCTGCGGCATTCCGCTCGATCAAATTCCAGGGCGGTGAAGGCCTGAACCAGTGGTACAACGTGACCCTGACAGAAGGGCGTAACCGCGAAGTTCGTCGTCTGTGGGAAGCCGTTGGCGTGCAGGTCAGCCGTCTGATCCGCGTGCGTTATGGTGACCTGAACCTGCCTAAAGGCCTGCCTCGTGGCGGCTATAAAGAGCTGGATCTGCCAGACATCAACTATCTGCGCACACTGGTCGATATGACCGAAGAAACCGTCAGCAAACTGCCGGTTGAACGTGACCGTCGTCGTGTGAAAGCTAACCAGATCCGTCGTGCTGTTAAGCGCCACACTCAGGTTGCACCGGCACGTCGCGCAACCGGACCGGCAAAACGGGGTTAATCGCTGACAAGCGAGGCACTTGCGTCTATGCTCATAAACCGCAGTCAGTGACTGCGGTTTTTTTTGCTCAAAATTCAGGGCATAACGTCATTTCTGACGAATGTTGAATTAACAAACAGAAAGCAAGGAGCCGATTATGATGCTGATCACCGGCGGTGCCCGCAGCGGCAAAAGCCGTTTTGCCGAGCAGGTGGCTGAAAAACGTGGCGGCGAGGTGCTGTATATCGCCACCTCGGTCGTGACCGATGCCGAAATGGCGGAGCGCATCCGTTATCACCAGCAACAACGTCCGGCTCACTGGCATACTTTTGAAAGCTATCGTGACCTGGGTAATGTTGTGCGTGCGCATCAGGCGCAGTTTCCGACCATTATTATCGAGTGCATCACGACGCTTATCACCAATCTTCTGTTTGATATTGCCGGTGAAACACCGCCGGAAGAGATGGATTTTGACGCGATAGAACAGCACATTTTTGCGCAAGTTGCACAGCTGATGGAAGCTGCGCAACATCCTGAATCCGAGGTGATTATTGTCACCAACGAAGTGGGCATGGGTATCGTGCCGGACAACCTGCTGGCGCGGCGTTTTCGTGATATCGCCGGGCGGGTAAATCAGCAACTGGCCGCCGCAGCGGACGACGTTTACCTGATTGTCTCCGGCATTCCGCTACCGGTAAAAACATCGGAATAAAACCACTCAGAAAAGGGAATTTATTATGGCTTTTGGGCGGCAGTTTCTGGCGATGTTGCAGTTTCTTACCCGCATTCCGGTGAAGGAACGATGGTGCGACGGCGTTGATCTGAAAGAGTATTCCCGCGGGATTGTCTGTTTTCCGCTGGTCGGACTGGTGATGGGTTTACTTACCGCGCTGGTATGGTGGACTGTCATGCCGCATGTCGGCGCGCTTGTCGCGGCAATCGCCGTTGTCATCGCGCACATTATGCTGACCGGCGGTCTGCATCTCGACGGATTAGCTGACAGTTGCGACGGTTTGTTTTCGGTACGCAGCCGCGAGCGGATCCTTGAAATCATGCGCGACAGCCGCATCGGCACTAATGGCGCGCTGGCGCTGATTGTAGCCGTTGTACTGCGGACAGCGCTGATTTATCAGATGAGTGCGGACGGATTGCCGGTGCTGGCGCTTCTTATCGTCACGCCGGTTGTCGGGCGGGGCATGATGGCGGTGATGATGTACCGTCAGGCTTATGCCCGCGAATCGGGAATGGGCAATTTATTTATCGGTAAAATCAGTGAAGGGCGCTTCGGTGTCACATTGCTGCTGATGGCGGCGCTCGTGTTGTTCATCGGCGGGTTATCATCCCTGTTTGCATTGCTGGTGACGCTGCTGTTTGTCTTCGGCTTCCGGCGTTTTGTTGCCAGCCGCATTGGCGGTCAGACCGGTGACACCCTGGGGGCAGCGTGCGAATTAAGTGAACTGGTCTTCCTGTTTTTCCTGCTATGGCACTGAGATAAAGGACAAAATAATGAAACTGTATCTGATACGGCACGGACAAACTCAGGCTAACGTAAGCGGCGTTTTTTGCGGCAGCAGCGACATTGCGCTGACTGCTGAAGGTGAGCGACAGGCGCAGCACGTCGGCCGCCAGCTGGCTTCTGTGCCACTCGATGCGCTGATCCACACCGATATGCGCCGCAGCCGCGATACGGCGGCGATAATTGCTCACGGACGCGAACTGATGATGGAAACTCAGCCTCTGTTGCAAGAGATGGCGTTTGGCGACTGGGAAATGCGCCATCACAAGGAGCTGGAAGCCTCGCAGGCTGAAGGTTATCAGGCCTGGTGTCAGGACTGGCAAAAGGCCGATGTCCCGCAGGGCGAATCTTTTACAGATTTCACCCTGCGTATCCGTCAGGCTTTGCAGCAGCTGCATTTGCGTCCACAGGTAAGCCGGTTAGCGATCGTAGCGCATCAGGGTTCGCTCAGCCTGTTGCTGGCGATGATGCTCAAACTGGCACCCTCCGACATGTGGCGCTTCCCGTTTAAGCAGGGCTGCCTGTGTGAAATCGATCTCAGTCATGGCGCTTGTGTGATCCAGCGTTTTAACGACAGCGGTATTTAACTTTTTAAAATAATAAGGACAACCCGATGGCTTCGCTGGCAAATATCCTCCGTCAGATTGCTGAACCTGATACACAGGCCGCGCAGAAGGCGGCACAACGGCTCGACAGTCTGGTTAAACCGCTGGGCAGCCTTGGCCGCCTGGAACAACTGGCGATCCAGCTGGCCTCCATTCGTGGCAATCAGCCGTTGCATTTTCCGAGCAAAGAAGTGCTGGTGATGGCTGCCGATCACGGTGTGTGGCAGGAAGGTGTCACGCCGTCTCCGCAGGTTGTAACTGCCATTCAGGCGGTGAATATTGTGCAGGGGAAAGCCGGGGTTTCCGTGCTGGCGAGAGCGGCCGGTGCGCAGGTTACGCTGATTGACTGCGGGATCATTGGGCCGGATATTCCTGGTACGCTCAACCATAAAGTGGCGCAGGGAACGGGAAATATTGCCACCGGCCCGGCGATGACGCGCGAACAGGCTGAGTCATTGCTGATCTGGAGTGCAGAACGGGTGATAGCTAAAGCTGAAAGCGGCTTATCGCTGCTGGCTGTCGGCGAACTCGGTATGGCAAACACCACGCCCGCAGCGGCGATGGTCGCGGTGCTGACCGGTGCTCAGCCTGCACAAACCGTCGGACTGGGTGCTAATTTGCCACCGGACAGACTGGCGCATAAAATCAGCGTGGTGGAAAAAGCCATTGCGGTCAATCAGCCTGATCCGTCAGATGCAATGGATGTGATGGCGAAAGTGGGGGGCTTTGAACTGGTGGCGATGGCGGGTGCCATGATGGGAGCGGCAGCTGCCGGTATTCCGCTGGTGCTGGATGGTTTTCTTTCTTACGCATCCGCGCTGGCGGCATGCCAGATTGCGCCTGCGCTGAAACCCTATCTCATTCCTTCACATCTTTCGGCAGAGCAGGGCGCGACGCTGGCGCTTGAAGCACTGGGCCTGACACCGTATTTTGATCTGAACCTGCGGCTGGGCGAAGGCAGCGGCGCGGCGCTCGCGTTACCGCTGATTGATGCCGCCTGCGCGATTCATAACGAAATGGCGACGCTGGCAGAATGTCAGATAGAGCTTTAACCGGTGAAACAGGGCGTCACCAGTCGATGCCCTGTTGCGCCATAATACCGGCGTCAAAGGCATGTTTTACCGGTCGCAGTTCGCTGACGGTATCGGCCATTTCCAGCAGGTCACGATGACAGCCACGTCCGGTAATAATCACCGTCTGGTGCGCCGGACGGGCATTCAGGGCATCCACCACATCCTGTAAATCCAGATAGCCGAAACTGACCATGTAGGTCAGTTCATCGAGCACCACCAGATCCAACGCGGCATCGGCCAGCATGCGTTTGCCGTGCTGCCAGACAGCCTGACAGGCTTCGGTATCGGTCTCTTTATTCTGCGTCTCCCAGGTAAAACCGGTCGCCATCACCTGAAATTCTACGCCGTGCGGCTCGAGCAGGTTCTTCTCGCCGTTCGGCCATTCACCCTTGATAAACTGGATCACTGCCGCACGCATACCATGCCCGACCGCGCGGGTGACGGTACCAAAGGCCGCGGTGGTTTTGCCCTTACCGTTGCCGGTAAAAACAATCAAAATGCCGCGCTGTTCTTTGGCAGCATCAATACGTGCGTCAACCTGTTCTTTCAGTTTTTGCTGGCGCTGCTTGTGGCGATCTTCGGTCATCAGTGGCTCCGTGATTATTCTGCCGGACCGGCTTTACGCCCCGGCTGGGCATCAAAACTGATACCGGTTTTACGGCGGCTGTCATCGCCCATCAGGTAAAGATACAACGGCATGATGTCGGCCGGTGTTTTGAGTTTATCTTTGTTTTCATCGGGGAACGCCGAGGCACGCATGCTGGTGCGCGTACCGCCCGGATTGATGCAGTTGACGCGCAAACCGGTATGCTTATGTTCTTCAGCCAGCACCTGCATCATGCCTTCGGTAGCGAATTTGGACACGGCGTAGGCACCCCAGCCGCTGCGACCTTCGCGTCCCACGCTGGAGGTGGTGAAGACCAGCGAAGAACTGGCGGATTTCAGCATCAGCGGCAGTAACGCCTGCGTCAGCATAAAGGTTGCATTCACGTTAACCTGCATCACGTTCATCCAGTCCTGCAACTGAATTTCGGCCATCGGCGTAATCTCAGTCAGCAGGCCTGCATTGTGCAAAACGCCGTCGAGATGCGGTACCCATTGCGCGATTTGATCGGCAACGCGCTGGCAATCCTGCTGGCTGGCGGTCAGTAAATCCAGTGCATAAATAAAAGCCGGGCGCAGGTTTCTTGCCGCAATTTCCTGCTGCACGCTGGCCAGTTTGCTCTCAGTGCGACCCAGCAAAATCAGCTGCGCGCCGAAGCGGGCGTAGGTCAGGGCGGCTTCGCGACCAATGCCGTCGCCAGCGCCGGTAATGAGAATAATGCGGTTATTGAGCAAATCAGATTTAGGATGGTAATGCACAGTCAGTCCTCTTAAACAGGGTGCGATGTGGCGGCAAATGGCCGTCATCACATCTGGCGCACTTAATATCAAAAATGCCGGGAACGGGAGAAATTGCGCTCAACCGGGATCCGACATTTGGCGAAAATTTGGGGTGTTTTGGCAGTGATCACCGCTTGTATGCCTCAAATGGGCATGAGTTTCAATGATTAACCTAAAAACGGACAGTTCTTTTGTAACAAAATTGGAACACTGACGCACTCAGTTTTACGTACGATTGACAATGTCATATTCAAACAAGACGCCGCAGCGACGATTGTCTAGAATGTTCAACATCTTTCTGACCACGGTTTTATGACCACATAGATAAGGCGGTTTTGTGGATTTACTTTCTCTTTATGGGCTGTTTTTGGCCAAAGTTGTGACCGTAGTGATCGCCATCGGCGCACTGATCATTCTGGTGATTGGCCTTCGTCACCGTAAATCTCACAGCAAAGGTGAGTTACAGCTGATCGACTTAGGCGAACAGTACCGCGAAATGCAACGTGAAATGCGCAGTGCGCGTATGAATCCTGCCGAGCTGAAAATTCGCAGCAAGGAACTGAAGAAAAAAGACAAAGCGGAAGCCAAACAGAAAAAACTGCAGGCAAAAACCGGTGGCTCGAAAAGCAAACCGTGCCTGTATGTGCTCGATTTTAAAGGCAGTATGGATGCCCACGAAGTCACGTCGCTGCGTGAAGAAATTTCGGCGGTTCTGGCGGTGGCGACACCGGAAGACGAAGTGCTGTTGCGCCTCGAAAGTCCTGGCGGTGTGGTACACGGTTATGGCCTTGCGGCCTCTCAGCTGGTTCGCCTGCGTCAGAGCGGGATCCGCCTGACCGTTGCCGTGGATAAAGTGGCGGCCAGCGGCGGTTATATGATGGCGTGCGTGGCGGACAGAATCGTTGCCGCGCCGTTTGCCATCATCGGTTCCATCGGTGTTGTGGCGCAAATCCCTAACTTCAACCGTTTGCTGAAAAAGAACGACATTGATATTGAGTTGCATACGGCGGGTGAGTTCAAACGGACGCTGACGTTGCTGGGTGAAAACACCGAGGAAGGGCGCGAGAAATTCCGTGAAGACCTGAACGAAACGCATGTGCTGTTCAAGGAATTCGTGCATCAGAACCGTCCTTCACTGGACATTAATGCGGTAGCGACCGGCGAACACTGGTTCGGTACGCAGGCACGAGAAAATGGTCTGATTGACGCGATCGGTACCAGTGATGATTTACTGATTGCTGAAATGAAAAATCATGAAGTGATCGCGGTGCGTTACAGCCGCCGTAAACGCATGATGGACCGGTTTACCGGCAGTGCGGCAGAAAGCGCCGATCGCCTGTTTCTGCGCTGGTTGCAGCGCAGTCAGAAGCCGTTACTGTAACGCCTGAACGGGCAGAACGTTAATGGTTGTTGCTGAGCATTAAAAGCAAAAAGGGACATTATTGTCCCTTTTTTATTGTCCCGATTTACTGCAAGAGATAATCGGTAACGCTTACCTTTATTAGTCTTTTTTACGCTTAATCGACGAGATGGTATTTTTCTGAAAAAAGATGCGCCAGATGTTTAAACATATTAAATACCGCCGTGGTTTTTCTGGTCGGTAAACCGTCGTCATCCATGAAAAACTCCCCGCGGAAAACCAGCACATTGCCTTTCTGCTCAACGTCTGTCGCCAGCATTCCGTGCATGTAATCTTCGTGCTCACGGATAACCTTATTCGCCTCGACCAGTAAAGCTTCGCGGCTAATTGCCGATGTATTTTCGTGCATGATATTTACTCCCCACTATAATTGCTGACGTTATTGTAATCCCGCGACGGAGAAAACCGCAAATCTGCTGTGGGTAATCCACCTGAACGGTTGATTGTTATTTGTACTAAACAGTCAAGAGTTTGCACGGATTGGCGAAAAGAGCGTTTACGTGTTAATTAGTTTGCGTGACGATTTTAATCAGGTAGAGTGTGGGATTTTGTGGCTTCAGGTGGAATGTTTTGTTTACGCTTGGTCATTATTTGACATAAAAATGGGCGCATTCTGCTGAGCCCTGTCTGGTTAATCCCTTGCAGAATCAGTGTTTTGAACCTCTGGAAGTCAGTTCGCTCCTTCTTTTAAAGAAATGAGTTGACGTTCTGACTCACTGCCGCAATATAAAAAAAGACGTGATATTGTGCCGCGGCATAACTAGACAAAATCTTCTTCAGTTGATGAAGAATCATTCAGGTAAAGGTAATTATGGGCAAAGCTCTCGTAATAGTTGAGTCCCCGGCAAAAGCCAAAACGATTAATAAATATTTAGGAAATGACTACGTGGTTAAGTCCAGCGTTGGTCATATCCGTGATTTACCGACCAGTGGATCCGCTGCTAAAAAAACCGCCGTCTCAACCGAAGAAAAAACAAAGAAAAAAGTAAAAAAGGATGAGAAAACTGCGCTGGTTAATCGCATGGGCGTCGATCCGTTTCATGGCTGGACTGCTCAATACGAAATACTTCCCGGTAAAGAAAAGGTTGTTGCTGAGTTAAAAGCGTTAGCGGAAAAAGCTGACCATATCTATCTCGCAACCGACCTTGACCGCGAAGGAGAGGCGATTGCCTGGCATTTGCGGGAAGTGATTGGCGGTGATGACAAACGTTTCAGCCGCGTGGTATTTAACGAAATTACCAAAAACGCGATTCAGAATGCCTTCAAAGAACCCGGCGAACTGAATATTGATCGTGTTAATGCTCAGCAGGCGCGTCGCTTTATGGACCGCGTGGTGGGTTACATGGTGTCCCCGCTGCTGTGGAAGAAAATTGCCCGTGGTTTATCTGCTGGCCGTGTTCAGTCCGTGGCAGTGCGTCTGGTCGTGGAACGCGAGAAAGAAATCAAAGCGTTCGTGCCGGAAGAATACTGGGAATTGCATGCAGATTTGCTGGCGAAGAAAGAAACCGCCCTGCAAATGGAAGTTACGCATCACCTGGAAAAACCGTTCAAGCCGGTGAATAAAGAACAGACTCACGCAGCCGTTTCGCTGCTTGAGAAAGCGCGCTACACCGTGGTTGATCGTGAAGACAAACCGACCAGCAGCAAACCGGGTGCGCCGTTCATTACTTCTACGTTGCAACAGGCTGCCAGTACGCGTCTGAGCTTCGGTGTGAAGAAAACCATGATGATGGCCCAGCGTCTGTACGAAGCCGGTCACATTACCTATATGCGTACTGACTCCACCAACCTGAGCCAGGACGCGGTGGAAATGGTACGCGGCTATATTGGCGAGAATTTCGGCGATAAATACCTGCCGAAAGCCCCGCTGCAGTACAGCAACAAAGAGAACTCTCAGGAAGCGCACGAAGCGATTCGTCCTTCTGATGTGGCCGTTGTTTCCGAACAGCTGAAAGATATGGAAGCGGATGCACAGCGCCTGTATCAGCTGATCTGGCGCCAGTTTGTGGCGTGTCAGATGACACCAGCTCAGTACGATTCCACCACGCTGACGGTTAAAGCCGGTGATTATTCCCTGCGAGCCAAAGGCCGTACGCTGCGTTTTGATGGCTGGACCAAAGTGATGCCTGCGTTGCGTAAAGGCGACGAAGACAGAACCTTACCGGCGATTGAGGTGGGCACTGAACTGGAGCTGCAACAACTGCTGCCAACTCAGCACTTCACCAAGCCGCCTGCGCGTTTCAGCGAAGCATCACTGGTTAAAGAGCTGGAAAAACGTGGCATTGGCCGTCCGTCTACTTATGCGTCGATCATTTCGACCATTCAGGATCGCGGTTACGTACACGTTGAAAACCGTCGTTTCTATGCCGAGAAAATGGGCGAAATCGTCACCGATCGTCTGGAAGAAAACTTCCGCGAACTGATGAACTACGATTTCACTGCGCGCATGGAAGACGGGCTGGATCAGGTCGCTAATAACAAGGCGGAATGGAAAGCGGTTCTTGATGAATTCTTCAGTGAATTCAGCCAGCAGTTAGAAACCGCCGAGAAAGATCCTGAAGAAGGCGGTATGCGCCCGAATCAGATGGTACTGACCAGCATCGAATGCCCGACCTGTGGCCGTCCGATGGGGATCCGCACCGCCAGCACCGGCGTCTTCCTGGGTTGTTCCGGTTATGCGTTGCCGCCGAAAGAGCGCTGCAAAACCACCATCAACCTGATTGCTGATGCCGAAGTGCTCAACATTCTGGAAGGCGACGAAGCCGAAGCCAATGCGCTGCGTGCGAAACGCCGTTGCGGCAAATGCGGCACGGCAATGGACAGCTATCTCATCGATAATCAGCGTAAATTGCATGTCTGCGGTAATAACCCGGAATGTGATGGCTACGAAATCGAGCAGGGCGAGTTCCGCATCAAGGGCTATGACGGCCCGATCGTTGAGTGCGAGAAATGTGGTTCTGAGATGCACCTGAAAATGGGGCGTTTCGGTAAGTACATGGGCTGTACCAACGACGAGTGTAAAAACACCCGTAAGATCTTACGTAACGGTGACGTTGCGCCGCCGAAAGAAGATCCGGTTCCATTGCCAGAATTGCCGTGTGAGAAATCAGACGCCTATTTCGTTCTGCGTGATGGTGCGGCAGGGGTCTTCCTGGCGGCCAATACTTTCCCAAAATCGCGCGAAACCCGTGCGCCGCTGGTGGAAGAACTGAAACGCTTTAAAGATCGTCTGCCGGAAAAACTGAGCTATCTGGCCGATGCGCCAGTCGCTGACCCGGAAGGCAATAAGTCGATGGTACGTTTCAGCCGCAAGACTAAGCAGCAGTACGTATCCTCTGAGAAAGACGGTAAAGCCACTGGCTGGACGGCGTTCTTTGTTGATGGTAAATGGGTCGAAGGCAAAAAATAATTATCGCCGTCATACTTCAACGTGCCGATGCGTTGGCTGCGCTCAGTCACCCCGGTCACAGGGTTAGCCCTGCTCCAGGGGATGCCAGAGTTTGCCGCCTTGCTGCAACTTGAATTATTTAGGCGATAACCGAATGACTGCATCCTGTTGCGCAGTTGTAAAAAACCAGTCCTCCGGGCTGGTTTTTTTATTGCATTAAGATCTATCATCGCTGAGTTCTGCGTATTTTTATTATCAGTCTGCGACAGACCGCGGTTATCGTTATGTTCTTCGGGTATACATGACGTTAATAATTGATATAATTGTTATATAAAATTTATTCTTATGCACTTAAGTAATAAGTTAATGCGTCTGGGGCATAAAAAACGGTGCGTTCACAGACTTCCGGTAGTCGATAAAAAAATCATTTCCAGACTGTTCAGCCAACGGATGAACAGGGATGGCGACAGGGTTTGAAACCAGGGTGGTATGAGATATGAAATTGCAGCAACTGCGCTACATCGTAGAGGTTGTTAATCACAATCTGAACGTCAGTTCGACGGCAGAAGGCCTGTACACGTCGCAGCCGGGTATCAGTAAACAGGTTCGCATGCTGGAAGATGAACTGGGGATCCAGATTTTTTCGCGCAGTGGCAAACATCTCACGCAGGTGACTCCCGCCGGGCAGGAAATTATCCGTATTGCCCGTGAAGTCTTGTCTAAAGTGGATGCCATCAAAGCCGTGGCTGGCGAGCACACCTATCCGGACAAAGGGTCGTTGTATGTGGCGACCACGCACACGCAGGCACGTTATGCCCTGCCGAATGTGATTAAAGGCTTTATCGAGCGTTACCCGCGCGTTTCGCTGCATATGCATCAGGGTTCTCCGACTCAGATTGCTGAAGCCGTTTCCAAAGGGAATGCGGATTTCGCTATCGCCACCGAAGCCCTGCATCTTTACGATGACCTGGTGATGTTGCCTTGTTACCACTGGAACCGTGCGGTCGTGGTTCAGCCGGATCATCCGCTGGCGGGCAAAGAGAAAGTCACCATCGAAGAACTGGCCGCTTATCCTATCGTCACGTATACCTTCGGCTTTACCGGCCGCTCCGAACTGGATACCGCGTTTAACCGTGCCGGTCTGACGCCACGCATTGTTTTCACTGCCACCGATGCCGACGTGATCAAAACTTATGTACGTCTGGGGCTCGGCGTCGGGGTGATCGCCAGTATGGCGGTAGATCCGGTGCAAGATCCGGACCTGGTCACTGTCGATGCGCGCGATATCTTCACCTACAGCACCACTAAAATCGGTTTCCGCCGCAGTACGTTCCTGCGCAGTTACATGTACGATTTTATCCAGCGCTTTGCGCCGCATCTGACGCGTGATGTAGTGGATTCCGCCATTTCCTTGCGATCTAACGAAGATATTGAAGAGATGTTTAAAGACATCAAATTGCCGGTGAAATAAACCGCAACATTTTCTTTGCTGACCGCCAGTCCCACCGCCTCTGATGATGCTGCGGGATTTTTTTGTCTGTTGAACACTTTGAGCTGTTATCGGAATGTTAACAATTATTTGTGTTATCTTTAACTATGCACTTATAAGCCAGCGGGTTATTCCTTAAGGCCACGCTGAGCGCTAAAGGAGAAGCTATGTCGTCTATTCGCAAGAACAGTCTGGATAAGCTGGCGGTCCAGAACAAGGAGTTCCACTACTACAGCCTGCCACTCGCAGCCAAAACGCTGGGTGATATCCAGCGCCTGCCTAAATCCCTCAAAGTGTTACTCGAAAATCTGCTGCGCCATGTCGATGGCGACACAGTCACGGAAAGTGATTTACAGGAACTGGTCAGCTGGCAGAAAACCGGCCATGCGGACAGAGAAATTGCTTACCGCCCGGCGCGCGTTCTGATGCAGGACTTCACCGGTGTACCCGCCGTGGTCGATCTGGCGGCAATGCGTCAGGCGGTCAAACGGCTTGGCGGTAACGTCGAACAGGTAAATCCGTTATCGCCTGTAGATCTGGTTATCGACCACTCCGTCACGGTCGATGAATTTGGTGATGATCAGGCCTTTGATGAAAACGTCCGCCTCGAAATGGAGCGTAATAACGAGCGCTACCAGTTCCTGCGCTGGGGACAAAAAGCCTTCAACCGTTTCCGCGTGGTTCCGCCCGGCACTGGTATCTGTCATCAGGTCAACCTTGAGTACCTCGGGCAAACCGTCTGGTATGAAGAACAGGATGGCAAAACGGTCGCCTATCCCGACACACTGGTCGGCACCGATTCGCACACCACCATGATCAACGGGTTGGGTATTTTAGGCTGGGGCTGCGGCGGTATCGAAGCCGAAGCGGCCATGCTCGGACAACCGGTTTCCATGCTGATCCCGGATGTTGTCGGGTTCAAACTCACCGGTAAATTACGCGAAGGCATCACCGCGACTGACCTGGTGTTAACGGTCACGCAGATGCTGCGCAAACACGGCGTGGTGGGCAAGTTTGTCGAATTCTACGGTGACGGACTGGCTGACTTACCACTGGCCGACCGCGCCACCATTGCCAATATGTCGCCGGAATTCGGTGCCACCTGCGGATTCTTCCCGGTGGATGACGTCACCCTGAGTTATATGAAACTCAGTGGCCGCAGCGACGAGCAAATCGAACTGGTGAAGGCCTATTCTCAGGTTCAGGGCTTGTGGCGTAATGCTGGTGATGAGCCGGTGTTTACCAATACGCTGGCGCTGGATATGGGTGAAGTCGAGCCGAGTCTGGCCGGGCCGAAACGACCGCAGGATCGCGTGGCACTGCCGAACGTTCCCAAAGCGTTTAAAGCGGCGACGGAACTGGAGCTGGGCAACAGCAAAGCGGGGCGCAGCGATAAAGAGACGTTCACGCTGGACGGGCAGCATTATGCCCTGACCACCGGCGCGGTGGTGATTGCCGCCATCACCTCGTGTACCAACACCTCGAACCCGAGCGTGCTGATGGCGGCCGGTTTGCTGGCCAAGAATGCTGCTGAAAAAGGTCTCACCAGTAAGCCGTGGGTGAAAACCTCGCTGGCGCCGGGTTCTAAAGTGGTGACCGATTATCTTAATGCCGCCGGTCTGATGCCGTATCTGGAACAACTCGGATTTAATCTGGTGGGTTACGGCTGTACAACCTGTATCGGTAACTCGGGGCCGTTGCCGGAACCGATTGAATCGGCTATTAAAGCCGGTGATCTGACCGTCGGTGCGGTGCTTTCCGGTAACCGTAACTTCGAAGGACGTATTCATCCGCTGATTAAAACCAACTGGCTGGCTTCACCGCCGCTGGTAGTGGCCTACGCGCTGGCGGGGAATATGAATGTCGATCTGACGACCGATGCGCTCGGCGAGGACAAAGACGGCAAGCCGGTGTATCTGAAAGATATCTGGCCTTCTGCTAATGACATTGCCAATGCGGTCGGACAGGTGACGACGGAAATGTTCCACAAAGAATATGCTGAAGTCTTCAACGGTGATGCCAGCTGGCAGGCGATTCAGGTTGACGGTACGCCGACCTACACCTGGCAGGAAGATTCCACTTACATCCGCCATCCGCCGTTCTTCAGTGATATGAAAGCCGAACCGGATGCGCTCGAAGACATTAAGGATGCCCGTATTCTGGCGATTCTGGCGGACTCCGTAACCACCGACCACATCTCGCCAGCCGGTAATATTAAGGCGGAAAGCCCGGCGGGGTTGTATCTCAAACAGCATGGTGTCGAACCAAAAGCCTTTAACTCTTATGGTTCACGCCGTGGTAACCATGAAGTCATGATGCGCGGGACGTTCGCCAATATCCGTATCAAAAACGAAATGGTGCCGGGTGTGGAGGGCGGTTATACCCGTCATATTCCTTCGCAGGATCAGCTGGCGATTTACGACGCCGCGATGCGTTATCAGCATGAAAGTGTGCCGACGGCGGTGATTGCGGGTAAAGAATACGGTTCGGGTTCAAGCCGTGACTGGGCAGCAAAGGGACCGCGTCTTCTTGGCGTGCGCGTCGTTATCGCCGAATCTTTCGAACGTATTCACCGTTCGAATCTGATCGGGATGGGGATTCTACCGCTCGAATTCCCGCAGGGTGTGACCCGTAAAACGCTGAAACTGACCGGCGACGAGCAGATTAGTGTCAGCGGATTACAAACCCTGACGCCGGGGCAGGACGTCGCGGTGCATATCGTTTATGCCGACGGGCATAAAGAAACGGTCAATGCCCGCTGTCGTATTGATACCGGCAATGAGCTGACGTACTTCCAGAACGGCGGCATTCTGCATTATGTGATCCGCAAAATGCTGTAATACCTGACCTTCTGCCATAAAAAAGGGCACCTTCTTAAGGTGCCCTTAATATTTTCATCGGACTATATAGCCGTTACTTATCGAGCAGGTGACCCATTTTGGCTGCTTTGGTCGACAGGTAGCGCTCGTTTTCCGGATTACGGCCCACGATCAACGGGACGCGTTCGGTAATATGGATCCCGGCTTCAGTCAGGATTTCGACTTTCTTCGGATTGTTGGTCAGCAGACGAACGGAATCCACGCCGAGCAGTTTGAACATGTCCGCACACAGCGTGAAGTCACGCTCGTCAGCGGCAAACCCGAGCTGGTGGTTGGCTTCAACGGTGTCGTAGCCTTTGTCCTGCAGCGCATAAGCACGGATTTTATTGAGCAAGCCGATGTTACGGCCTTCCTGACGATGATACATCAGGATACCGCGGCCTTCCTCAGCAATGTGATTCAGTGCTGCTTCGAGCTGAAAACCACAGTCACAGCGCAGGCTGAATAAAGCATCACCGGTCAGACATTCAGAGTGAACTCGTGCAAGAACGGGTGTTTCACCGCTGATGTCACCAAAAACTAACGCCAGGTGGTCGTGCCCGGTGGCCAATTCTTCAAAACCCACCATCAGGAAATCGCCCCAAGGTGTTGGCAGATTGGCTTCTGCCACCCGTTTCAGCTGCATTTTACGCTCCAAAAAAACCACAAATAGTCTTGATTCACAGTGAGTATTTTACTTGTTGATGCGCATCCTACGTTCAGATGCGGCCTGTGGATAGGGAATCGGTGCCTTTCCATCATGACAGGGCACCATTTTGCCACAGTTTGCTGTTCATTTTAGCGGGAATATTTGAACGATTAGTTAATAAGATATGAATTATAACTGCATCCTCAACAATCTAAGCGTTGAGAATGTGATGCAGTGACAACGTTGCTACACTCCAATTCTTTTTTACGACTGACGGAAAGGACAACTATGTTTGATATCGCCAAACGCACCGCTCTCGGGGCTGTAATTTTAATGCTGATGCCCGCAGCGGTATGGATAAGCGGCTGGCTCTGGGTGCCGGGAGGAAATCCGGCCGTGTTGCGCCCGTTGTACTGGGTCACTGAAACCGTGAGTCAGCCGTGGGGAATCATCACCACAGTGATCCTTTGTGGTTGGTTTTTGTGGTGTCTACGTTTTCGGCTTAAACCCGCCATCGGACTGGGCCTGATTATCATCGCCTCTCTGCTGGTCGGGCAGTATGCGAAAGATTACATCAAGGGGGAAGTCCGTGAGCCGAGGCCCTATGTGGCGTGGCTGGGTACTGACCATCATATGGATGTTGAGGATTTTTACGCCCAGAAAAGGAAAGTGCGCAGCGCTCAGGTGAAAGAAGTGTTGGGCGATAACGTGCAAATCCCGCACTGGCTGAACAAAAGCTGGCAGAACGATACCGGATACGCATTTCCTTCCGGTCATACCATGTTTGCGGCTACCTGGGCTTTGTTAGGTATCGGGCTGTTGTGGCGCCGTAAGCACTACAACACGGTCACGGTGCTGATGGTGTGGGCAGTGGTGGTTATGGGCAGCCGCCTGATGCTGGGTATGCACTGGCCGCGTGACCTGCTGGCATCCGTGGGGATCAGCTGGATACTGGTGACGGTGGCCTGCTGGCTGACCGAACGTTACATCGGCCCGCTGACGCCACCGCCGGCAGAAAATCAGGAAATTCGTGAGCGCGAATGACCGGACAAAACCGGTAAGTGTTTGTCACCAAAAGGGGCGTTCGCCGCGCCCCTTTAATTCCCCGTACTGAATCCCCATATACTTCTTATTGGCCTGATGGCAGTGATATGCGCAACTTCGGATATAGTGTTTAAAATTGGTCGAAGTTGATACAGACTGCATCTAAAGCCACTGCAATATTTCCCAGCTTTGTTCGGAAATGCTAACTTATTAGGTCGGGACGAGAGTTTTTGGCATAATTCATCCGGAACATCCGGCATTACAGGAACGAATGTGAAATATCTGCTGATTTTTTTATTTTTGCTGGTCATCGTTGTGATTTCTATCACTCTGGGTGCCCATAACGATCAGACTGTGACCTTTAACTATTTGCTGGCGCAGGGTGACTATCGCGTTTCCACACTACTTGCCGTGCTGTTTGCCACCGGTTTTATCCTCGGCTGGGTCATTTGCGGGTTGTTCTATCTTCGCGTCCGTCTGTCACTGGGGCGCGCGCAACGTAAAATCAAACGTCTTGAACAACAAATTGAGCCCGCGGCTGTCGTTACGCCGCCAGCAGCATCTTATGATGTCAGCAAGGAATAATCCTCTATGTTAGAACTGCTGTTTCTGTTGTTGCCCGTTGCGGCCGCCTATGGCTGGTACATGGGGCGCAGAAGTTCTCAGCAGGATAAACAGGAAAATGCTAACCGCCTGTCGCGTGAATACGTAGCGGGGGTTAACTTCCTGCTTTCCAATCAGCAGGACAAAGCGGTCGACCTGTTCCTTGAGATGTTAAAAGAGGACAGCAGCACAGTCGAAGCGCACCTGACTCTGGGTAACCTGTTCCGCTCCCGTGGCGAAGTGGATCGCGCAATCCGCATCCACCAGTCACTGATGGAAAGCGCCTCACTGACCTTCGAACAACGCCTGCTTGCCGTCCAGCAACTGGGACGTGACTACATGGCTGCCGGTTTTTATGACCGCGCCGAAGACATGTTCAATCAGCTGGTTAAAGAGCAGGATTTCCAGCTGTTTGCGCTTGAGCAACTGTTGATCATCCATCAGGCAACCAGCGACTGGCAAAATGCCATCGATGTGGCTGAGCGACTGGTCAAACTGGGTAAAGAAAATCGCCGTAAAGAAATCGCGCATTTCTGGTGCGAACTGGCCTTACAGGCGATCGTTGCCGATGATTTTGATAAAGCGATGGGGCTGCTGAAAAAAGCGGCTGCTGCGGATAAACTCTGCGCCCGCGTCTCTATCATGCAAGGGCGAATTTTGCTGGCGCAGGGTGAATACCGCAAAGCGACAGAAGCCCTGCAGCGCGTGCTGGAGCAGGATAAAGAGCTGGTCAGTGAAGCGTTGCCGATGCTCCAGGAATGCTATCAGCACCTGAAAGATACTCTCGGTTGGGCTGAATTCCTCAAACGTTGTGTGGATGAAAATACCGGTGCGGCTGCGGAGCTGATGCTGGCGGAAATCATTCATAATGAGGAAGGGCGTGAGACGGCGCAGAACTACATTAACCGTCAGCTGCAACGCCATCCGACGATGCGCGTGTTCCATCACCTGATGGATTACCATCTTGCGGATGCAGAAGAGGGACGTGCGAAGGAAAGTCTGGTCTTACTGCGCGACATGGTAGGCGAGCAAATCCGTACCAAACCGCGTTACCGTTGCCACAAATGCGGCTTCACCGCGCATTCATTGTACTGGCATTGCCCGTCATGCCGGGGCTGGGCGACGATCAAGCCTATAAGAGGACTGGACGGACAGTGATCTTTTGACTCGCTGTCCCTCCGGCTGTCTCGTTCTGATTCTCAGTGTTACTTCTTCTTGGTGCTCGTCTTACGCGTGCTCAGTAAGGTACGCAATTTCTTGATTTCTTTGGCGGTCAGGGCTGGTTCGCTTTCTTCCGCCAGATGCTGGTTATCAATCTCGTGTTCGGTTGCTTTGGCGGCCTTTTTGCTTTTTGGCGCAGCAGGATTAAAACTCTGTTCCAGGCGTGCTGCCACTTCTGCGCTTAATGAATGTTCTGCGTCAGCGGCGGCGTTTTTGATCAGTTCTTTTAATTCAACCGGGATTTTGACGGTCAGGGTTGTTATCTCACTCATTTTTCAGCCTTTCCTTAGAGTAAAAGTAACAAGCTATGCCAGCCTTGTTGCATCGTCTAGTGATTCACAAAAATTTAATAAATCTGTCACATTATGTGTAGCTGTGAATTCAGCGTCTTGCCATGTAAAATGCGGGCGGCAAAAAAATTATTTCCCCTTTCTGATTTGAATTCACACAAGAGGCTGACGATATGAAGTCTGAAAATAACATTAACAACAATGACTTAAATACATCACCTATTGTTGTCGCACTTGACTATGCCGACAAAGCCTCTGCGCTGGCTTTTGCCGATAAGATTGATCCCCGCGATTGCCGCCTGAAAGTGGGCAAAGAGATGTTCACGCATTTTGGTCCGCAGATGGTCAAAGATTTGCAAAGCCGCGGTTTTGACGTTTTTCTGGATTTGAAATTCCACGACATCCCTAACACTACCGCACGTGCCGTTGCCGCTGCGGCGGATCTGGGCGTGTGGATGGTGAATGTTCACGCCAGCGGCGGTGCGCGCATGATGACCGCAGCCCGAGAAGCGCTGGCACCCTTTGGTAAAGATGCACCGTTGCTGATTGCAGTGACCGTGCTGACCAGCATGGAAGGCAGTGACCTGGCGGATTTAGGCATTACACTTTCCCCTGCGGATTACGCTGAGCGTCTGGCACGTCTGACCCGCGATTGTGGTCTGGACGGCGTGGTGTGTTCTGCTCAGGAAGCGACGCGCTTTAAATCTGCGCTGGGGCAGGCGTTCCAGCTGGTGACACCGGGCATTCGTCCGGCGGGCAGTAAAGCTGACGACCAGCGTCGCGTCATGACCCCGCAGGAAGCGCTGGCAGCCGGTGTGGATTATATGGTGATTGGCCGTCCGATTACGCAGTCCGCCGATCCGGCGCAGACCCTGCGTGATATCCGCGCATCACTGCGTTAAGAGGGAAACGTATGAGCAATGACAACAACAACCGTCTGGTCTATTCAACCGACAGCGGCAGGATTGATGAGCCGAAGGCCGTCGTCGCGCGCCCGAAAGGTGACGGTATTGTGCGTATTCAGCGCCAGACCAGCGGTCGTAAAGGCAAAGGCGTGTGTCTGATCACCGGCGTTGATCTTGATGATGCAGCACTGGAAAAACTCGCGGCAGAACTGAAAAAGAAATGCGGTTGTGGCGGAGCTGTGAAAGAGGGCGTGATTGAGATCCAGGGCGATAAACGTGACCTGCTGAAACAGTTGCTGGAAGCGAAAGGAATGAAAGTGAAGCTGGCTGGCGGCTGATGTACTTAAGCTGATGTGAAGAAGGCTGATGTAAACAAGATGCTGCGCCGGTCGACAGCGCAGCGTCTTTCTGTTTTTTGATTCTGTTTTTATTTGCTGACCTGATGACCCACAATACCACCGACTGCTGCGCCACCTAATGTACCTAAAGTACTGCCATCAGTCAGAACCGCACCACCCAGTGCACCGGCACCGGCACCAATTGCCGTGTTACGGTCACGTTTAGACCAGTTACCGCAGGCGGTAACAGACATCGCAAGAGTCAGAACCAGTGCAATACTGGCAACGCGTTTATTTACGAGCATCATAGTTATCTTCCTCAAAGGATTAACGTTCAGCATCATTTATAAGTATAGGTAAGTTGCAGCGTTATCACCGAAATTCACCTTGTGATCCTTCACACTACTAATAAATTTTTTGGCTGTTCCGAACCTTTATTTATATTTCGTATCATCCGGACGCACTTTTGCATCCGTTGAATTAAAATAGTGAAACCACCATTCATTCACTAGGTGAATAATCTTAATTCACCAGCGCAAAGCTTCACCGGAGCACAAAAGACTAAAGCCGGTGACATTTCATCCCTCATCTCGCCCGGCTGGCACTTTTGTGTTTGCAGCAGATCTGTACGCACTCTTTAGCGATTTGCCCCATACCTGCACACCTCCGCACCCCAGACAATAAAGCATCGCAATATGAGGGAACCAAGATGCTGAAACAACTTAAAGAGCAGGTATTAGAGGCCAACCTGGCACTTCCGCGCCACAATCTGGTGACCTTTACCTGGGGAAATGTCAGCGCTGTTGACCGCGCGCTCGGGCTGGTCGTGATTAAACCCTCGGGCGTGGAATACGACCACATGGGCGCGGACGACATGGTGGTGGTGGAACTGGAAACTGGCAAAATTGTAGAAGGCAGCAAAAAGCCGTCTTCGGATACCGATACCCATCGGGTGCTGTATCTCAATTTTCCGCAAGCGGGCGGTATTGTTCATACGCATTCGCGCCACGCGACCATCTGGTCGCAGGCCGGTCTGGACATTCCGGCCTGGG
This sequence comes from Rahnella sp. JUb53, assembly GCF_004346065.1. Classification (NCBI taxonomy): domain Bacteria; kingdom Pseudomonadati; phylum Pseudomonadota; class Gammaproteobacteria; order Enterobacterales; family Yersiniaceae; genus Rahnella; species Rahnella sp. JUb53. The sequence continues at coordinate 80,963 of NZ_SLYT01000006.1, forward strand.
GCACCACTCATGCGGATTATTTCTACGGCAATATTCCCTGCACCCGCCGGATGACGGAAGAGGAGATTGCAGGGCGTTACGAATGGGAAACCGGCGAAGTGATCGTCAAAACCTTTGCGGAAAGAAACCTGTCACCGGCGGATATTCCGGCGGTTCTGGTGCATTCACACGGACCGTTTACCTGGGGAACCGACGCAGATAACGCCGTGCATAATGCCGTCGTACTGGAAGAAATCGCGTATATGGGGATTTTTTCGCGTCAGTTATCGCCGCAGCTGCCGGATATGCAGCCGCAACTTTTAGATAAGCACTATCTTCGCAAGCATGGAAAAAACGCTTATTACGGGCAGTAAACTACGGGCAGTAAACCTTTTGATGCCAAAGGTCAGCCCACAAGGCTGACCTTAATGCCAGCCGCAGAAAGCAGTTGCTGGTACTCGGGTGACAATTTATCGTCAGTGATCACCCTGCTGAATGCGCTGACAGGACCGAGCGGATTGAGATTGATCTGGCCAAATTTAGAGGAATCGGTCAGGACGATATTTTCCGCCCCTTTCTCTACCACCGCATTCACTACATCGGCGCGCAGCATGTCGCGACCGGTAAAACCCGTCGACTCTGTGAAACCGTCAATCCCCATAAACGCCTTGCTGAAATTCATTTGTTGCAGACACAGTCTGGTCAGCGGGCCGACCACGGTCTGACTGGTTTTCTGATACATTCCGCCCAGCAGAACCACGTCACATGGCATACTTTTCAATAATGACGCCACATAACTGCTGACGGTAATCACAGTCAGATTCTTTTTGTCAGCAAGATATTGTGCCAGCAGGGCGATACTGCTGCCGCTTTCGAAAAACACAGTTTCTCCGTCCTGAATCAATGATGCAGCAAATCTTGCCAGTTTCTGTTTCTGTGCAAAATTCGACATCATGCGGGTATCCACGTCGTCAGTCTGGATCGCGACGGCAAAACCGTGGGCCCGGCGCAGATAATGGCGCTGCTCGAGCTGGGTCAGATCATGGCGGATCGTGACTTCGGAAACCTGACAAATCTGTGATAACTCAGACACGCTGATACGTTGTTTGTCATTTACCCATTGCAGAATAATTTGTTGTCTGTCGTTCATAATCGCCCGAAAGTAAGGGCGGCCGGAACCGCCCAAAAAAAGAAATATCAGTTGAGAACATTAAAGTGAGTGTTCAGTACGGGCGATAATATCATCCTGAGCCTCCGGCGATAAGGCGGTAAAGAACGCGGAATATCCGGCCACGCGAACCACAAGGTCACGATAGTTCTGCGGCTCTTCACGGGCTTTCAGTAATGTCTCGCGGGAAACAATATTGTACTGAACATGCCAGCCGTGATGTTCCTCGAAGAAAGTCCGCAACATCAGCATTAACGTCTGGCGGTCATTTTCGTTTTCCAGTGAAGCCGGATTGAGCTTCTGGTTCAGCAATACACCGCCAAGAATTGCTTCAGTCGGCAATTTACCCAGCGAGTTAAATACGGCGGTCGGACCGAGATGATCGGTACCCGATGCCGGACTTGCGCCTTCGGCCAGCGGGGTAAAGGCTTTGCGACCATCCGGCGTTGCCGTGGTGGCTGCCCCGAAAGGCACATTGGCGGAAATTGACGACGTGCCCGCATAATACGTGCCGCCAATCGGGCCGCGACCGAAGCGGGTATTGTGATAATTCGACAGTTCGTCGATATAACACTGATAGGCGCGCACCAGCAGATTATCCACGCCGTCATGGTCGTTGCCATATTTCTCTGCGCCGTTAATCAGGCGTTGACGAAGACGCTCGCCATCCAGCCCTTCATAATCGGAAGCCAGCGCTTCAGCCAGTTCCTGCTGACCGATAGTTCCCTGCTCGAAGACCAGCTTTTTCACTGCCGCCAGACTGTTACCCAGATTGGCGATACCGACCTGCAAACCGGATACACAGTCATATTTCGCGCCGCCTTGCTTGATGGTTTTGCCGCGTTCAATGCAGTCATCGACCAGTGCGGAACATAAAATATCCTGCGCGTTTTCTTCCAGCACCGTATCGACCACGCATTCAATCTCGATTGATTTGCGGGTGTAATAACGGATCTGTTCATCCCACTGCGCAAAAACCTGTTCGAAGTTATCGAAATTACCCTGCGACAAACCGCGCTCCTGAGCCAGGAAACGGGTATGACTTTTCGCGTCTTTGCCTTGTTCCAGCGCCGCCAGCATGACACGGGCAAAGTTGATGAAACTCATGCCGGTGCAGCGGTATCCCCATTTGCCGCCGACCGCGGTTTCGATACAACCAATGGCTGCATAATCATAAGCATCTTGCTTTTCGACGCCCAGCTTAATGAATTCAGGAATGACGATTTCATCGTTGTTGAACGCAGGCATCCCAAAGCCGCAGCGGATCACCTGTACGCAGGCATCAAGGAAGTCATTACTCATACCGGCGTGATAACGCACGCTGAGGTTCGGCTGGGTAGAACGCAGTTGTCCGCAGGATTCCAGCACCGCGTAAGACAGTGGATTGACCGCATCCGCCGCCACGCCGTGATGCAAAGTCTGGCCGCCGATGGTGACGTTCTGATAAAGCGGGCTGCCTGCCGACGCTTTTGAGTGTGTGCCGGAGCGAATTTTGTTCACTTCCAGCAGTTTCAGCCAGCAGCTTTGCAGCAGCTCAATCGCCTGACCGCGTTCCAGCGTCTGTTCCAGCTCCACATCACGGCGGTAGAACGGATACAGATACTGATCCATACGCCCGAACGAAACGGAATGTCCGTTGGATTCAATCTGCAGAATCAGCTGAATGAAATAGCATAACTGCAACGCCTGCCAGAAATTCTCGGGTGGCCGGTGGGCAATCACTTCGCAGTTCGCTGCCATGGTCACTAATTCCGCACGGCGGTTTTCGCGGGTTTCAGAAATTGCCATTTCACGCGCCAGCTCAGCGAAGCGCAGAACATGATGGCTCACGGCAGTCAGGGTGATATCAATGGCCTTCAGCAACTGTTCTTTGTGCAGATCTTCCCAGTCTGTCAGCTGAATGTGGCTGCGGCGTTCGTCCACTTTATGACGTAAACCGTCAAGCCCGAGTTCCAGCAGCAGCGGGAAATTCACCGCCAGATGCGCGTCTCCTGACGTCATATTCCCTTCAGCTTTCACGATCCCGCTTTCGAGCAGCGCTTTCTGTTCGTCGGTAAACATCCCGTAGCAACGGTCCTGAACCGTCTGACCACGCCACCACGGGCAGATTTCATGCAGAACTTTTTTGTTGGCTTCGCTGACGGCAAAACCCGCACCCGGCCGGTCCACCAGCGCATCGATTTCACTTTCGATCCAGCCGACGGTGTATTCCGGGAAAATCGGCGCGGCACGGACTTCACTGGCCTGGTTCCCGACAATCAGTTCATCATGTTTGATCCAGATAGTTCGCTGGCGCAGATGTTCAGCCAGCGCCAGGGCGCGACGCACCGCCAGCGGCTTGTCGGCATGTTGCTGATAAATCTGCGTGTAATGCTGCGCGCGTTCAGTACAGACCGGTGGTTTTACGATATGGATCAGGGCATCTTTGTGTGAGCGGATCCGGGCGGAAAGGGTATTCAGATTCAGCTGGGTCATTATTCTTATCCTCTTAACTGTGAACATAGCCCTTTTTGTGCGGCGTATTCTTCGGCAAACGTCAGCAGGTCAGGGTCATTTAACGGCTGGCGCGGAGCCAGATAAGGTTGCCCGAGCAGGGCGTATTTATTGATGCCAAGTGTGTGATACGGCAAAAAGTGAATGGCTTCGCAGCCGGTTTCTTCAGCGGCAAAATCCACAATCTGCCGGATGGACGCACGGTCAGCGTTGAAATCGGGAATTAACGGAACGCGCACGATAAGCCGTTGTCCGGCAGCGGCCAGACGGCGAAAATTATCCATCACGCGTTTTACCGAGCCGCCGGTCAGGCGTCTGAAGGGTTCATCCCCGACATGTTTTAAATCGGCCAGCACCAGATCGAGCGCACCGAGTGAGGGTTCAATGTATTTCCACGGCACATGCAGACAGCTTTCCACCGCCGTGTGCAAACCTTCCTGTTTGCAGCGTTGCAGTAACGTTTGTGCTGTTTGCGGTTGCATAAAAGGCTCACCACCGGAAAGCGTGATGCCGCCACCGGTACGCTGATAAAAAGGTTTATCACGTAAAATTTGCTGCATCAGTTCATCGACATCTGCCTCACTTCCGCACACGCTCAGCGCGCCGGAAGGGCAGGTTTGTTCTATCTGACATAAATCTGCCGCAGTAAAATTTTCCTGCCGGACGCGGATCCTGCCATCCTCAACACTGACTGCATGTGGGAAGACCTGCGCGCAATAGTCACAGCCAGTGCTGCACAGGCGGGTATCGAACAAAATATCGTGGCTGGCGGAGCGACTTTCCGGGTTCTGGCACCAGGTGCATCCCAGCGAACAGCCTTTAAGAAACACGACTGTGCGGATCCCGGGGCCATCATGTGTGGAATAACGCTGCACATTGAAAATCATCTCGACACTCCTTTGTGTCTTTTTCTTCTTTCGTAATTTACATGCTTTCATTCGAAAGTGATTTTGATGATGATCAACAAATCTTCTGCTTGCAGGCGTACACTCACTGAACTTTGCATTTGCTCACATGTTTAAGGAGAGGGTTATGGAGTTGTATCTCGATACTGCTGATGTGGCTGCGGTCAAACGTCTTTCACGCATATTGCCGTTGCAGGGGGTGACGACAAATCCCAGCATTGTGGCGAAAGAAGGTAAATCGCTGTGGGAAGTGTTACCTGCGTTGCGGGATGCGCTGGGCGGTAATGGCAAATTATTCGCGCAGGTGATGGCGTCTGATGCTGAACAGATGGTAGCGGAAGCGTTGTTACTGACGCAGCGCGTATCTGGTTTAGTGGTAAAAGTCCCCGTAACCCGTGAAGGTCTGGCCGCGATTAAAAAACTGAAAGGGATGAATATCCCGACCCTCGGCACCGCCGTTTACGGGGCGGGTCAGGGGTTATTATCGGCACTGGCAGGGGCTGAATATGTCGCGCCTTACGTCAACCGTCTGGACGCGCAGGGCGGTGATGGTATTGCGGTAGTGAAGGAGTTGCAGACCCTGCTGAATCTTCATGCGCCACATGCAAAAGTGCTGGCGGCCAGTTTCAGAACGCCCCGCCAGGCGATGGATTGTCTGCTGGCAGGTTGTCAGTCAATCACTCTGCCGGTCGATGTCGCTGAGCAACTGCTCGATACACCCGCAGTGCAGGCGGCCGTCGAAAAATTTGATGCCGACTGGCGCCAGGCTTTCGGAACAACGTCAATCAGTTGATTTTCATTCCCGCCATACCGAACCCGCACAGGCAACTGCTGCGGGTTTTTTGTTTTCTGACAGGCACCTTCTGAATAATAAAAATCTGAAAATGTGATTGCGCTCCGAAATTAAATATTGACGGAATAAATTAATAAAACTACCGATCTAAAAAATAGAAACATCGTTTCAATTTATGAGGCGAGTCACTTTTATACACCTGATAAATGGATAACGTAGCGGCATTCAGTGGTCCGTTACTCTTAATCAGGTGAAAAAATATGCACATTAAACGAGCGATAGAAAAAATCCCTGGCGGAATGATGTTAGTACCCCTCTTTCTTGGTGCGTTGTGCCATACCTTCGCGCCCGACTCAGGCAAATATTTTGGCTCTTTCACTAACGGACTGATGACCGGCACCGTACCGATTCTGGCAGTGTGGTTCTTCTGCATGGGAGCCTCGATCAAACTGAGCGCAACCGGAACCGTGTTGCGTAAGTCAGGCACGCTGGTGGTCACGAAAATCGCGGTCGCCTGGGTTGTGGCGGCGATAGCATCACGGTTTATGCCGGAGAATGGCGTAGAGTTTGGCTTCTTCGCCGGGCTTTCGGTACTGGCGCTGGTCGCCGCAATGGACATGACCAACGGCGGCCTGTATGCCTCAGTAATGCAGCAATACGGCACCAAAGAAGAGGCGGGGGCTTTCGTCCTGATGTCTCTCGAATCCGGCCCGCTGATGACGATGGTCATCCTGGGCACAGCAGGGATTGCGTCCTTTGAACCTCATGTGTTCGTTGGCGCAGTGTTGCCATTCCTGGTCGGTTTTGGCTTAGGCAATCTGGATCCTGAACTGCGTGAATTCTTCAGCAAAGCGGTACAAACGCTGATCCCGTTCTTCGCCTTCGCCCTCGGTAACACCATCAACCTGAGCGTCATCGCACAAACCGGTCTGTTAGGCATATTGCTGGGCGTGTCAGTCATTGTGATCACCGGTATCCCGCTGATCCTCGCCGACAAATTTATCGGCGCTGGGGATGGCACCGCAGGTATCGCCGCGTCCAGTTCCGCGGGTGCCGCCGTGGCGACTCCGGTACTGATTGCCGAAATGGTGCCGCAGTTCAAACCTATCGCCCCGGCCGCCACGGCGCTGGTCGCTACTTCGGTTATCGTTACCTCGATACTGGTGCCGATCCTGACAGCGATGTGGTCAAGAAGAGTGAAAAACAAATCAGTGAAAGGCAAAGTGGCGATGGATCCGCCGATGGCGAGTGTCAAATAACTGGGCGTTATGGCCTCTTAGTTATGGACTTGATAGTTTCGCTTTTTCAACAGACGCTCCGCTTGCTGGCTATGTTCCAGTAATCATGGTGAGTTTGGAACCTGCGACACCTTCTCAATCAATGGCAGTTTGGATTTTGGTTTTGAATTTAAGATCATGCGGGCGATTCAGAAAACTTGCTGAACGGAGCGGGTTCGAGACGTAGGGCTCGAACACCGAGAGAAGGGACCGCGTAGCGGCAAGCTTTCCAGCCTGTCACTGTAGTAACTGAAACATAGTGTCTAGCGATAGCGCGTAGTGAAAGAGCCGGAGATTCTTAAGAGGCGCGGCGATAGGCGCCTCTTAAGGCCAGTTTGGGTGGCAGCCCAAGGTGTTGACCTTAAAGCTAGTGTGGGCGGCGAGCCCACGACCTTGACCTCAGGCAGCCAGTTAGGGTGGCTAACCCTCACAATCCTGGTGCTTTCCACATCGACGTCGTCAGCTGCCTGTCCACCAGCCCAAGCTGATCCGCATACACTTCCTGCCAGTTGGCTTTCTGCACCAGATATTTTGCGTGATTCGCCACATCCGGCTGATATTCCCGTTCCCAGCGCACCAGCGCTTCACCGGTGTCGGCGAGCGACGAATACACACCTGCAGCGACACCCGCTGCAATCGCACAACCCAGCGCGGTTGCTTCTTTTACCACCGGCACATTCACCGGAACGCCGGTCACATCACTTAAAATCTGACACCACAATTTGCCCTTCGAACCGCCGCCTGAGAACACCAGCGATTTGGCCCGTACGCCCGAAAATGCAGCGATCATATCCAGATTGCAGGCCGAGACGATGGCGGCGTTCTCTTCCAGCGCACGGAACAGCACCGGTTTGTTGCACTTTTCAGGATCGATGGAAAGATTGATGAAAGACGGGGCGGCGTGATACCAGTTCTTGAAATGCATCGCATCCGAGAATACCGGCGTCACGCCCCAGGCACCGACGGGTACCCGCGCCGCCATGTCTTCCAGCAAACTGTAGGCATCCACGCCAAGACGATGCGCCATGGTTTTTTCTTCCGTACAAAAAGCATCGCGGAACCAGCGCATGGTCAGGCCGGTGAAGAAACTGATGGATTCAGCCTGCGCCATGCCGGGAATGACGTGCGGATTGACGCGGATATTCATCTCCGGATCGGTGACCGCTTGCGGCAGATTGACAATTTGCTGCCAGAATGTACCGCCGAGAACCGCCGTCTGACCGGGACGCACCAGCCCGAGGCCGAGCGTGCCCAGTTGCGCATCGCCACCGCCCATGCCGACGGGTGTTCCGGCTTTCAGGCCGCAGGCATCCGCAGCGCGGGCCGTCACATAGCCGAGGCGGGTACCGGTTTCTGCCACCGGCGAAAGCATATCGGCGCGAAGCCCCGCCATATCCAGCAGTTCAGGGCGCCAGTTGCGGGTGGCTAAATCCAGCATACCGGTGGTGCCGGCGTTGGACGGATCCACCGCCAGCTCGCCGCTGAGCATATACGCCAGCCAGTCGCTGATCATCGTGATGGTGGCTGCCTGCCGGTAAATGTCAGGCCGGTGATGCGCCAGCCACAGCAGACGCGGCATTGCGCTCAGCGCCAGCGTCTGGCCGGAGCATTCATAGACTTCGCGTTCAAATTCGAAATCGTGGATTTCTTTTAATTCGGAGACTTCACGGCTGGCGCGGGCATCGACGTTGGCACACGCCCAGACAGGCTCGCCGGATTTGTCGTACAGCACGATGCCCTCGCGCATAGAACAGGCGGCAACGGCACTGATAGCGGAAGCAGGGAGATGCGCTTCATGCAGCGCCTGGCGAATACACTGACAGGCAAGCTGCCAGTTTTTTTGCAGATCAAACTCCATCGAACCGGGGACATCCGGCACGGCGAGATGGATCCACTCTGCTTGTCCGGCGGCAATCTGCTCACCTTCAAGATTGAAAATTACCGCCCGGATACTGCCGGTACCGGCATCCAGCGCCATCAGATAGCTACGATCGTCGTCAGAGTTCAGGGTAGGGGTCATCGTGATGTTCTCTCGTGCCAGTTTATCGGGCACCGGTTACCTGACCGCCACACCCCTCACTCCCTGCGGGTCAGCCGAGCAGCGCCAGCATGGCTCTTGCTGTGCTCTCTTCAGTAACCAGTGCGTTTATTCGTTTGCCTTTCAGTGCGGCGACAATTGCTTCGGCCTTCTCGACTCCGCCCGCTACGCCTAATACCGTCGGAATGCTGGCCAGTTCGTCCGGTGCGACGGCAATCAGTTCGTCGTGGATCGCCATGTTTTCCGCCAGCTCACCATTGCGCTGCATAAAGAACCCGAGAATGTCGCCTACTGCGCCTTTACGGCCAAATAAAAGCTGTTCGCCTTCGCTGATATAACCGGAGCGCAAAATGGTCGCCTCCTGTTTCTGGTTCAGCGAACCGATGCCGACGACGGCGATATCCGCAGCGCAGGCCGCCAGCATCACGTCGTGAACATTGCGTTCCTGACGGAAAATGGTCGCCACGCTGGCTGATGACGCCCGCAACGGCGCAGGAATAATGCTCACGCCGCAGGCTGCATCAAGCTGCCCGATACCGGTCATATACGGACCGACTCCGCCGGAAAGCGTCACCATACGGATCTGCTGAGAGGCGATAAACCCGCTCAGATGCTGCAAGGTGCTCATGGCGGTTTCGCCAAATCCCACGGCCAGCAATTGCTCTGGTTTTAACATCGTCATCAGCATATGCGCCGCGCCGACGCCCAGTCGTGCGCTCAGCGAACCGTCGGCAAGCTGGGGCAGCACACGAACCTGCTGCAAACCAAAGCGCTCAAGCAGCGTGTTTTCCAGCGACAAACAGCCCTCAAAACGCGAGTTGATTTGTACGCGGATCACCCCGGATTGCCGGCCTTTTTCCAGCAGGCGCGACACTTTAAGCCGTGTCAGTCCGAGCCGTTCACCAATCTCATTCTGGGTCAGGCCGTCGTGGTAATAGAACCACGCGGTGCGCGCCAGCAGTTCCTCTTCACCCATGCTGAATTCCGGATGGTTAGTCAAATCGGAAAGCGTTGTTTTGTCATTCATAGTGAACACTTATCAAAATGTAGATCAATTGTTCGTTAACGAAATGTTGTTAACTGTGATGTATTTGGCAAATTTCAAATGATTACTGCCCGAATCATAACGCAGAGTATATGAGTTGAACAAACTGTGATCAGGGCAAAAGTTTTCCGCGTCACCACAGACTAACTTTATGAACATTGTTAAACAATAAATACATTTGTTCACTTAATGTATCTCACCCGAGGCCAGCGTATGCAGTCCAGCGAAAACTCATCAGCAGACGCACCATCCCCGGACCTGCTGTTGCAGGTCAGCGGTGTCAGTAAAAGCTTTTCCGGTGTTGCGGTGTTGAAAGATATCGATTTCAGCCTGCAATGCGGTGAGGTACATGCACTGCTGGGCGGGAATGGCGCGGGGAAATCGACGCTGATGAAAATCATCGCCGGTGTCGAGATTGCCGACCGGGGCGAAATGCGACTTGGTGGCGCGCCGCTGGTGGCGCTGACACCTGCCAAAGCACATCAGGCGGGTATCTATCTGGTGCCGCAGGAACCGATGCTGTTTCCGAGCCTCAGCGTGCGCGAAAACATTCTTTTCCGTCTTCCCGCACACCAGGCCAGCGAGAAAAAACTGCAACAGTCGCTGACTGAACTGGGCTGCAATCTGCCGCTCGGTTCACTGGCCGGAACGCTGGAAGTGGCGGATCAGCAACTGGTGGAAATTCTGCGCGGGCTGATGCGTGATGCGCGTTTGCTGATCCTCGATGAACCGACGGCTTCGCTGACTCCCGCGGAATCCGCCCGACTGTTTAAGCAGGTTCGACACCTGACGGCGCAGGGCGTCGGCGTGGTGTTCATCTCGCACAAATTGCCGGAAATCCGCGCCATTGCCGACCGGGTCAGCGTGATGCGCGACGGTAAAATTGCGCTCAGCGGCGCGCTTTCTGAGCTGGATAACGATGCGCTGATTGCGGCTATCACACCGCAAACGCAGGCCGCGGCGCTGCCCGCAGAACAAAAGCTGTGGCTGGATTTACCGGGAGCACGGCGTAATTCGTCGGGAAACCAGCCGGTCTTGCAGGTGCAAAATCTGACCGGTGAAGGGTTTATCAATATTTCATTCAGCGCCCGCGCCGGGGAAATCGTCGGGCTGGCAGGCGTTGTCGGCGCTGGGCGCACCGAACTGGCCGAAACCCTGTATGGCCTGCGGGATGCACAAAGCGGTCAGGTGCTTTTGTTGCAACAGGACATCAGCGGGTTTAGCACCTTACAACGTCTTAGAAAAGGGCTGGTGTATTTGCCGGAAGACCGGCAGGCGTCCGGCCTTTATCTGGATGCGCCATTGAGCTGGAACACCACATCGCTCACGTTCAACCGTCACAGCTGGTGGCTGAATATCAAACGTGAGGCGGCAGTGCTGGAGCGTTATCACCGTGCGCTGGGTATCAAATATCGCGACGGGTCGCAAACTGCCCGCACGCTTTCCGGCGGAAATCAGCAGAAATTGCTGATTGCGAAATGTCTGGAAGCCCAGCCCGCGGTGCTGATCGTCGATGAACCAACGCGCGGAGTTGATGTTTCTGCGCGAGCGGATATTTATCAGCTGCTGCGCAATGTCGTCGAACAGAACGTGGCGGTGATCCTGATTTCTTCTGATCTGGATGAAATTGAAGGGCTGGCCGACCGGGTCTTTGTCATGCATCAGGGCGAAATGAGTGGAGAGTTGCAGGGCAGCGACATCAACGTCAGCAACATTATGCACATCGCGTTTGGTAATCACGCCAAAACCCCCGCCACCGGAGGATCTTCATGCTGAAGCGGATACAAAACAACCGTGAACTGACCGCGCTGATGGCGATCATCGCCTTGTTTGCCTTACTCGGCGCGATGGACAGGCAGTCGTTCAGCTTTCAGACGCTGGGCATGATTTTCGGCAGCGCACAAATTCTGATGTTGCTGGCGATGGGCGCGACGGTGGTGATGCTCACCCGCAATATCGACGTGTCGGTCGGTTCCATTACCGGCCTCTGCGCCGTGACGCTGGGGGTTTTGCTCAACAGTGGCATGAACCTGCCGCTGGCCTGTGTGGCAACTCTCGGCACCGGTTTGCTGGCGGGATTATTTAACGGCGTGCTGGTGGCCTGGCTGCGCATTCCGGCGATTGTCGCCACCCTCGGCACACTGGGTTTATACCGCGGGCTGATGTTGCTGATGACCGGCGGCAAATGGATTGAAGGCTTACCTGCAGGACTGAAATCGTTGTCCGAACCGGTGTTTCTCAGCGTTTCATCGCTGGGCTGGCTGGTGATGGTTTTACTGGTGGCGATGTTCTGGATGCTCAGCCGAACCGTATTTGGCCGCAGTTTTTACGCGGTGGGCGATAACTTACAAGGTGCGCGGCAACTGGGTGTCGCTGTGAACCGCGTACGCATTCTGGCGTTCGGCATCAACGGCATGATGGCGGCCATCGCCGGTATTGTCTTCGCCTCGCAAATCGGCTTTGTGCCTAATCAGACCGGTAGCGGACTGGAAATGAAAGCCATTGCCGCCTGCGTACTGGGTGGTATCAGCCTGCTCGGCGGCACCGGATCTATACTCGGCGCGGTGCTCGGCGCGTATTTCCTGACACAAATCGACAGTGTGCTGGTGCTGTTACGCCTTCCTGCCTGGTGGAACGATTTTATCGCCGGACTGGTGTTGCTGGCGGTGCTGGTATTCGACGGCAGGTTACGACAGGCGCTGGAGAAAAACCTGCGGCGTCAGAAATATTCACGCTTCCTGACGGCCAGTCCGCCGCTTCAGAAGAAACCTGCTGAACGTAAATCTCAGCCATCAAAAAATACCAGCCGTCGGTTAAGTACCAGCAAAAAAAGCGGGGTGATGTGATGAATAAACTCCAACAATATGGCTGGGAAATCGCGCTGCTGGCGTTACTGGTCATCGAAATCTTACTGTTCGGTTTCGCCAATCCGCGCATGCTGGATGCGAATACGCTGCTGTTCAGCACCAGCGATTTCATCACCATCGGAATTGTGGCATTGCCGCTGACCCTGGTGATTGTCAGCGGCGGCATCGACATTTCCTTCGGTTCAACCATCGGCCTGTGCGCCATCGCGCTCGGCGTACTTTGTCAGGCTGGCGTGCCGCTGGCACTGGCGATCATCATGACGCTGGCGCTCGGCGCGGCCTGTGGTTTGCTGAATGCGGCTCTTATTCTTTATACCGGGGTTAACCCGCTGGTCATCACGCTTGGCACGCTTTATCTGTTCGGCGGCAGCGCCTTACTGCTTTCCGGGCTGGCGGGTGCGACGGGTTTCGAGGGTATCGGTAATTTCCCTGATGCGTTCACCAACTTTGCTAATCAGGTGGTGATGGGGCTGCCGATGCCGCTGGTGATCTTCCTGCTGGCGACGCTGTTTTTCTGGCTGCTGATGCACCGCAGTCGCACCGGTCGCAATGTCTTCCTCATCGGACAGAATGCCCGCGTGGCGCGCTATGGCGCATTGCCGGTCAGCCGCACGGTGTTTGCCCTTTACGGGATGACCGGCCTGGCCTCTGCGGTTGCCGCCATCCTGATGACGTCTTATTTCGGCTCAGCCCGTTCTGATCTCGGCAACGCTTTGCTGATGCCCGCTATCACGGCGGTCGTGCTTGGCGGCGCCAATATCTACGGCGGTTCAGGTTCCATTCTCGGCACGGCGCTGGCGACGCTGCTGATCGGGTATCTCCAGCAGGGCTTGCAGATGGTCGGCGTCTCCAGTCAGGTTTCCAGTGCGCTGTCCGGCGCGCTATTGATCCTGGTAGTCATCGGTCGTTCTGCCAGCCTCAACCGTGGTCTTATCCGCAGTGTTTTCCAGCGTTATCGCCAGCGCTGGTCTGCGCCTTCTCCTTCCTTGACGTCTTCTAAATAAGCCGGGGTTAATGATGAAAGCCAACACAATGAAAACCTTACTGATTGCCAGCGCCGTAAGCCTCGCCTGCGTGAGTGCGCAGGCGGCAGAACGTATCGCGTTTATCCCAAAACTGGTGGGCGTCGGCTATTTCACCAGCGGCGGCAATGGCGCGACGGCGGCGGGGAAAGAACTGGGTGTGGACGTCACGTATGACGGCCCGACCGAACCGAGTGTTTCCGGTCAGGTCCAAATGATCAACAACTTCGTCAATCAGGGATACAACGCGATCGTAGTCGCGGCGGTATCACCGGATGGCCTGTGTCCGGCACTTAAACGCGCTATGCAACGCGGCGTGAAAGTGCTGACCTGGGATTCTGACACCAAACCAGAATGTCGCTCGATTTACATCAATCAGGGCACACCGCAACAGCTCGGCTCGATGCTGGTGGACATGACGTCCAGCCAGGTGAAGAAAGAAAAAGCCAAAGTGGCGTTTTTCTACTCCAGCCCGACGGTGACCGACCAGAACCAGTGGGTAAAAGAGGCGAAAGCCAAAATTGCCAAAGAGCATCCGGGCTGGGAAATCGTGACCACGCAATACGGCTATAACGACGCCACCAAATCACTGCAAACCGCCGAAGGGATTTTGAAATCCTACGGTGATCTCGACGCGATTATTGCACCAGACGCCAATGCATTACCGGCGGCCGCACAGGCGGCGGAAAACCTCAAACGTACCAATGTGACCATTGTCGGCTTCAGTACGCCAAACGTCATGCGCCCGTATGTTGAGCGCGGGACGGTGAAACAGTTCGGCCTGTGGGACGTGGTCAGTCAGGGCAAGATTTCGGTTTACGTCGCCGATCAGTTACTGAAAAAAGGCGAACTCAACGTAGGTGACAAACTGGATGTGCCAAACGTCGGATCGGTAGAAGTCGTGCCGAACAGCGTGCAGGGCTACCAGTATGAGGCCAAAGGCAACGGCATCGTCTTACTGCCGGAACGCGTGGTCTTCACCAAGGACAACATCGGCAAATATGACTTCTGACGATTAAGGAGAAATAAACATGGCAGATCTGGACGATATCAGAGACGGCAAGAACTTCGGCATCGGCACGCCGCAGGATAATCATGCGTTTTTCCTCAAAGGCAGCGGTCAGATGGACTGGGGAATGCAGTCGCGGCTGGCGCGTATTTTCAATCCGGAGTCCGGGCGTACAGTGATGCTGGCGTTCGACCACGGCTATTTTCAGGGCCCGACCACTGGCCTTGAGCGTATCGATATCAATATTGCACCGCTGTTTGCGCATACCGATGTACTGATGTGTACCCGTGGCGTGCTGCGCAGTGTGGTTCCGGCGGCGGTCAATAAGCCAGTGGTAATGCGCGCTTCCGGCGGTAACTCGATTCTGACTGAGCTTTCCAATGAAACCGTAGCCGTAGCGATAGAGGACGCGCTGCGCCTGAACGTCGCAGCAATGGCGGCGCAGGTGTATATCGGCAGTGAATATGAGCATCAGTCGATTAAAAATATCATTCAGTTAGTCGATCAGGGGATGCGCTACGGCATGCCGACCATGGCGGTGACCGGCGTCGGCAAAGACATGGCGCGTGATCAGCGTTACTTCTCGCTGGCAACCCGTATTGCGGCTGAAATGGGCGCGAACATTATTAAAACCTATTACGTCGATGAAGGTTTCGAACGCGTCGCGACGGGCTGTCCTGTGCCGATTGTAATTGCAGGCGGTAAAAAACTGCCAGAACGCGAGGCGCTGGAAATGTGTTTCAAAGCTATAGACCAGGGCGCATCCGGTGTGGATATGGGGCGTAACATTTTCCAGTCAGAATCGCCAATCGCCATGCTGAAAGCCGTGAAAGCGGTGGTGCATGAAAACGCCAGCGTGGCGCACGCATACGAACTGTTCCTGAGTGAAAAGGGGTGAATCATGGAAGTGACACTGGTCGAAATTAATGTTCAGCCGGAAAAGGTGGATGAGTTTCTGGAAGTGTTTCACGCCAATCATTCAGGTGCGGTGAAAGAACCGGGAAACCTGAGGTTTGATGTGTTGCAGGACGAAAATGTACCGACGCGTTTCTTTATCTACGAAGCCTATCAGGATAATGATGCTGTGCTGGCGCACAAGAAAACCCCCCATTATCTGAAATGCGTTGAAGCGCTGGAGGGGATTATGTCGGAGCCGAGGAAGAAGACAACTTTCAAGGGGATTTACCCTTGACCTGTAATTTCTAACTGCAACTGCAACTGCAACTGCAACTGCAACTGCAACTGCAACTGCAACTGCAACTTCAAAACCGTGGGCGTCGGCCCACACCGACTTGGGGGGCGGCCTATCGCCGCCACCCCCCAAGACCCCCCGGGCTCTTTCACTGCGCGCTTCGCTCGCTGACTATGTTTCATCAGCCGCAGTGATAGCCGCAAAACCCCGCCGCTGCGCGGTTCCCTTCGTTCGGGTTACAACCCGCGTAAAAAGCCACGCGGTTTTCCACCTCTCCCTCCGGCGGTATTTTGGAACCGGCCTCAGGCTTCTACTTCGCAACCTTACTGATTTTGATATGAAAAGCGGATTGGTTTTGACTTTAAGATCGCGCGGGCGATTCAGAAATCTTGCTGAGCGGAGCGGCCTGGAGACCAGAGGCTCCAGGACCGAGAGAAGGCACCGCAACGCGGCAAGATTTCCAGCCTGTCGCTGCGATACCTGAAACATAGCCAGCGCGCGGATCACGTGTTTGAAAAAGCGAGGGGAGTTCAGAGGGGAAAAGCCTTTCCCCTCTGGTCGGTTTCGGCACTGTGCGTCAGGTGACCGCAGCACTTGAGAAACCGAAATCTTCTCGAGCAGGTCTTCATTGACATTGCCCTGATGGCCAATCCGCCATTACATCAACCCTTCAAGCCTCACATATAACTCCCTGAAGACTTTCCTCCGCTCCGCATATGCCGTGTGCTTAACACTGTCTGGTTCATGCACTTGCTCAAGTGCCAGCTCCGGCAGGAACTGTTCCAGCGGTTTACCCGCATTCATCGCAATTTGCGCCAGACGCGCTGCGCCCAATGCCGGACCGACATCGCCGCCGGTGCGGTATTCCAGCGTCTTACCGCTGATATCCGCCAGCATTTGCCGCCAGTAAGGGCTTCGGGCACCGCCGCCAATCAGCGTGATGCTGTGCGGTTTCAGACCGGTTGCGTGCAACACGTCCATTCCGTCTGCCAGGGCGAATCCCACACCTTCGAGCACCGCGCGGGCAATATCGGCAGGGCCGTGCTGATGGGTCAGGCCAAACAACGTTCCCCTGGCATTCGGATTATTGTGCGGCGTGCGTTCACCGGACAGATACGGCAGGAACCAGACCGGAGAGTCCGCCGGTTGAGTTTTCTGAGCCAGATTGATCAGTTCACCCACTGAAGCGGTGCCGGTCAGATTCGCGGCCCAGTCCAGACAGGATGCGGCACTGAGCATAACCGACATCAGATGCCAGGTGTCCGGCAGCGCGTGGCAGAAACTGTGTACCGCCTGTTGCGGATTACTCAGAAATCCGTCGCTGACTGCGAAATACACGCCGGACGTGCCAAGAGAAAGCATCGCCTGACCCGTTTTGTATAACCCGACACCCACCGCGCCAGCAGCATTATCGCCGCCACCGGCGATGACTGGCACACAATCCATTCCCCAGCGGGAGGCGAGTTCCGGCAGTAACTGACCGGTAATCTGATTGCCTTCGAAAAGCTCCGGCATGTGTTTACGCGTCAGGCCGGTTGCACTAAGCATTTTGTCGCTCCAGTCGCGTTTCGCTACGTCGAGCCACATCGTGCCTGCGGCGTCAGACATATCTGAAGCAAAAACGCCGGTCATCAGCCAGCGAAGATAATCTTTGGGCAGCAATACTTTGTCTATTTTCGCGAACAACTCGGGTTCGTTTTCGCGCAGCCAGAGCAGTTTGGGCGCCGTAAAGCCGGGCATCATCAGGTTGCCGGTTATCTGGCGGGAGTCCGGGAGTTCTGCTTCCAGTTTCCCGCACTGGCTAAAACTGCGGCCATCGTTCCATAAAATTGCCGGACGCAGAACCTGATGCTTTGCATCAAGAACCGTGGCGCCATGCATCTGACCCGTCAGGCCGACCGCTTTTACGCTTTGCAGGACATGTTGCTTAGATAATGCAGACACCGCGCGGTCTGTTGCAGTCCACCAGTCGGCAGGATTTTGCTCAGACCACAAAGGATGGGGACGGGAAAGGGTTAACGCCTCACTGTGGTTGGCGACCACCCGACCTTCTTCGCTAAGCAAAATGGCTTTGACGCCAGACGTGCCGAGATCTATTCCGAGATACATATTTTTCCCTTATCTGTTAACCCGTTTCCAGAAAGATTTACGCCCTGCGATACCGCACAAAGCGGGCAGGGCGTCAGCTTATTTTACAAGATTAACCAAACAGATAACGGTTAACCAGATTCTCCAGACGTTCCTGCTGGCCGCTCTGGTGCTGAGGTGCCAGCGCGTTTTGTTGCGCGTAGTTGCTCAGCGATTCCAGAGACATTTTGCCTTGCAGGATCTGCTGACCCAGTTCTGTATTCCAGCCTGCGTAACGCTGTGCAACGTGTTTATCCAGTTCACGGCTTTCAATCATACGTGCCGCCACTTTCAACGCCAGCGCCATGGTATCCATGCCACCAATATGGCCGTAGAACAGATCATATTTGTCGGTGCTCTGACGACGCACCTTAGAGTCGAAGTTCAGACCACCGGTGGTGAAACCGCCGGCTTTGATGATTTCATACATCACCAGCGCATTTTCTTCCACGCTGTTCGGGAACTGGTCAGTGTCCCAGCCGCACTGCGGGTCACCGCGGTTAGCATCGACGGAACCAAAGATCCCAAGGGCAATGGCGTTGGCAATTTCATGATGGAATGAGTGACCTGCCAGCGTCGCGTGGTTCGCCTCGATATTTACTTTGATCTCTTTTTCCAGACCAAACTGTTTAAGGAACCCGTAAACGGACGCCACGTCATAATCATACTGATGCTTGGTCGGTTCCTGCGGTTTTGGCTCAATCAGCAGGGTGCCCTGGAAACCAATTTTGTGTTTGTGCTCAACCACCATTTGCATGAAGCGACCCAGTTGTTCACGTTCCTGACGCAGGTCGGTATTGAGCAGCGTTTCATAACCTTCGCGGCCACCCCACAACACATAGTTTTCACCGCCGAGCTGTTTAGTGGCGTTCATCGCATGAACAACCTGCGTCGCTGCCCAGGTATAAATTTCAGGATTTGGATTGGTTGCCGCACCCGCGCCGTAACGTGGATTGGTAAAGCAGTTCGCGGTGCCCCACAGCAGTTTAACGCCGCTGGCTTCCTGTTTTTGCGCCAGAACATCGGTCATCACGGCAAAATTATTGATGTATTCTTTAATCGTCGCGCCTTCCGGCGAGACATCAACATCGTGGAAGCAGTAGTAAGGCACATTGAGTTTCTGGAAGAATTCGAACGCCACATCTGCTTTACGTTTCGCCAGCTCCAGCGCATCGCCGGGTTGTTGCCACGGACGATCAAATGCGCCCACGCCGAACATATCATTGCCGTTCCAGCAGAATGTGTGCCAGTAGCAGGCGGCGAAACGCAGATGCTCAGCCATCGTTTTGCCGAGGATGACTTCTTCAGGATTGTAATGACGGAATGCCAGCGGATTAGTGCTGTTAGCACCTTCGTAGCGGACGGCGTCAAGCTTGTCGAAATATGCGTGCATTGAAAACTCCTTGAAAACGGGCCCAGCGGGACTGGGTAGCTGAAGCTCTATCTTCGGAGGAGATGTTAAATCCCACAATTACGTTATTTCACACTCAATTTAATAGAATTATTAAGTGTGCGGTAGATCGCATAAATAAGCAGTTTTCTTCATGATTTTTATTAAACTTCCACGATGTCTCGATAATAAAAAGTCTTATCGTGCGCGTATTACAGGCAAACCATGATCCCCATCATAATTCCTGAAATAAACAAAAAATCGTAATGCAGTGATTAAAATCTGCAATTGCCGATTAATTACCCAGCGACAACAATCCTTGTGTCATTGCTGTACGAACTCTTCTGTATCTGCCTCTACTTATTCTTATAAAAGGTCTGACATGATGAAAATGAATAAAATAATTCTTTCTGCCTGTGCCGCATTAGTGCTTTTCAGCCAGTCAGGGTTGGCGAAAGAAATTAAAATTGGTATGGCTATTGATGACTTACGTTTAGAACGCTGGCAAAAAGACCGTGATATTTTTGTGGCTAAAGCCAAAACGCTCGGTGCCGATGTTTTTGTTCAGTCTGCGAATGGTAATGAAGAAACCCAAATGGCGCAGATTGAAAATATGATCAACCGTGGCGTCGATGTGCTGGTGATCATTCCTTATAACGGACAAGTGCTGAGTAATGTTATTGCCGAAGCCAAACAGGAAGGCATAAAAGTGCTGGCGTATGACCGCATGATTAACAACGCCGACATTGATTTTTATATCTCTTTTGATAATGAAAAGGTGGGTGAACTTCAGGCACAAAGTCTGGTTGAACGCGTACCCCAAGGCAATTATTTCCTGATGGGTGGCTCGCCGGTGGATAACAACGCCAAGCTTTTCCGCGCCGGTCAGATGAAAGTGCTCAATCCGTTAATCAAAGACGGCAAGATAAAAGTGGTGGGCGATCAATGGGCTGATGGCTGGTTGCCTGAAAATGCTCTGAAGATTATGGAAAACGCGCTGACCGCCAATAACAACAAAATCGATGCCGTCGTCGCCTCCAACGATGCGACCGCCGGTGGCGCCGTGCAGGCGTTATCTGCACAGGGTCTGGCGGGTAAAGTCGCGATCTCCGGTCAGGATGCTGATCTTGCGGCGATCAAACGTATCGAAGCGGGTACGCAGACCATGACGGTTTACAAACCAATCACCAAACTGGCCAATGATGCTGCCGAAATTGCCGTGCAGTTAGGCAAAGGTGAAACGCCAAAATCTAATGCGACATTAAATAACGGTAAAAAAGAAGTGCCTTCGTATTTATTAACACCGATTCAGGTGGATAAAAATAATATTGATAGCACCGTGGTGGCTGACGGTTTCCATAAGAAATCAGATCTCTAATTTTTCAATATTTTTCTACGAAAACAACACTTCTTTTTGACGTGTTGTTTTTGCTGGAGGTAAACATGCCAGATCAATATGAAAAATTACCCCTGCTGGATATGCGAAATATCACCAAGAAATTTGGTGCGGTAAAAGCGGTTGATAATATTAGCCTGACGCTGGCCGCAGGCGAAGTGTTATCCCTGTGCGGCGAGAACGGGTCCGGAAAATCGACATTAATGAAAGTGTTGTGCGCAATTTATCCGCACGGAACTTTTGAGGGGGAAATTTATTTTTCAGGTGAACGACTTACTGCAAAAGGTATTCGTGATACCGAACAAAAAGGGATTGCGATAATTCATCAGGAGCTGGCGCTGGTAAAACAACTGAGCGTGCTGGAAAACATGTTTTTGGGCAATGAGTGGGGCAGCTTTGGCATGCTCGATACCGATAAAATGTATCTGCGCTGTCAGCGTATGCTGGCGCAGGTCAAACTCGATATCGATCCGCATACGCTGGTGGGCGAACTGGGATTAGGACAGCGGCAGCTGGTTGAAATTGCTAAAGCCCTCAACAAGCAGGTGCGTTTGCTGGTGCTTGACGAACCCACGGCGTCTCTCACTGAAAGTGAAACCGCGATTTTGCTCGATATTATCCGCGATTTGCGCCATCACGATATCGCCTGCATTTATATTTCTCACAAACTGAACGAAGTGAAAGCTATCTCCGACAAACTTTGCGTCATCCGTGATGGACGTCATATCGCCACCTGCAATGCGACCGGCACGTCGGAAAAAGACATCATCGCTATGATGGTGGGCCGCGAACTCACTGAGTTATTCCCCCCGCGTGAGCGGCAGATTGGTAATGAAATTTTGCGCATTGAAAACCTCACTGCGTGGCATCCGGTGAATCGCCACATAAAGCGGGTGGATAACGCCGGTTTTACACTGCGTCAGGGCGAAGTGCTGGGCGTCGCAGGGCTGGTCGGTGCAGGCAGAACAGAAATGATGGAGTGCCTTTTCGGTGTTTATCCGGGGCGCTGGTCAGGAGATGTGTGGCTGGAAGGCCATAAAGTGCAAATTACCGATTGCCGTGATGCCATGCGCCGTGGCCTGGCGATGGTGCCCGAAGACCGCAAACGCGACGGCATCGTGCCGGTGATGGCGGTGGGCAGCAATATCACGCTGGCAGCGCTGAGCCAGTTCAGCGGTGGCGGCGTTCTGCGTGAAGCGCAGGAACAGCACACCATCAGCGAATCGGTGAAACAACTAAAAATCAAAACATCTTCTCCCGAGCTGGCAATCGGAAGGCTCAGCGGCGGCAATCAACAAAAGGCCATTCTGGCGCGTTGTCTGCTGCTTAAACCAAAAATCTTAATTCTTGATGAACCTACGCGCGGAATCGATGTGGGTGCAAAACATGAAATCTACAAACTGATCGGCCAGCTCGCGGCACAGGGAATGGCAATCATCGTTATCTCATCAGAGTTACCCGAAGTGCTTGGACTGAGTGACCGCGTCGTGGTGATGCATCTCGGGCAGGTGAAAGCCTGCCTGGAAAATAACAATTTAAGTCAGGAGCAGGTCATGGAAGCCGCATTGAGGAGTGAAGCTTATGTCTAAATTTCCCCAGCCAGGGGCCCCTTCCGCCGCCGTCAACGAGAGCGGTTCAGAGGCCGTGCTATCGGTCAAAAAACTGAAAAGTATCAACCTGCAGGTTTTTGTCATGCTGGCGGCGATTGCGGTGATTATCGTGTTTTTCAGCGTGACCACCGACGGCGCGTATATCAGCGCGCGTAACGTTTCTAATTTGCTGCGCCAGACCGCCATTACCGGCATTCTGGCCGTCGGCATGGTGTTCGTGATTATTTCTGCGGAAATCGACCTGTCCGTCGGCTCGATGATGGGTTTACTCGGCGGCGTGGCGGCAATTTTTGACGTCTGGCTCGGCTGGCCGTTGCCACTGACCATCGTGGTGACGCTGGCGCTTGGATTGTTGCTTGGCGCATGGAACGGCTGGTGGGTGGCGTACCGCAAGGTGCCGTCATTTATCGTCACGCTGGCAGGGATGCTGGCGTTTCGCGGCATTCTGATTGGTATCACCAGCGGCACCACGGTGTCACCGACGACGCCTGCGATGTCGCTGATTGGTCAAAGCTACCTGCCGGATACCTTAGGTTTTGGTATCGGTGCAGTGGCGCTGGCGCTGTTTATCGGCTGGCAATGGCACCGGCGTAAACAGCGTGCAGCTCTCGGGTTGCCGGTGAGCGCGGCTAAAAACGATGTCACCCGTCAGGCACTGACGGCCATCATTGCGCTGGGTGCGATATATCTGCTCAACGACTATCGCGGGGTGCCGACGCCGGTGCTGATTCTGGTCGCTCTGATGCTGGGCGGCATGTTTATGGCGTCCCGCACCTCATTTGGTCGTCGTATTTATGCCATTGGTGGCAACATCGAAGCGGCGCGGTTATCCGGCGTGAACGTTGAGCGCAGCAAGCTGGCGGTATTTGCGATAAACGGACTGATGGTCGCTATCGCCGGTCTGATCCTCAGTTCACGTTTGGGCGCGGGTTCGCCATCGGCGGGTAATATTGCCGAACTGGATGCCATTGCCGCCTGCGTTATTGGCGGAACCAGCCTGGCGGGCGGGGTGGGGAGTGTTGCGGGTGCCGTAATGGGCGCTTTCATCATGGCATCGCTGGATAACGGCATGAGTATGCTGGACGTGCCAACGTTCTGGCAGTACATCGTCAAAGGCGCGATCCTGCTGCTGGCGGTCTGGATGGATTCGGCCACCAAGAGACGCGCATAAATCCACCGCTGTGGCGGTGATTATACGAGGCAATGCAGGAAAACCTGAGGAACCTCACATAATCACTATGCCAAATCAACCTAAGCCATTGCGCTGTGCTATTGACCAACGCAATCAGCCTCATTCAGTTAGCGCAATGAATGAGGCTTAGTCTATTAGAAACCGGTGAGAGACAGGCATGTTTGAGAAACGTTATCGGATCACTCTGTTATTTAACGCTAACAAAGTCTACGACCGTCAGGTAGTAGAAGGTGTGGGTGAATATTTACAGGCCTCACAAAGCGACTGGGATATCTTCATTGAAGAGGATTTCCGCTGCCGTATAGATAATATTAAAGACTGGCTCGGCGACGGTGTCATTGCCGATTTTGACGACAGGGAAATCGAGACGTTGCTTAAGGATCTCAACGTTCCCATCGTCGGCGTCGGAGGTTCTTATCATCAGGAAGACGATTATCCGCCAGTGCATTACATTGCCACCGACAACTACGCGCTGGTTGAAGCGGCCTTTATGCACCTCAAAGAGAAAGGTATCAACCGCTTCGCATTTTATGGTTTACCTGATGCGGGCGGGAAACGCTGGGCACAGGAGCGCGAGCATGCCTTCAAAAAACTGGTATCGGCCGAGCAATATCAGGGTGTGGTGTATCAGGGGATGGAAACCGCGCCGGAAAACTGGCAGCACGCGCAAAACCGGCTGGCCGACTGGATCCAGACCTTGCCGCAGCAAACCGGCATTATTGCCGTCACCGATGCCCGGGCACGGCATCTGTTGCAAGTCTGTGAGCATCTGAATATTCCGGTGCCGGAAAAGCTCAGTGTCATCGGCATTGATAACGAAGAACTGACGCGGTATTTGTCGCGTGTGGCGTTGTCTTCGGTGGTACAGGGGACGCGGCAGATGGGATACCGGGCGGCAAAACTCCTGCATCAGTTGCTGGATCAGCGCGATTTACCCTTACAGCGCATTCTGGTGCCACCGGTGAAAGTGGTTGAGCGCCGTTCAACTGATTTCCGTTCTTTGCGCGATCCGGCGGTTATCCAGGCCATGCACTATATCCGTTATCACGCCTGTAAAGGGATTAAGGTAGAGCAGGTTCTTGATGCCATCGGGATGTCGCGTTCGAACCTGGAAAAACGCTTTAAAGATGAAACCGGGCAAACAATCCACGGTGTGATCCACGAAGAGAAACTCGACCGGGCGCGCAATCTGCTGGCGGCGACGTCGATTTCAATTAATGAGATCTCGCAGATGTGCGGCTATCCGTCGCTGCAATATTTCTATTCGGTATTCAAAAAAGGCTACGAAATGACGCCGAAAGAATACCGGAGTATTCACGGCGAAAGTGTCTATCAGGACGTTTAGAAACCACATAAAAAAAGCCCCGTTGTGAGGGCAACGGGGCAAGGCAGACCTTCCGCTTTTTAAGGTTCGACGACCTTTTGATAACCGGCAAGCATCAGAACCGGCGGCTTACCGCTTTCTTTTGCTTCGACACTGATGGTGCGGCCGGTCCGTTCGCCGCCTATGTAATACGCCACTTCGGTTTGCCCTGCAGCAATAGCTGCTCGCACGGCTTTATCGACATCGACATAGCGGAATTGCTGAACGTTATCCATATACAAACTGGCATCCGCAGTATATTTGAATGACGGTTTGTTATTCCAGTTCACTGTATTTTCATCCCAGCCATCAGGTGTGGTTGGGTAGAAGAAAATAGTAAAGGCACTGGTATCAGAAATATTTCCATTATAGATGCGGATTTTATATTTAAAGCTTACGCCGGGGTAATCATCCACATTTGGCGGTAAAGCGGGAATTTTGAATTTAATTAATGCCAGCATTTGTTTATGATAATCGCGGCTGGAGTTTCTCCAGTCATCCTGCACTAATAATGTCGGGACGCTGCCATAATTATTTTCGGCATCGGTTTGATTGCTGACATAGGTATCAGCTTCTGCATCGGTATAGCTGTAAGGGATATTCGTCGAGCACTCCATAGAATAATTCATGCAACGGTCAGCCATGAATTTGGTTGCATCTTCTGTC
Organism: Rahnella sp. JUb53; assembly: GCF_004346065.1. Taxonomy (NCBI): domain Bacteria; kingdom Pseudomonadati; phylum Pseudomonadota; class Gammaproteobacteria; order Enterobacterales; family Yersiniaceae; genus Rahnella; species Rahnella sp. JUb53. Next base: position 106,495 of record NZ_SLYT01000006.1, read on the forward strand.
CACCCATTCATGAAATCACCATGTGCGGTGTAAATACTGCCCCAAAGTGGTGTCAGATGACCGTCAATCATCTGAGGATCCAGTGATAACTTGATTTTACTGACATCCAGCGATTGGATCTGAGGAAGAACATACGCAATGTTCATATTCACTGAGGCAATTTTGACCGGATGGTCGGCCGGACATTTCCCTGAATTGTCGCTGTAGACGGCATTTTTTGTGCCCTTGGCTTTCAGGTTGACACCATCCCAGCAGTTAGGAAACATCACGGCAATATTGAACTGCACGGCATCGCCAGCGGAGCGCAGGCCGCAGGTCTGGTCGGCAGTGTGGGTATAACCATTACCATTTGCACATAAGAAATTAACCTGAGGATTCGGCCCCGAGCCCCGGTGATCACCCGCCAGTAACTGCAAACCGTGCGGATAAGCGGTGATAGGGTACTGTGCAACGTTATTTGCCTGATAATAAATTTTGATGTAGGACGGGTTCACCACCTGACCATCAGGTAACATCATGGTCGGCGCCCAATAACCGGTGCTGTCCGCCGCGTTATTACAGGTTGTACCAGAATGCAGGAGAAGGCTTTCTGCCGTAGAGAAGGCATCGGTGGAGCGGTTACCCACAAAATCATGGGACATTGCCATGCCTGGCATTCCGGGCATTAATATGGCGTCATCCGGTTTCATATGACTGAAACTACACACCACGTTAGCCTGTCCGTCAGCAGCCTGAACGGACGGTAGCGATATTCCTGCGCAACAGGCCAGCAGCAAAGAAAAGTAAATAATAAGCTTCATAGAGGTATCCTTTGAAAGGCGCAGATAATATATCTGACGGTGGTGTCATGTTTAAAAATAAAGAGAAAACTCCTGAGTAATAAAGGGGTGAACTTATTATTTTCATTATGTGGCAGACACGCACGTAAAATCAGATGAAATAATAAAACGATGATGTGTTTTATAACGATGAGTACAAATGAGTGATGCTGAAATTGACGGGAATAAAAAACCCGCTACCTGTGGAGGTAGCGGGGCTGGTTAATGATAAATTTTATAACGTAATAACGTACTTTTTGCAGCCCGTCACCGGGGTCAGGACGACGCCCTGCACCTGAGTGGCCGAGGTACCCTGACTGAAACCGCTTATCTGCGCGATATTGCGCAGACAAATTGTCCAGCCAGGCGCGTCACCTTCACAGGTCAGGGTAATGGTGTTGCCGTTGCGCGCTGCGCTGAGGCTGAAGATCTTCTTCCCGTTCAGATCCGTGATAGCACTTTCCGCTACCGCACCGTCTTCCAGTTCAAATAAATGGAATTCGGTTTGCTGACTGTAATCGTAATCCGGTTTCTGGTCGTTACTGCCGAGTGCAAGCAACGTGTTCGGGCGGACATACAGCGGCAGGCTGTCGAAGCCATGCTGCTGACGATGCCAGCGTGAACCTTCTGCGACTTCGTTATTCAGAAGATGCGTCCAGCGACCCTGCGGCAGATAGAAATCGACGTCGCCTTCTTCGCTGAAGACCGGCGCAACCAGCAAATCATCGCCCAACATATACTGGCGGTCGAGATAATCGCAGGCCGGATCTTCCGGGAATTCCAGCATCATGGCGCGCATGACTGGCGTTCCGTGGCTGGCTGCCTGTGAAGACGCAGGATACAGATACGGCATCAGGCGGCATTTAAGTTGCGTGAACTGGCGCACGACATCACAGGCTTCATCGTCATAGACCCACGGCACACGATAGGATTTGCTGCCATGCAGACGGCTGTGACTTGATAGCAGGCCGAAAGCGCACCAGCGTTTGTAAATGTGCGCCGGTGCGGTATTTTCGAATCCACCGATATCGTGGCTCCAGAAACCGAAGCCAGACAATCCGATAGATAACCCACCGCGCAGGCTTTCCGCCATTGATTCGTAGGTAGCGTAACAGTCACCGCCCCAGTGAACCGGGAATTGCTGAGCACCGACCGATGCTGAACGGGCGAACAGCACGGCTTCCGATTCGCCGAGTTTGTCCTGCAATGTTTCGTACACCAGTTTGTTGTATACGAACGCGTAATGGTTGTGCATTTTCTGCGGGTTGCAGCCATCATGCCAGACCACGTCGGTCGGGATGCGCTCGCCGAAATCGGTTTTGAAACAGTCCACACCCATATCCACCAGACGTTTCAGATGTCCTGCATACCATTCGCAGGCCTGTGGATTAGTGAAATCCACAATGCCCATTCCGGCCTGCCATTTGTCCCATTGCCACACGCGACCGTCCGGACGTTTTAGCAGATAACCTTTTTCTTTGCCTTCATGGAACAGCGGTGATTTCTGACCAATATACGGGTTGATCCACACACAGATTTTCAGACCGCGCGCTTTCAGGCGTTGCAACATGCCCTGCGGATCCGGGAAGGTTTGAGGATCCCACTCGAAATCACACCACTGGAAGGCTTTCATCCAGAAGCAGTCGAAGTGGAAAACGTGCAACGGCAGCTGGCGTTCCGCCATACCATCGATAAAGCTGTTCACCGTGGCTTCATCGTAATTAGTGGTGAAAGAGGTCGTCAGCCACAGACCAAATGACCAGGCAGGCGGCAGCGCAGGGCGGCCGGTCAGACGGGTATAGCGGTCGAGCACTTTTTTCGGCGTCGGGCCATCAATGACGAAATATTCCAGATACTCGCCTTCCACGCTGAACTGCACTTTTGAGACTTTCTCCGAGCCCACTTCAAAAGATACACATTCTGGATGATTCACCAGCACGCCATAGCCGCGGTTGGTGAGATAGAACGGAATGTTTTTGTAGGATTGCTCCGTGCTGGTACCGCCATCGCGGTTCCAGGTTTCGACAGTCTGACCGTTTTTAACCAGTGCGGTGAAACGCTCACCGAGACCGTAGACCGTTTCGCCGACGCCGAGATCCAGACGCTCCATCATGTAGGTTTTCTGCGAGTTCGCGTCCTGCACGTAGCCATTAGATTTGGCGACGCTGCCGGTTATCCGGCGACCATTGCGCAGGAAATCCAGCGTCCAGTTATTGCCTTTGGTCACACGCACACAGAGGTCACCGCTGTGCAAAGCAGCGAATTCCTCGTTATCTTCAAATCGCAATTCCGGTGTGTCGGATTGCAGCAGCGGATAGTGCGGGCCTTTATCGGTTTCGCCGTCAAAGTGGGTAATGCGCACACCAATAACACCGGTTTGCGGCGAGAAAAATCGCAGCGTGAACAGCGGTGAATCCAGCTGGCTGGCACGCTCTGACGCATCTTTCGGCGCGGCGTAAACCACCATGTCGTTGCCTGAGCGCTGTACCTCAAACACCTGTAGCGGGTGTGTGAGTGTGAGACCGTCCTGGATCAACCAGTTACCGTCACTGATTTTCATAATGAATTCCTCCTTTAGCCCTTCATCCTTCGCGCTGACTCTGCGTTGGCTGCCTTCGCCAACCCCGGTCACATACCTGTGTATGCTCCCGGGGATTTACTCAGTTGCCGCCTTGATTCAGCACGAATGATTTTGGGCATGTTCAGTTAAATCAATTTCAGTTTTTCAAAAACAAATTCATTTCATAAATTCTTGCTGATTACGGCGGATGCCCTGAGCCACTTCATCGAGAATGCGGCGCAGCAGCGGGGTGCGCAGAATGTAATAGCGTTTGCAGATGATGGCGCTCAGCAGATAGCAGACTGCCGGAACCAGAGTGAATAACGCGATAATGCTTGTCAGGGTGGCCGCATTTTGAGTCGTGGCACCGGACTGATAACCGGAACCTGCCAGCATCCATCCAATCATCGCGCCGGCCAGTGCCAGACCGAGTTTCAGTACAAACAGGGTGCCGGCGAAACTGATACCGGTCAGACGCTTGCCGTCGTTCCATTCGCCGTAATCGACGGTGTCGGACATCATGACCCACTGGATTGGCGTCACGAGCTGGTGCAGAACACCGATGACGAAGATGAAGATAAACATCAGCACGCTGCCGTTCACCGGCAGGAAGAACATGCCGATGCTCAGTACCGCCAGAATGGCGTTGGTCCACCAGAACACGCTGACTTTGCATTTCCAGTCAGTCAGCGGTTTAGCCAGTGCGCTACCGAACAGGTTGCCGACCGAATACACGCCGAGGAACCAGGCGAACAGCACCGGATTGCCGAGAATATAAGTGACGTAATACATCATGGCGCCACCGCGAACCGCGACCGCCATAATATTGAGGATGGTCAGCAGGCCGACAATGCGCCACTGATCGTTGTGCCAGATATCACGCAAATCTTCGCGCATGGTGCCGGTCGGTTTGCCCGGGTCGACACGCTCTTTGGTGGTCGCGAAACAGATCGCCAGCATGACGGCAGCGACAATTGCCAGTACCGCGATCCCGCCCTGATAGCCGAGTGCTTTATCTTCACCACCGATGTAATTCACCAGCGGCATCATCAGCACCGTACTCAGCATCCCGCCGGCGGTGGCCAGCACGAAGCGGTACGATTGCAACGAAATACGCTGTGTCGGGTCAGAGGTGATCACGCCACCCAGCGCACAATAAGGGATATTCACCACGGTATACATCAGCGTCAGCAGCGTATAAGTGATGGCGGCGTAAATCATTTTGCCGGTCATGCTGAGCTCAGGCGTGGTGTAGGTAAAGACGCAGACGATACCGAACGGGATAGCACCGAACAGTACGTAAGGACGGAATTTCCCCCAGCGGGTGCGGGTGCGGTCGGCCAGTAATCCCATGCAGGGATCAGAAATTGCGTCCAGCGCGCGGGCGAGCAGGAACATGGTACCGACATAACCGGCCGGAATGCCGAAGATATCGGTATAAAAGAACATCATGTAAAGCATGACGTTATCGAAAATTATGTGACTGGCCGCATCGCCTAATCCATATCCAATCTTTTCCTTGACCGAAAGGATCTCAGTACTCATTGCTTCAATGTCCGTATGAAATGGGAGAGTAGGAGTTTTAACGTTTACAAGGCGTTGAGGCTATTGAGATTTTTGTTTCTGAAATTATGTTTCTTTATTTCTGTGATCGCGCGGGGCAAACGGGGAAAAGTTGAGCGGAACAAACGGGCGAAGTACTGAACAGCGAAGTAAAACCTCCCGTTTCCGGGAGGTCTGAGGCGGTTACTTTTTGTATTTTGCTTCCAGCGTCGCAAACCACGGCGCAGTGAAATCTTCAGATTTTCCCCAGCCCGGAATGATTTTACTCAGGCCGGTCACGTTGATGCCCTCCGGCTGGCTGAGCAGCAGGGATTGAGGAATGGTTTGTGCCGGGAATTCGTAAGTGGCAGGCGTTTTCTCACCGGCAATTTTCAGGGCCACGATACGCAGGTTCACGGCGCCGATCAGCTGAGTATCGACAGCGGCGGTCATCTGCCATGGGCTGCCTTTTTCGCGCATCAGCTGAAGATCCTGATTCGACACGTCGATGCTGTAGAGTTTGATTTCAGTACGGCCATTCTCTTTCAGGGCCTTATATGCGCCCTGGCTGAAGGCATCCCATGCACCCCAGATCGCATCAATCTGACCTTTCGGGTATTTCGCCAGTATCGCGCCGACTTTGTTCGCCGTATCGCCCTGAACGTCAGATGACACCGCGCCGATAGACTCCAACTGATGAATACCCGGATTCTCTTTCAGAATGGCTTCGTAAGTTTTCTGGCGACGTTCCATTGGCGGGAAACCGGCTACCCACAATTTGACGATATTGGCTTTACCGTTGAAATCTTTCACCAGCTGGCCCACAGACGCTTTTGCCAGCGAAGCATCGTCCTGACGAGTCACCGTGACGCCTGGAATATTCTCCGGCACTTCGGTATCAAAGGCAGACACCGCAATACCGGCAGCGGCGATGCGTTTCACCAGCGCTTCAGAGTAAGGTCCGCGACCTTGCGAAAGGATGATGCCGTCGTATTTCTGGCTAATGGCCTGATTGACGAAATCCTGGAATTTGGCGTCATCGCCGTTGCTCAGGAAGGTATCGACTTTAAACCCAAGCGCACGGCCTTGTTTGATGGCACCGGCCAGAAACTGGGTGGTGTTGTCGTCGGAGCCGAGATTACGGATAACCGCGATGCGGACAGGGCCGTTGTGCTGGGCAATGGTCGCCGGAACGGGCGCTGGCGTTTCACCTGCAGCGAAGGCGGGTACAGCTGAAAACAGGCTCAATGCCAGCAGGGATGCGGATATTTTTCTCATTATACTGTTCTCATTATATTGCTCTTATTATTAAAGAGGTCCGTCGGACGCGGTTTTTCTGGTGTCATTTTTAACTGAGGATGTACAGAAGTCTGTCTGTCCAGACGTCTATTCTGCCGGGGCAGTTTACCGGTATGTTAAGAAAGAGGGAATGCCTTGTTGTTATTATATTTCGGCCAGGCGTTATTCCTGTTGGTTATAGGGAACGAACCGTCGCACAGCAAAATCAGTCACATGGCCTAAACTGAAACTTCACCTCTGAATTTCATTCTTAACAATGCCTCCGGGAGAAGCCTTATGTCCTTTTCTTTCCGCGACACATTATTGCCTGTTTTTACCCTTTTCCTGATATCCGCTCACGCCGGTGCCGCGACGAAGTCACCGGTTCCGCCACCCGCAGCGGGCGCACAAGTGACGGAACTGGCGAATGGCTTAGATCATCCCTGGTCGCTGGCTTTTTTGCCGGATAATCAGGGGGCGCTGATCACCGAACGTAGCGGACAGCTTCGTTTATGGAAGCCGGACGGCGGGCTTTCTTCGCCGCTGAAGGGCGTGCCACGCGTCTGGGGCAGCGGACAGGCCGGTTTGTGGGATGTGCGTTTATCGCCGGATTTTGCCAGCAATCGTCGGGTGTATCTGACTTTCTCGCAGCCGGGTGAAAAGGGCGAACCTCATGCTGCGCTCGGCTACGGCACATTGTCGGCGGATAATAAAACGCTGAGTAATTTTAAAGTGATCTTCATTCAGCAACCGGCCCTGCAAAGCGGTATCAATCTTGGCGGTCGCATGGCGTTTGATGATAAGGGCAATATTTATCTGTCCACCGGCGATAACAATCAGCGCATTAATGCCCAGCATCTGAATCAGCTACAGGGCAAGATTTTGCGCCTCACGCCGGAAGGTGGCATACCGCAGGACAATCCGTTTGTGCACGACAAGAATGCGAAGCCTGAAATCTGGACGTACGGCAACCGCAATCCGCAGGGGCTGGCCATCAATCCGTGGAGCGGAGCGCTGTGGGAAACCGAACACGGGCCGCGCGGTGGCGATGAAGTGAATTTACCGCAGCCGGGGAAAAACTACGGCTGGCCGCTGGCGACGTTTGGGATTAACTATTCCGGTCAGCCGATCCCTGAAGCGAAAGGGACGACGCTGGCGGGCGCGGAAGATCCGATTTACTACTGGGAGGTGTCGCCTGCGCTGAGCGGAATGGCGTTCTATAACGCGCAGACATTCCCGCAGTGGAAAAACTCGCTTTTTGTCGGGGCGCTGGCGGGTGAATCACTGATCCGCCTGACGCTTGACGGCGATAAAGTCACTCATGAGGAACGGCTGCTCAGCGATCGTAAAGAGCGTATCCGTGAGGTGCAGGTCGGCAGCGACGGGTTTGTGTATGTGCTGACGGATGAGAGCGACGGTAAGTTGCTGAAAGTTGCGCCACAAAACTGAAGTTATTTAAAGCAACAGGCGGTGAGAAATGACCGCCTGTTGCAGGTTAAATTGAAGCCAGGATTAACCGACGCGAAGACCGGTCAGCTCAGGGGCAACATCACGCGCTTACAGAAAGCCGGACGCTGCTGAAGTTGCTGATACCAGCGTTCCAGATTCGGATGCGCCTGACGTTCAATATCAAGACGGAACCAGGTATCGGCGTAGCAGGCAACCGGAATATCCCCGATGCCGAACTGCTCACCGGAGAACCATTTTTGCTTCGCCAGCACGGCGTCGGCAATCGCCCAGTATTTTTCAAATGCCGCCATACCCGCCGCGACCACCGACATATCGCGTTCTGCTTCCGGCGTGCGCACCAGCGTCAGGAACACCTGACGAAACGGTACGGTCAGCGAGTTACTGCACCAGTCCAGCCATTTATCCGCTGCTGCCCGTTGTTGCAGATTGTCCGGCCAGAAAGCTTCTTCGCCGGAACGTTCTGCCAGATAGCGCAGAATGGCATTGGATTCCCACAACACGAAATCGTCGTCCTGCAGACAAGGCACCAGCCCGTTCGGGTTTAGCGACAGATAAAGCGGTTCATTGTTTTTGCCATACACGCCGCCGGCATTGATGTGCTGAAAGGTCATATTCAGTTCATCGAGCAGCCACAGTACTTTTTTGACATTGCTTGAATTTTCGCGGCCCCATAGGGTGAGCATCCGGAACTCCTTGTTTTTAATAGGGGAAAACAGAAGGTGTACACCTTTCTGGCTAAGACTATAGGCCACGGTCAGTGATTAAGCGACGTGAAAAAAGTAACACTCAGCAACAGGATCTCCCGCCGCTGAGTGCTGCTGAGGCGAAATCAGCGCTGAGTTTTTTGTGCTTTAAACAGTGACCAGACGCTGAGCAGGGCGACAACCATCAGATAGTAACCCGGTGCCAGACTGCTGCCGGTGGCGGAGATCAGCAGCGTACAGATGAACGGTGCAAAACCACCGAAAACAGTCACCGCAACGTTGTAGCTGATCGCCATGCCGCTGGCGCGGGTGGTTATCGGGAACAAATCCGCCATCATCGAAGGCACGGTAGAGAAATACACCGATTTCAGCAGTGCCAGCCAGCTAATAAGCAGCAGCAATGACATCGCCGACGTGTATTGCAGCATCAGCCAGAACGCCGGATAAATGGTCAGCAGCAACAGAATCAATGAGCCCCACATCAGCGGCAGACGACCAATTTTCTCTGCCCACAGCCCCATAAACGGCGTGACTACCGTCAGAATAATTCCGGCGGCCAGCGTGGCGCTGAATCCGGCGGAAGCAGGCAGATGCAGCGTTTTGGTCGCGTATGTTGGAACATAGTTCAGCATGTAGTTGATGGCGGTAGACACCACCATCAGGCCGATGGCTGTAAAGAACAGACCTTTCTGTGAACGGACGATTTCTTTCAGCGGAGAGGCCGTCTTTTCGGCTTTACTGAAGCTTTCCGATTCTTTGATATGGCGGCGGATATACAACCCGACCGGGCCGATCAGCAGACCGAAAATAAACGGAATACGCCATCCCCAGTCCTGTAACTGCGTTTCGCTCAGGACGGCGGATAACCCCAGCCCGAAAGCCGAGGCCAGCAGCGTGCTGGCACCCTGCGTGGCGAACTGCCAGCTGGCGATAAACGCTTTACGCTCCGGAAAATGTTCGACCAGAAACGCCGTCGAACTGCCGAATTCCCCGCCTGCGGAAAACCCCTGAATCAGCCTGGCGGCCAGTATCAGCAGCGGTGCCGCCATGCCGATAGTGGCGTAAGAAGGCGTGATAACGATAATCAGCCCGCCGATCATCATCAGGCTGATGGACATCAGCAACGAGGCTTTGCGACCGTGTTTATCGGCGTAAGCGCCCAGAACAATGGCACCCAGAGGGCGGATCAAAAATGAAACGCCGAAACTGCCAAATGCCAGCAGCAGGGAGACGGTCGGGTCTGACGTCGGGAAATACGCATGGGCGATATAGCTGGCGAAAAAGCCGTAAATAGCGATATCAAACCATTCCAGTGCGTTACCGATACAGGTCGCGAACAAAGTTTTCATCAGGCTGGGCTTTTCTGCCGTTGAGCCTGCGTGTTGAGATGTGGCGCTTAACTGGCTCATTTTGCACCTCCGGCGTGGGCAAGATGCTGTTCCAGCAGGCGGGGACCGCGCTCACCGAGATCCCACAAAAGATGAGTCATGATAGCCAGCCCCTCGCGGGCCACGGAAATCAGCATATGTTCGTTAACGCCATGCTGGCCGCAGGCCGGATAAGAGTGCGGAACCCAAAGCGTCGGCAAACCGAGAATGTCGGCAAAGACATCATTAGGCAGCGAACCGCCCAGATTTGGCAGCAGTGCCGGTTTTTTGCCGGTTGTCAGCTGCATGATATCCAGCGCCCAGCCGACCAGCGGGTCGGTCGGATCAAATCGTGTCGCCGGTGAGCCGCGTACAAATTCCACATCGACCTGCGGGAAACCGTGAGCATCCAGATGTGCGCGCACGTGCTCTGCCAGATTCTGCCAGTCGGTGCCGACCACAAACCGCAGCTGACAAACTGCTGTAGCATTGCCCGGAATAGCGTTCATCGGGCGCTGCGGATTACCGGTCAGGAACGACAGCACTTCCAGCGTATTCCACGCGTACAAACGCTCGGTTGGCGTCAAACCCGCTTCGCCCCAGTTCGGGTCAGTTTGCGGATCGCTGGCACCACCACCCACATCGACATCACTGAGGATCTCACGGATAGCCTCGCTGACCGCCGGTGGTTTCAGTGCCGCAACCTGCAGCTGACCGTGCTGATTCACCAGCGATGCCAGCGCATTCGCCAGCTGCGTACCCGGATTGGTGAGCAGACCGCCCCAGTTTCCGGAGTGATAGGCATTGTCGCGTGCGTTAATCGTCAGACGGAAATTCACCGCGCCCCGTGAGCCGAGGAATAATGTCGGGCGTTCTGCGCTCAGACGCGGACCGTCCGAGGCCAGAAAAATATCGGCGCTCAGTTCTTCATGATAATCACGGCAAAGTTCAGCCAGCCCCGGAGAGCTGATTTCTTCGCCCATTTCAAACAGCAGTTTGCAGTTGAATCCCAGGCGGCCGCCGCGGGCTTTGAAAATCTGCTCCAGCGCGGCAATGTTGACGCTGTGCTGGCCTTTATTGTCGGCACTGCCGCGTCCGTACCAGCGGTCACCGTCCTCTTTAAGCTCCCACGGCGATAAATCCTGCCGCCAGTTTTCATCGTCGCCAAACACCACATCACCATGGCCGTAACTCAGTACGGTTGGCAGGTTGCTGTCTTCAATGCGCGTGGCAATCAGAAAAGGACGGTGTGAGGCATGAGGATTTTCCACGCTGAGCAGGCTGAAACCCATCGCGGAAAGTGCCGGTTTGATCTCTTCATCGAGATAGCGCGCCAGTTCTGCGTCGCGCTGAATACTCTGGCTTTCAGTCGCAATAGCGACCCTGCGTGCCAGAGTTCGTTTATATTCACCCTGATCGAACCAGGCCAGCGCCTGTTCAACGATATTTTCCGCTGTCATATGAAACCTGCTTGTAATTGTTTTGAGGATTTATTGTTGGTTTTTTTAGCAGTTTCACTCTAAGCGCTGCGCAAGCGTTGCCACAATAATAATAATTGCAACTTAGCGTTGCTTTTATTGTAATGCTCATCTGCACAGTTATGAGGCAATAAAGTCATGCAAAGTTCGGAGATCCGCTATTTTCTGGCGGTAGCGAATACGGGGTCACTGAGCGGGGCGAGTAAGCAATTATTTGTCGCCGTATCTGCCATCAGCCGCCAGATCCAGCGGCTTGAAGAGCGCATCGGTGCGCCGCTTTTTGAACGTCATGCCCGCGGGATGGTGCTTAACGATGCCGGGCAGATCCTCGAAAACCACGTGCGTAAAAGCATGATGGATATGGAACATGCAATAGCGGAAATTCAGGGGCTGAATGCGGTACGCCGCACGGTGATCCGCATGGCCTGTACCGACGGGCTGGCGTTTGATCTGCTGCCGCAGTTGTTTTCACAGTTCAGACACGATCATCCCGGCGTGATGTTTTACCTCAATGTCGGTACGGCGGTGGAAGTGTCGGAAATGATCCATAAGGGGGAAGTGGACTTCGCCTTGCAGTTCAGCCTGGTGGCCGAGCGCGGCGTGGATATCATGGCCTCTTTTCCCGCACCGGTGAGGATGGTCATGCGGCCGGATCATCCGCTGGCTGGAAGCCATGTGCAACTGACTGATTTACATCCGTATCCGCTGGCGATGAACGAGCAGGGCAGCACCATCCGTCAGCTGTTTGATTTGTCATGCCGGATGAGCGGCGTTTTTCTCGAACCGGCGGTGAGCTGTAACCGTTTCTCTGTGTTGTACGATTTTATGGTGCATACGCCCGGCGCGATTGCGGCATGCAGCCATTTTTCCATTATGTATAAAGCGCGCCGCGACAATCTGCGCGTCAAACCGGTGAACATTGAACAGCTGAATCAGCGGACGTTGCAGTTGCAGTCACCGGCTGGAAAACGGCGTTCCGCTGCGCTGACGCAATTCATCGAGTTTGTTCGCGGTGAGATAGCGCGGGAAAGCGAAGCGTTTATCCGTGATTTTGGTCTGTAGGTAAAAACATCTTTCTTCAGCAGGTGGCCTGTTGCAGATGTGGATAACGCGACCAGTGCTGAGAAAGCCAGCCCTTTTCGGCCGCGATATTTTGCAGCGCCTCGCCGGGATTAATCACCGTCGACACGTCGGCAAATTCCAGCAAAGGCTGATCGTATAACGTGTGACTGTAGGCAAATATTTGCTGATAAGCAGGGGGCTTGCGGGTTTCCAGCCAGAGTTTCAGCCGGTCGAGGCGACCCTGATGAAACGTCAGATGGCCTTCCACCACACCGCTGAACCGCTGATTGCTGACGCCCGCCTTTAACCCGATACCAGCCTGCGCGCCAAGACGTCTCGCCACCGGTTTCACCAGATGTTCGCCGGAGGCCGAGACAATCAGGATTTCATCCCCGCGCGTCCGGTGCCACTCCAGCTTTTCACGTGCCTGCGGATACACACGCGGCATGATATCGCGGTGAATAAACCGCTGAACCCAGTTCGCCACGGTCGGGCAGCTCAGACCGCTCATCGGGACAAAGGCACGGGCAAGATAATCACTGTATTGGGCGGCAGATTGCGGGGAAAACTGTGTACCGGCGACTGAATTTTGTGCAGGCAGGGCATGCAGGCGGTAATGACAGAGTTCATCCGAAGAGACATAACCCTGAGAAATCAGCCAGTGCAGCCACAGGTTGTGGCTGTCATCACAAATCAGGGTATGGTCGAGCTCAAAAATGGCGAGATCCATGGTGCGGATTCCCTCAGCTGACAGTCTTCATTCAGCGTAGCGCAATTTTGGCGTTTGAGTGTTTTGTGAACGATATTGCCACGTAATCTTAATAAACCGATTTACCCGGCGTGAAAACGAGTCCACAGGCTGATCAGTGCCCAGGCGGCCAGCGACCAGCAGGCGACGGCGGCAATCAGAGCGTAAGGTAATTTCATCGAACCGATGAAAAAATATAAGGAAAGCAGATACACCATGTAGGGGATGACGGCCCACAGGCCGAAAATGATGGTGGTGCGTAGTGCCTCGATATTGCGTTCAGTGCCGACTATATAATGGGCGATCAGAGCGAAAGTCGGGAACAACGGCACCAGCCCGGCAATGTAATAGTTACGTGTTTTAGAGAGTATTCCGATCAGGATCACGACCAGTGCGCCAGTCAGTGCTTTAAAGACTAAACCTGCCATTTCTGCCCCTGCCATCAGTTCACCCACGTTGAAGTCACGTTGTGAATAAGCCGTTTATTGTTATAGATATTTTGTATGTGTTTGTATGCCAAATTGCCGCACATGTTTGAAATGGTCAAGCACTGACTGCCGTTTTTATCGCCAGGTGAATCTGCGCAAGCAGCGGAAAACTTTACTATTCTTAAGATCTTTACACTATTTAGGTTTATTCCCGACGCGGAAAGCAGTAGGTTTTACACCTGACAGACTTGCACAATCTGATTGAAAGATAAGATAAATTTCAGTTACCCGGACAAAAGCGCTGATACCTATGACAATTTCTTCCCCATTCAAACGGACTTTCATTTACGCGCTGGGCAGTGGAATACTCCTGCTGGCGCTTCCCGCCGCTCAGGCGGATACCGGCCCCGTCGCCCCTCAGATTAATGCCAAATCCTGGGTGTTAATGGATTACAACAGCGGGAAAATCATCACCGAATCTAACCCTGATGCCCGTCTCGACCCGGCCAGCCTGAGTAAAATTATGGTCAGCTATGTGGTCGGACAGGCGATCAAATCTGGCAAAATCAAATCCGATGATCTGGTTTCTGTCGGCAACGATGCCTGGGCAACCGGAAATCCGGTATTACGCGGCTCCTCGCTGATGTTCCTTAAACCGGGCGACCGCGTGCCGGTGTCCGAACTCAATAAAGGCATCGTCATTCAGTCGGGTAACGATGCCAGTATCGCGCTGGCCGATTACGTTGCGGGTAGCCAGGATTCATTCGTCAATCTGATGAACCGTTACGCAGAACAATTGAAACTGCAAAATACGCATTTCAAAACAGTTCACGGGCTTGATGCGGATGGTCAGTACACCTCCGCCACCGATATGGCGCTGCTTTCACAGGCCTTAATCCGCGATACGCCGGATGAATATGCGCTGCACAAAGAGAAAGAATTCACCTTCAACCACATCAAACAGATCAACCGTAACCGCCTGTTGTGGAGCTCAAACCTGAACGTTGACGGGATTAAAACCGGCTACACGTCAGGCGCGGGTTATAACTTAGTCTCCTCGGCCAGCGATTCAACCGGCATGCGCCTGATTGCCGTGGTGATGGGCGCGCCAAGCGACCGTATCCGCTTCAGCGAAAGCGAAAGCCTGCTGACATGGGGTTTCCGCTTTTACGAAACGCTGACGCCGATTAAAGCCGGTGATGCATTTACCAGTCAGCGCGTCTGGTTTGGTGAGGAAAAAATGGTGCCGCTGGGTGTCGCGGAAAATGCGTCGCTGACGATGCCGAAAGGGCAGTTGAAGAATCTCAAAGCCAGCTTTAATCTGACCAACAAGCAACTTGAAGCGCCGCTGGCGAAAAATCAGGTGGTGGGTACGGTAGATTTCAGTCTGGACGGTAAAGTGATTGAACAGCGTCCGCTGGTCGCATTGCAGGAAGTGAAGGAAACCGGCTTTATTGGTCGTATCTGGGACTTCGTGATGATGAAAATCAGCGGTCTGTGGGCAAGTATTTTTGGGAAATAAAACCCTGTCATCCCTCAGGCTGTCTCTGCGGTAGCTGCGTTTGTTCACCCCGGTCACTTACTGATGTAAGCTCCGGGGTTTCACACACTTGCCGCCCTGATGCAACTCGAATGATTCAGGGGGAGCAGTTGTTAGTTCTGTACCCAGCCTTTCTTAATCGGGAAGGCAAATCCGAAGCGGTAAACCTTACACATCATCGCGTTAATCTGCTCACCGAACAGGTTCCACACCAGTTGTGCGAACAGGCAGCCGAGCATCCCCACCAGTAAACCGCCGACCATATCCAGCGGCCAGTGAACCCCCAGATAGACGCGTGACCAGGCGATACCCACGGCGGTCACCATCAGTAATGCGCCGGACCACAGGCGATGCCAGAACAGGAACGACAGGGCGAAGGTGAAGATGGCGGTGCCATGATCGCTCGGGAATGAACTGTCAGGGGCGTGCTGGATGAAGGTATGTCCGAAACCCTCCACAAAAGGGCGTGCATGAGGGAATAACAGCGATAACGACTTAGCGGTCGCCATCGCAAAAAGAAGGGCAATGGCTGTTTTGCTGACCAGAACGCGTTGCTGGCCAATGTTCTCGCGCTGTCCCCAAAGCCATAGACCAGCAATCAGCAGGGGGACAATGATAATCAGGTCATTGGCCAGAAATGAGGCGAACTTGATCAGCATCTCCGGCGAGGCCGGCGTCGCATTAATCCAGAGAAAAACCAGATGGTTCAGCTGTTCCATTAAACTACCCTCGAATAAACAGGCCAAAATAGCCTTCAAAAAATTGCGATCAATCAGTCACCCTTCATAAACGCCGGATACGTTAATAGGCGTGGTCACGGAGGTAAAGTGGACGTCGTCTGAATATCCGCAGTCATTGAGCAACGGTATAGTTTCGCGATGAAATGAAGTGTAAACAGAAGAACTTAAGGAAGCCTTAAGCAGGCGGGAGGACGAGCCTCCCGGCGGTGATGCCTGACTGGATAAATGAAAGAAAAGATTTCAGAAAGAGGGGGTATCAGGGGGGGGAACGATTAACGCGGTTTTCGCACTGACATCAGGAACAGCATTGGTCGTTCGGCTTCCTCAGCAAGGTCCGGATAAGCGGCAATCTGCTTAGCAGAAGGGCCCCATTCATCCAGATGACAGATAACGAATCCTGCTTCAATCAACAAATTGATATAAGTGCCGAGCTTCCGGTGCTGCTTAATAACGCCTTCTGCAAACCAGTCAGTGACGCGCTGGCCTTCACGCTGATAACCTTCCACCGGCCAGGTTTTATGACCTTGCCCGTTGAGTTTCCAGCCCGGCTCTGAAGGCGCGGTATACATCGGATGCTCGGCGGAGAAGACGAAATCCCCCCCTGCTTCCAGCGCCTGATAAACAGTACGGAACATCGCGGGCAGTGCGTCAATGTAATGCAGAGTCAGGGAACTGTAGGCAAGGTTGAAAGAAGCTTCGGGTAAGGATAGCGTCTCCAGGTCGCGTCTTTCATAGCGGATAACCGTATCCGGGGTCATGGAACGGGCCTTATCCAGCATTTTTTCTGAGACATCCAGGCCGAGAACGTCATCTGCGCCCATTTCACGTGCAGCCCGGCAAAACCAGCCGTAGCCACAACCCAGATCGACCACGCGCGCGTTTTTCATGTCTGGCAGCAATGCTTTCAGGGAAGGCCATTCCGGTGCGCCGTCCAGCCCGAACTGCGAGCGTCCGAGTTGGGCATAGCCATCGAAAAAGGCCTGATCATCGTAAATATTTTGTGTCATGAGAATGACTCCTATAAAAATAGTCTTAACTGCCAATTCATTTTGGCCTGAATAGTGTAGTGAAAAATTTTATAAGAGAGCAATGAAATGGAGATTCGTAAGGCCGTTTTTGCTGATTTAAGTGTATTACAACGTCTCGGGCGGGAGACCTGTCGCCATTATTTTGGTAGTTTGTGGCAAAATAGTGACGAGCCGGATGCATCAGATGGCTGAGACTGCCTATGTGACGGCCACACAGACGACTAAATTGTGGATGATGAAAAAGGATATCAATGATTAAAATACGCCTGGGCGGCCTGTTTATTACACTGGAAGCGGGAGAAGATATTCCTTACGCGCCGGAATATTGTGAACATTACACTTACCTTTTTCATCCGGTAGAAGGCGGCTATGAAATTTTGCGTTACGATGCATATTCTGGCTGGCATAAACGCCCGGACCAGTTATTTGAAGACGGACATCAGGCATTTGTATTTGCTTATCAGGCGTACCAAAATGAATGGAATCAGACCGACGGGCGGTTAGGCGGTAAAGATCAACATCTCGAACGTATTATGTAATAAACATGTGTACAAATAGATCCATCAGCCTCCCAACCCGGAGGCTTTTTTGTGGATGAAATTGCAACCCTGCCACCGCAGATATACAAAACATTACATTAGGCTTTTCAATATCCAGATTATGTTTCCATGCCATAGTTCCGCAGCGAAATGATTATTATCATCAGGCATCACTGCAAAGATAATAGTAATTACTGGGTGGGGTAATCGTAGTCAAGATTATGTTTTATATGGTTTTATTATTATGAGCTGATGATTTTTTAAACTTAAACCAATGCCAAACGAAAACAACTTCAAATTTTTTTCGGTTGCAACGGAACTTATCCTGGATTATTTTGACGGCCATCAGTTCCAGACCCTAAAGAAGAAATATAACTTCACGGTGGGCTGAGAATTAACTTGCCGGGTGGCAATTTAGATAGCTTCCAAATAATCAAGGATATTGATGATGAAATTACGCGCACTTTCTCTGGTAATTCCTGCTCTGATGATGGCCGGCACTGCTGGCGCTGCCGAAATTTATAATAAAGACGGCAACAAACTCGATCTGTTCGGTAAAGTCGACGGCTTACATTATTTCTCCAGCGATGACAGCACTGACGGCGACCAGTCATATATGCGTTTGGGTTTCCGCGGTGAAACCCAAATTAATAGCGAACTGACCGGTTACGGTGAGTGGGAATATCAGGCAGCTCTGAATTCTCCGGAAAACGCTGATAACAACAACTTTACCCGTGTTGGTTTTGCAGGTCTGAAATTCGGCCAGTGGGGTTCACTGGATTACGGCCGTAACTATGGCGTGATGTACGACGTCGCGGCATGGACCGACGTATTGCCTGAATTCGGCGGCGATACTTACGGTGCAGACAACTTCATGTTCCAGCGTGCTAACGGCGTGCTGACCTACCGTAACAAAGATTTCTTCGGTGTTGTTGATGGCCTGGATGTTGCTGTTCAGTATCAGGGCAAAAACGGCAGCGCGACCGAATCTAACAACGGCCGTGACGTACTGGCTCAAAACGGCGACGGCTACGGCATGTCCCTGTCTTATGACCTGGGCGAAGGCTTCAGCGCTGCAGCAGCCATGATGGCTTCAGACCGTACCGCCGAGCAAAATGGCCGTAACAATCCGGCAATCATCGGTAACGGCGACAAAGCGACTGCTTACAGCGGTGGTCTGAAATACGATGCGAACAACATCTATCTGGCCGCGATGTACACCCAGAGCTACAACGCAAACCGCTTCGGTAAAGCAGGCAGCACCGCTTACGGTTACGCGGACAAAGCGCAGAACTTTGAAGCGGTAGCGCAATACCAGTTCGACTTCGGTCTGCGCCCGTCTATCGCATATGTTCAGTCCCACGCACGTAATATCCCGGGCTACAGCAACCAGAACCTGACCAAATATGTTGATGTTGGCGCGTCTTACTTCTTCAACAAAAACATGCTCACTTACGTTGATTACAAAATCAACCTGATGGACGACACCCGTCTGACCCGCGACGCCGGCATCAACACCGATGACGTTGTGGCTGTTGGTCTGGTTTATCAGTTCTGATAAACCGACGCTGCCCTTATTGGTGAGGGCGCCTGCGTCTCATGTGTCTGGATCCCCTGCCGAAAGGTAGGGGATTTTCGTTTACATTCAACTTTTCTTCACATTGATGGCTCAGGCATGATGGCGTGAACGTTTAACGACATCTTCCGACGACAGAGAGCCGCTATGACCGATTTCGCTACACCTAATCTCCCTTCCCGAAACTTCAGCGCGACACAAGATTTCTATGGCAGTTTTGGCTTCACCACGACCTATGTCGATGACGGCTGGCTGATCATGACCCGCGGAACCCTCACGCTGGAATTCTTCCTGCACACAGATCTTGATCCGCTCACAAGCTGGTTCAGTTGCTGTTTACGCGTCGATGACGCCGATGCCATGTTTGCTGCTTTTAAAGCCGCAGGTATCGGCGAGGATCCTCATTCACGTCCCTGCGTTCATCTGCCTCAAATCCAGTCAGGGATGAAAATGGGCGTCATGATTGATATCGATGGAACATTGGTGCGGGTGATTGAGAATGAGTCATAGCAGAACGGGAGATAGTTAAAGGAGCAAAAGAAATAATTTGTGGCAGGCTGAGATATCACCAGGGTAGAAATGGAAATTTATTGATATCATTACGCACAAATTATTTCTGTTTCCTTACAATTTACCAACAGGATGTTGGCTCATGATTTACGATTGCTTTTTGTTTTATGACGAGGATATGTTGTTAGATATCCGTCTTAACACACTCTATCCGCATGTTGACTGGTTTGTCATCGTTGAGTCGCGATACACATTTACGGGCAAGAAGCGGGAGAAACTCCATTTCGATATCAGCAAATATGAGAAATTCAAAGACAAGATTATTTATGTAATCAATGAAGCTGTCCCCGTCATTCATGATAAATCCTTTAAGTCTAATTGCTCAGTCGTTGAAGCTGGACAATCTGATCCCTGGGAAAATGAGACTGTGGCACGCAATTCCATCATGTTGGGACTTAAAAATGCGCAGGATGATGACATCATCATCATTTCTGACGTTGATGAAATAATAAACCCGGAAAGCATTTCTCAGTTCAGCCATTTCCATCTTTGTACCATCCTGCATCAGAATTTCTACAACTATAAATTTAATATTCAGGTACTAAACAATGATGGGTCGGCGCGCAAATGTAAGTTGCCGAAGATGGTTAAGTTCAAAGTGCTGAAGAAATTCTTTTTATCCCAACCTGATTTGCTAAGAAATGTGAAGCGAAGGGGATCTGTCATCAGGGATAGCTGGCTGCGCTGGAACTGGCTGAAGTACAGAACTAAAACGCTGAATAATGGGGGATGGCATTTCTCGTGGGTTATGACTGATGAGCGGATCTCAGAGAAAATGTCTACCATCTCTCACACAGAACATAACACCCCGGAATTCAACAACCCTGATCATATCCGCCGCTGCGTTGAAAATAATCAGGATTTATGGAACCGGCAAAGAGTCATGAAAGTGATCCCGATGACCAAAGAGTTCTTCCCTGATTATCTGGTTAACAAAAAAGATGAACTGGCAGCGTTTATCCGTCAGGAAAAATCGATCACAGATAATTGAGTTGATTTTAAAGGGATTTTGAATCAGAAAAGAAAAAACCCATCAATCTTGAACCTAACGAGGCGGGATTGACGGGCTCTCCAAATTTGGGGACTTCAAAGAAAAGCAGTGGCACTAATTAAGACTACAGGTAACTTTAAAAGTTCGTTCCATGTGGCAAAAATTTAAAAAAATTATTGATTTTTTTTTGCCACATTACGGTTCAATGAGTTACGTCATGCCCCGGGCCAGATGATGACAATCAATGTCCCGGCGAGTGTCAGCAATACGTTAGCAATCGCGTAGGTTCCTGCATAACCGAGTGCCGGAATGTTACTACGTGCGGTATCACTGATGATTTCCATCGCAGGGGCACAAGTTCGTGCGCCCATGATGGCGCCGAACAGCAGCGCGCGGTTCATGCGTAACACATATGCCCCGAAGATAAAGCAGATCACCACCGGTACCAGGCTGACGATCAGGCCCGAAAGCAACATCTGACCACCAACCGCGCCAAGCCCGTTATTGATACCTGCACCGGCACTCAGGCCGACGCCCGCCATAAACACCATCAGGCCAAACTCTTTCACCATATTCAGCGCACCCTGCGGGATATAACCAAAAGTAGGGTGATTGGCCCGCAGGAAGCCCAGCATGATCCCGGCGAACAGCAGGCCTGCTGCATTGCCGATACCAAAGCTGAAGTTTTTAAACTGGAAGGTGATAAGACCAATCATCAGGCCGACGATAAAGAAGGCGCAGAAGGCCAGCAAATCGGTGAGCTGGCTGTGAACGGAGATAAACCCGATACGCTCCGCCACGCTTTTGACGCGTTTCGCATCGCCGCTGACCTGCAAGACATCACCTTTATTGAGAACGATGCTGTCGTCGATCGGCATTTCAATCTGGCTGCGGATCACGCGGTTCAGGAAACAACCCTGATCGGTCAGGTTGAGCTGGCTCAGACGTTTACCGACGGCATGGTTATTTTTGACCACCACTTCCTCGGTCACAATGCGCATGTCGAGCAGGTCGCGGTCGAAGACTTCCTTACCGTTTCGGAAACTCGGATCAAGACGCGAATGCGCATCCGGATAACCCACCAGCGAGATCTCATCGCCGACCTGCAACACCGCGTCACCGTCCGGCGTCGCCAGAATGCCATTACGGCGGATGCGTTCGATATAGCATCCGGTCTGGCGATAAATGCCCAGTTCGCGCAGATTTTTGCCATCCGCCCAAGCCACCAGTTCCTGTCCGACGCGATAGGCGCGGATCACCGGAAGATAGACTTTGCGTTTGCTGTCAGTATCCAGGCCACGTTCGCGTGCTATTTGCTGGGCGCTGGTCGGTAAATCCTGATGTTGTAGCTTCGGCAGATAACGCGCGCCGAAAATCAGACTGACCAGTCCGATCAGATAGGTCAGGGCGTAACCGAGACTCAGATTGTCCAGCTCAGAACCGAGAAGATTATTGCCGCCCATGGTGTTGCGCAGGGTATCCCCGGCGCCGACCAGAACCGGCGTCGAGGTCATGGAACCGGCGAGCATACCGGCGGTAAGGCCGATATCCCAGCCAAACAATCGCCCGAGCCCGAGAGCCAGCAACATGGCGCTGCCGACCATCACCAGTGCAAGCATGAAATAATTTTTGCCGTCGCGGAAGAAAATCGAAAAAAAGTTCGGTCCGGCTTCCACGCCAACACAGAAAATAAACAGCATAAAGCCGAGGTTCAGCGCTTCGGTATTGATGCTGAAATGCTGCTGACCTAAAAGCAGCGAAACCACTAATACGCCAATAGAATTTCCGAGCTGGACGGAACCCAGACGAATTTTCCCCAGACACAAACCGAGTGCCAGAACCACAAATAATAACAGGATGTAATTCCCGTTTAACAAACTAGCGACGTTTATATTCACAAGGATAACTTATTGTTTACCAACAAATTCTTGATATAGGAGAATGTAAAGGATAAATTCAGAAACGGAAAATTCCTACTTAGCTGGCACCGTCTGAACAGCCCCGGGAAGTGGAAATTGGGTTTCGGGCGTCATTTTAGTCACAGAACGCCAGTTCAGCCAGAGAAATGCCCGTATAAATCTTCTGAAAGCTTTTTTTGTGTTTCGCGGGATTGCGGAACGCGCTGGGGAAATGAGCCAGAAGGCTCTGACAGGTAATAAAGAACGCATTTTGTGCAGAGAACCTGTGAATCTCGCCAACTTTAAGGAGGAAGTAAAATGGCCATTTGGCGAAAGGTACTAGCGACGTTTATTTGTTTCATGATGTTCTTAATTCTTTATATTATATTAAGGAATGGTTGGATTGTTGTTATAAGTATCGCGCCGGGCCCTGAATACGGGCTGCTATTATTTTTACTACCCGGCATGGTGACGTCGCTGATTTCCCGTGACTCGGCGATATTTTCCTCCCTTGTCGGAGGGCTGGTTTCCATTCCTGTCTGTTTTTTATTGCGTCTGGCCTTTTACCCACGCGTTCGTCCACTGGTTCAGGAATTAGCTTATGCCACCAGCGCGATATTCTGGTGTGTTCTGGGCGCTATGCTCGTGCAAATGCTGCTCATCGCTTACCAGCAGTTCAGGCAACACTGACATGTGATGATGTCGAGGCCATAAAAAAGGCGCTCATTGAGCGCCTTTTTGCTGTGTGTATGTCTTTATTTTTTTGCGGATCAGTTGCTGAACAACGCCAGATGCTCTTTGGCATAGGCTTCAAAATCAGTGCAACCGCCGATGTGTTTCTGATCCAGGAAAATCTGTGGAACCGTTTCAACCGGTTTACCCACGGTTTTTTCCAGGTCGGCTTTAGTGATGCCTTCCGCGTGGATGTCGATGTAACGGAAGTTGAAATCATCACGTTCTTCAGTCAGTTTTTCAGCCAACTCTTTAGCGCGCACGCAATAAGGACAGCCAGGACGCCCGAAAATTACTGCAAACATGGAGACTCCTTTGTTAATACCAGCAAGATAAAATGAAAGGGGAGTGACTATTTTTGTTATCCACATCACCTTTTTGATGTCGCTACTATGCCTGTTGCAAACCATAAAAAAAAGCAGGAATTACCTGTCAGTCCGATACCTTTGACCTATCCAAATGAACCTGCTGCTGTTTTTAGCTGCCACACATTGTTGCACCAATTGATGCCGCAAGCCTTGCAAACGGTGCTCACAGCATGAATGATTGATACAGATTTCTCCTCACTTACACCATTCAGGAATTTTTTAATGACGCCGACTATCGACCTTTTGCGCTCTCACCGTTCAATTCGCGCCTTCACCGACCAGCCGGTATCCGAAGAACAACGCGAAGCCATTATTAGCGCTGCACAATCAGCATCGACTTCCAGTTTCCTGCAATGTTCTTCTATTATTCGCGTCACCGATCCTGCGTTACGCGAAACGCTTGTGCAGTACACCGGCGGCCAGAAATATGTCGCCAGTGCGGCAGAATTTTGGGTTTTCTGCGCCGATTTCAACCGTAATTTGCAGATCAATCCCGAAGCTGAACTTGGCCTTGCCGAACAGCTGCTGCTGGGTTGCGTGGATACCGCGCTGATGGCGCAAAATGCCATGACGGCGGCAGAATCGCTCGGTCTGGGCGGGGTATTTATAGGCGGGATCCGTAATCAGGTTGAAGATGTTGTCACGCTGCTGAAATTGCCAAAATTTGTCATGCCGCTGTTTGGTTTTTGCATCGGTACGCCAGCACAGGATCATCAGGTGAAACCGCGTATGCCACAATCCATGCTGGTTCACGAAAACAGTTATCAGCCATTGGATAAAGCGGTACTGGCAGAGTACGACGAACAATTAAGCGAGTATTATCTGCAACGGGACAGCAATGCGCGTCGCGATACCTGGAGCGATCTGATTATGCGCACGCTGAAAAAGGAACAGCGTCCGTTTATGCTGGACGCTTTGCACAAGCAAGGTTGGGCAACACGCTAAAACGGCGACGGAGTGTCGGATGAAAATTGCAATTCTCTCCCGTGACGGGTCTTTGTATTCGTGTAAGCGGCTGAAGGAAGCAGCAGAATCCCGCGGGCATGAGATAGATATTATTGACCCGCTTTCCTGCTATATGAATATCAATCCGGCCGCGCCAAGTGTGCATTACCGTGGACGTCAGCTCGATATTTATCAGGCGGTGATCCCGCGTATCGGTTCTGCCATCACTTTTTATGGCACTGCAGTCTTACGCCAGTTTGAAATGCTGGGCAGTTTTCCGCTCAATGAATCGGTGGCCATTACCCGCGCGCGCGATAAATTGCGCTCTATGCAGATTCTGGCTCGCGAATGCATCGATTTGCCGATCACTGGTTTTGCCAATGCTCCGGATGATACGTCGGATTTGATTGCACTGGTGGGCGGTGCGCCGCTGGTGGTGAAACTGGTGGAAGGCACGCAGGGCATCGGCGTGGTGCTGGCGGAAACCCGTCAGGCGGCGGAAAGCGTGATTGACGCATTTCGTGGCCTGAACGCGCATATTCTGGTGCAGGAATATATTCGTGAAGCGCAGGGGCGTGATATCCGCTGTCTGGTCGTGGGTAAGAAAGTGGTGGCGGCCATTGAGCGTCAGGCCAAACCGGGTGATTTTCGATCCAACCTTCATCGCGGCGGCACGGCGGCTAAGGTCAACATTACGTCACAAGAGAAAGAGATTGCAGTGAAAGCCGCGCTGACGTTGGGGCTGGACGTCGCCGGCGTGGATATTCTGCGGGCAAACCGTGGCCCGCTGGTGATGGAAGTCAACGCGTCACCAGGGCTGGAAGGTATCGAAACGACCACCGGGCTGGATATCGCCGGTATGATGATCGACTACATTGAGCAACGGGCTCGCCCCGGATTTCGTCTGAAATCCGGGGGCTAATTCTTATTTAGCCGCGCTAATGTCCATCAATCCGGTATTGATCGTAGCGCTTACCGGCATAATTCCGTAAGCTATGACCCCTTCGTAATGCCGATAGCGTTACGAAGGGTTTGTTTTTTCCGTTGTGTTGAACTCGTGAGGCATTCTATGGATTCGCTCATCGTCCCTGATTTAGCGCTGCTTCGGCGCTGGCTGGATCAGCTGGGCATCTCTTTTTTCGAGTGTGATTCCTGTCAGGCTCTCCATTTGCCGCATATGCAGAATTTTGATGGCATTTTTGATGCCAAACTCGATATCGTAGATAACGTTATTTTGTTCTCTGCGCTGGCCGAAGTAAAACCGACGGCGCTCATCCCGCTGGTCGCTGACCTGAGCTCAATTAATGCCAGCTCGCTGACCATCAAAGCGTTTGTCGATATTCAGGATGATAATCTGCCGAAACTGATTGTCTGCCAGTCGCTGACTATCGCGGTAGGCGTGACTGAAGAGCAGTTTGCTTTCTTCCTGCAACAGGCAGAAGAGCAGATGTCGATGATTATTCTCGAAGCGCACGCCAATGACTTGCTGTTTTTGGGTGATGAAGAAGAAGGTACGCCGGTGACTTCCGTGAATTTACCTTTGCTGCACTGATTTTTGTGTCATCTGCCATTTCCCTGATGGCGGTTATTTCTGTAAAGACCTTTTCCCCCTTTGAAGATCCTTTTCTGCGAGCCGTGTTTATTGCGGCTCCGCTGCCTTTATTCGCTTTCGCCATAAGTTATGCTGGTATTGTGTCATTGTTGCCAGATATTTCACTTTGTTAAAAGGCAAAATGCCAGACGGTATAGACTAAATCTGCATAATTAATCGATAAACGCCGGTTTTGCCTCGCGAGGCTGGTGCGCAGGGGTTGCAGGCGCTATGCTTCTGACTCTGCATCACGCGTGATTACGTCGTAAAACCAAACGGTTAATTCGCAGGCAGCGTATGCGTCAACGTTGAATGCCTATGCACATTCGTGGATGGCAGTTGGCCTTAGTGTGAAAGGTTTTGTATCCGTTCCAGTGATACAAATTCAATTTTATATTCCCCTGTCTTGGAGGTAGTAACGGATGTTCACCCTGCGTAAAAAGTGGTTATCGGGTGTTGTCGCCGGTCTGGTTATGGCTGCGTCCGTCACAGCGTCTGCGGAAGAAAAAACGCTGCATATCTATAACTGGTCTGATTATATCGCGCCAAATACCGTGCCTGATTTCCAGAAGGAAACCGGCATTAAAGTGGTTTACGACGTGTTTGATTCCAACGAAGTACTGGAAGGCAAACTCATGGCAGGCAGCACCGGTTTCGATCTGGTGGTGCCATCGGCCAGTTTCCTTGAGCGTCAGCTGGCGGCAGGCGTCTTCCAGCCACTCGACAAGAGCAAACTGCCTAATTACAAAAATATGGATCCTGATCTGCTGAAGATGGTGGCGCAGCACGATCCGGGTAACAAATACGCAATCCCTTATCTGTGGGCGACCACCGGCATTGGTTACAACGTTGATAAAGTGAAAGCGGTTCTGGGTAAAGATGCGCCGGTCGACAGCTGGGATTTAGTACTCAAGCCTGAAAACCTCGAGAAACTGAAAAGCTGCGGTGTTTCCTTCCTCGATGCACCTGCGGAAATTTACGCTACCGTGCTCAATTACCTGCATCTGGATCCGAACAGCACCAAAGCGTCTGATTACACCGGTGCGGCCAACGATCTGCTGCTGAAACTGCGTCCGAACATCCGTTATTTCCACTCTTCCCAGTACATCAACGACCTGGCGAATGGCGATATCTGCGTCGCTATCGGCTGGGCAGGGGATGTGATGCAGGCGTCTAACCGCGCGAAAGAAGCGAAAAATGGCGTGAACGTGGCGTACAGCATTCCTAAAGAAGGGGCGCTGGCCTTCTTCGACGTGTTTGCTATTCCTGCGGATGCCAAAAATCTCGACGAAGCCTATCAGTTCCTGAATTACCTGATGGAACCGAAAGTTATCGCGCAAATCAGTAACACTGTTTACTACGCCAGCGGCAACAAAGCCGCGACACCACTGGTGAACGAAGATGTGCGTAACAACCCGGGCATTTATCCACCGGCAGACGTTCAGGCGAAGCTTTTCACCCTGAAAGTTCAGGATCCGAAAATCGACCGGGTTATCACCCGTTCGTGGACCAAGGTCAAAACCGGCAAGTAATACTCTTCATCCTTCAGGCTGCCTCTGTGTTGGCTGCGTGAACGCGCCCCGGTCACTGACTTGTGTCAGCTCCCGGGGACTTGCTCACTTGCCGCCTTGATGCAACCAGAATGATTTTGAGTATCGTTAACGCGGCTCCGCTTATTGATGGCGGGGCCGCTGACGTTTTGCTTCCGGCTGTATTTTGGGCATACAGATCAGGCACTTTTCCCCCTGACTGTTATGCTTATTTGAATTGCTTCATTTTGATACCGGAGATTTCTCTGAGTGAACGACGCTATCCCCCGCCCGCAGCCTAAATCCCAGAAGGGTTTCACGCCTTTGCTGGAAATCCGCAATCTGACCAAATCTTTTGATGGTCAGGCCGCCGTTGATGACGTGAGCCTGACCATTTACAAAGGCGAGATTTTCGCACTGCTCGGCGCGTCCGGCTGTGGAAAATCGACCCTGTTGCGTATGCTGGCCGGTTTCGAGCAGCCTACGCAGGGCCAAATCGTACTGGATGGCGTAGATCTTTCGCAGGTGCCGCCTTATCAGCGTCCGATCAATATGATGTTTCAGTCATACGCCTTGTTCCCGCACATGACGGTCGAACAAAATATCGCGTTCGGCCTTAAGCAGGACAAACTGCCGTCGGCAGAAATCAAAAGCCGCGTGGCGGAAATGCTGACGCTGGTTCACATGCAGGAATTTGCTAAACGTAAGCCGCATCAGCTTTCCGGCGGTCAGCGTCAGCGTGTGGCGCTGGCGCGCAGTCTGGCGAAACGGCCAAAGTTATTACTGCTCGACGAACCGATGGGCGCGCTGGATAAAAAACTGCGCGACCGCATGCAGCTGGAAGTGGTGGATATCCTGGAGCGCGTCGGCGCGACCTGCGTCATGGTCACGCACGATCAGGAAGAAGCGATGACCATGGCCGGGCGTATCGCCATCATGAACCGCGGTAAGTTCGTGCAAATCGGTGAGCCGGAAGAAATTTACGAGCACCCGACCAGCCGTTTCAGCGCCGAATTTATCGGCTCTGTAAATGTTTTCGAGGGCGTGCTGAAAGAGCGTCTGGAGGATGCGCTGGTTCTGACCTCGCCGGGGCTGAAGCACCCGCTGAAAGTGGATCCGGATGTCTCCGTGGTCGACGGTGTACCGGTGTTTGTGGCACTGCGTCCGGAAAAAATCATGTTATGCGAGGAAGTGCCGGAAGACGGTTGCAACTTTGCTGTCGGTGAAGTGGTAAACATCGCTTATCTCGGCGACCTGTCGATTTACCACGTCCGGCTGCACAGCGGACAGATGATCACCGCGCAATTGCAGAACGGTCATCGTTTCCGCAAAGGCATGCCAACCTGGGGCGACGAAGTGCGCCTGTGCTGGGAAGCCGACAGCTGTGTCGTGCTGACTGTTTAGGGGGGATGAAAATGTCTGTAATCTCCGAAGCGCCGGCCAGTAAACCTCCGGGCGGATTTAAAGCTTTCACGGGTCGTCTGCAACAACGCCATGGCCGCAAACTGGTTATCCTGCTGCCGCTGGTGTGGTTCCTGCTGCTGTTTTTACTGCCTTTCCTGATTGTTTTCAAAATCAGTTTTGCAGAAATGGCGCGGGCTATTCCGCCGTATACCGATCTGGTCTCCTGGTCAGACGGTATGCTGGATATCGCGCTTAACATCGCCAACTACATCGGCCTGACGCAGGATCCGCTGTATATCGATGCCTATCTGCAATCACTGCAAGTGGCGGCCATATCGACACTGCTTTGTCTGCTGATTGGATATCCGCTGGCGTGGGCGGTGGCGCACAGCCGCACTTCGACGCGCAATATCCTGCTGTTGCTGGTGATTTTACCGTCGTGGACCTCATTCCTGATCCGCGTCTATGCCTGGATTGGCATTCTCAAAGACAACGGTGTGCTGAATAACGTGCTGCTGTGGCTGCATGTTATCGATCAGCCGCTGGTAATTTTGCATACCAATCTGGCGGTTTACATCGGCATTGTGTATTCGTATCTGCCGTTTATGGTGTTGCCGATTTACACCGCGCTGACCCGCATGGATTACTCGCTGGTGGAAGCGGCGCAGGATCTGGGCGCTCGTCCGATGAAAACCTTCTTCAAAGTGATAATGCCGCTGACCAAAGGCGGGATTATTGCCGGTTCGATGCTGGTCTTCATTCCGGCGGTAGGGGAATACGTGATCCCGGAACTGCTCGGCGGGCCGGACAGCAATATGATAGGTCGTGTTCTGTGGCAGGAATTCTTCAACAACCGCGACTGGCCGGTGGCTTCCGCTGTCGCAGTGGTCATGCTGTTGCTGTTGATCATGCCCATCTTGTGGTTCCAGAAATACCAAAACAAAGAGCTGGGAGACAAAGAATGAATCAGTTACCGGTTGTCCGTTCGCCGTGGCGAATTCTTATTCTGGTGCTCGGCTTTACGTTTTTGTATGCCCCGATGCTGATGCTGGTTATTTATTCGTTTAACAGCTCCAAGCTGGTAACGGTCTGGGCGGGCTGGTCTACCCGCTGGTATACTCAGCTTTTTCACGATTCCGCGATGATAAGTGCAGTCGGAACCAGTCTGACCATTGCCACCGCTGCCGCCACAATGGCGGTGATTGTTGGTACGCTGGCCGCAGTGGTGATGGTGCGTTTTCAGCGGTTTCGTGGTTCGACCGGTTTTGCCTTTATGCTGACCGCGCCGCTGGTCATGCCGGATGTCATTACCGGTCTGGCGTTGTTGTTGCTGTTTGTGGCGATGGGCCACGCGTTTGGCTGGCCTGCGGAGCGCGGCATGTTCACCATCTGGCTGGCGCACGTGACGTTTTGTAGCGCGTACGTAGCCGTGGTGGTCTCTGCGCGTTTACGTGAACTGGACCGTTCGATTGAAGAAGCGGCAATGGATTTAGGTGCAGCGCCGCTGAAAGTGTTCTTTATTATCACGCTGCCGATGATTTTACCGGCGCTGATTTCCGGCTGGTTGCTGGCGTTTACGTTGTCGCTCGACGATCTGGTTATTGCCAGTTTTGTCGCCGGACCGGGTTCGACCACTTTACCGATGCTGGTCTTTGCCAGCGTGCGTATGGGCGTCAACCCTGAAATAAACGCGCTGGCGACGTTGATCCTGCTGGTGGTTGGGATCATCGGCATGATTGCCTGGTGGTTTATGGCGCGTGCCGAAAAGCAGAGAAGAAAGGAAATTCAGCGCGCTGCGCAGCGCGAATGATTAAGGGGATAGTATGAGTATTAACAACAATAAGGAAATCATGAGGAAGTGAAACTGGCATTTATCCCTGTTCCCGTGATGATAGGTGCGTCGGCAATTGTCGCGACGCGCTTACTCGAATTCATTTTACTGTTCGATGCCATGGGCTTTTCAGGGCTGATGAGTTTTATCGAAGTCAGTGCAGAGTCCTGGCTGAACTGTTTCATCATGCTGGCCAGCTTGCTGATTGTTCTGGTCGAATGCCGTGCTGCCTATGCCATGATGCGCGGCCGTCGCTGGGGGCGCCGGGCGTTTATCGGTTGTCAGGTGATTGTGGTCGGTTACATGCTGCTGGCCTCATTTGACTGGTTCGGGCCACGCATCTTTCGCTTTAACGTCGAAACTCAGGGCGAATTTCTCTATGCGCTGCTGATGCAAAAAATCCCTGATATGGTGGTGCTTTTCCTGTTGTATGCGCCTGCCAGCAGCCGCAGATACTTCTCGCGTAAAAAGTCGAACGAAAAAAGCAGCCCGTCACAAATAGCCAAAGCGTAAGTGAGCCTTTCCCGGCGCGCAGTGGTAAACTGCGCGCCAGTTTTTTCCGCATAATCTGACCGGACTTTTTCATGCATTGCGCACTTTACACCGCAGGAACCTGCCGTTCCTGCCAGTGGCTCGACAAACCTTATTCACAACAGTTAGCCGACAAGCAGCAGGATCTCAGTGATTTGCTGTCAGATTTGCCGGTGGGTGAATGGTGTGAACCGGTCACCGGCGCGGAAAGTGCCTTTCGCAATAAAGCCAAAATGGTGGTCAGCGGCAGCGTGGAGCGTCCTTTACTTGGGATGTTGCACCGCGACGGCACGCCGGTGGATTTGTGTGAATGTCCTCTTTATCCGGCCAGTTTCCCCGCAGTATTTTCAGTCCTGAAAACCTTTATTGCCCGCGCCGGACTGACGCCTTATAACGTGGCGCGTAAGCGCGGTGAGCTCAAATTTCTGTTACTGACCGAAAGCCAGAAAGACGGCGGCATGATGCTGCGTTTCGTATTGCGTTCTGAAACAAAACTGGCGCAACTGCGCGCCGCGCTGCCGTGGTTGCAACAACAGTTGCCGCAGCTCAGGGTAATTTCTGCCAACATACAGCCGGTACATATGGCGATCCTCGAAGGCGATACTGAAATCCCGCTGACGGACGTGCAGCGTCTGGAAGAAGACTTTAACCATGTGCCGCTGTTTATCCGTCCGCAGAGTTTCTTCCAGACCAACCCGGTGGTGGCTGAAAAACTCTACGCTACGGCGCGTGACTGGGTGAGGGCGCGGGGTGATATTCAAAGCATGTGGGATTTGTTCTGCGGCGTCGGCGGTTTTGGTCTGCACTGCGCAACGCCGCAGATGAAACTGACCGGTATCGAAATCAGCGCGGAAGCTATTTCCTGTGCAAAAGAATCGGCGGCGCGTCTGGGGTTGCAAAACGTCGAGTTTCAGGCGCTGGATTCGACCGGTTTCGCGACCGGCAAAGGCGAGGTGCCGGATCTGGTGCTGGTGAATCCGCCACGTCGCGGCATCGGTAAAGCGTTGTGTGAGTACCTGAGCCACATGGCGCCCGACACCATTCTTTATTCAAGCTGTAACGCTAACACCATGGCGCAGGATCTGGCATTACTGCCGGATTATCACATTCTGCGTGTCCAGCTTTTCGACATGTTCCCGCATACCGCGCATTACGAAGTGATGGCATTATTAGAGCGGCGATAATATATCCCGACCGGTCAGCGGAACGATTAATCAGAACATATAATCAGCTCAGATAGCTGCGGCTTATCCAATCCACAAAGCCACAACATATTGTGATATAAGGATATTTATTCCTCATTTGTGCCCGCGGATAAATTTTCGTAATGTCTCCCGGCGACTTTGATGTGGTACATTAACCGCATTAATCATAAGGGAATTATTTTCATGGATATGAAAGAGCAGGCACAGCGAAACAGCGATGCCGCCCATCAGGCGGCGGCTACCCCATCAGGTTGTAAGGCCTGCCAGCGTACCGGCATTCCGGTATTTCCGTTACGTGTGGCCGTGGTTCCCGGCAGCCTGATGCGAACCGACTGGCATCCGTCGGTTCCTGAACAGACTGTTACCCTCGCCAGCCGTGAATTCAAATATTCCCTGCGTACTCTGCGCATGGGCTACCTGTATGTGCTGCTCGATAAAAGTGTCTGGCAGGCGTACGAGGTGACCGCCGAGGGTTGCCTGCGGCAGTTTAATGCCCATGAGATGCCCGAAGGAATGACGGTAAATCCGCTGGCAGAAGCCTGCCGAACAGCGGGTCACGACATCATCGCAAGCTTTATTAATCTCGATGACAACCTGTACAGCGAGGCCTGGCTGGCGTTCAGTTCTGATCCGTGGACGCAAACCGTGCTCGATGATTACCAAAACTTCCTGCGCCCGGACAGTCGTTTCACCAAAATCTCTCTCTCTGATCTGAAGGATGCACCGGCAAACCTGCCCGGAGCGCTGGTTATCGATCCGTCACTAACGTCGTTGAAAGAGAACGTGGCGGAGTTTTCGACGGTGTTTTTCCCGGACGTGATCCGGATTGGTGAGAAGGTATCGGGCAGTGTACACGGTTTTTATCCGCGCCGGGATCCGGACAAACAGCGCCAGATGGGGATGAAAATCGCGGAAATGGGGATGCGCTACGATTGCCGGATAGTGGCACTGCCGCTGAATGACAGTGTGGGCGTGGTGCAGGAGCTGAACAATAGCCGGATGCAGATAGCCGAGTACACCCAGGCCTATATTGAGCAACCCGGCGTTTTTCACCGGCATATGATTTCTGAAGCCATCACGGATTACCTCCGGAAGCTAAAAACCGGCATCGCTGAAAACGCGCATCCTGAATTTGACCTTGACCCGTCAATGTATGTGCTGGCCGGACCATCATTCGGAAAAGCACCGCGCATGATTTCAAAAGATGATGTGGCGGAAGCGAGCTTCTCAGAGCAGCGTGCCCGGCTGATGACCAACTATGATGAACCTGCAAGGGCGAAATTTGCGCAGGAATTTGAAGACTATTTCAGCACCCCCCAGCGTTTGCTGACGGCGATCGATAATGACCTCGCGGCCTGGTACCGGTCTGAGGAATGGCTGTCGCTTATCCACCATGACTACTCCCCGGAGACCAGCGTAAACAGTTGGGTGGCACAGACCTGCACGCTGGCGGCCTGTGTACAGGGGGGCGCGATGGGCGCGGCGACAGATAAGGTCTGGCAGGAAGAGTGGCTGACGAAAGGCACCTCTCCTGCCTATCTGGGCTTTACCGGCATGGATCCATCACAGCTGGACAGCGTATTCAACTTTGGTAACTACAAAACTATCCTGACCTCGGATGATTTTGCGAATGCGCTGAAAAGCCCGATTGTGCAACGAAGCCTGAGTAGCAGGATGCTGGCGGCCAGCGGATCCGTCGGGCGACTGGGGGACAAGCTGGACGAGTCAGCCCGCAAGGGGTTTATGTGGATGACCCAGGCCGCGATGCTAAGCGCCGGTGAGCCGGTGGTGCTCCTGCGCTACCGGACGACGGTGGGTGAGTTGCAGGCGCAACTGCAGCATTCTCCGGCACTGGCCTTGTCGGTGGCAAGTCATAGCGACGTCTTTGGCGGAACAGGTCATCAGGGGAGCAGTGCAGCACGGATAACCGCCATTATGGCGGCTCAGGGGAAAATGCGGGATAGGGTCGTCGACGTCGAATTCAGTGCGCCGGGAACGGTTGCAGGGTTGCGCAAGATGACCCCGGCTGCCGGTGTTACGCAAAAAGTGGCCAGCAACCCGCGGCTGCTCAGTGCATACCATGACGTGTTTATCTCCGGACTGTCACTGGCGGAGAAAGGCACAGGCGAAGCGGTGCTGCGCACAACGCCGGAGGGCCTGAGGTATTACCGTGAACTGGGGCGCCGGATGGTCAGCGGCGACAGTGCTGGCCTGATTTTGGGGGCCGGGCTGATGGGGCTGCAGATGTACCACTGGCAGAAATTGTCGGCCCGGCTGAAAGCGTCAGTAGGTAACGATGTGGATATGACGGCGGACACGGCAATCAGCACGTTGCTGCTGATTGAGGGCTTCTCTGAAGTGATGGGTTTTGCCTACAAGCTGTCAATAAAACAAAACTGGCTGATACTGAGTGCATCGGAGCAGGTACCGGTGCCCGTGCGGTTTGGCGCCGTGTTGGGTGGGATTGCGGGGGTTGTTGATGGTATACGAAACGGGGTGCATGCCAGTGAGTCCTTTGGTGCAGGAGATAAAAATGCCGGAGATTATTATGTAGCATCTGCATTTACTTCTGTTGCGGGGGGAGTTATCTCCGTCATTTATGGTGCTCAGGGAGCTTTTGCTCTGACGGCTATTACCGAAGCTGGGATTATGCTGACACCATTTGGTTTCGCGTTCCTCATGCTGATTGCGGGAGCAATGCTGGCGGCGAAAGCCAGTGCCCTGCGCAGTACACCGCTTGAAATCTGGCTGCGGCGTACCTGCTTTGGCATTCCGGCCAGGCGGCATCCCGGGGATATCGTCTGGCATGCGGAAAGTATGAATGACCTGGCGGAGGCCATGGTGGATTACCGGGCGATTGTCAGCGGAATGGTGGCGGATGTGGCATTCGGGGGCACCACTACGCTCCAGACGGTGCCCTATAGTCGGGTAGAGTTCAGGGTGGCGCTGCCTGGCTGGGATGCCGCGAAAGGAGGCTGGTCGGTGAAAGTGACCCGTGACGGTGACAGCGGGGTGCTGTTTTCTGAGTCACAGGGTGCGCCCGGCCGGGATGACCATCAGCAGAGTATGCGTGCATCGGATTACTACGCCGGTACCCATGAGCTGACGGTCGAGCAGGGGACACTGGTGATGAACGGCACTGTCTGGGCGGAACAGAGCCGGACGCCGGGCGTCACGATGGTGGCGGACTACTGGGTAGACAGCGCAAAGCCGGATACGCAAATGAGCCTGACCGTCAGAGCTGAACCATCGTGGGTGAACAGTGACACCACGCAGCAATGGAGCATCAAGTGATGGGGAGAAGAACATCCCGGCTGATTAAACCGGTCAGAGGCTGGAGTGAAGACCTGCCTGATCCGGAAGAAGAACAAAGGGTGTATCCGCGTCTGATCCGGGTGAATGAAATTAATGATGTGTGGATGGAAATCCCTCGTTATGTGAATTATGGGTGGGGGGGGCAATGGTTTGCTGCTTGGGTTTCTATATTGGCTTTTGGGATTCTATTTTCTCTCGGTCTTTTTCCAGATTTTTTTTCTGATATATCATCTTTTTTATTAGGCAGCCTACTGATTTTTCCATCAGTTTCACTGGTCATTTATATCTTTAGATCTGCTCTGTTTGAACCTCGTGGCGCACCTGTTCGCTTTAACCGTAAGCAGCAAAAAGTGTATGTCTACGAGTATAAAAAAAGCATCTGGCCGTGGGCTCGCTGGCCGGTGACGATCAAGGTATTTGACTGGGCGGATATTCAGGGGGAGCGGGTTGAGATGTCCGGACATGCGGACTGGGGGCACCGTGTTTACTGCGCGGTTTGCCGTCCGGGCACGTATCAGGTGGTGGATCGCTTTGTCCTGACCTGGACCGTGGGCAGTATCCATGACGTGTATGGACTATGGAGCGCCTGTTGCCAGTATATGCAGGGAAAAGCCGTGTCTGATAAACCGCTTCGAACCGATACACCGCCGGACTGGACGCCGTTCAGAACCGTCCGCTGGCCTGAAGAAATGGATAAGGCTTCCCGGGCCGTGCCTGAGTGGAGCATCAAATGATGGGGAGAAGAACATCCCGGCTGATTAAACCGGTCAGAGGCTGGAGTGAAGACCTGCCTGATCCGGAAGAAGAACAAAGGGTGTACCCGCGTCTGATCAGGGTGAATGAAATTAATGATGTGTGGATGGAAATTCCTCGATACGTGAATCATGGATGGGGGAGCTCGTGGTTTTTTGGAATAATGGGTGTGTGTTGTCTTATTTTTCTTACATCGCTTTACTCGGAAATAGGAATGCTTTCGACTCCTGTCGGATTATTGCTTATTTTTGCATTACTTTCTTTCGTGGTGTTTCTTTTAAGAACCGCGTTTTTTGAACCTCGTGGCGCGCCTGTTCGCTTTAACCGTAAGCAGCAAAAAGTGTATGTCTACGAGTATAAAAAAAGCATCTGGCCGTGGGCTCGCTGGCCAGTGACAATCAAGGTATTTGACTGGGCGGATATTCAGGGCGAGCGGGTTGAGATGTCCGGACATGCCGACTGGGGGCACCGTGTTTACTGCGAGGTTTGCCGTCCGGGCACGTATCAGGTGGTGGATCGCTTTGTCCTGACCTGGACCGTGGGCAGTATCCATGACGTGTATGGACTATGGAGTGCCTGTTGCCAGTATATGCAGGGAAAAGCCGTGTCAGATAAACCCCTTCGAACCGATACACCGCCGGACTGGACGCCGTTCAGAACCGTCCGCTGGCCTGAAGAAATGGATAAGGCTTCCCGGGCCGTGCCTGAGTGGAGCATCAAATGATGGGGAGAAGAACATCCCGGCTGATTAAACCGGTCAGAGGCTGGAGTGAAGACCTGCCTGATCCGGAAGAAGAACAAAGAGTCTATCCGCGTCTGATCCGGGTGAATGAGATCAATGATGTGTGGATGGAGATCCTTCGTTATGTCAATTATGGATGGGGGGGGCAATGGTTTGCTGTTATCCTTTTACTCTGCTGCTCACCATTATGTTTATGGTTTCTCCTGCTACCGGGATTTTTCCACAACGTCCCAACATCCCTGATTTTTATGATCATCACTGCTTGTTTTTTTCTAGTTTCATTTGTTTTAATTCATCTCAGGTCTGTTCTGTTTGAACCTCGTGGCGCACCTGTTCGCTTTAACCGTAAGCAGCAAAAAGTGTATGTCTACGAGTATAAAAAAAGCATCTGGCCGTGGGCTCGCTGGCCGGTGACGATCAAGGTATTTGACTGGGCGGATATTCAGGGGGAGCGGGTTGAGATGTCCGGACATGCGGACTGGGGGCACCGTGTTTACTGCGAGGTTTGCCGTCCGGGCACGTATCAGGTGGTGGATCGCTTTGTCCTGACCTGGACCGTGGGCAGTATCCATGACGTGTATGGACTATGGAGTGCCTGTTGCCAGTATATGCAGGGAAAAGCCGTGTCTGATAAACCCCTTCGAACCGATACACCGCCGGACTGGACGCCGTTCAGAACCGTCCGCTGGCCTGAAGATATGGATAAAGCTTCCCGGGCCGTGCCTGAGTGGAGCTGAGCTCATTTAACCCCGATGGCAGCGAAAAGCTGGGTTTGTTGTTGTAAATAACTGTGCAGTACTAAAAGCCAGGCGTTAATCCATCGCCAGCTGATTCATGATCAGCACGATCTTATCCAGGATCTCACTGAACAGATGCTCGCTGAACGGGGCGAGCATCGGCATCATCAGGCCTATCGCCAGAATACCGATGCTGAGCGTCAGCGGGAAACCGATAACGAAAACGGAAAGCTGTGGCGTGACACGGTTTAACAGGCCGAGCGCCATGTTCAGCGTCAGCAGCAATGTCACAATCGGTAATGCCAGCATCATTCCGCCGCTGAACACGATACTGCCCGCTTTGGCGACCGCCATAAACCCTTCGGCATTGACCGGATTATGGCTGATAGGCAGGGTGTGGAAGCTGTCAGCCAGCAGGGAAATCAGCCACAGATGCGCGTTAAACGTCAGGAACAACAGCACCGCCAGCAGGTTTAAAAACTGCGCCAGCAGCGGAGTGTTCAGGCGATTGCTCGGGTCATAAAACGTGGCAAAAGAAATCCCCATCTGCAAACCCATAATCTCACCCGCCATACGAATAGCCGCAAATGCCAGTTGCATGGTGATGCCTAACGCGGTGCCAATCATGATTTGCTGCATCGCCAGCCACAGCGCGGGGGTGGAGAAAATCGGCGTGTCCACCGGTGGCAGAGAGGGGGCAATCAGGAAGGTAATCATCATCCCCAGACCGAGTTTCACCCGGTTAGGGACTGACTTTTCACTGGTGATCGGCGCAGTGCTGATCAGCGCCAGAATTCGCAGCAGAGGCCAGAAATACATGCTCAGCCATCCGGCGAGCTGGGTGCTGTCGAAGGAAACCATAGATTACCCAATGATGTACGGCAGGTTGGAAAACAACGTGCGCATGTAATCGAGCAGCAGATTTAGCATCCACGGACCGGCGATAACGATAGTCGCTACCACAGCCAGGATCTTAGGGATGAATGACAGCGTTTGTTCGTTGATCTGCGTCGCCGCCTGCAACAGGCTGACGATAAGCCCGGTGACCAGCGCGGCCAGCAACAAAGGCGCAGCAACGGCTAATGCCACTTTCATCGCCTCATTGCCCAGTGCCATTACCGATTCAGGAGTCATAAGATTCTCGTAAAATGCGAACCTGCTTGGGCTAGCTCACTTGCCATTTTGTCCTCCGGCAGTGCTCGCACTCCTCACGTACTTATGTACGCTGCGGGTGCTCCGCGCTGGCGGCGAACAAACTGGCTGCGACGCTGACGCCCATTAAGTTTTGCGTTTTGAATTAACTGTAAAAACTCTGCGCCAGTGATCCGAGCAGCAGTTGCCAGCCATCGACCAGGACGAACAGCATCAGCTTGAACGGCAGCGAGATGGTGGCAGGTGGCACCATCATCATCCCGAGGGCCATCAGTACGCTGGCGACCACCAGGTCGATAATCATGAACGGAATGAATACGGTGAAGCCAATCTGGAACGCCGTTTTCAGTTCGCTGGTCACGTAGGCCGGCAGCAAAATACGCATCGGCACCGCTTCCGGACCCGCCAGCGGAGGGATGTTCGCCAGTCGTGCATACAGCGCAAGGTCGCTTTCACGGGTCTGGCGCAGCATAAACTGGCGTAAAGGCTGAGCGCCTTTGTCCATCGCTTCCTGCATGGTGATTTTGTTTTCAGTAAACGGCTGATAGGCATCGCTGTAAATTTTGTCGAATACCGGCGCCATGACGAAAAAGGTCAGAAACAAACCCAGCCCCAGTAATACCTGGTTTGGCGGCGCAGAGGGTGTACCCAGCGCATTGCGCAGCAGGCCGAGCACGATAATGATGCGGGTGAAACTGGTACACATCAGCAGCATTGCCGGTAACAGCGTCAGCGTGGTGATAAATACCAGCGTCTGGATCGGCAGTGACCAGTTTTGTGCACCGTTGGACATCTGCTGGCTGATGATCCCCGGCAGTTGCGCGAATGCCGACGGGCTGATTAACAGCAGCAGCGGCAGGCAAAAGGTAAGGGGGGATTTCATTATTTTCTTCACGACGGACAGAGTCATGCCTGCTTTCCCGGACGTTTCAACATTTTCTGCATCAGCTGACGGAAATCAGCGGGGGCGTTATTGGGATGGCCTGAATCCGGCGTCTGTTCAACCGGCGGCGCGCTCAGGGTATGCAGCGGGGTGATGTTTTGCGCGGTCACGCCCAGCACCAGCCAGGTGTTATCGACTTCAACAATCACCACTTTCTCACTGCGTCCGACCTGCACGCTGGCAGTCACTTTCAGCAGCTTGTTATTTTTCGACTGTGGCGCGAAACCGGCGCGCTTCACCACCCAGCCGATAAACAGGATCAGCAACAGAATGCCGCCAAGCACGGAACTGACCTGCGTCAGCACAGAACCGGCGGGCATTGCCTGAGGCGCTGCCTGCGTGGTGGCATGGTTTACCGGGCCGGAAATGTACGGAGAATCCGTCGCGGTATTCTGGCTCATCAGCGGCTCAGACGACGCATACGTTCGGATGGCGTGATGATGTCGGTGATGCGCACGCCGTATTTATCGGCGACGACAACCACTTCACCCTGGGCAATCAGATAGCCGTTGATCAGGATATCCAGCGGCTCTCCGGCCAGACCGTCGAGTGCCACCACCGAACCCTGCGAAAGTCGCAGCAGTTCTTTGATGGTCATTTTGGTGCGACCTAATTCAACGGTCAGTTTCACCGGAATATCGAGGATCATGTCGATATCCTGCAAACTGCCGGTTCCGTCCTGGGCACCCAGCGCGGCGAAAACACCGTCAGTTGACGCTTTCGCGCCGCCCGCAGACTGTTGTTCGTTAAACGCATCAGCCCATAAATCGTCAACGTTATCCGATCCGGCGTCAGACGGTTTATTGGTGTCACTCATGGGGCTGTTCCTCATCTAGAGAATTTAAAATTGGGTTGATCAAATGTTCAACGCGCAGGGCGTATTGTTCGTTTAAGGTGCCATATTGGCTGGTCAGCACGGGCACGCCATCGACATGGGCAATCAGACGATCCGGTTTTTCAATCGGCAGAACATCGCCCGGCTGAAGCTTGAGGATCTGCGACAGGCGCAGCGGAATTTCGACGAAATTCGCCACCAGTTCCAGCTCTGATTGCTGAACCTGAGTGACCAGATTTTCGCGCCACTGACTTTCTTCATTACGTGAGTTTTCGACCGGCGGATTGGTCAGTAACTCACGCAAAGGTTCGATCATGCTGAACGGAATACAGATGTTGAAATCACCGCTCAGCGCACCAATCTCCACGTGGAACGGCGTGGTCACCACGATATCGTTCGGGGAAGAGGTGATGTTGGTGAATTTGATCTGCAATTCCGCACGGACATATTCCACGCTCAGCTTGTAAACACCGCTCCAGGCATCTTCGTAGGCATCGAGTGCCAGCGTGAGCATGCGTTTGATGACCCGCTGTTCAGTGTGGGTGAATTCGCGTCCTTCCACTTTGGTCGGAAAACGGCCATCGCCACCGAACAGGTTATCCACCGCGATAAACACCAGGCTTGGCGCAAACACAAACAGAGCGGTGCCACGCAAGGGTTTCAGGTGGATCAGGTTGAGGTTAGTCGGTACCGGCAGGTTGCGGGCAAACTCGTGGTAAGGCTGGATTTTGATCGGCCCTACGGTGATGTCCGGGCTACGGCGTAACAGGTTAAACAGCCCCATACGGAAATGACGGGCAAATCGCTCGTTAATGATTTCCAGCGCCTGTAACCGCTCGCGAACAACGCGGCGTTGTGTCGTGGGGTCAAAAGGTTTTACGCCGTCATCAGCCGCGGCGGCCTGTGCGGTTGCCGTATTATCGGGTGCGCTGTCACTGTCACCATTGAGCAGCGCGTCGATCTCGGCCTGTGAAAGAAAGCTGTCGCCCATAATTTGTTTATCGCAGTATGAAAGCAGTGAAAAGCACGTCGTTGATCACCTGAGGGGGCTGACCTTTGACAAGTGGCGCATCCAGAACTTGTTTGATGTCCTGAACCAGCTGTTGTTTACCGGCTTCGCTGACTAAATCAGAGGTTTTCTGACGGGACAGGAGCAACAGCAAACGGCTGCGGACTTCAGGCAGATATTCGTTAAGCGTAGCGCGGTTCTTTTCATCCGGCAGACGCAAGGTCAGGCCGATATACAGCACGCGATCCGGGTCGTTATCCGGCGTTTGCAGGTTAACGGTGAAGGTGTCGAGCGCCAGGAAAATAGGGGCCGCAGGCGGTTCATTCTTCTTCGCTTCCGCAGCCTGCGCTGCAGTTACGGGCTGTTTATGCAACATCCACCAGGCGTAACCGGCTGCACCACAGGCTCCGATGGCAATCAGTAACAGCAGAATCATCATTAACGGGCGCTTTTTCTTACGCGACGCCGAGAGAGCAGAGTCAGACATGGATGAGGCGATTTCCTGTAAGTATGAGCAGAGTTGCGAGGGAACCGCGAAGCTGCTGAGTCAATTCTGACAATGATTATCCCGCTTATCCTGTTGTTCAATAGTCAGAATAGGCGGGAAAAATAAGGTCAGCTCTGCCGTTTGAATTAAGGTCGCACAGGCAGGGCTGAAACATCAGGTAACGATTATGCGAAGATATCCACGCTATTGTTGCCACCGATCCGCTGGGCGATAGACGCCGGAACCGGCAGGGCGTCGCTGGCAGATGTCGTGCCGCCGCCATTAAATGCAGCCCAGCTGGCCGCATTCCCTTGTTGTGAACCGGACTGACCGCTTTGCTGCTGCGCCTGTTGCCACTGCGAACTGTCGCTGCCGACGCTGCTCTGACCGAGGCTGATGCCGTTGTCGGCCAGCGCCGTTTTCAGATCCGGTAACGCGGCTTCAATGGCAGAGCGCACGCCGCTGTGGCCGGAGACAAAGTGCAGCTGCGCCTGATTGTTTTCAATCTTCATGCTGATTTGTATCGAACCTAAATCTTCAGGATGCAGACGAAGTTCAGCGGTTTGTTGTCCCTGACGGTTAAACATCATCACCTGCTGACCGAGCTGCTGCTGCCATTCCGGCGTACCGAGCTGTGCGTTGAGCAGCGGGGTAGACGGGGCGGTAACCGCGGTGGTGGTGGTCGGCGTGGTGGAAACCGGCGCAGATGAAACGGCAACCGCCGCGGTGTTCAGCTGATTCAGCGACTGCGTGCTGTTATCCAGCGCGCTGCTGTCGTTCTGCTGTAACGCTGCGGCATTGCCGCTGGCGGCGCTCATTGAAGCCAGCGCACTGCTGAAATCAGGTGTATTTGCGGTCGTGGCTTTACTGGCGGCATGTTGTGATGACGCGGTCGTCGTATTCGCCGCAGTGGCAGCTTTCGGATCGGTATCGGTGACGGCAGTTTTACCGTCACCGGTCAGTAAAGAAGACGCGGTCAGACCAGAAAGCAGCGAGCTTTTTTTGTCTGCACTGGTGGCGTCATCGCTGGGGGTCTGCGTTGCCATCGCACTGGCGGTTTGCACCTGCTGTGCCGGTTGCTGCTGCGCGGCTAACTGCGCGAACAGCGCCTGCAATGGCAGGGTATTGGCATCGTCAGTTTTGCTGTCTTTGTCTTTATCGCTCAGCCCGGCGTTTTTTACCGTCGATGCATCGCTGCCTTTCAGGCTGCCATTCGGCAATACCTGAATGGCGGCAATCATTTTGCTCAAATCACTTTCATCAAGCATCAGACTGCCGTCGTTTTCGCCGGTGGTCACCGCCTGAGTCAGCGTGGCTTTATCGACAGTTTCGCCTTTGGCTGAAATCTGCTGACCGAGTTTGGCTAACGTGCTGGTCAGTTTAGGGTCGAGTTTCGAGCCGAGCTGGGCTTCCAGCTGGCTGGCGAAATCGGCCGGTGAAGTCGCCGTGCTATCGCTGATCGCTGATGCGTCAGCCGCAGAAGCGGTTGCTGATGATGAACTGCCGGACGCCGCGCTCGCGGTGGTCTTTGCCGTGGTCACGGCAGCAGGCAAAATATTCAGATTCATGATTGTTTCTTCCTGTGTGCGCTGCGCTGGGCGAACTCATCGTTCTGTTTTTGATCGAGCTTGTTTTCCAGAGAACGCTGTTGCTCACTGGCGCGGGATTGCAACGTCTGGTAGGCATTGAGCCGTTGCTGCTTGTC
The DNA here is from genome assembly GCF_004346065.1 of Rahnella sp. JUb53. Classification (NCBI taxonomy): domain Bacteria; kingdom Pseudomonadati; phylum Pseudomonadota; class Gammaproteobacteria; order Enterobacterales; family Yersiniaceae; genus Rahnella; species Rahnella sp. JUb53. The sequence goes on from NZ_SLYT01000006.1 coordinate 150,646, forward strand.
CTGCCACTGGTTTACGGCGGCGTTAAGCCGCTGATCCCACTGCTGTAATTGTTTGCGGTGCTGATCAATCGCCACTTCCAGCGTGCCGATAAACTGCTGGTAGTTCTGCCAGGTATTCGCCGCAATCCCGCCGGTCATGGTGGTATTGAGCTTTTCCCGGTACTCACGCTGATAGTTGAGCAGCATGGTGAGCTGTTCTTCAGCCTGATGATGTGACTGCCTGATTTGCCCCAGATGACTGGTGGCCTGATCCAGCGCTTTTTGCGCCAGAGAACAAAGGGTGATCAATGGTGATGCGTTTTCCATCTGATTTACCTTTATCGGTTAAAAAGTTAGCCCGGGAACAACATATTCAGTTCCAGACAGGCGTCTTCGTAGGTACTGCGTTCCATGATGTCCTGCTGGAGGAAGTTCTCCATTTGCGGATACAGTTTTATCGCGCGGTCGAGCATCGGATCGCTGCCTGCGGCGTAAGCGCCGACGCTGACCAAATCGCGATTGCGCTGGTAGCTGGACAACAGTTGTTTGAAATTACGCACACGCCCGTACTGCGCGTCATCAATCAGCGATGTCATGGCACGGCTGATAGACGCTTCGATATCAATCGCCGGGTAATGTCCCGATTCCGCCAGACGGCGTGATAACACGATGTGCCCGTCAAGAATGGCGCGGGCAGAGTCAGCAATCGGATCCTGCTGGTCGTCGCCTTCAGTCAGTACGGTATAAAACGCGGTGATCGAACCACCGCCGCTGATGCCGTTACCGGCGCGCTCGACCAGCGCAGGCAGTTTGGCAAACACGGAAGGCGGGTAGCCTTTGGTGGCCGGAGGTTCACCGATAGCCAGCGCGATTTCACGTTGCGCCATCGCATAACGAGTCAGGGAATCCATAATCAGCAACACGTGCTGACCGCGGTCACGGAAATCTTCGGCGATGCGCGTGGCATACGCCGCACCCTGCATACGCAGAAGAGGGGAAACGTCAGCCGGTGCGGCGATAACCACCGAACGGGCGCGACCTTCGTCACCTAAAATGTTCTCGATAAAATCTTTTACTTCACGGCCACGTTCACCAATCAGCCCGACGACGATCACGTCGGCTTTGGTGTAGCGCGCCATCATGCCGAGCAGCACGGATTTACCGACACCGGAACCGGCGAACAGACCCATGCGCTGACCGCGACCGACGGTGAGCAGGGCGTTAATGGCGCGGACGCCGACGTCCAGCACATCGGTGATCGGTGTACGTTGCAGCGGGTTAAACGGTGGCGTAATCAGTGCGGCGCGATAACCGGTATCCGGCGGCGGCAAACTATCGAGCGGTTTGGCGCTGCCATCCAGCACGCGGCCCAGCAACTGCGGCCCCAGCGGCAGTTGTTTGCCTGCGCTCTGACCATCCGCGGCGATACGGGCATAAACCCGCGCACCTGGCAAAATCCCTTCGACTTCTTCCAGTGGCATCAGGAACAGACTTTGTCCGTTAAAGCCGACCACTTCACTTTCGACTTCCTGCACTGCTGGCCCGTCGTGGCGCTCAATCAGACACGTTGCGCCCAAAGGTAACTGCAGGCCGGTGGCTTCAAGGACCAGACCCGTTGCCCGCGTCAGACGGCCATAACGGCGAACCGACGGCGTGCGGGCCATGCGTTTTTCCGCGTCATCAAGCGTTTTCAGCAGGCGGCTCAGGCGGGCGGTCATCAGAGATCTCCCGGTGCCGCAAGACGGCACAGTTCATGCCAGCGGGTAGCCAGTGACGCGTCCATGTCGCCATCTTCCGCGCTGACTTTGCAGCCACCGCTGTGGATCTGGCTGTCGGCAAGCAAACGCCAGCCGTTCATGCTCAGGCTGGCACCAAGCTGTTGCTCGACGCGCTCGAAATCGGCCGGATTGACACGCAGCTGCGGTTTGCCTTTAAACATCGGCTCCTGCTGGATCAGCTGTTGAATCTGATTAAGCAGGGCAGAACCGTCACAAATCGGTGCCTGACCAATAATCTGTTTGGCAGCGGTCAGCGCCATCTGCATGAGTCGCGAGGCGATCACGCTGTCCAGGGCATCCAGCGTTTGCTGGAAATCCGACACCATATGCTGCCAGTGCTCAGTCAGTACGGCCTGCTGTTGCTGGCCTTCCTGCAAACCCTGTTGCTGTCCGGCTTCCTGACCTTGCTGGAAACCGGCGGCGTAGCCTTGTTTCTGACCGGCTTCCAGACCCTGCTGGAAACCCTGCTGTTCAGCGCGACGTTGCAGATTCAGCAATTCGTTCTGATCGACCTGAAGTTTGGGTTGTCCGTCGTCCGGCTCCTCTTCGCTGTCAGCCAGCAAAGGTTCATCGGGTTTGCTGAAAACAGGGACTGCGAGGTCGCCCGGTCTCCACGGCTGCCACGGCAAGGCATTAATACGTTCGGCGTTACGCTCTTCAGCGGTTTTCTTTTCCGGCGCAGGTTTGTCGGACATCGGGTTATCAGACATAGGAGTCCTCGCCGCCGCCAACCATCATTTCGCCGGATTCTGCCAGACGACGCACCGTCTGCAGGATAGCTTTCTGTTCGTTCTCGACCAGAGACATACGCATCGGGCCGCGGTTCGCCAGGTCGTCGCGCAGGATATCGGCCGCACGCTGGGACATGTTGCGCAGGAACTTGTCGCGCAGCGGCTGTTCCGCCCCTTTCAGTGCCACCAGTAACGATTCGCCTTCGACTTCCTGCAACAGGCGCTGGATACTGCGGTCGTCCACGTCCACCAGGTTTTCGAACAGGAACATCTCGTCGATAATTTTCTGTGCCAGCTCGCCGTCGTAACCACGAACGGCTTCGATAACCGCTTCTTCCTGCTGCGTTTTCATCAGGTTGATGATTTCTGCCGCAGTACGAATACCCCCCATCTTCGAACGTTTGAGGTTCTGGCCGTCGAGCAGGTTGTTCAGCACTTCGGTCAGTTCCGCCAGCGCCGCTGGCTGGACACCGCCGAATGTGGCGATACGCAACATGACGTCGTTACGCAGACGCTCGTCGAACAGCGCCAGAATATCTGCCGCCTGACCCCGTTTGAGGTGGACAAGGATGGTGGCGATAATCTGCGGATGCTCGTCGCGGATAAGATCGGCAGCCATCAGCGGTTCCATGAAGTTCAGTGTCTCCATGCCGCTGGTGGTTTCGCGCGATTCCAGAATGTCTTCCAGCAGGCTCGACGCACGTTCCTCGCCGAGCGCTTTGGTCAGAACCGCACGCAGGTATTCGCTGGTGTTCACGCTCAGCGCCGCGTACTGCTCGGACTCGTCTTCAAACTCGTTAAGGACTTCCGCCAGTTGCTTGTTAGAAATCTGATGGATGTTGGCCATCGCGCCACTGATTTGCTGGACTTCGCGAGGGGAGAGGTGCTTGAACACCTCCACCGCGCGGTCTTCGCCCAGGGTTATCATCAAAATGGCGCTTTTTTCGGTTCCGGTCATAGTCATGGTTGTTCGGTACTCATCCATTGGCGGATAACCAGGGCGACGATACGAGGATCCTTATCGGCCAGCTCCTGAACACGTTGAGTCTGCACTTCGACGCTGACGCGTTGCTGTGAACGCTTACGTTTCTCCAGCTCGTCGTTGCTGAGTTTGACCGGTTTGCTGCCTTCAGGCTGCGGCAGGGACGCGGCAAGAGCGGCTGCCGCTGCGGCATCTTTCTCTGCCTGCTGTTTGCGCAGCATCGGACGAACCATCTTGCGCCACAGCAGCCAGGCCACAATCAGCACCAGTAACCAGCGACCGGCATTGAGCAGTTGATCGAAGAACGCCTGTTGTTTCCAGAATGGCAATTCGCCGGTGTCGTCGGCCGCTTCGTTGAACGGTGTATTCACCACGTTCAGCGTATCGCCGCGTTCCTGCGAGAAGCCCATCGCTTCACGCACCAGATCATCAATTTTCTTCAGCTGATCGTCAGTCAGCGGTTTGGCTTTGCCGTCCGTACCAACCTGATAGTTAACGACGACTGCCGCAGACAGACGCTGAACGGCACCGGCGCTGTGCTGGGTGTGAGTGATGGTGCGATCCACTTCATAGTTCGTGGTTTCATCACGACGACGGTTAGAAGGACCGGAAGAACTGGTATTGCTGGCGGTGTTCTGCGCGTTATTACCGGCCTGATTCTGTGCGCCGTTAGCATTATTAGCCGCTGGCGGATTGGTCACCGGCGCGGTTGCAGCCGGTGCTGGCTGATTGCTCAGCGCGCCCGGCACGCCACCAACAGCAGTCGCGCCAGTCTGATCACTGGTGCTTAACTGACGCGAACGCACTGCTGCTTTATCCGGCGAGCCGTTCGGCTGATAATTTTCATCCGTCTGTTCGCGGCTGGCGTAATCAATCTGCGCGGTGATTTGTGCGTGAACGTTGCCGTTACCGACCACCGGTTGCAGGATGGATTCGATACGACGTTGCAGGCGGCCTTCCACTTCATTGGCATATTTCAGCTGGGAAGCATTAAGGTCGCGGCCATTGTTATCGGACTGCGTCAGCAGGTGACCGCTCTGGTCAACCACAGTGACGTTAGCCGGAGGCAATCCTGAAACGCTGCTCGACACCATATAAACGATGGCGTTGATCTGACCGTCATCCAGCGCGCGACCCGGTTGCAGGTTCAGCGTTACGGAAGCGGAAGGATTTTTTTGTTCGCGGACAAACAGGGAAGGCTTAGGAATAGCTAAATGCACACGGGCGCTGGACACCGGACCGAGAGTTTCGATGGTGCGGGAGAGTTCACCTTCCAGCGCGCGTTGGTAATTAATCTGCTCGCTGAACTGACTGATACCAAACTTTTCCTGATCCATCAGTTCAAAACCAACAGCGCCACCTTTCGGCAAACCGGCAGCCGCCAGTTTCAGACGCGTTTCATACACTTTATCAGCAGGAATAAGCAGTGCGCCGCCATTATCAGAAAACTGATAAGGGATATTCATCTGAGTCAGCTGAGTGACGATGGCACCGCCATCCTGGTCACCGAGGTTGCTAAACAACACCTTATAAGTAGGCTGTTTGGCCCACAGCATCATCACAACAACAATAGCCACGGCGGCCGCAGCAGCGATGGCGATAGGAATTTTTGGGTTGGCGCGCAGGCGATTAAGCAACGCAGTAAAACCGCTTCGAGGGGTTTCTGCGCCGGCTATTGCGGAACTCATACAAGATCCCTATTTAGCTGTTGGATGGTGGTGTTCATGTTGTCTCTTAACAAAACAGACTCCCAGGTGGCGCAATCGTTGAAGCGTGACATTTATCAGTCCTCCATAAAGGCAGGCCTATTTTCTAGGTGAGCCATTATTTGCCCCTCAAGGCAAAGTTAATGGCCCGATAAGCCATGGTTTTTAGGTTCAATTACCGCGTTTAGGAAAAAACTGATGTGATAGGGTGTCATTCCATGAAATAGGCCATTTGTACCGTGACACCCCGACAGACGGAGAAAACATGTCAATTCAAGGCATTGAGAGCGTTTTACAGCAGATGCAGGCCACTGCCATCCAGGCAGGCGCGGCACCGCAGACCGATACGGCATCAGAAGCGGGTTTCGCCAGCGAATTAAAAGCGGCATTAGGCAAGATCAGCGAAACGCAGAACAACGCGAAACTGGAATCTGAAAAGCTCGAGATGGGCGTTCCCGGCGTCAGCCTGAACGATGTGATGGTCGATCTGCAAAAATCGTCAATTTCACTGCAACTGGGGGTTCAGGTCAGAAACAAACTGGTGGCGGCGTATCAGGATGTGATGAACATGTCGGTGTAAATAAACTGGTTTTCAAATTTCATAATGAAATCAATTAAATTGTACCTGTAATCCGAAGGGGTTAGCGGGGGCAGTTTATTTGTGTTTGGGAATGAAAAGAATTTATTTCCACACAATTTGGTGTTTTTGATTTTTAAAAACAAATGTCTGAAAACCGGTATTAGAAAAACAAGGCGGTAAAACGATTAATAATTGTCCTCGGCGTCTTTAGCCGCTGATTTCATTACTCTCCATGCCACCAGCGCTGCCAGCAGAATAAAGATAACCAGAGAAATAAGTAAAATTGTCAAAGCCCTAATCCTTCAATGTATTTGGAAGGTCGCCGTGGACTGTCGCCATGTACTGAAGCGGATGTTCAAACTATAGCGGCAGTTGAAGCACTGCGGCGAAAATGAACATCATTCAGTGAATACAAGAATTGCGGCTCAATACTATTATCGGCACGAAGTAACCACAACGTGAGGGGCAGAGGAGAATTGTTGCAAATTGTTTAGTTACGTTATTATTGCAATGTAATGGGTTGTAAGCGGATTCAAGAAAAAATGTTACCAATGTCACAAAATTGTCCTTTGCATGTGCAGGTTTATTTGCAAGAATCGCAAAAAAAATCGCTTCACCTGCATAAAGCACCTGCTCAAAATGATAATCCGTCCTCCCCGTCACTGGTTCTTGCGTTTGTTCGCCTGGCATGGCTCCGTCCTGCCCAGTATTTTGTTCCGTCTGAGTCTCAATCTGCTGATGTCACTGGCTGCTATCCTCAGTCTGCCCTGGTACGAGACGCTGGGCGTTAAGCTCACGCTGGCGCCTTTCAGCCTGCTCGGGGTGTCCATCGCAATCTTCCTCGGCTTTCGAAACAGCGTGGCCTATTCACGCTATACAGAAGCCCGGCAGCTGTGGGGCGGATTGCTGATTGCCTGTCGTACGTTGCAAAGTCAGGTGATGGCGGTATGTCCGGGTGAGGCGCAGCGTGTGACAGCACTGTTGCTGGCATTTTGTTACAGTCTTAAACATCAGTTGCGCCACAGCGATCCGCGTCCTGATCTGGAGCGTTTGCTGGGTGAGGATGCAGAAGACATTCTGTCGCGCCGCGCACAAACCAACATGGTGCAGCTGCGGCTGTCGCAATGGCTGGCCGAACGTCGCCGGACCGGCGAGCTGTCAGATGTGGTGTATGCACACATGGACACCACACTTTTACAGCTTTCTCAGGTGGTCGGCGGGTGCGAGCGCATCGTCAGTATGCCGATCCCGTTTGCTTACGGTCTGTTGCTGCACCGGACGGTCTATTTATTCTGTAGCCTGTTGCCGTTCGCGCTGGTCGTTGATCTGCATTACATGACGTTGCTGGTGTCGGGATTTATTTCCTACACTTTCCTGTCGCTGGACACGCTGGCGGAAGAGCTGGAAATGCCATTTGCTTATGCCAATAACCACCTGCCGATGGATGCCATGTGTACCAATATCGAGATTAACTTGCGTGAGATGAACAACCAGACGCAGCTGCCGGATACGCCAGTGCCGGATAAACATTTTCGTCTCAGCTAGATGTGACGGATTGCACGGAATGAACATTATTTGTGCGATGAATGGGCAAAACTCTTAATATTCACAAGACTGTCATAATTACGAAACAAAAGTGAAATAACCTGTTTGGGCAAACACAAATCCAATCTGTTCTCACGAGGTATTTATGTCAGTCATTCAGGCCAAATCATTGCACGAAGCCGAAGACCTGCTTAATTCCGGTATAGTGAAAAAAGTCGAACTGGCTTTTAATATTAACAGTGATGAGTTTTTTAAACTCGCGCTGGAATGCGGTGACCGGGGTGCGAAAATCACTAAGGGCAAAGAACACTTTGTTATCACCTTCAAAAAGTGGGTTATTCCTTCCAATGATCTCACGGCAACGAAAAGCAACGTTTTGATGTAATGGCTTTTCGCGTCTCCATAACACTGTCAGAAGGCAGCGTTATGGAGATATTTGTTTTCCTGCCTGTAACGCTTTATGCCACCGCTTTCATCATATAAACACTGAGCGGATCCGGTGCCTGCTGATAATCCCCAAATGCCTGCGTCCGTGAATAACCCAGTTTCTCGTACAGGGTAATGGCCTTTTCCTGAAACACGCCCGTTTCCAGAAACAGCTCCCGGTGTCCCAGCGCTTTCAGTTTCTTTTCCATTGCGGCGATCAGCAGTGATGCGATACCTTGCCCGCGAAACAAAGGATTTACATAAACCCGTTTCATCTCAGCCAGCCCCTGTCGGGTAATGTACAGGCAGGCGCAACCGGCCCAGTCGTCATCTACCTTCGCCATGAAACAGGTAATTTCACCTTCATCAAGCTCAGTGATGTTAATCCCCTGAAAAGATTCAGGCGGATAAAGCGGGTATTGATACGCGTCCAGCTCTGCAATAAGCCGGGTTAAATGCGGGTGGGTGGCATCGGTTTCAAAAATCTGGGCACTCACAGCGTGGGCTCTCATCGCAACAAAATGGACACGTATTCTTAACCGGAATTACACCAAAAACAAGGGAGCAAATAAGGGAACTGTGGCTGAAAGCCGTGCAGACGCAGGAAGAGTGTGAAATTTAATGATGATCTGGAAACGTCTGTCAGAGTTGTCTGATTTTCAACCACTGCGTTCTTTTTATAGGTTATACCTAATTCATTTCAGTAACATTTATCCGACGTGATTAATGTATACAATGAAATAACTCTGTGTGATTAATAGAAGGCGCATGATCACTCAGGGTGCAAAGCAGTAAAATATAAGAAATTGATTCTAAGGATAAAAATATGGCTGTCTATCCTGTTGGCGTTTTTGTCACGCTTACTTTTACACCAGGTTTGTTTGAAGTTGTCGCTGTGCTGGATGAGCTTACGCCAGTGCAATACCAGGTCATGAATGTGGAGACCGGGAATGTGATCCGGGTGAATGAAAACTTCATCCGGGGGATTATAAAACCCTAAACTTCAACGCATTAAGCTTAAGAGATCAGAGGCCGGACAGGAAAACTGTCCGGCCTTTCTTATTCATCAGGTTCATCAGGAAACACGTTTATCAGGAAACACGGATCCGCGTTCAGGTTAATCAGGCATCAGGTTGTTAAAATCGTCTTCATAGAGGCCACGGCACTCTTGCATAAATTCCGGGTAGCCCAGTTCTGATGTCTGAACTTCGCGGCCCAGGCGTTTTTCCAAATCCTCGTGAAACCACTCAAATTCGCCATGCAGAATGCCGGTAAAACCGGTCAGGATGATGCATTGCTCTGGCGTTAATTTTTTCACGGCCAATCCTTATGATGTTTTGAGCACAATAAATGCTGAAAGAGAGAAGTGCTTCACGCCGGTATCCGGCAGGACGCGGTGACATATTCTATCCTTTAATTAATCTCACTGGAAAACAAGGAGTCACATATGGATCAGGATCTGTTCGAACAGGCACCGTTGCCGTTGCTTACACGTTTTCAGGTAGGCGACCGGGTAAAATTACTCACGTTTCCGGTGGGTGTTCATCCGGCCAGTTATCAGCTTGATGTCGTGATCACCAGCATTCAGGATGGCGAATTTGAGGGGGAAATTCTGCGCATCGCCCCTCTCGGACGGCTGGGACATCATGAAGCGCACTTTACGCTGGGCGGTCATGTCGCTTTCTTTGCCAGAAACATTCAGGGGATGGCGGCTTAAAAGCAAAAACCCCGCGAAACGGGCGGGGTTTAATGACTTCATCATAATGTGTTGCGGGTTACATCAGGGGCTTGACGTGCTTGGTCAGCGCCTGGTTACTTAATTCATCAGCCTTGATTTTCGAACAATTTCCGCAATAGCCAACGAGATACCAGTTCCCGTCTGCCCCTTTTTCCGGATTCACTTTGTAGCGCTCGTTTTGCTTACCGTAAAATTCGCGCTCTGCGTGCTTTGATGCATCTTCCCAGAAGCACAACGAAAACTGATGGCATTTATCGACATGCCGTTGTCCGTTGCGACTTCCTCCAACCAGTAAATAATGATACTCAGACATGCATGCTCCTTTTCCCAATGTGGGCAATTATCCTGACAACAAGTTTCGAACTCGTTTCACCTGGAAAAACCATCTTAAAGACTGCACAAGAAGCACTGCTAAAAGGGTGCGCTGAGGGCTACCCGTGACACTTTTTTAAATTCCTTAAAATTATAGAGCACGATGGGGGACTGGCTGGTGAAAGCTAAAAATATGTGATGAAAGTCACTTTTTATTTTTCTCTGAGTGTGACATTCCTCTTACAACAAATTGAGTTGTTGTGCTTCATCGCCGTTATCGGGCTTTTTCTGCTTAGGTTTTCGCGGCTTAGCGACGGGAACAGGGCGCTGCATTTCGATATTCAGCCAGTGCATGATTATCGTAACGGTATAATCTTGCTGGGTTTTTGACATTTCGCTATGCGCGGGAATGCCATGCCATTTTTCCAGACATCCCCGGCAGCAGGTGGCGGTCGCGTGTTGCGCGATAAATACCGGATGGCCGCGCATAGGTGTCTGTTTCCCATCATTTTGCGGTTCGGATGGCGCAAGACGGCTGGCAATGAAATCTGCAGCGTGGCGGCTGATGTCTGCCGCGCCTTTATCCTGACAATAAGAATACTCTTTCGGGCCAAGATGAAAGCGCTGGCGGAAGGGCGAGGCTGCCAGGCGCTGAAAAACAGCTTCAGTGGAAAACATTGTCATTTGTCCGTTAAAAATCTACACGCTGAAATAGCGGGTCAAACCTTATCAGCTCAGCCTTTCGCATTGATGCCCACGTGCTAGTCTGGCCTGACTGATTCACTAACCCGGCAGGCTCCCGCGATGGCAGAGAAACATGTTATAGATTTGGTCATGACGGTCAACAAACACGCCGAAGAAACTGCCATGCAACAAATGATGTTGCGCAATTTTATCATCGTGATGTGCCGCAGCATGACCGAAGAGCAAAAAAATCAGGTGAGATGGCAGATGCGTCAGATTCATCAGGTCACAGATGCGGAGTACCGTGACGGGGATGTGCAGTTACTGGAAAAAGCCCGCCGTGACGTAGAAATCATGCTCGAGCTGATCAATTAGGTTTCATCTGATGTCCGGGGCACAGGGCGATGGTCTATCATTAAGTTAATGATAACCAAAGGGAGATAAGTATGGGATTTTGGAGAGTGTTAATCACTATTCTGGTGCCGCCGCTGGGCGTGCTGATAGGTAATGGTTTTGGCGGTGCGTTTCTGCTGAACATCATTCTGACACTGTGTGGTTATCTGCCAGGCTTGATCCACGGCTTCTGGGTTCAGACACGTAAGTAATCGTCAGAACCCTAAAGATACAGCGTTTTGAACGTAACCCGGTTTTGACCCTTACAGGTCAGGCCGGGTTTTCTTTTGGCCAATATCTACAGGCACTCTGCATCAGGCACTATGCATCAGAACAGAGAGAACAACATCACCACGGGCAGGCTCATAGGCCAGGTGAAACCGATAATGCCGGAGGTTAACAATCTTATTTTAATCGTGTCACGGCTCACCAGAAGGGTAAACAACACCGCAATACCCAGTCCGCCCCAGTAAATCGTCTTAATAACTTCCCACCAAACGTGCACAACTGACCCCTGAATATGGATAAAAATGACGGCGGGTATGATATTCCGTTAACATCTGGTAATCAATTATTGTGTGATGTTACTCAAGCTTTTGTTGTGTGGCGCTTTGGTGTGAATTGTTATATTTCTTCGGTTGTGCCTTGCGTCTGCGCCGAAAGAGGGCGCAAATGTCCGCGAATAGCGGTCGGGGCGAAGCCAAAACGTTTACGAAAACGCTCCGCAAAACGTGAAGCACTTTCGTAGCCGACCTGATGGGCAATATGCGAAATCGCCAGATCTGTACATTGCAAAAGCCGCAGGGCATGGGTCATGCGTACATCAATCATCAGATTTCTCAGGACACAATCTTCTGCCGCCAGACGTCTTCGCAGCATCACCTCGTTCATCATCAGATTTTCGGCCACTTCTGCCGCCGTAAATGATTTATGCAGATTATTGATCAGCAGTTCGCGTACCTGTTCTGTGACGGTTTCAGGGTGTTGCAGCGAATAACGCACGCCGAGTTGTGATAACCATAAGAGTTGTTCGATCATGCGGTGGCGGGTAATGGCTGCGGGCAGGCCGTGGTGCCAGAGAATGGCGCTGTGCGTGTCGGTAAAACTTTGTTTAAAGGCGGTGGGAATATGCGGAATAACCTGTAAGTTTTCGACAGAGATAAGCGGCGGACTAAAGCCGGTGGCATGGAGTCCGGCATCGGTGAGTAACTGATGATCCCACGCCATAATGGCGCTGCTAAACGGGCCGTTATCGGAAAGATGGTGTGTCAGGCTCAGGGTTTGTCCGCTGTTAAGAACCAGCATTTCGCCGGATTGCAGCGTAACCTGTTGTTCCTGATAGTTTATTGAAAGACTGCCATTCTGAACAAGGATCAACTGTGGCTTATTAATATAAACATCATGAATAAAAAGTTCACTGTGCTGAATAAGCAGTGAAATAGTTCCTATCCCTGGTGTCACTTTTATTTTACGAACCATGTTGATGATGCCCGAAAAAAGACGACCGCAATTTGTTGCTTGCTGCCTGATATAAAGTTCCCGCTTATGCTGATACAAACAGGCTGCCGGATGGAACGTGTGTCACAAGAGAAGACCAGAGAGTGCCAGCCCTGGCAGCCAGGCGCTCTCTGCCTCTGAAAACTTTTTGTACAAGAAATATTGAAAAGTAAAACCAACTTAACTTTAAATTTTTCAGGGATCAATAATTACTGGCGATCGCCAAATGCAATCGAACGGAGATCAATCTTTCCGTAAGTCATATTTACTTGTTGTTGTTTTGACGACTGCCCGATCAGCTCGGTGAGTTTTTTCATCCGCGCTTGTAATAACGTTTTAACCGTATTTTCATTATCCAGAATGATACGCAAATAACGGCGGATATCATTCTGAACCATGATCGATGTCTGTTCTGACATCGGTAACTTCGTCGTTGCATCTACTGCTTTAACGTAACTGACTTCGAGCTCGACCAGCTCATCCCATTTCTCTTCATTCGCCAGCCGCAACATCTGCTCGCTTAAAGACAGGATCAGTTGATATTCATTAACCAGATACTGATGTTGATCCATTATATTGGTCCTGCGACGGGTGGTAGTTTGGGCCGATTTGCCGCCAGGCATCGGCGATGTTTTCAAGCAAGGCCAGCACTTCCGTGATGGCCTCTTGATCGTTGTGTAAATTGGCATGTAATAAACGACGGACCATATAGGAATAAAGCGCTTCCAGGTTATCCACTAATTCAGGATCGCCTTTCTCGCGACTTAATCCGGCTTTCAGTCCGCTGTCGATAATATTTATAGCCATAGACAGCGATTTGCCTTTTTCGGCAATGCTGCCTTGCTGGATAAAAATACGGGCACGGATCAGGGCGCTGCGCGCCCCGTCAAATAACATGGTGACCAGCTGATATGGCGTGGCGCTCATGACGCCACTTTCGAGGCCTACCTGAGCATAGGCGTCGGTTCCTTTAGGGTTATACATGGCTTTCTATCCTTACGAACTAGAACTTGAAGTTGTCATTGCATCGAACTGCTGCGTTAGATAATCCGCGGTGCTGTTGAGCTTTTGTATAGCCACATCAAGTGCTGTGAATTGCGTTTTATAACGGGCAATAGTGGTGTTAATACTGTCGTTGACCTTGTTGTATTGCTCGGTCAGGCTTTTCAACGTGGTATTAACGGCTGTTTTTGCTGTCGCAATGGTGCCGCTATCGGTATTGAGGAAAGTGACGTTGAGATTATTAATTCCTGTGATAACCCCGGTTGTTTTACCATCCCCCAACAGCATGGTTTTAAGATCGCTAGTGCTATTACTCAGCGCTGTATCGAGTTTATCGCTGTCGACTTCAAGATTACCCGTATCAGGATCTGTTGTGATCCCAATGCTTGCGAGTGAGCTAATTCCATTGGAATTAAATGCTGAGGTTACAGCAGTCTTAAGCTTTGACTGAATCGTGCGTAAGGCACTGTCACCTAACAGAGCGCCATTACTGGTGTCTTGTGTATCGGTGTTACTGTCTACCGCGGTGTATTTGGTCAGATTTGTGAAGGTGGTTTGCAATGCATTATACGCGGTCACAAATGCCTGGATCTTGGTGCTGGCATCGCTGGTGTCTTTCTTCACAGTCAGCGTCGCGGCGCTGTCAGTGGTTGCCAGCAGATTTAGCGTCACCCCTTCTGGAGCATCGGTCACTTCATTGCTCTGACGTTCAAGAGCAATGCCATTTACGCTGAGTTCAGCATTTTTCGCTTCAGCGTTCTGCGTCATGCCACCGGTGTTGGTTGCAGAGTCATAACCAATGAACGCGTTCAGCGTGTCATCGCCGGTGACGCTCAGGGTCATTTGCGAATCTGTTCCGGTATCGTTCGCGGACACAATCAACTGATAGCTACCGTCAGATACCTTCAAAATACTGGCAGTAACGCCCGCATCTGCACCATTAATGGCATCACGCATCCCGGCTAATGACGTCTGGGCATCGGTCAGAGAAATAGTGACCGGCTTGCCATCGCCCTGAGTGATGGAAAGGGTGCGAGTCCCTGATGTTGATGTTTCGCCCAGCGCGCTGCTGCTATCAGTCGCTGTTCCTGAAACCAAAACTTGCGCCTGCGCCAGTTGCGTAACGTTTACCGTATATTTGCCTGATGCCGCGCCAGCCGCTGTCGTTGCAGTAAATGCGGACGTGTTGCTGGAGGTTGCTGTTGTTGATGCGTAAACATCTGCGCTATTTAGGGCGGAAGTGGCATCAGCAAATGTCTGCAGTGAACTTTGCAAAGTTCCATAAGCAGTCAGCTTCGCGCTGTAGCTGGTTTGCGCTGTAGTGATCGGGGTTAAACGCGCTTTTTCTGCGGTCGTCAGGTTATCCAGCAAGGTGGATAAATCTAAGCCTGAGCCGATACCTAATGAAGAGACAGTGGCCATATGTATCCTTTACAAGTTGTATAAGAGTCTTTAAGCCCTATCGGCACGACGGAGAAAAAGTTTAATGGAATGCAACAAAAAGTAATGGGCTGAATAGGCGGTATAAGGAAGGGTAATTCTCAAGGTAAGAAATCGAAGTTTTTTGAGAAATAATTCTAAAGGTTGCGGGTGTAGCGCCGATACAAGTTTGGACGGTGATGAACGCCGTGGGCAATAAGCCCGAACCCTTAACCAGATTTGAAGGAATACACTCATGGCTCAAGTTATCAATACCAACACGCTGTCTCTGATGACTCAGAACAACCTGAACAAATCCCAGTCCGCACTGAGCACCGCTATCGAGCGTCTGTCCTCCGGTCTGCGTATCAACAGCGCAAAAGATGACGCTGCTGGTCAGGCGATTGCTAACCGCTTCACTTCAAACATCAATGGTCTGACTCAGGCTTCACGTAACGCCAACGACGGTATCTCCGTTGCGCAGACCACTGAAGGTTCACTGAGCGAAATCAACAACAACTTACAGCGTGTTCGTGAGCTGTCTGTTCAGGCTGCTAACGGCACCAACTCCGATTCCGACCTGAAATCAATCCAGGACGAAATCACCTCCCGTCTGTCTGAAATCGACCGTGTATCTGGTCAGACTCAGTTCAACGGCGTGAAAGTACTGGCTTCCAACCAGACTATGTCTATCCAGGTTGGCGCAAACGACGGCCAGACTATCGATATCGACCTGCAGAAAATTGACTCATCAACTTTAGGCCTGAGCGGCTTCAGCGTCCAAAGTCCAACCACTTTGACTACCGGTACAGCTATTACTACATTGGGTACCGCTGGATCTACGGTGGCAATTGATGATGCTGCAATTGCCACGAGTGTTGCTGGGTTTGCAGGCGGTGCGGCTGCGTATACGTTGTCAAAAGATAGCACTGGTGCTGTATTTGCAACGGTGACAGGTTCCAGTACTCCGGCAGAGAACGGCATCTATTCCGTCAACGTAGCCGCAAACGCCACGGCAGGCACAGCTCGTGTTGCAACACTTGGAACAGTTGGTGCGACTCCAGGTGCAGGTAATACAACGATTACCGCTGCTACTGCAGCAGTTGAAGACAGCACAGCTCCTGCTACTACCGTTTCTATCGGTACAGACACTAACACCGCTTCTATTACCGGGGCGGCACTTTACAAACTTCAGGACGCAGACGGTAAAGATACCGGCGTTTATGCTCTGAAAGGTACCGATGGTAAGTTGTATGCAGCAAATGTAGACGCAACTACTGGTGACGTATCTGTTAAAACCGCAACTTATAAAGATTCTACTGGCACTTCTCAGACTGCTAAAGTTGAATTAGGTGGTTTAGACGGTAAAACTGAAGTTGTTACTGTTGGTACTGGTTCGGATGCAAAAGTGTATAAAAGCGCAGATTTGTCAGGTGCTGATTTGTCTAAAGACACTCTGACAGCTGTTCCAACGGCTAAGACTACTGATCCGCTGGAAGCTATCGACGCAGCAATCAGCAAGGTTGATGATTTCCGTTCTTCACTGGGTGCGATTCAAAACCGTTTCGATTCTGCCATCACCAACCTGGCGAACACCACCACCAACCTGCAGTCCGCACAGAGCCGTATTCAGGATGCTGACTACGCAACAGAAGTTTCAGCAATGTCTAAAGCACAGATCCTGCAGCAGGCGGGTACTTCAGTATTGTCTAAAGCTAACCAGGTTCCTCAGTCTGTACTGTCCCTGCTGCAATAATTGTCTTCGCAGACAAATTACGCAGTCCGGTCATAAACAGCTTAAACCCCGCTTCGGCGGGGTTTTTTTTAACCAAAATTTACGATTCAGTGGGTTAAATGAAAACCATTCGCTGGTATAATTTAGGATAATCTTTATGTTGTGATGGTTTTTTATACCATCGTTCGCGCGTCGTGATGGGCAGTCAAAAACAGAATGTGCGAGACATAATCAAAATAACCGCGCTTTTCTGGCCTTATTCAGCCGATTGAACAGCAAATAGCACTGGCACAATGATACTGACCCTCAATTTGCCAGGTTACGACAGTGAGCGATCTGTATACCGCCGACGGCGTGATAGACAAAAATTCTTTGTGGCAGCGCTATGTTCCGCTCGTGCGCCATGAAGCCCTGCGTTTGCAGGTGCGGCTTCCCGCCAGCGTAGAGCTTGATGATCTACTGCAAGCGGGAGGGATCGGCCTGTTAAATGCGGTTGAGCGTTTTGATGCGATGCAGGGAACGGCGTTTACTACGTATGCCGTCCAGCGTATCCGCGGTGCAATGCTTGATGAGTTGCGCAGCCGCGACTGGGTACCACGCAGCGTCAGACGTAACGCGCGCGAAGTGTCTCAGGCGATGCATAGCGCAGAACAAAAATTAGGGCGACCACCGAGTGAAGGAGAGGTGGCGCAGACGCTGGATATTCCCATTGAGGAATACCGGCAAATATTAATGGACACGAACAGCAGCCAGTTGTTTTCATATGACGAGTGGCGTGAAGAGCACGGCGATACTGCCGAGGCATTGATGGAAGGGCACGAAGAGGCCAACCCGTTACATCATCTGTTGGAGGGCAATTTGCGCCACCGGGTGATGGAAGCTATCGATGCGTTACCAGAACGGGAAAAGATGGTACTTACGCTTTACTACCAGGAAGAGTTGAATTTAAAAGAGATCGGGGCGGTGCTGGATGTCGGGGAATCCCGGGTAAGCCAGCTCCACAGTCAGGCGATTAAGCGCTTGCGCACACGTCTGGCAAACGACCACTGATCCGCTTTTTCCTGGCCGGTTATACATTTTATATCCCTTATCAGGAATAAATTTATGCCAGCGGGAATCAAAACAAGGCCTTTAAGCCGTTATCTTAAAGATTTTAAACACAGTCAGACTCACTGCTCACAGTGTGCAAAAGAACTCGACAGGATGGCCTTGGTGTTTCGCGGGCAAATCATCAATAAAGAGGCCATCGCCAAGATGGACCAGCCTATTGATGATGACGTGTGGCACAACCTGTCGCAGGAACTGACCGCACTGTGTCGTTTTTGCAGTGAGATAAGCTGTAACAGCCATTCGTCTTATTTCGACATTATGGCGTTTAAACAATATCTGTTCGAACAGACTGAGATGAATCACAGCACGGTGCGCGAGTACGTTGTCCGCCTCCGCCGTCTGGATGAAATCCTCTCTGCCAATAACTATCCTCTGGATAAACTTTCCGGGGACAGTATCCACCAGCGGATCATCAGTGATTTGCCGGTGGCGGGACACGATAACTACCGTATTGCCCTGCGCAAATACGACCAGTATCTGGCCTGGCAGAAATCTGCATAACGCAACACACAAACAGGCTCCTGCGGGGGCCTGTTTTTTTGTCTTGCATCCCGCTCTGCGCAAAGTATAAATTCTTCATATACTGACTTTATTACCATTCTCCAGACTCTACCCAACTTCGACTATAACGACTTCGCACGGCGACACGTCTGTGCGTCAGGGGAACATTGTGCCTGCTAAAATTTCTTTGCTTAAAACCCGGCTGGAAGCCTTTGACCGTCTCGAACTCTTAAGCAGCCCGACGCCGCTGGAGAAACTGCATCGTCTCTCGGAATTCACCGGACGCGACATTTACATTAAGCGCGACGACATCACCCCGCTGGCGCTGGGCGGCAACAAGCTGCGTAAGCTGGAATATCTGGCGGCAGCCGCGCTGGCAGAAGGCGCGGATACGCTGGTGACCGCCGGGGCTATTCAGTCTAACCATGTGCGTCAGACGGCAGCCGTGGCAGCCAAACTGGGTCTGAAATGCGTGGCGCTGCTGGAAAACCCAATCGGCACCACAGAAGCCAATTATCTGACTAACGGTAACCGTCTTCTGCTGGATTTATTTAATGTGGAAGTGGTGATGTGCGAGGCGCTGCATGATCCGATGGCGCAGCTGGCAGAACAGGCAGAACGTCTGGAAGCGCAGGGGTTCCGTCCGTACGTTGTGCCGGTCGGCGGCTCGAATGCGCTCGGTGCGCTGGGCTATGTGCAATGCGCACTGGAAATCGCCGAGCAGTCTTCGGCCAATTTTGTTGATTTTAGCGCCGTCGTGGTGGCTTCCGGCAGCGCCGGAACGCACGCCGGGCTGGCGGTAGCACTGCATCACCTGATGCCAGACACGCAACTGATTGGCGTGACAGTGTCACGCAGTGCGCAGGATCAGCGTCCGAAAGTGGAAGCCATTGCCCGTGAAGTGGCAACATCGCTTCAGTTTGATGACAACGCGCCACAGATTATTTTGTGGGATGAGTATTTTGCTCCGCGCTACGGTGAGCCGAACGAAGCCGGAATGGCAGCAGTAAAACTGCTGGCAGAGCAGGAAGCCATGCTGCTGGATCCGGTGTATACCGGCAAAGCGATGGCCGGATTGCTCGACGGCATCGAGCGCGGTTTGTTCCCGGATGAAGGCCCGATCCTGTTCATTCACACGGGTGGCGCACCGGCACTGTTTGCGTATCATCCGCAAGTTTGATCGCCTAAAATGCGCTTATGCTTTTTTGAGCTAAGATTATAGAATTATATTCCTGATAACTGATGCGACCGGTGCTACTGTGCGCAAATCAGTAAGGCATATAACTTTTTATAATGAACAATAATTGAGGTGAATATGGGTTTTTCAGCGTTACGTCGTCGTTTAGTCCTCGGGGCAGTGGCCGTGACATTATCCACCGGGCTTATCAGCAACAGCTTTGCGGATGAAGGTTTACTGAAGAAAGTCAAAGATCGCGGCACATTGATCGTCGGTCTTGAAGGCACGTATCCTCCGTTCAGTTTCCAGGGTGAAGACGGCAAACTGACCGGTTTTGAAGTGGATTTCGCTGATGCGCTGGCACAGCACATGGGCGTGAAAGCTAAACTGCAACCGACCAAGTGGGACGGTATGCTGGCTTCACTGGAATCCAAGCGTATTGATGTGGTTATCAACCAGGTGACCATTTCTCCTGAGCGCCAGAAAAAATACGATTTCTCTACGCCATACACCGTGTCCGGTATTCAGGCGCTGGTGAAGAAGGGCGCAGAAAGCTCGATTACCAAACCTGAAGATCTGAAAGGCAAAAAAGTCGGCGTGGGTCTGGGTACTAACTACGAACAATGGCTGCGTGCGAACGTGCCAGGTGTTGATGTCCGTACTTATGATGATGACCCGACTAAATATCAGGATCTGCGCGTAGGCCGTATCAATGCGATTCTGGTTGACCGTCTGGCGGCACTGGATCTGGTGAAGAAAACTGGTGATACCCTGGCTGTTGCAGGCGCACCGTTCTCCCGTCAGGAATCCGGCGTAGCAATCCGTAAGGACAACCCTGAACTGCTGGCGGCGATCAACACGGCGATTGCTGAAATGCAGAAAGACGGTTCACTCGCGAAGATCTCTGAAAAGTGGTTTGGTGCTGACGTGACGAAGTAATGCTCGTCATAACTGAACTTGCCCCGGCGTTAGCTGCGCTTGCTCGCCCGAATCACTTACCTGTGTAAGCTCATCGGGACTCGCGCACTTGCTGCCTTGCTGCAAGTTCATTTATTTAGAGCATATGTGAATATCTCAAAGATCCAGAAAATCTAAAGGTCTTAGATGCAAGAAAGTATTCAACTGGTGCTGGATTCAGCACCATTTTTATTGAAAGGTACCCTGTTTACCCTTCAGCTCAGTCTGGGCGGAATGGTCTTCGGGTTGATTCTGGGCTTCATCCTGGCGCTGATGCGCCTTTCGCATTTCTGGCCGCTGTCGTGGATATCGCGTTTTTACGTGTCCGTATTCCGTGGCACGCCGCTGATTGCTCAGTTGTTCATGATTTATTACGGCCTGCCGCAGTTCGGTATCGAGCTGGATCCTATTCCGGCGGCGATGATTGGCCTGTCTTTAAACACCGCGGCTTACACCTCGGAAACCCTGCGTGCGGCGATTTCGTCGATTGAAAAAGGGCAGTGGGAAGCGGCGGCAAGTATTGGTATGAGTCCGTGGCAGACGCTGCGCCGCGTGATTTTACCGCAGGCCGCGCGCACGGCGCTTCCGCCGCTCGGTAACAGCTTTATCGGTCTGGTGAAAGATACTTCGCTGGCCGCCACCATTCAGGTGCCGGAACTGTTCCGTCAGGCGCAGCTGGTTACCTCGCGCACGCTGGAAGTGTTCACCATGTATCTGGCCGCCTCCGTTATCTACTGGGTGCTGGCGACCGTTTTATCCTTCCTGCAAAACCGTCTGGAAGACCGCGTTAACCGTCAGGATCAGGAGCCTTCATGAGTACTATCGACGTAAAGCAACTGACTAAAAAGTTCAACAAGCAGACGGTGTTACATGGTATTGATTTGCAGGTGAATGCCGGAGAAGTCGTGGCGATTATCGGGCCGAGCGGTTCCGGTAAAACCACGTTACTGCGCAGTATTAATCTGCTGGAAGAGCCGGATGGCGGCACCATCAAAGTCGGCAATATCGAAATTGATGCCAGTAAGCCAATCAGCAAGCAAAAAGATAAAGTGCGCGAACTGCGCAAACAGGTCGGTTTTGTCTTCCAGAACTTCAATCTGTTCCCGCACCGCTCTGTGCTGGAAAACATTATTGAAGGGCCGGTGATTGTGAAGGGCGAGCCGAAAGAAAAGGCTATCGCCACCGCGCGTCAGTTGCTGGAAAAGGTCGGATTAAATGGCAAAGAAAATGCCTATCCGCGACGCCTTTCCGGCGGTCAGCAGCAGCGTGTGGCTATTGCCCGCGCACTGGCGATGAACCCGGAAGTGATTTTGTTCGATGAACCGACCTCAGCGCTGGATCCGGAGCTGGTCGGCGAAGTGCTTAACACTATCCGCGCACTGGCGCTTGAGCATCGCACCATGGTGATCGTGACGCATGAAATGAGCTTTGCCCGCGATGTCGCGGACCGGGCGATCTTTATGGATCAGGGCCGGATCGTGGAGCAGGGGCCCGCGAAAGAGCTGTTCTCTAATCCGCAACACGCCCGCACAAAACAGTTCCTCGAGAAGTTTTTGGCTCACTAATAAAGCCTGGTCTGCTCCTTCCCCTGCGCAGGGGAGGAGTACGGCAAACCTAAAAGAGTTATTCGTTCCCCTTGTTCTCACGATGAGATCTTATGACGCTGAAAGCCCTAAATCCTGAATACCTGCAAAAGAGCGATCTGATAAACCTGCTGATTGCCATTCCCGCCGGGATTGTCGCCGCGCTGGTGACGATTGCATTTCGCGGGGCCATTTCAGGTGTCAACGGCCTGATGTTCACGGACGGCAGTGACATCACCAAAGCTTTCAACGAATACCCGAAACTCATCTGGCCGCTGATCACCACCGCCGGTGGCGTGATTGCCGGTTTCATCCTGATCCTGGCGCTGCGTTACGAAAACAAACACGGCAAGATGCCCGATTATCTGGATGTGATTGATCAGCGTTTGCCGGGCATTCCGGTAGTCAGCACCGTATTGCGCGGGTTGTCGTCACTGGCCAGTATTGCCAGCGGCGGTTCAATTGGTCGGGAAGGGGCGATGGTGCAACTTTCGGCGCTCAGCGGCAGTCTGCTCGGGCGCTTTTCACGGTTTAAAGGCGTCCATCAGTCGGATATTATCGCGATGGCCGCGGCTGGCGGGCTGGCGGCGGTGTATCACGCCCCGTTTGCCGGTGCGCTGTTTGTGGCAGAAATCGCCTTCGGCGTGACCGCCGTGCAGCGGCTGATCCCGCTGTTCATTTCGGCCTCGGTCGCAGTGCTTACCGTGAGATCGCTGACGGACTACGCGCCGCTTTATCTTTATTCCTCTGTGTCTTTCAGTCCGTCTCCCGGCGCGATTTTAACCGTGCTGATTATCGGCGTGGCGACGGGGATCCTCGGGCCGTTGTTTATCTCGTCTATTGATAAAGTCCGTCAGTGGATGAAACCCATTTCTCATCCCGCGCTGCGTCTCGGGCTGGGCGGACTGGGTGTCGGGCTGGTGGCGATGATTTCGCCGCTGGTGCTCGGTAACGGTTTTGAAGTCATCGATTTAATTCTTAACAATGGCGACTTACAGACGTCGTTGCTGGTGCTGCTGATCCTGAAAATTGTCGCGACGGCGATCACCATCGGTTCCGGTGCGGTGGGCGGATTATTTACGCCATCGTTACTGATTGGTGCAGCGGGCGGGGCGCTGGTCTGTACTTTCCTGCAATGGCTGGGATTTGATCCCGGTCCGGTCGGGCTTTACGCCGCCATTGGCATGAGTGCGCTGCTGGCAGCGACCAGTCACGCGCCGCTGATGTCGATCATGATGGCGTTCGAAATGACCCTCAACAGTTCGCTGCTGTTCCCGCTGATGCTGGCGACGGCGATCTCTTATGTGGTGGCTTCCCGCCTTAAAGTCGGCGGAACCTATCCGGTGCTGGCACGGCATAATGCGCGGTTTGCGGCGAAAAATGCCTTTGAATACAGCACGGTGGCCTCGCTGATTTCACCGTGTTCGAAAATGTACGTTGATGCCTCGCTGTCTGAAGTGGTCAGCGAAGGGCTGAAACAGCGCACGCGCTATGTGTACGTGGTGGATCGGGAAGAGCGTTTTCTCGGCGTGGTGCCGACTAACGTGGTGGCCGCCGGTCTTATCGATGGCAGCGTGAAATCCGACAGCCCGATGGACTCATTTATCGAGCAGGAGTTCACCACGATTTTCCAGCAAGCCAGCTACGAGCAGGCATGGGCGATGTTCAGCAACTCGCCGCTGGAACGTCTTCCGGTGCTGGAAGATGCCGAATCGCGGCGGTTACTGGGCGTGATCACTAAAGCTTCACTGCTGAATAAAGCCAAAGATTTCCTCTGACTTACAGCCGGTTTGCTCAATGGAAACCGGCTGCTTTCTAAAATACCCCTCATTTTCCATATCCTCCCGTCCTGCATAAAAGGGCTTGCCTGTTTTTAAATTACATACTGTAAATCAATAAGATGACGTTTCCCCTGCTGATACCTCTTTGGTGGTATCTGGCGTTATGTAAAAAAATACACGACGGAGCGGCCTTGATCGCAATCAAGTAGACGCGCGTGTGGGATGAATACCCTGAGGCCAAATTGAGCAATGAAGTTGTATTCCCCGCCATTCACATAATGACAAAGCGCAAATAAGCCTTTGCACAGGAGAGTTCCGGATGAGCAAGTTTCTTGACCGGTTTCGCTATTTCAAACAGCTAGCTGAACCTTTCGCTGACGGCCACGGCCAGACGCTGGATACCAATCGTGACTGGGAAGACGGCTACCGCAGCCGCTGGCAGCACGACAAAGTGGTGCGATCCACACACGGTGTGAACTGCACCGGTTCATGTAGCTGGAAGATTTACGTTAAAAACGGTCTGGTCACCTGGGAAACCCAGCAGACCGATTATCCGCGCACCCGTCCGGATCTGCCGAACCACGAACCGCGTGGCTGCCCGCGTGGTGCCAGCTATTCCTGGTATCTCTACAGCGCAAACCGCCTGAAATATCCCCTGATGCGCAAAAAGCTGATCCAGTTATGGCGTGAAGCCAAACTAAAACACAGCGATCCGGTCGATGCCTGGGGCTCGATCATTAATCAGCCGGAAAAGGCCAAAGAATATAAAGCTGCGCGTGGTCGCGGTGGTTTTGTGCGTTCAAGCTGGCAGGAAGTGAATGAGCTGATTGCCGCGTCCAACGTTTATACCGCCAAGACTTTCGGTCCGGACCGCATTATCGGTTTCTCGCCAATCCCGGCGATGTCGATGGTGTCTTACGCATCCGGCGCTCGTTATCTGTCGCTGATCGGCGGCGTGTGTCTGAGCTTCTACGACTGGTATTGCGATTTGCCACCGGCTTCTCCGCAAACTTGGGGCGAGCAGACCGACGTGCCGGAATCGGCTGACTGGTACAACTCTTCATATATTATCGCCTGGGGCTCTAACGTTCCGCAGACCCGTACGCCGGATGCCCACTTCTTTACCGAAGTGCGTTACAAAGGCACCAAAACAGTCGCCATTACGCCAGATTACGCCGAAATCGCTAAGATTTGCGACCAGTGGCTGGCACCGAAACAAGGCACAGACAGCGCGCTGGCGCTGGCAATGGGCCATGTAATCCTTAAATCTTTCCATATCGATAATCCAAGCCAGTACTTCACTGATTACGTGCGTCGCTATACCGACATGCCGATGCTGGTGATGCTCGAACCACGCGAAGACGGTTCCTATGCCGCAGGCCGTATGCTGCGTGCGTCTGATCTGGTAGACAATCTCGGTCAGGAAAATAACCCGCAGTGGAAAACCATCGCCTTTGACGAAAACACCGGCGAGCTGGTTTCACCGTTAGGTTCTATCGGTTACCGCTGGGGCGAAAAAGGCCAGTGGAATCTGGAATCCCGCGAAGGGAAAGAACATAAAGACGTTAGCCTGAAGCTGAGCCTGCTCGGCGATCACGACGAAGTGGTCAGCGTGGGTTATCCGTACTTCGGCGGCGCGGTCAGCGAGCATTTCAACAGCGTCGCGCTGGATGAAATCCTGATGCACAAACTGCCGGTCAAACGCCTGCAACTGGCGGATGGCAGCACCGGTCTGGTCGCCAGTGTGTATGACCTGACGCTGGCGAACTATGGCATTGAGCGCGGTCTGAACGATGAAAACTGCGCGCAAAGCTATGACGAAATCAAAGCCTATACGCCAGCCTGGGCCGAGAAAATTACCGGTGTTTCTCAGCAGAACATTGAGCGCATCGCCCACGAATTTGCCGATAACGCCAACAAAACCCACGGTCGTTCGATGATCATCGTCGGTGCCGGGATGAACCACTGGTATCACCTCGACATGAACTACCGCGGTTTGATCAACATGCTGATCTTCTGTGGTTGCGTCGGTCAGAGCGGTGGCGGCTGGGCACACTACGTCGGACAGGAAAAACTGCGTCCGCAAACCGGCTGGCAGCCGCTGGCGTTTGGCCTCGACTGGCAGCGTCCGCCACGCCAGATGAACAGCACGTCGTTCTTCTATAACCATTCCAGCCAGTGGCGTTACGAAACCGTCGCGCCGCAGGAACTGTTGTCCCCGCTGGCGGATAAATCCAAATTTACCGGCAGCATGATCGACTATAACGTGCGCGCCGAGCGTATGGGCTGGTTGCCGTCTGCGCCACAGCTGAGCGTTAACCCGCTGCGCATCGCGGAACAGGCGAAAGCCGCCGGTTTATCGCCGGCTGATTTCACCGTGGCAGCGCTGAAAGAAGGCAGCGTGCGCTTTGCTGCTGAACAGCCGGACAATCCGCAGAACTTCCCGCGCAACCTGTTCGTCTGGCGCTCCAACCTGCTGGGTTCTTCCGGTAAAGGCCACGAGTACATGCTGAAATATCTGCTGGGTACTGAACACGGTATTCAGGGTGATGATTTAGGCATTCAGGGCGGTGTGATGCCGGAAGAAGTCGAATGGCAGGCGCAGGGTGGCGAAGGCAAACTGGACCTGGTGGTGACGCTTGATTTCCGTATGTCCAGCACCTGTCTGTATTCCGACATCGTTCTGCCAACCGCGACCTGGTATGAAAAAGACGACATGAATACCTCGGATATGCATCCGTTTATTCATCCGCTGTCAGCGGCAGTCGATCCTGCCTGGGATTCGAAAAGCGACTGGGAAATCTACAAAGGCATCGCCAAAGAATTCTCCCGCGTCTGTGTCGGTCATCTTGGCATCGAAACCGATGTAGTGACGTTGCCTATCCAGCATGATTCTGCTGCTGAACTGGCGCAGCCGTTTGGTGTGGAAGACTGGAAAAAAGGGGAATGTGACCTGATCCCGGGGCGTACCGCACCGCATCTGATGGCCGTTGAACGCGATTATCCGAATACTTACGAGCGCTTCACGTCGGTCGGTCCGTTGCTGGAAAAACTCGGTAACGGCGGTAAAGGCATCAGCTGGAATACCGACAGCGAAGTCGATTTACTGAAAAAACTGAATTACACCAAAGCGGATGGCACCGCCAAAGGCCAGCCGATGATTAACACCGCGATTGATGCGGCAGAAGTCATCCTGACGCTGGCACCGGAAACCAACGGTCAGGTGGCAGTGAAAGCCTGGGCGGCGCTGAGCGAAAATACCGGCCGCGACCATACGCATCTGGCGCTGAATAAAGAAGACGAGAAAATCCGCTTCCGCGATATTCAGGCGCAGCCGCGCAAAATCATCTCCAGTCCGACGTGGTCGGGTCTGGAAGATGAACACGTTT
Organism: Rahnella sp. JUb53; assembly: GCF_004346065.1. Taxonomy (NCBI): domain Bacteria; kingdom Pseudomonadati; phylum Pseudomonadota; class Gammaproteobacteria; order Enterobacterales; family Yersiniaceae; genus Rahnella; species Rahnella sp. JUb53. The sequence goes on from NZ_SLYT01000006.1 coordinate 177,651, forward strand.
CTTACAACGCCTGTTACACCAACGTGCATGAGCTGATCCCGTGGCGCACGCTGTCCGGCCGTCAGCAGATTTATCAGGATCACGCGTGGATGCGTGCGTTCGGTGAAAGCCTGCTGGTGTACCGCCCGCCAATCGACACCCGCGCGGCGCAGCCGTTGCTGAATGCGAAGCCGAACGGTAATCCGGAAATGGCGCTGAACTTCCTGACGCCGCACCAGAAATGGGGCATTCACTCCACCTACAGCGACAACCTGCTGATGCTGACCTTAGGTCGCGGCGGCCCGATTGTCTGGCTGAGTGAAGACGATGCGACAAAACTGGGTATCGAAGATAACGACTGGATCGAAGCGTTCAACGCCAACGGTTCACTGAGCGCCCGTGCGGTGGTCAGCCAGCGCGTTCCGGCGGGGATGACCATGATGTATCACGCGCAGGAACGCATCGTGAATATTCCGGGCTCTGAAATCAGCCAGCAGCGCGGCGGTATTCACAACTCCGTTACCCGCGTTTGCCCGAAACCGACTCACATGATCGGCGGCTATGCGCAGCTGGCATACGGTTTTAACTACTACGGCACGGTCGGTTCTAACCGCGATGAATTCGTGATTGTGCGCAAAATGAACCGCATCGACTGGTTAGACGATGAAGGCAATGACTACGTGCAGGACGCCGTGCAACAGGAGAAAGCCAAATGAAAATTCGTTCACAAGTCGGCATGGTGCTGAATCTCGACAAATGCATTGGCTGCCACACCTGCTCCGTGACCTGTAAAAACGTCTGGACCAGCCGCGAAGGGATGGAATACGCGTGGTTCAATAACGTGGAAACCAAACCGGGTCTGGGTTATCCGCACGACTGGGAAAACCAGGAAAAATGGAAGGGCGGCTGGATCCGCAAAATCAACGGCAAACTGCAGCCGCGTATGGGCAACAAAGCCAACCTGCTGCATAAAATCTTCGCCAACCCCCACATGCCGGAAATCGATGATTATTACGAACCGTTTGATTTTGATTATCAGCATCTGCACACCGCGAAAGACAGTAAACATCAGCCGGTAGCCCGTCCGCGTTCACTGCTGACTGGCAAACGCATGAAGAAAATTACCGGCGGCCCGAACTGGGAAGACGATCTGGGCACCGAGTTCAGCAAACGTTCTGCCGATCAGAACTTTGCCAACATGCAGAAAGAAATGTACGGCGAGTTCGAAAATACCTTTATGGCGTACCTGCCGCGTCTGTGCGAACACTGCCTGAACCCGGCGTGTGTGGCGACCTGTCCGAGCGGTGCGATTTATAAGCGCGGCGAAGACGGCATCGTGCTGATCGACCAGGACAAATGCCGCGGCTGGCGTATGTGCCTGACCGGCTGTCCGTACAAAAAAATCTACTTCAACTGGAAAAGCGGCAAGTCAGAAAAATGTATTTTCTGTTATCCGCGTATCGAAGCGGGCCAGCCAACGGTCTGTTCCGAAACCTGCGTTGGCCGTATTCGCTATCTCGGCGTGGTGTTGTATGACGCCGACCGTATTGCCGAAGCCGCGTCAGTTGAGAACGATAAAGATCTCTACGAAAGCCAGATGAGCATCTTCCTCGATCCGAATGATCCTGAAGTGATCGCCCAGGCTGAAAAAGACGGCATTCCGATTTCCGTGATGGACGCTGCGCGCCAGTCGCCGGTCTATAAAATGGCGATTGAATGGAAGCTGGCACTGCCGCTGCATCCTGAATACCGCACATTGCCGATGGTCTGGTACGTGCCGCCGCTGTCTCCGATCCAGTCCGCTGCCGACGCCGGTGCATTACCGCACAGCGGCGTGCTGCCGGACGTCGAAAGTCTGCGTATTCCTGTGCAATATCTGGCGAACCTGCTGACGGCGGGCGACACCGCACCGGTGCTGCGTGCGCTGAAACGTATGCTGGCGATGCGTCACTTCAAACGTGCTGAAACGGTGGACGGCATCTCGGATACCAGCGCGCTGGAGCAGGTCGGATTGTCTGCGGCGCAGGCGGAAGAGATGTACCGCTATCTGGCGATTGCCAACTACGAAGACCGTTTCGTGGTGCCATCCAGCCATCGTGAACAGGCGCGTGAAGCCTTCCCGGAAGCCAAGGGTTGTGGTTTCAGCTTCGGTGACGGTTGTCACGGCAGCGACAGCAAATTCAACCTGTTCAACAGCAAACGCATTGATGCCATCGACATCGGCGCGAAAACAGAAAGGAAGGGCTAATGAACAGTTTACGCATCATCGGCCTGCTGCTGGATTATCCGTCCGAAGACTTGTGGGAACACAAGATGGAGCTTCTCGAGGCAGTGACTCAGTCTGCTGAACTGGACTCTGAGCAGCGTCTGGATCTGGCGCTGTACATCACGGATTTCTGTAAAAGGGATCTGCTGGATGCGCAGTCGGCGTATACCGGTTTGTTCGATCGCGGCCGCGCCACATCGTTACTGTTGTTTGAGCACGTGCATGGCGAATCCCGTGACCGTGGTCAGGCGATGGTTGATCTGATGGAGCAATATCGCGAAGCCGGGCTGGAAATTGACAGCCGTGAGCTGCCCGATTATCTGCCGCTGTACCTGGAATATCTCACCACGCGTGACGAACAACAGGCCCGCGACGGCCTGCGCGATATCGCGCCAATCCTGGCCTTGCTGAGTGCCCGTTTGCAGGAGCGTGACAGCCATTACGCCGAACTGTTTGATTTACTGCTGGCGATGTCCGGCAGTGAGATCGCCACCGCAACGGTGCGCGAAGGGATCAAACAGGAGGCCCGTGATGACACGCCTGCCGCGCTGGATGCGGTATGGGAAGAGGAGCAAATCAAGTTCCTCGGTGAGCAAAGTTGTGCGTCGGGTGAAGAAGCCGCGCACCAGAAACGCTTTGCCGGTGCGGTCGCACCACAGTATCTGAACCTTGATGAAATGCCTGCGGGGGAACCACGCAAATGACCGACTTCCTCAACAACTTCTTTTTCAATATCTATCCGTACCTGTGCGGCACGGTATTTCTGGTCGGCAGCTGGCTGCGTTATGACTACGGTCAGTACAGCTGGCGCGCGGGTTCCAGCCAGTTGCTGGAGAAGAAAACGCTGCGCATTGCCTCGCCGTTGTTCCACGTCGGTATTCTCGGCATTATCGCCGGTCATGCCTTCGGGATGCTGACGCCGCACTGGATGTATGAATCCTTCCTGCCGGTGCCGGTGAAACAGCAAATGGCGATGTGGGCGGGTGGCGCGTGTGGCGTGATGACCCTGATCGGCGGCGGTATGCTGGTGTGGCGTCGTCTGAGCAACGAGCGTGTGCGTGCGACGTCCAGCTTTGGTGACATCATGATCCTCATTCTGCTGGTGGTGCAATGTGCGCTGGGTCTGAGCACCATTCCCTTCTCTGCACAGCATATGGACGGCAGCGAAATGATGAAACTGGTCGGCTGGGCGCAGTCGGTTGTGACATTCCGTGGCGGTGCAGCCGCGCATCTGGACGGCGTGGCGTTTATCTTCCGCGTGCATCTGGTGCTGGGGATGACCTTATTCCTGCTGTTCCCGTTCTGCCGCCTGGTGCATATCTGGAGCGCGCCGGTGGAATATCTGACCCGTCGTTATCAGCTGGTACGTAATCGTCGCTGATTGACCTTCACGGATTGTGAAATGACGGTTTTGACATAAAAACGAAGGGCGCTATGATGCGCCCTTATCTTTTTTTTATTGCTCAAGGACGCATCTGATGGCCACCCCAAGACAACCCATGACCGTAGCCCGCCGTTTACTTCGCAACAGCCTGATTCTGCTGGTTATCGGCATTGTTGCCACCCTCCACGGTTTAGTGGTCGGCAGCCCTGAAACCCCGCCGGGAGAAATGGCGCCCCAACTGATGCTGGGCATCTGGTTTATCTTTATCGGCTGCGTGATGGCGTTGATTAGCTGGCTGGTGATCAGGAACAAGAAGAAAAAAGGGGAGATCTGAGGGCGAGGTTGAATAACCTTAAATTCAACTTCAACTTCAACTTCAACTTCAACTTCAACTTTAAGGTCGTGGGCGTCGGCCCACACCGACCAGAGACCCGGTAACGCGCGGGCCTCTGGACTCCGCGCTTTTTTTACTGCGCGCTGTCGCGGGTATGACGGACATGTTCTGGCGCATTGGTGAGTGGCGCAAATCCAGGTGCTTCGCACTGCCTTCTCTCGGTCTTCAAGCCATAGGTCTTGAAGCCGCTCCGTTCAGCTGAATTTTAATCACGCCAGTCAACTTTTCTAAAAGATAAACCCTTGGGTTTTGAATTTAAGATCGTGCGGGCGATTCAGAAATCTTGCTGAATGAGAGGTTGCAGACCCAAGGCTGCAATCCCGAAATGAAGGGACCGCGCAGCGGCAAGATTTCCAGCCTGTCGCTGCGATACCTGAAACATAGCCAGCGAGCGGAGCGCGCAGTGAAAGAGCCGGAGATTCCTAAGAGGCGCGGCGACAGGCGCCTCTTAGGGCCAGTTTGGGTGGCAACCCAAGGTGTTGAACTTGACCTTGACCTTGACCAAAGTCGGTGTGGGCCGACGCCCACGGTCTTGACCTTGAGGCCAGTTTGGGTGGCAACCCAAGGTCTTGGTCTTGACCTCTGGCCGCCACCGGAACACTTACAGCATTATCAGCATCATATACGCACAGAACAACGCCAGGTGCGCAGTACCATTAAGCACATTGGTACGCCCGGTCGAGAACGATATCTGGCACAGGATCATAACCGCCAGCATCACCACAATGTTCGCTGGCGCCAGGCTGAAAATCAGTTCCTGACCGGTCAGGGTGGCAATCACGGTGACCGCAGGAACGGTCAGTGAAATCGTCGCCAGCACGGAACCGAAGAATAAATTCATGGCACGCTGTACCTGATTCTTCAGTACCGCTTTCAGGGCACCCAGACCTTCAGGAGAAAGAATAAGCAACGCGACCAGGAAGCCGGTGAACTGCGCAGGGGCGTTCAGTTCGGTCAGCAGACTTTCCAGCGGGTTGGCATTGAATTTGGTAACGGCAATGACCAGCACCAGATGGACAATCAGCCAGAGCGTGTGCGTCAGATTACTCTTTGAAGACGGTTTTCCGTGTCCATCTTCTTCGCCTTCATCTTCATGCTCGTAAATAAACAGACTCTGGTGGGTTTTGGTCTGAATAAGCAGAAATACGCCGTACATCGCCGCTGAAATTACCGCAACGAACAACGCCTGTGGCGTGGAGAAGTTGCCAGCGGGCAGGGCGGCAGGCAGAACGAGAACGATCACCGCCAGCGGGAAAATCGCCATCAGATACTGTTTGATACCACCGAGATTGACATATTGGGTGGCAAATTTACGACCACCAAGCAGCAGGGCAACGCCTACAAGACCGGCAGTAACAATCATGATGATCGAGAATAAGGTGTCACGCATCAGCGCCGGAGCGGCATCGCCTGTCGCCATCAGGGCCGAAATCAGACTGACTTCGAGGATGACCACTGAAAGGCTGAGGATGAGTGAGCCGTAAGGTTCGCCCAGACGATGTGCCAGGACATCGGCGTGACGTACCACGCTGAAGGCACTGGCGAGAATACCGACCAGCGCGATTAAATTGATGCCGACGACTGAGGCAAAGTTACTGCTGTTGCCCCAGAAGACGAGAACGATAAGGGCAGCAATAGGGAAAATCAGGGAGTATTCCTGATGGCGGGTTTTTACTTTTGGATGTTCCTGTGAAGACACCATGATGATTATTCTCCTTATAAACACTCACGAATTTACAACCGCCTGTCTGTCGGTTGTAAGCAAAATGCATAGCAGCATAAAATTGTAACTCGTTAAGTATAGTAGATAAATTAATCTGTTAACAGTTTATTATCATGACTCATCTATAAAAACTGTTATGACAGCTATTTTTTGTTGCGTGAATCAAATAAATGTCAGTTTAATCTCAACTTAATTTTCATTGTTAATTATTCAAACATAATAAAAACAATGGCTTGATTTTTAATAATGGGTTTATGCGGGTAATGCGTCAATTTTTGTAAATCACCCCTATACCCACATGAAAAATCGGAGAAATCTGGCGTTTTTTAGCCCGCAGGCTGAGATTTGGAATAATCTGGCTGAGTCACCTGAGGTTAGCAGCTAGACTTACCCCTGTGCGCCTGAAGCGCTCACATTAAATGTAACGATCATGAACGCCATGAAAAAGGAGCAAGTTATGCCTTATCAGAACCGCTCAGCGTTGCCTGACTCTGTTCGTCATGTTCTTCCAGCACATGCGCAAGACATCTATAAAGAAGCCTTTAACAGCGCGTGGGATGAGTATGCAAAGCCAAAAGATCGTCAGGGTGATGATTCCCGCGAAGAGACCGCGCACAAAGTCGCGTGGGCCGCAGTAAAACACAGCTATAAAAAAGGCGATGACGACAAATGGCATCCTAAAAAATCCTGATGTCGGCGGCGGGTCGGGGAACGCCTGACCCGTTATCTCTCACACTTCCGCCTGTATCCTGCCGGTTTTGGTGTTATTTCCCTCTTAAATGTCAATATTCTTACAATGTTCACAAAATAATCATTTTATTTTCGTTTTGTGATCGCTCTCAATCTTGATTGCAACGAAAGAAACGAATAAGGTTTCATCAGACAGGGTGATAATAAAATTCCGAATCAACCCAGCCAGCGCCTCAAGTTAGGGCGAAAACTGTCCGATAACCTGATCAGTCCACAACCACGATAGCGGAGAACACAGCGTCAACAGCATGGCATGTTCAAAAGTAAGTCGTACCAAAGGGGGAATGAATGTTAACTCGAGATTTCCTGCGTAACGCAGATTGTAAAACAGCATTCGGCAGCATTGACGAATCGATGCTCCTGACCCCTGAACAACGTGCCGCCTCACTGAGCTGCACACTGGCGCGTCGCCCCGATAACAGCCCCGTGTGGATTTTTGGCTACGGTTCGCTGATGTGGAATCCGGTTTTCGATTCCGAAGAGGCGCGGCCTGCCATTTTGCGCGGCTATCACCGTGCCTTCTGCTTACGTCTGACTTCAGGGCGCGGAACCCATGCGCAACCGGGCCGCATGCTGGCGCTGCGTGATGGCGGGCAGACCACCGGGCTGGCATTCCGTCTGCCGGAAGACAAACTGCACGAAGAACTCGAATTGCTGTGGAAGCGTGAAATGCTGACCGGCTGCTATCGTCCGACCTGGTGCGAGTTAGAACTCGATGATGACCGCACGGTGACAGCGCTGGTATTTATCATGGACTCCTCACACCCGCAGTACGAAGCGGATACCGATTATCAGGTTATCGCGCCCCTGATTGCGCAGGCCAGTGGTCCGCTGGGCACCAACGCACAGTATTTGTTTGCCCTGGAAAAAGAGCTCAACAATTACGGTATGCGTGATGACTGCATGAGCGAACTGGTAAAACAGGTACGGATGCTGCTGTCGGTCACGCCCGGCTTTGATGTGCCCGGCCTGAGTTAAAGACTTTCCCCCTTCAAACTGCGCGGGCCCTCCGCGCAGTCTTATATCCCCCAGCGATTTTGCTGCCTGACGTTTTTTCTGTGAAGAAGCGCAAGGCGACTGCAACGACTGAAACGTCAAAAATCCTTCTGGAAGCAGTATCCCGTCTCTGGCTATTGGTAGTTAGCAGCCATTAAGCATTCCGCTATTGTTGCGCCTGTTGTCACTCAACGCCTTCAACTATCCTTTACATGGGGATAGTTATGGCACAGTATAGGGAAGCTCAGGGGCATGGATGAAAGCTATATTTGTTGAATTACCCGCTTTTGAAGCAAACCGTTCGGCGTATATGTCCGACGATGAATACCGGATCCTGCAAAATGCGTTATTGCTTTTCCCCACTTGCGGGGATGTGATTATGCATACCGGGGGATTACGCAAACTTCGGTTTCTTGATCGTCAGAGGAATAAAGGCCAGCGGGGTGGTACGAGGATTATTTATTACTGGTGGGTCGCAAAATCGCATTTTCTTCTCATTACGGTGTATGGAAAAAGCGAAGTGAATGACCTGACATTCGCGCAAAAAAGATGTTAGGACTGCTGTTGAAACAGCATAAGGCGAAACAAGAATGACGATGAAACGGGATCTGTTTACTGAGATTGCGGACGGCCTGAATGCATGGGGTGAAGCCGGTCAGGGTAAGCGTACGCTTAAAACGGTGGAAAGAACTGTCGATCGTGAAGTGAGGTTGAGCGCGGTGGAATTAAAAGAGATTCGGGAGAACCTGAATATTTCGCAGGCGGTATTTGCCTATTACCTGCAAACCGCGCTGACAACCTATCAGAACTGGGAACAGGGCAGAGCGAAACCTAACCGTCAGGCCATTTTGCTGATAAAGCTGGTCGAAAAAGACCCGGCGACATTAGAGCAGCTGGCGGGTTTGGTATAAATATCGTGGATATGAATTGTCGTGCGGGAGAAGTGCTGAGGGGAAAGCGTTTCCCCCCGTCTGGCTCTACACAGAGATCTTGCGTACGGTTTGCCCCGACACGGTTTCCTGCCCGTTCGGTCCGTAGAATTTCTGCGTCTGGCTGGCATTGAGAATAGCCAGCGCCTCGGTGTTATAGGCAATTTGTTTGCCCAGTAACATGCCGTTATGGCGATTGATCTGACTCAGTTTAGTGGTCAGTTGCACGACTTCTTCCCACATTGCCGTGATTTCCGGCTGACGCTGCCCTTGTGGATCTAAGTAGGGGGCATTTTGTTTCAGGCGCTCGTCATGCTGACGACGCTGCTTATCAAGATAGTCTACCGTAGCTAACAGTGAGCTTTTCTGCTCGGTGATATGTTGCAGGGCAGCACCATTAACGCGGCCCGAGCAAAGTATCGTTTGTTCGTGATTAATCACTTGATCCAGAGCTTGCAACGTTTCAACCAAGGTAGTCATGGTCTTGATAAAGTTCTTCATCGGGCCTTAATACCTTCCAACTATCGTCTTTAATCCTGAAGCCTCAGTTTAAAGACCTTTGAGATAATCCTGCGTGTCCTGCAACAAAGCATCGGCAATTTTGCCGGTATCCATGGTCAGTTTGCCATCACGGATAGCTTGTTTCAGTTCGTCGACACGTGCCGTGTTGATGTCCTGAGCACTGGACTGAGTCAGAGACGCTTGCGCTGAACTCAGGGTCACCGCCGTACCGCTGGTGGTGGTGCCAGAAACGGTACCTTCTTTGCGCGCAGTCTGAACAGAAGCTTCAGAAGGATCGCGCTGCTGGATCGAAGTTAAAGGTGAAACACCTTGCGTGCGATCGATAGCCATAATCTTTTCTCCGGTTAGGGTATTCAGGGCTGTTAATTAACACAAAAACCCTAAAAATGCCGTCGTGAGACGACTCTGATACGTTTGTTATCGACATGTGGCGAAATAACTTTAGCCTTTATTGCAACTTTTTGTCCAAAAGTGGTTGCAATACAGGGTTAAATCTCCACTGTCACAGAGCCGTCCGGGCCGACCATCCCGTTCACAATCACGCCTGACGGCATTCTGATCCGCACCGAGTCATTCGCTGCTGCATTATTCATCGCCTTTCCGGCACTCGACACATTGAATCCACTGCCTGTTGCCTGAACCTGCACTTCCTGTCCTGCATGCACCATCCACGGACGTCGTAACATCGAAAGCGTTAACGGCTGACCAATGCTGATATTGCGCAGCGTAATGCCGTTAATCGCCTGTTTGCTGTCGAGAATCGCCTTCGGTGGCAATAAATCCAAACGGCCTGTTTTTTGCTGCAAATCCGTTTCTGCCAGATGCGCGCCCGACGGCACATTTTTCGCCGCGACCCAGTAGGTGCCGCTGACCTGTACCTTGGTCTGCACATAACTCTTTTGCCCGTTACAGTTCACCGCCACTGACACATTGCCCCAGGTACGGCTGTTGGGCGAAAGCATAAATTGTGGTGATAAACACTGTGGCTGACGCGCCGCGGGTGTGGTGACCAGCACCGTCACCTGCATTCCGCTTTGCGAATATTGCTGGCGGAAGAACTGCTGGATTTGCGAGGACAGCAGTGTATCGCTGTTCGCCGAAGCTGGCACGCTTGTGACCTGCTCGTTTTTCACGGGCACAGACTGTGCATAACTCGCCGCACCGGATGTCGCACCCAAAAAGATGCAGCCCAGTGTGATACCGAAACGACGGATTCTCTGCCTGTTCATACGCAATTCACCTTTGTGCCAACTTACTACTGGCGACAAGTCTACGCGCACTTTTCAATTCCTAAAGGAACAAATAGCGGACGATTTTGCGCTTATTCAGACGATAGGCAGTTGACACTCGCATTTATGCTGTCGACTCCAAAATCTCACTTTGCGGAGGGCGCATGCTCGACAAATTGAACGCCGCACTACAGTTCCAACAGGAAGCGCTCAACCTGCGTGCCCAGCGGCAAGAAATACTTTCAGCCAATATTGCCAACGCCGACACCCCAGGGTATCAGGCGCGCGATATCGATTTCGCCAGTCAGTTGCAGAAGGTGATGGAGCAGGGGCGCGCGAGTGGCAGCGGTATGTCTTTAGCGTTGACATCCGATCGCCATATTCCGGCGTCGAACGTCCAGCCTGCAGATATGGATCTGATGTATCGGATCCCTGACCAGCCGTCAGCCGACGGTAACACGGTCGATATGGATCGTGAACGTACTAATTTCGCGGATAACAGCGTGCGCTATCAGACCGATTTGACCGTCCTCGGCGGCCAGATCAAAGGGATGATGTCGGTGCTGCAAGGATAATAACCCATGTCAATGCTCGGTATTTTTGATATCGCCGGTTCTGCGCTTGCCGCGCAGTCTCAGCGCCTGAACGTCAGTGCCAGTAACATGGCCAACGCCGACAGTGTGACCGGCCCTGATGGCCAGCCGTACAAAGCGAAGCAGGTTGTTTTTCAGGTGGATGCGGCACCGGGGCAGGAAACGGGCGGCGTGAAAGTGGCGCAGGTCGTTGATGATCCGTCTCCGGACCGCCTGGTCTTCCAGCCGGGCAATCCGATGGCGGATGCCAAGGGCTATGTGAAGATGCCAAACGTAGATGTGGTCAGCGAAATGGTGAACACCATCTCCGCTTCCCGCAGTTATCAGGCCAACGTCGAAGTGCTTAACACCACCAAGTCGTTGATGATGAAAACCCTCACTCTGGGGCAATAGCGGAGCGAACCATGGCCATTACCACGTCGATTAATGACACCACAGACAACACCACGATCACCAGCACCAGTTCCGGCGGTTCGTCCACTACGGGCGCCAGTTCTGCCGATGATTTATCCAGCAGTTTTCTGACGCTGTTAGTCGCACAGCTAAAAAACCAGGATCCGACCAACCCGATGGATAACAGTCAGTTGACCAGTCAGCTGGCACAGATCAGCACCGTGAGCGGGATTGAAAAACTCAATACCACACTCGGCAGCATTTCGGGGCAAATCACCAGCGGTTCTTCCGTACAGGCCAGCTCCCTGATTGGTCACGGCGTCATGGTATCCGGCAGCGCCATTCTGGTCGGCAGTGACACTGACGGCACCGTCAGCACCACGCCATTCGGTTTTGAGCTGGAAACAGCATCCGATACCACCACGGCCACCGTCAGCGATTCCACCGGCAAAGTGGTGAAAACCATCTCGCTGGGCGGCCAGACCGCCGGTGTTCACAGTTATACCTGGGATGGCACGCAGGACGATGGCACCAAAGCACCGGATGGCGGCTACACCTTCAGCATCAATGCCCTGAACAACGGACAGCAAATGGTCGCGACACCGCTTAACTATGCGCTGGTCAATGGTGTCACCACCAGTTCATCAGGCACCACAGCACTGGATCTCGGGGTGCGGGGAACCGCTTCCGTCGATTCAGTTCGCCAGATTTTGTAAGCCGTTGGCTCACTTCCTTCGCAGGAAGAAGAGCTGAAATCCTTAACTTCATGCAGCAACTACACACAGTAAAATGGAGCTAACATGAGCTTTTCCCAAGCAGTCAGCGGCCTGAGCGCGGCATCCACCGACCTGGACGTGATCGGTAATAACATCGCCAACTCCGCCACCGTGGGTTTCAAAACAGCGACCGCTTCTTTCGCCGATATGTTTGCCGGTTCTCAGGCAGGCATGGGCGTTAAAGTCGCGGCTGTTACCCAGAACTTTAACGATGGCACCACGACCAACACTTCACGTGGCCTGGACGTGGCGCTGAGCGGCAACGGTTTCTTCCGTCTGGCCGACAGCAGCGGTACGGTTTATTACTCGCGTAACGGTCAGTTCTCCCTTGATGCTAACCGCAATCTGGTGAACTCGCAGGGTCTGAGCGTGACAGGCTATCCGGCAACGGGTACGCCACCGACCATCGCCGCCGGTGCGCAGCCTACCGCGCTGAGCGTCCCGACCACCATGATGAGTGCGAAAGCCACTACCGCAGCCACCATGGTCGCTAACCTGAACTCTACCGACACGGCTATTCCGGCAGCGAAGACATTCAATGCTAACGACGACACCACGTACAACTACGTCAACAGCATCACCACCTATGACTCTCAGGGTAACGCGCACGATAACAACGTGTACTTCGTGAAAACCGCGTCCAATACCTGGGATTTGTACTCACTCGACAGCAGTGTGGCCGGTTCTGCCGCCACCAAAATGGGTACGCTGCAATTTGATACCAGCGGCGCACTCGCCAGCGCAACCCAGGCTGACGGCACTGTCAATGCTGACGGTTCCCTGCCGATCGTGATGAATACCTCCACCAACGGCACCGTGACGCCGCAGTCTGTTGGCCTGAACTTCACCGGCAGTATCCAGCAGAGCACCGGCAGCGACAGCATCGGTTCCCTGACGCAGGACGGTTACGCCGCAGGCCAGATGACCGGTTACACCATCAATGATGACGGCACCATCACCGGCACTTACTCCAACCAGAAAACGCAGCTGCTGGGACAGATTGTCCTGAGCTCCTTCTCTAACCCGGAAGGTCTGCAATCTGAAGGCAACAACGTGTGGACGGCAACGTCGTCTTCCGGTCAGGCCGTTAACGGTGTGGCAGGCGCGGGTGGTTTTGCCAGCATGACCAGTGGTGCGCTCGAATCTTCCAACGTCGATCTGAGTGCTGAACTGGTGAATATGATCGTTGCTCAGCGTAACTATCAGTCGAACGCGCAAACCATCAAAACTCAGGACTCCATCCTGAACACGCTGGTTAACCTGCGTTAAGACGCTCTTTTTTACTTTGAGAACAGGGCAGCACTATGGATCACGCTATCTACACCGCGAGCGGCGCAGCGAGCCAGACACTGGTTCAGCAGTCGGTCACGTCAAGCAACCTTGCTAACGCCAATACACCCGGCTTTCGCTCGCAACTTTTAGCCATGCGCGCGGTGCCGGTGGAAGGTCAAAGCCTGCCGACTCGTACGCTGGTCACGGCGTCCACGCCGGGCGCAGACATGACGCAAGGCAAACTTAACTACACCGGCCGTCCGCTGGATGTGGCTTTACAGCAGGACGGTTTCCTTGCGGTGCAGATGCCTGATGGCACTGAAGCTTATACCCGTAACGGCGACATGCAGGTGTCACCGACTAACCAGCTGACCGTACAAGGTCATCCGGTGATGGGGGATAACGGCCCGATCGAGGTTCCGCCGAACTCACAGCTGACGATTTCTGCGGACGGCACTATCGCCGTGCTCGAAGCCGGCGCTGACCCGAACACCATGGGACAGCTCGGTAAGCTCAAGCTGGTGAAAGCCGCAAACAGCGAAGTGACCCGTGGCGACGACGGCATGTTCCGTCCGACCCCGGCCACGGCGCTGGCGCGCGGTGCCGCTTTACAGGCCGACCCGACCATTCACGTGATGCCGGGAACACTTGAAGGCAGTAACGCGGATCCGGTGTCGACCATGGTTGACATGATTGCCAACGCCCGCCGCTTTGAGATGCAAATGAAAGTCATCCACAGCGTCGATGAAAATGAACAGAGTGCCAACAATCTGCTGTCAATGAGCTGATGATGGCAGAGGAGTAATGACATGATCCCATCGCTGTATATTGCGAAAACCGGTCTGGATGCGCAGCAGACCAACATGGACGTCATCGCCAACAACCTGGCGAACGTCAGCACTAACGGCTTTAAACGCCAGCGTGCGGTATTCGAAGACCTGCTTTACCAGACTGTCCGCCAGCCAGGTGCGCAGTCTTCTGAGCAGACCAACCTGCCATCGGGTTTGCAGATTGGTACCGGTGTGCGTCCGGTGTCGACTGAACGTCTGTTCTCGCAGGGCAACCTGTCGCAGACCAGCAACAGTAAAGACATCGCCATCAAAGGCGAAGGTTTCTTCCAGGTCCAGCTGCCGGACGGCACCACCGCGTATACCCGCGACGGTTCTTTCCAGGTGGATCAGAACGGTCAGCTGGTGACGTCGAGCGGCTATCAGGTGATCCCGGCCATCACTATTCCGACCAATGCGCTGAGCATGACGGTTGGTCGTGACGGTATCGTCAGCGTGACCCAGCAGGGGCAGACGGCGGCACAACAAGTTGGTCAACTGACGCTGAGCACCTTCATCAACAACAGCGGTCTGGAATCCATGGGTGAAAACCTTTATCAGGAAACCCAGAGCTCCGGCGCGCCAACCGAAAGTACTCCGGGACTTAACGGTGCCGGCCTGCTGTATCAGGGTTATGTCGAAACCTCGAACGTCAACGTCGCGGAAGAGCTGGTCAACATGATCCAGACGCAGCGCGCTTACGAAATCAACAGTAAAGCCGTGTCTACGTCGGATGAAATGCTGCAGAAACTTTCGCAGCTGTAAGTGTTTAGTACGTCATAACTTTTAGTACGTCATTACTTTTTGTACGTAACAACTTTTAGTACGTAACAACAAAGTGAAAGTGGCTGTCGCAGATTCGGGCAGCCACAAAAACAAGAGGGCTGGGGCCGGATGGCGTCAGTCCTGAACCGGTTCAGATCCCTACCAGGTCGATTTTTTTAAGGCGAAACTGTGGTGAGCAAAAAAATAACGTCGGTAATGACTTCTTATACAGACCGACCAGGCAAGCTGGTGCTGCCGCTGTTAATCACGTTACTGGCGAACGGCTGCGCGTATATGCCGCATACCCCGCTGGTACCCGGAACCACCACAGCGACCCCTGCGCCCGCCGCACCGCCGGTGCCTAACGGTTCGATTTTCCAGTCCGTTCAGCCGATGAACTATGGTTATCAGCCTCTGTTTGAAGACCGCCGTCCACGTAACATCGGGGATACTCTGACCATTGTCTTGCAGGAAAACGTCAGTGCGAGCAAAAGCTCCTCGGCGAACGCCAGCCGCAACGGGTCAACCACCTTTGGCGCCGCCACTACGCCGCGCTACCTGGAAGGGCTGTTCGGCAATGCCCGCGCCGATCTGGATATGTCCGGTGCCAATACCTTCGCCGGTAAAGGCGGCGCAGCAGCCAATAACACTTTCAGCGGCACCCTGACCGTGACGGTCGCGGAAGTGCTGGCTAACGGCAATCTGAAAGTTGTCGGTGAAAAACAAATCGAAATTAATCAGGGAACCGAATTCATCCGGTTCTCCGGTGTGGTCAACCCGCGCACCATCAGTGGTGCAAACGCCGTTATCTCCACGCAGGTGGCAGATGCGCGCATCGAATACGTGGGTAACGGCTACATCAATGAAGCGCAGAACATGGGCTGGTTGCAGCGGTTCTTCCTAAACTTATCGCCGTTATAACGAGGCAATCATGCGAAAACTACTTTCCGGTGTTATCTGTCTGGCGATGTCCGCCCTGGTGGTACTGCCCGCATCCGCTGACCGTATTCGTGATCTGACGACGGTACAAGGCGTGCGTGATAACGCCCTGATCGGCTACGGCCTGGTGGTCGGCCTCGACGGAACCGGTGACCAGACCACGCAGACACCGTTCACCACTCAGACCCTGACCAACATGTTGTCCCAGTTAGGGATAACCGTTCCGGCCGGGACCAACATGCAGCTGAAAAACGTGGCTGCCGTGATGGTGACTGCCAAAATGCCAGCGTTCTCGCGTGCCGGTCAGGCGATTGACGTCGTCGTTTCCTCTATGGGTAACGCCAAAAGTATTCGCGGCGGCACCTTGCTGATGACGCCGATGAAAGGCGTGGATAACCAGGTTTATGCACTGGCGCAGGGTAACGTGCTGGTCGGCGGGGCGGGTGCGTCTGCCGGTGGCAGCAGCGTAACGGTTAATCAGGTGTCCGGCGGTCGTATTACCGGCGGCGCAACCATCGAACGTGAACTGCCAAGCACCTTCGGCACCGAAGGCGTGATCAACCTGCAACTTAACGATGAAGATTTCAATCTGGCGCAGCAGGTCAGCGACGCCATTAACCGTCAGGGGATGGGCACCGCGTCGGCGCTGGATTCCCGCAATATTCAGGTCATCGTGCCGCGCGGCAATACGTCGCAGGTGCGCATTCTGGCGCAGATTCAAAATATCGAAGTCAACGTCGGGCCAATGGACGCGAAAGTGATTATCAACTCCCGTACCGGTTCGGTGGTCATGAACCGCGACGTGACGCTGGATAACTGTGCGGTCGCACAGGGCAATCTTTCTGTGGTCGTCGATCGTCAGAACGATGTCAGCCAGCCAAACACGCCGTTCGGCGGCGGTCAGACCGTGGTGACGCCAAACACCAATATTTCCGTGCGTCAGTCCGGTGGCTCTATTCAGCAGGTGCGATCCAGTGCCAGCCTGAATAACGTGGTCCGTACCCTGAACGCGTTAGGCGCGACGCCTATCGACCTGATGTCCATTTTGCAGGCCATGAAAACAGCCGGCTGCCTGCGCGCTGATTTGGAAATTATCTGATGAGCGATCTGATGTCGATGTCCGGTGCTTTCGACCCGCAAGGGGCGGCGTACGATGCCAATTCCCTCAACAAACTGAAGCGGGATGTGGGGCAAAATCCGCAGGCGCATCTCAAAGAAGTAGCGAAACAGTTTGAAGGCGTATTTGTCCAGATGATGCTGAAAAGTATGCGTCAGGCATTGCCGCAGGGGGGCATTCTCGATAACCAGTCCACCAAACTTTATACATCGATGTACGATCAGCAAATTGCACAGGACATGTCCGACAAAGGGTTGGGCATGGCCGATATGATGGTGGAACAGCTGACCGGCGGCTCTAAACAGCCTTCGGAGCTGTCCGGTACGGTGCCGATGGCGCTTGACGGTGAAGTGCTGAAAAGTATGCCGGTGCAGGCGATGGAACAGTATCTGCGTAAAGTCATTCCGACCGCCCCGGATCGCACCACCGGCGGCGCACCTTTACCTGCCGACAGCGGACAGTTCGTGTCCAGCCTGAGCATTCCGGCGCAGGTGGCGAGTAAAGACAGCGGGATTTCGCATCAGCTGATCATGGCGCAAGCCGCGCTGGAATCCGGCTGGGGACAGCGCGAGATACCGACCGCTGATGGCAAACGCAGCTTCAACCTGTTTGGTATCAAAGCGGGCAGCAGCTGGGACGGCCCGACCACCAATATCACCACCACCGAATACACCAACGGCGTGGCGAAAAAAGTCCAGGCCAGTTTCCGCGTTTACGGCTCATATGTGGAAGCCATCAGCGATTACATCAAACTGCTGACCAGCAACCCGCGTTATGCCCAGGTGGCCTCCGCCAATACCCCTGAACAAGCCGCGCATGAACTGCAACGCGCAGGCTATGCCACCGACCCGAATTATGCCGACAAACTGGTCAGCGTTATTCAGAAAATTAAAGGGGCAGGCGAGCAGGCGGTTAAGGCTTATGGCCATGATTTAAAAGATATCTTTTAGATCCCCAAATCCTCGTTTTTTTTCTCAAGTTTTGGCGGTGCAGGCCGATAACCAGATCAGAATGGGAAAAGGGGAAAGCCCCGATTCAGTTCCCTTAATTACACGGTGGTAAAAAAGGTCACCGGCAGACAAAAGGTCACTCATGTCCAGTAGCTTAATTAATACCGCAATGAGCGGACTGAACGCAGCGCAGGCCGCGCTCAGTACCACCGGGAACAACATCGCTAACGTCAGTGTGGCCGGTTATAACCGTCAGACGGCGATCATCACCCAAAGCAACGGCAACTCCACCTCCGCCGGTTACATCGGTAACGGTGTGACCGTGACCGGCGTGAACCGTGAATATAATTCCTTTGTAGTGACCCAGTTGCTCGGCGCCAGCGCCACCGGCAGCGCGCTCTCAACGCAGCTGGATCAGGCAAGCTCAATTGATGACCTGCTGGGCGACAGCTCAACCGGCATCGACGCCACCATGTCCACCTTCTTCAAAGGCCTGCAAACCCTGACCAGCAATGCCAGCGACAGCTCGGCACGTCAGGCGGTTCTCGGCGAAGCGCAGGGCTTAACTGCGCAGTTCAACAGTTCAGCGAAATACCTGAACGACATGAACACCGCGGTGAATCAGCAGATCACGCAGAACGTTGACCAGATCAACACCTATGCGGCGCAGATTGCCAAACTGAACACGCAGATCACGGCAACCCGTGGCAGCACCGGTCAGGAACCTAACGCTTTGCTCGATCAGCGTGACCAGCTGGTCAGCCAGCTGAACGACATTACCGGTGTGACCGTGACACAGCAGGACGGCGACACGTACAACGTCTCCTTTGCTAACGGCACGCCACTGGTGAGCGGCGGCAACTCTAAGACGGTGGTGGCCGTGGCTTCCAGCGCGGATCCGTCCAAACTGACCGTCGGTATGACTCAGCCGGACGGCACCGTTTCTGAAATTCAGGAAAGCCGTCTGACCACCGGATCTCTCGGCGGCACACTGGCGTTTCGTAAAGACAACCTCGAGCCGGCCATCAATCAGCTCGGGCAGCTGGCGCTGACCTTCTCTGATGCGTTCAACAGCACCAACAAAGCCGGTTTTGATCTCAACGGTGACGCAGGGACAGATTTCTTCTCTTACACCGGCGCAACGACCGTAGGTAACACCAAAAATACCGGCACCGCCGATGTCAGCGTGGCGTACAAAGATACCACCGCGGTGAAAGCCAGTGATTACACTATGGCCTATAACGGCACCAGCTGGGATGTGACCCGCGTTTCCGATGGCGCAAAAATCACGCCAACGGCAGGCACCGACAGCAGCGGCAATCCGACCATGGAATTCGACGGATTATCGGTTTCTGTTTCTGGCACGCCATCGACCAATGACAGCTTCACCATCAAAACTGTCAGCAACGTGGCGGGAAGCATGGGGGTGGCGATCACCGATTCTTCACTGATTGCCGCTGCCAGCGCAACCGACAGCGGTGTGAGCGATAACACCAACGCGCAAAAATTACTGAACTTGCAGACCGCCAAACTGGTGGAAGGCAAGTCTACGCTGTCCGGCGCTTACGCCAGCCTGGTGAGCAACGTCGGGAACCAGGTGGCGACACTGACCACCACCAGCACCGCGCAAAGCAATATCGTGACGCAGCTGACGACGCAACAGCAGTCTATTTCCGGGGTTAACCTCGATGAGGAATACGGCGATCTGCAACGTTATCAGCAATATTATCTGGCTAATGCCCAGGTTGTGCAGACGGCGTCGACGATATTCGACGCCATTATAAATCTCCGCTGATCCCAGAACTGATAAGGAACTGATGCCATGCGCCTTAGTACCAATATAATTTACCAACAAAACATGGATGCGGTGCTGGATGGGCAGAACCGTTTCCAGGCGACCGGTTTACAGCTTTCTACCGGCTCGAAAGTCAGTAAGCCTTCTGACGATCCGCTGGCGGCTTCACAGGCCGTGCTCGTGCGACAGGCGCAGTCTGAAAACAGCCAGTTCTCTGTTGCGCGTACTTTTGCTAACCAGAGCATGAGTCAGGAAGAATCGATTCTGTCGAGCGTGACGTCCACCATTCAGGATGCGCAGACGCTGATCGTACAGGCCGGTGATGGCTCGCTGAGTGACGATGACCGTTCTTCTCTGGCCACCAAGCTGGAAAGTCTGAAATCGCAGTTAGTGAATATGGCGAACAGCACCGACGGTAACGGGCGCTATATTTTCGCCGGTTATAAAAGTGATACCGCGCCTTACACGCAGGATCCGACCACCGGTGCGGTGACGTATTCCGGCGGCGATACGGCGATCACCCAGCAGGTTGATGCCAGCCGTACCATGACCATCAACCACACGGGTAATCAGATTTTCAACTCCCTGACCGGTGATGCGAAGAAAGAACCTGACGGCACGACCGGCGAATCCGATATCTTTAAGACGATCGACAGCGCGCTGACCGCACTGAAAACGCCTTCAGCGGATTACACCTCGGATACTGAATATTCCGACGCGATCGATAAAGCCAACCGTGGCCTGAGCAACTCCCTTAACAACGTGTTGTCCGTGCGCTCTGAGCTCGGTACGCAAATGAGTGAGCTCGACAGTCTCGATACGCTCGGTGATAACCGCGACGTGACCAACTCCACCAAGCTCAGCAATCTGGTTGATACCGAGTGGACCTCAGCGATTTCGACCTACACGCTGCAACAGGTTGCACTTCAGGCGTCATACAAGACCTACAGCTCCATGCAAGGTATGTCGCTGTTCCAGATGAACTCGTAATCCCTCCGGCGCGCCCGCATCGCGCGCCCGTTTTATCCTCTTCATAATCTGCTGCCAGTCCGCCAAATGCGGGCCGGCAGGCATTTTTCTGACTGTACTTAAACCGGGTACTCTCAGCTTTGTATGTCGTCTTTCTAAGGTTTGGCGACATACATCTTTTTCCCTCTTCATATTTCAGACTGGCTCAGCGTTGGCTGCCTTCGCGAACCCCGGTCACATACTTGTTGTATGCTCCCGGGGATTCGCTCAGTTGCCGCCTTGATCCAATCCGAACTATTTTGAGGGGCGTAGAGTGAGGTGATTATTCGTTAATGACCAAACATGGCGAGTAATACCGGGAACAGGAACGGAGCGAGGAGGGAGGTGATGATCCCGCAGATGACCAGCGCCAGGGAGCTGAAGGCGCCTTCCTGATAATCCATTTCTGCGCAGCGGGCGGTACCGAGGGCGTGTGAGGCGGTGCCCATTGCCAGTCCGCGTGACGCTTTGGTGGTGATCTTTAATATGTTCAGGATCGTATGACCAAATACGGCGCCAAGGATGCCGACGAAAATCACGCAGACCGCGCTGATGGCCGGAATGCCGTTAATGGACTGTGCCGTCGCCATGGCAATCGGCGTGGTGACGGATTTCGGTAACACCGAGGCGGCAATCTGTGGTGTTGCACCCATCCATAACGCGATTGCCGTGCCGGTGACCATGGCGACGACGCTGCCGATAAAGCAGATGCTGATGATGGATTTCCAGCGGGCACGGATCTGATGCAGCTGTTCGTACAGCGGAAACGCCAGTGCCACTACAGCCGGTTGCAGCAAATCATTGAGGATTTTACTGCCGGCGAAATAGCGGGCGTAAGGAATATGGGTCACCAGCAGCAACGGGATAATCACCACCATCGACATCAGTAACGGATTCAGCAGCGGCATTTTGAGTTTGATAGCCAGTTTGCGGGTGGCGAAAAAGACCAGCAAGGTCAGCGGAAGCGACCACAAAATATCAATCATTTTCTTTCTCCGCTTTGTCTGTCACCACGCCGCGTTCACCGTGGATATAGTGGGAACAATACGCGACAACCAGTAACACGATAATCGTACTGACCAGACAGGACACCACCAGCGGGCCGAACTGCGTGCGCAGCTGCTCGTAATAGTTCATCACCCCGACGCCTATAGGCACAAACAGCAGCGCCATATAGCGGATCAGAATGTTGCAGCCGGGTTTGACCCATTTAAACGGCAGAATCTGCGTGGAAAGCAGGGCGAATAAGATCAGCATTCCGATAATGCTGCCCGGGATCGTCAGCGGCAGAAGAGATGAAATGGCATTCCCGGCGAATAAACACAGATAAATCAGAATAAATGCCCGGATATATTGGAATGCCAGAGAAGTTGCATTGCTCATGGTGTTTCACCCAGTTGAATGATGCATTCATCATACAATTAAGATGTGATCTGCGCCACATAACTCAGTATGAAATTTAGGAATGAAGTGTATGCCAAAACCGCAGGGTTTGGCTGCTGAAATGACTCATATCCCCCGTATAATCAGCCGCCGATGGCCCTTGTAATAGTGTCTGTCGCTTTGCCCGAGCTCGTCCCCGTTTGTACAGTAACAATGCCCCGCCAGAGCCCGTCCTGCGGCTTTAATAACCAATCAGATAACGTTATTCAAAATTAGCATAACGATAGTATTTATCAGACTTTCTGGGAAGTTGAAGAAACTTTACACTCAACAAAACTTTAGCAATTTCGCTACTTTGGAGAGTCTGACCTGATGAAAGCTTTATTACCGTCCGTCCTGTTTACGGCTATTGCGGCTACTTTCGCGGTTCAGGCCGCCACACCGCCGGACACGCTGGTCATCGCCCAGTCCATTGATGACACTTCCAGCTTTGACCCGGCGCAGGGCTTTGAGCTGACCACGGTTCAGGCTTTCAACAATATTTATCAGCGTCTGGTGCAGTCAGATCCTAATAACCCGATTGATCTGAAACCCACGCTGGCGAATTCCTGGGAAGCGGGCAAAGATAACCGCAGCCTGACGTTTACCCTGTCGCCGAAAGCCGTGTTTGCCAGCGGTAATCCGCTGACCGCCGATGACGTGATTTTCTCGCTGTCACGCGTGGTGAAACTTAATCTCGAACCTTCTTTCATTCTGACTCAGCTGGGCTGGACTGATAAAAACGTCGATACCCTCCTGACGAAAGTCGACGATCAGCATGTGAAAGTCAGCTGGACCGCCGATGTCAGCCCGTCTTTCGTGCTGAGCCTGCTGTCTGCGCCGGTATCCTCGATTGTCGACAGCAAACTGGTGAAAGCTAACGCGACGGCTGACGACCTCGGTCATCAGTGGCTGAGCAACCATTCTGCCGGTTCCGGTCCGTATCAGATCCGTAACTATATTCCGCATGAAGTGGTGATCCTCTCCGCCAACCCGACGTCTCCTGAAGGCGCGCCGAAGCTGAAAACTATCCTGATTAAAAACGTACCGGATCCGGCTGCTCGCCGTCTGCTGATTGAGCAGGGCGATGCGGATATGGCACGCAACCTCGGTTCGGATCAGATGGCGGCGCTCGAAGGCAAAAAAGGCGTGAAACCGCTCGCCGTGCCATATGCCTCGTTATATTTCATGCAGTTCAACGCCAAAGCGTCTCCGGCGCTGGGCAATCCGGCCTTCTGGGAAGCGGCGCGTTACCTGTTCGACTATAACCACATCGCGCATGACCTGATGAAAAACCAGTTCCAGGTGCATCAGTCGTTCCTGCCGGAAGGTTATCTGGGCGCGCTGAACGATACGCCATACACCTATGACCCGGCCAAAGCCAAAGCGATTCTGGCGAAAGCCGGGCTGACCAACGTCAGCTTTACTTTGTCTACCGCCAACCAGCCGCCGTATCTGGATATCGCTCAGGCGTTGCAGGCCAGCTTCGCGCAGGGCGGCGTGACCGTTAAACTCGATCTGGGTTTAAGCTCGCAGATTTCCACTAAAGTGAAAGCGCATGAATACGACGCCTATATGTCTTCATGGGGCCCGGACTATTTTGACCCGAACACCAATGCTTCCGCGTTTGCTTTCAATCCGGAAGATGGCAGCAAAACGCTGGCATGGCGCGCCAACTGGTCGATTCCTGCGCTCAATAAACTGACACTGGCGGCGATTGCCGAGCCGGATCAGGCTAAACGCGTGGCGGATTACCGTCAGCTGCAACTGGAAGTGCAGAAAAACTCACCGTTTGTCATCGGCTTACAGGCTAAAAGCCTGATCGCCGTGCGTGACAACATTAAGGGCTACGTGCAGGGCATCAACCCTGACATGGTCTTCTACAGCAAGGTCACCAAGTAATGACAGACAGTTCAACGCCCGCCGGATTCGTCCGGCAGGGTTGGCGCTGGTCAGGCCGTCTGCTGACCGGCGTGATTTCGCTGGCGCTGACGTTGCTCGGCCTGCTGGCGTTCACCTTTACGCTTTCCCATCTTGCCCCGATTGACCCGACACTTCAGGTGGCGGGCGATCACGCCAGTGAAGCGACCTATGCGCAGGTGCGTCGTGATTTAGGTCTCGATCAGTCGGTACCGGTGCAGTTCGCCCGTTATCTGGATCATCTGGCGCACGGCGATATGGGGATTTCCCGCATCACCGCGCAGCCGGTCGCCAGCGATTTGATGCGCACTTTCCCGGCGACCGTCGAACTGGCCACCTGTGCCATTCTGCTTGGCGGATCGCTCGGCATTTTGCTGGCGCTGCTGGCGGTCTGGAAACCAGGCAGCTGGCTGGATAACGTCGCCAGAATGGTGTCGCTGCTCGGGTATTCCGTGCCGATATTCTGGCTGAGCCTGCTCGGTCTTTTGCTGTTTTACGCAGTGCTGCACTGGGCGGGCGGTCCGGGACGACTGGACGACTTGTATATGTACACCATGACGCCGCGCACCGGATTTGTGCTGATTGATACCTGGCTTTCCGGCGACCGCGACATGTTCTACAACGCCATCAGCCATTTGTGGCTGCCGGTAACCGTGCTGGCGATGTTGTCGATGGCGGGCATTACCCGTCTTCTGCGCGCCTCGATGCTCGGTGAAATGAACAAAGAATACGTGATTCTGGCGCGTTCCAAAGGCGCGGGCAGGGCGCGGGTTTTACTCTGCCACGTCTTCCCGAATGTGCTCGGAACACTGATCACCGTGCTTTCGCTTTCCTACGCCAGCCTGCTCGAAGGCGCAGTACTGACCGAAACCGTATTCGCCTGGCCGGGTGTCGGACGTTATCTGACTACCGCGCTGTTCGCGGCAGATACGCCAGCTATCCTTGGCGCGACGCTGCTGATCGGTACCTGTTTCGTGCTGCTGAACGCACTGGCTGACGCCCTTACTTATTTGCTCGATCCGCGGACCCGGTAGTTTTCGCTTATGACACAACAAATGATCCCTGAACAACCAGCGCAGGTCGAAATCGAGACTACCGTCTGGAAGCCTGCGCGACGCATTACCACGCTGAGCGTCGGACTGGTGCTGGTCGCCATTCTGGTGCTGACCGCGCTGCTCGCACCTTTACTGGCACCGTTTGATCCGAACATTCAGCACATCGAACTGCGCTTACTGCCGCCTTCACATCAGCACTGGCTGGGCACCGACGGTTTTGGCCGCGACCTGCTTTCCCGTGTGATTTACGGCGCGCGTCCGACGCTGCTGCTGGTGTCACTGATCCTGGTGCTGACCATTCCGGTCGGCCTGCTGATCGGCATCAGCGCCGGTTATATCGGTGGCTGGTTCGAGCGCATTCTGATGCGTCTGACCGACATCGTGATGTCATTGCCAAGTCTGGTAATGGCGCTGGCGCTGGTGGCTATTCTCGGTCCCGGCCTGATGAACGGGGCGCTGGCGCTGGCCTTTACCAGCTGGCCGCCGTTTGCCCGTCAGGCGAGGGCGGAAACGCTGGCACTGCGCCGCAGTGATTATCTGGCCGCGGCGCGTATGCAGGGCATCGGCGGATTGCGCCTGATGTTTGGTCACATCCTCCCGCTGTGTTTACCGAGCGCCGTGGTGCGGGCCGCACTCAGCCTCGGCGGCATTATTCTGGCATCCGCCGGTCTGGGCTTTCTCGGCATGGGTATTCAGCCGCCGACCGCGGAATGGGGCTCGATGGTTGCCGAAGGCAGTAAAGTGATTTTCGACCAGTGGTGGGTCGCCGCTGCACCGGGTGGGGCAATTCTGTTTGCCAGCCTGGCTTTCAACCTGCTGGGCGATGGCCTGCGTGACAAAATGGATCCACGACATGGCAACTGATTCCTTAAATACCGACAAACTTGTCGCGAAAGATCTCACCATTTATCTGCCGGGCGAACGTCCGCTGGAACTGGTGAAATCCCTTTCACTCAGCGTCGGGCAGGAACGCGTGGCGCTGGTTGGCGAATCCGGTTCCGGTAAATCCCTGACCGCCCGTGCGCTGATGGGGCTGCTGCCGCATCCGTGCCAGCTGCGTGCTTCGCAACTGACGCTGGGCGATCACGACCTGACCACGTTAAAGGAACGCGAATGGAACAAACTGCGCGGCAATCGTGTTTCGATGGTGATGCAGGATCCGAAACATGCGCTGAATCCGACGCAAAAAATCGGCAAACAGGTCGAAGAGCCGCTGCGTTTGCATACGCGTCTCGGGCGTAAAGAGCGTCAGGAAAAAGTAGCCGACATGCTGAATGCCGTCGGTTTGCCCAATCCGGCTTTTCTGCAACAGCAATATCCGCATCAGCTTTCCGGCGGGATGGGCCAGCGCGTGATGCTGGCGATTGCGCTGATCAACGATCCGCAGTGGCTGATCGCCGATGAACCGACGTCGGCCCTGGATTTTGACATGCGTGAACAGGTGCTGGGCTTAATCGAACGTCTGGTCGAACAGCGCAATATGGGGCTGATCCTGATCAGCCACGACCTGCAACAGGTGGCGCACTACTGCGAGCGCGTACTGGTGATGTATAAAGGCGAACTGCTCGATGAATTGCCTGCGGATCAGCTGGCACATGCCACGCATCCGTATACCCACACGTTATGGTCGTGCAGACCGAGCAAATTTACCCACGGCGAACGCCTGCCGGTGCTGGATCGTGCGCTGCTGGCCTCTTTAAAACAGGAGCCGAATCATGAGTGAGGCAATTGCTGAACTGCATCAGCTGAGCGTGTCCCACCGTCAGGGCGTTGAAGTCCGCACCGTGGTACATAACGTCAACCTGACGATTAATAAAGGTGAGTGCTTCGGGCTGGTCGGGCCGTCCGGTTGCGGTAAATCTTCTCTTTTGTGGGTACTGGCGGGGCTGAACGGTCACTGGGACGGCGGCCTGACGCTGCTCGATCACCACGTAAAACCCGGCAAGCCGTTCACCGGCAGTCTGCGCCGTGACGTACAGATGGTGTTTCAGGATCCCTACGCCTCGCTGCACCCGAAACACAAGTTGCTGCGCACGCTGGCTGAACCGTTAAAAATCCTTAAAGAGCAGGATATCGAACAAAAGATTGCTGAAGGATTCCGTCAGGTCGGGCTGGATCCGGCGCTGATGCACCGTTATCCGCATCAGCTTTCCGGCGGCCAGCGCCAGCGCGTGGCGATTGTGCGCGCGCTGTTGCTTAAGCCTAAGCTGTTATTGCTCGATGAACCCACGTCTGCGCTCGATATGTCAGTGCAGGCGGAAATCCTTAACCTGCTCAACGATCTTAAAGCCAGCAGTGACCTGACCATGATTCTGGTGAGCCATGATGCGGACGTGATTGACCATATGTGCGACAGAGCCGTACATATGGCAAAAGGAGTTGTTCTGAGTTAATTCGCTGAGGAGCCAGCCGGGTTGCTCACTGTCAAAATTCACCCCCGAACTGGCCTGCTGAGGCCAGCTTTGGCAGCAAAAAAAATCCATCCGGTTTAATTTCAATAAGAATATTCCTAGTTGCCATTCCATTGCTATCTTGTTTAAACTTTGTTTAGTAAGGATCCCGGCAGATTTTTATCCTGAAATAATACAAACATCTGACATTATTTGGGATATTGCCCACGCTCGCTGGTTTTTTCGAAATTATTAACCTAATCTTAAAATTTATTCCCAGATCAAAATTCCAAAAGTGGCTTGATAAAATAAAGCGAGGATTTAATCAAAGTAAGGAATAATTAATGGCGTGGAAAAGAAGAGAGAAAGTGGCAATTATGGAACCACTTTCGATGGTCAGTGATGTAATGTCGCAGATCCTGAGAGAAGAGAGTGACATTATTATTGAAGGCACACTTTCTAATTTCATATCCCTCAAGTCTTTGCTGGAATTGCGAAAATTGGATGTGGTTTTCAGTGAGGTTTATGATGTCAATACGTCTATTATTGAAGGCCTGGATTTCTTAAGAAAACTTAAAGCACAATTCCCCGCCATTGATATGATTATTCATACTGAAATAGAAATTCCTGCTTTACTGATTCAGAGTAATGCAGATGCTATCTATATGAAACAATTAGGCATTGAGGGCTGCCGTGCTTCCGCAGCGCAAATCCTTAATGCAACGAGCATGGTGAGCGTACTCTTTTACGAAGACAGGAAACTTCGTTACGATTTCGAAATACTGAGCGATTATGAATGGGAAGTGCTGATTATGTTCAGCCAGCAAATGAGCATTACTGAAATTGCGACGAAAATGAAAACCCAATATCGACGCATCAGCCGGGTGAAGCACATCATTATGGATAAACTTAAAGTGAGTAATAATGTGGCATTCAGTCAGTTCATGGCACTTGCCGGAAGCAAGTTTGGCGAGTATCCGCCGGTTTCTTTAAAATAATATTGCATCAATACTTTCATTTCAGGCACACCATGAAAACCGCAAAATCTGTTGGCCGGCCTTTATTATTTCTGTCAGGTACCTTGCTGGTAGCCACATTTATCCTGATTGTCACACATCTCGTCATCGCGACGTATGATCGTGACTATCTGGCTTCCTATGCCCGACACATCATGACGCGCGGACTGGAAGTTGCTGATGAGTCCGGTAAAATCGTCAGTAAAGTGAATGCCATACGCGATGAAACATGCAGTGATAAATTTCTCGATGAAATTCGTTATCTCTCATTTACCTCGGTATTTATCTCAGACATTGGCTACATCCGTGATCACCAGCTGAAATGTACGGCGATGCGCGGCCGTTTACCGGAGCCGGTGACGATGTCGGTGCCCGATGCCATCACCCGTTATGGTCAGCGCATATGGACATCCTTCAGCGGCATTGTAGACCCGCGGATCACCGCCGATATGATGGAATCGAAGAACGTTCTGCTTTTTCCGACACCGGCCGCATTTCGTGACATTTATGTTCCATATAACGGCTTCGGTGCCGTGCTGATCAACCACCGGCACGACCATGTTTTCAGGCTGTTTGGCGACACCGCCGGACTGGTGCGGGATGTTAACGAAATGCAAGGTTTTGCGTGGTGGCACAAAGCCCGGTTCACGGAATGCAGTAAACGATATGATATTTGCGTGATGGCCAGAAACACTCAGATCGGACTTTTTTCCCTTTCAGCCACGGCGACAGTATTTATTATTCTTGCAGCATTAGCAGCCGGTGGAATGTTTACTTTCGCACTCCTCCAATACATCAGTAATACCCGTTCATTACAGAATAAACTCAGGATGGCGATCAGCCGGGATGACATTTATATCAACTATCAACCCTTTGTGGATATTGATACCGGCAGGGTGATTGGGTACGAAGCGCTGGCCCGCTGGAAAGAGGTAAACGGCGACAATATACCACCGGATGTGTTTATCAAACTGGCTGAGTCGACACATCAGATTAAGGCACTCACCCGGTCTGTCGTCACGCGGACGCTGACAGAAATCGCACCACTCTTACGGGAGAATAACGCTTTATTTGTGAGTATTAACATCACTACCGCGGATGTGACTGAGGCGGATTTCAGGGTGTTTCTCGAAGAAGAGGTCGATAAAAGCAGGCTTCACCGCAAACAAATTGTATTAGAAATCACGGAACGTTCGACGGCAGACCATCGGCTGCTCAAAGAGTCATTAGCCCGGCTGAGAGATTACGGCTACCGCATTGCGCTGGATGATTTCGGTACCGGTTATTCCAATCTGGATTATCTGAGCAAGTTATCGTTTGATTTTATTAAGATTGACAAGATCTTCACCGATTCTGTTGGCAGTCAGTCAGTCAGTTTCAAAATGCTGAAAATGATGCTGGAAATGCTCGCCCAGACCGGTGCGACCATTATTGTGGAAGGAATAGAAGAACAGCATCAGGCGGACTTTTTCCTGAAAGAATATCCACGCATTGTCGGACAGGGCTGGTTTTACGGCAGGCCGGTGGATATTGATAAAATCACCTCCTGAGCGTGTCAGACTGGGGCCTTGTGCCCCTTTTATCTTTGTACCTCCATCATCGGGTCAATCCGCTTTATTTTCACCTCTCATGATTTCCATCTTCTATCTCGCATCTGCTTGTCTAAAGCACATCAATGTCGCCATGGTTTTCCCATTTGAGCGTTTTTAGTGATTCTTGAGCGACATCAATATTTACTCAGTCCTGACATAAATATCATTCTGAAAATATTCAATCTGGTTGTAATTGATATTTCCGGTTAAATAACACGCCGAATGATTATTTTGCGATCTGTTAATCATCTTAATGGCGCAGTTTATAGGCGGGCGTTTAATTATATTTAGAATATTCCTAGTTAAGAAATCGTAAGGAAGGAATATGTTTTCGAGATGTTAATTAAAATTGCAGATTATTTCTCTGGCAGGAAAACGGATCTACATCAATTTAGTGGATTAGTGTATGAAATAACTCACATCAGAAGAATAATTCACTAATTTATGCGTTTTTGACGAGATTGATTGCCGAAAAAGGTCGTGACTTTATAGTGACTAGCACTGGCAGCGTACCCGGCGAAGGGACCTGCCAGAAGGAAATTAATCTAATGGAGAAAAGACGTGAATAAGAAAATTTTAGTGGCTTGTGGTTTACTGGTAGCGGGTTATTCAATGACGGCATCTGCTGTATCTGATAACACTATTTCGTTTCAGGGCGAAGTCACTGATGAAACCTGTTCATTGACCGTAAATGGTAATGACACTGCGCCAATTATCTTATTACCTACTGTCTCAACGTCTGATTTATCTGCGTCAGGTGACGTAGCGGGCGCGACGACATTCGAAATGGGTGTGAGTGGTTGCACAGGTAGTACTGACTCAACAGCTATTAGCACGGTATTTGTCGGCAATTTGGTTGAAACGACAAATGGCACTTTAGGTAATACTGGTACAGCAGAAAACGTAACAGTTCAAATTCTGGATACAAAAGGCACTGAGATTGACTTAAGTTCAACCTATACGGCCGAAGGCGATCTGACTTTAGCTGCAGGTGACACGGCTTCGACCGCGACATATACCGCTCAATATTATGCGACTGATGTTGCTACAGCAGGTACTGTTGCGGCTTCACTGCAATATGCAGTGACTTATCAGTAAGCGTTAAATAATCGCAAGATGGCAGAACGCTGCCATCTTATTTTATATCATGCGGCGTGCCACTGATATCCGATAAAATTATAAGTTTAATGTTCATATGTTTAATAATCGCAATCTGATTAAAAAAACAACTGGTTTATTTCTGTTGTTGATATTATCACTATTCTCTGTAATGGCATCTGCCAGTGTCACTATGATTGGCAACCGGATTATTTACCCCTCAGATAACGCTTCAGTAGACGTTGAATTTCGTAATAAAGATATCATTCCTTATGCCGTGCAAACTTGGCTGGATGATGGAGACACTGAGTCAACACCCGCAACAGCTAAGGCTCCGTTTAATGCTTCGCCGGCACTCTTTCGAATTGCGGCCAACGGCGGACAGGTGCTTCGTATTGCCTTTAATGGCAGCGTAAATTTGCCGCAGGATCGGGAATCTGTTTTTTACTTTAATTTCCTGCAAATACCCCCGGTGAATGTGGGTGAAGAAAGTGCTCAGCAAAAGAATAAAATGCTAATCATGTTAAAAAACCGTGTGAAGGTTTTTTACAGACCCGTTGCCATTGCCTCCGGAAGTAAAAAGTTTTTTGATAAAATTAATGTCACTTCTCAGTTAAAAAATGGTGGAACAGTTATCAACATTGAAAATAACTCCCCATTTTATGCATCAGTGATTGATGTGAGAATTAAACACGGAAAACAGGTTTACAAACAAAAAACGGAAATGATTGCGCCGTTTTCTAAAGGAAGCGTTCTGTTCAAAAAAATCCAGGATATTAAAGGTGCGACAGTTATTGTTGATTATCTCAATGATCAGGGTGCAAGGATGAGCCACGAATATGAAATTAGTTACTAATCATAAAATACTGACGCCATCGCTATTAACTTTATGTGTTCTCGCTAATTACAGTCCCGTGGCATTAGCTGAAGATTTCTATTTTGATCCCAGCTTGCTGCAGGGTTCTGGCGTATCAGTGAATCTGGATAAACTTAACGAAAAGGTTGTCTCGGCGGATGCGGGAATCTATCGCGTAGATCTCTATGTCAATAATAAGCTCGTTAAAGAAAATACTGAGATCACCTTTAGCCGTAAATCTGAGGGTGATAATGTCGCTGTTCAGCCTTGCCTGAATGCTGAAGCTATAAAACTGATCCAGCTAAAAGTGGATGCAGTCAGCTTAATACCTGTTGATAAACAATGTATGTGGTTTTCCGATCTCTCAAAAGCCTCATCATGGGAACTGGAACAGTCAACACAGAAACTGAAACTGCTGATCCCGCAGAGCTTACTTTACCGTCAGCCACGCGGTTATATTCCGGTCTCTCAGTGGGACAGCGGCGGCCTGGGGTTATTTGTTAAGCACAACACGAATTATTATGAGACCAGCAACACCGGCGGTTATAAAACCAAAAATCTGTGGAGCGGGCTGAACAGCGGCACCAATATTGGTCTTTGGCAATTAAGAAATCAGTCAAATCTGCGCTATACCGATAATAACGGGCGCACCAGTCATAAATGGACCAGCGTGCGCACCAATGCACAGCGACCTCTGCCATCAATTAATTCCCTGGTGACGCTGGGTGACAGTTATACCAACAGCAGCCTGTTTGGCAGCCTGTCTTTCAATGGCGTCAAACTCGCCAGCGATACCCGAATGATGCCGCAGGGCAAACGCGGTTATGCGCCAGAAGTTCGCGGCGTTGCCAGTACCACTGCGCGCGTTGTGGTCAGCCAGCTCGGTAAAACCATTTATGAAACCGTGGTATCGCCAGGCCCCTTTGTTATCGACGATTTATCTAATACCAAAGGTCAGGGCGATCTTCAGGTCACGGTCATTGAAGCTAACGGGCAGACATCCTCATTTACCGTTCCCTATTCTGCGGTGCCAGATTCTATTCGCCCTGGCTCATGGAACTATGAACTTGCACTTGGAAAAGTGCGGCAGTATTACAGTGTGGATAACGAATTTGTCGAAGGTGTCCTGCAACGGGGGATAAGCAATCGTTTCACGGGTAATGCCGGTATTCGTCTGGCGAAAGACTACGAGGCGTATTTGCTGGGTGGCGTCATGGCTACACAGTTTGGGGCTATCGGACTCAATACCACTTATTCACATGCCGTGGCTGAAAATAATAAAACCCAGTCAGGCTGGCGTGCGGAAGCCAGTTACAGCAAGACTTTTACTACCGGCACTAATCTGACACTGGCGGCATACCGCTACTCGACTAAAGGTTTCCGGGATTTGCAGGATGTGCTGGGTGTAAGGCGAGCCGCTGAAAATACCACCACTTACTATTCGGATACGTTGAATCAGAAAAATCAGTTCAGCGCGACCATCGCCCAAAGTTTTAATACGTTCGGGTCTCTTTCCCTGAATGCCAGTACGTCAGATTATTACAGTAATAATTCACGTATTACTCAGATGCAGCTGGGCTACAGCAATAGCTATAAAAAGATCAGCTATAACATCAACGTTGGCAGACAGCGCACCAGTTACAGTACCCGCAGCAACTACTACAGCGATGCGGATAATAGTGATAATCGTCAGAAATATACAGAGAACACCATTTCAATAGGTTTCTCAATGCCGCTGGACTGGGGAGATTCACGTTCAAACGTGGCATTCAACATGGCGAAAAATAAAAGCTCTGAGTCCGGGACCACCAGCGTATCGGGCAGCTTCGGTGAGAAGAGTAATTCTTCTTATTCTGTATACAGCGGTGTAGAAAATTACCAGGAAAACGGTAATAAAATAACCTGGGGTGGTTCATTGCAACAAAATACCTCTAATGGAACGTTCCGTGGATCTTATTCTCAGGGCACTGGTTATAAACAGTATGGATTGGGTACATCGGGTACGCTGCTTATTCATCCGGGGGGAGTGACCTACGGACCTTATGTCAGTGATACGTTTGCGCTGGTGAAAGCCAAAGGCGCCAAAGGGGCAGAGATTAAAAACGGGCAGGGCGCGAAAATAGACAGCTTCGGGTATGCCATTATGCCTTCGTTATCGCCTTATCAATATAATACCGTCAGCCTTGACCCCAGAGGGCTAAATTCCAGTGTGGATATTCAGGGTGGGAGTCAGCAGGTCGTGCCTTATTCCGGTGCCATTGTTCAGATTAATTTTGAAACGGTCTCCGGTAAACAAGTATTAATTAACACTACGCTCGATGGCGGTCAGATGATCGCGATGGGCTCGGACGTAACCGATAAAGATGGAAATAATATAGGCATGGTCGGTCAGGCCGGGCAGATTTACGCACGTATTAATGATCGTTCCGGCGTGCTGTTTGTTTTATGGGGTAAGGAAAAGTCCGAGCAGTGCCGGATTAATTATCAGTTACCTGCGAGTGATGATAATGAGTTTTTACAGCTGACGCTGCCATGTGAATTCGAGTTTGTGGGGAAATAATGATTAAACTACGTAGTCTTATTACCGGCGTATTACTGTTAGCTCCGTTAATAACGCATGCGGATTGCAGAAAGGTTACCAGCACATCTCTTTTGTCAAGTGAGGTGATTGCGGCAGGATATACCGCTACTACCTGGGCCGGTGGTGGTAATTTTTTGAATGGTCCCAGCGGATTGCCATCTGTTATTTCATTGAGTACAAGCAGCGATTTCATGCCGGGAGGAACTTTACTTGCCACGTCAACAGCAAGTTTCCTGACAGCTTCAAACTCGAAGGCATACACCTCTAATCAGATATTATATCGCTGTGCACTAGCAGATGCAGATTCTTTAGAAGAGTTGTATGTCACTCAATCATATTATCTTTATGCTGGCAGGACGTTAACTACCGATATTGAGAGTGCGTATCATACCTATGTTAATGGGGTCGCTGTCAGGTTAACAAATATGAAAACGGGTAAATATTACGAGAGTGGGTGGCAAGCAAGAACACTTACTTCGGATGAGTGGGTTCAGGATGATACTTATATTTACATTCCGGCCAGTGCATTTTCTGATACTTTCGTGGAAGTTTTTAAAACTGATTCAACGGCCTATACGGCGGGGAATTCAAGTGCAATCTATAGTTATGGTTCAGTAGCATCAGGGTTTATCGCCTTTCGCGGCCCTGGTTTAAACACCGCTTCCTTAGTTGATGGCGCATTAGAGACTGTTATCACGGGATATTATGATAACTGGCCTGGACAGATTTCAATGTACCAAAATGTCACCTTTGTGCGTGGCGCTATGTGTTTGGTAAAAGATTACCCCTCAGTCGTATTATTACCGACGATGAGTATTTCATCTTTAAATAGTGGGGAAGCCAGCCAGAGTTCATTTTCAATTAGCCTGAAATGTGAAGATGCTGCTGTTTCCAGTGTTGGTACAACTGCAGCATCAACCGCTGTTGCAATGGGTTTTCTGGTCAACCAACCCACGGCTGTCACAGCAGCAACTAACCTCGGGCTGACGACAAGCTCCGGAGGGCTTACACATTTGCTGGACACTAATTACGGGAGCAGCGGCTCGGCATCCGGCGTGGGGATCAAAATCTATAATGAAAGCGGCACAGCCCTTACTTTACTGCCCAGCAGAACAACCAGAACAGGCAATTTGGGCGGCTGGTACGCCTATAAAGATCTGACCACCAGTCAGGGCGATTCTACGGACGGTGTCACAACGTACACCGGAAATTTTACGGCGTCTCTGGAGGCAATCAGTGGCGAAACAGTGACAGCGGGGAGCGTCAATGCGCAGTTACAAGTGGTGGTCAGTTTTCAATAAAGTTACCGTTGCGGCGGGGATTATGCTCTGTTGCACGGCGTTTCACGCCAGCGCGGTGGTTAATGCGGAAAAGACCCGTGTGGTGTTCAACTCGGGAATCATCGCCGAATCACTGTCTTTAGTGAATTCCGAGAAAGAACCGGTGGTAGTGCAGGTCTGGACGGATAACGGTGACCCGACGGTGAGCCCGGACAAGGTCCACACCCCGATTGTCATCAACCCGCCAGTGTTCAAAATGAAACCGGCGGAGATCCGTAATATTCGCCTGTTGCTGGTTTCTGCCGGAAGCCTGCCACAAGATCGTGAAAGCGTGTTTTGGCTGAATATCTACCAAATTCCGCCAAATACCGAAACACAGCATAAAGATGAAAAACGCGTCGTGCTGCCGTTAAAAATCCGCATGAAAGTGTTTGTCAGGCCGGAAAAAGTGGGGGAGCTTAAGGAAAGTGATGCACAGAAATTGCAGTTCAGCATCGACCGTGAGGCGGGCAGTAAAACACTGTTGATACAAAATCCGACGCCGTGGCACCTGACGCTTTCTTCACTTCGTTCGGGAGAGACGGAGTTACCCGGTGTGATGGTGGCGCCTTTCACTTCAGAGCGGGTGGAAATTCCGGCAGGGAAAAACCTGTCAGATAAAGTGGAATACGACGTTATCAATGATAATGGTACGCGATGGCAAGCCAGCCAGAAATTAAAATAATCATCCGCAGGTTTTTTATTTTAATGATAAAAATGACTTTAGCATTTGATTGGAAATGATTAACTGACCGGTTGCGCCGATCTTCTCTTGTGACTAATTTTTGATGGCAGGGACAATGGAATAATGTCCACCTACGGAATCAGTCACAGGAGAGGCATTTTGAAATCAATAATGAAAACCGGGATCGCGATTTTTATTGTCGTAATGACGATGACCGGTTGTTCCACGCATCAGTATGACCCTGCTTTAGATAAACAAATTACTGACTTCCAGAGCAAAGCCGACCGTCAATTTGTGGCCTGGACTGCGCAGGCAATGACTGACAATACGCAACCCGCCTCGCCGGTTGTCGCCTGCCATGCGGCGCTCGTGGTCGCAGGGCAAGCGCTTTTGCTGATTTCCCCCCTTTCGGAACCCGACAGTGCGTTCTTTAATTCCGCTGAAACGGATTTAGCACTGATTGAATCCCGCACCAAAATCTTAAATAACAATCCTGCTATCGAACAGCAGATGTCTGGCCTGAGAAATATCTTCTATCAGATTAAATATAAAAGGCAGCATTGTTCGCAACAGGATTCTCCGGCGTATATCACTCTTCAGCGTAAACAGGTTGCTGTGATTATGCAGTCGATGCTGACTTATGAGCTGGTATTAAAAAATGGTACAGAAGCAGTCAATAAATAATAAAGGTGAATACGATGAGTGATATTTTTGATGTTAAAGACAGGGCTATTGCGGCCGCAAAAGCTTCACTGGGGACAAACTGGAATACGGTGGCAAACAGTGCCGTCCCGCAGATTGAAGCCTTACTTCAGCTGACCTGGGAGATTGAAAAAGGTAAAGGCAGTTTCCGGTCGGGAGAATATGAATCTTTGCTGGCGACACAGAAATCCACCTTTGTGGCGGTGCTGGCGACCTATGAAGCGATCACCGAGGAGATTGCCTGGCAGGCACTGAATGCGGCCTTTGCCGTGATTTTAAACGGTGTACGCAAACTTCTGTGAAAACGGTCTTCCGGCGGGGCGGGTCTAAAATTATCTTTATCGATAACCATTTTCATTTAGACTGACGGACTTGCCCGCCTTCGGGGCGTTTCTATGAGGATGCCTGATGCTCCGCCGTTTCTTCTCTTATTACGTTCCTTATAAAAAGCTGTTCTTCCTGGATTTCGGATGCGCCATTCTGGCCGGGTTACTGGAACTGGGTTTCCCGATGGCGATCAAAACCTTTATTGATAAGTTGCTGCCCGCACACGACTGGGTGCTGATCATTGGCGCGACCGTCGGTTTGCTGCTGATTTATGTGATCAACACCTTACTGATGGCGATTGTGAACTACTGGGGACACGCGCTGGGCGTCGGGATTGAAACTGACATGCGTGCTCAGGCGTTCAGCCATTTACAGAAACTGTCTTTCCGTTATTACGACAACACCAAAACCGGTCACATCATTACCCACGTCACCAAAGATCTGGAAGAAGTGGGGGAGATTGCGCATCACGGCCCGGAAGATGTGTTCATTGCAGTGATGACCTTTATCGGTGCGTTTATCCTGATGGCGACGGTACATGTCCAGCTGGCGCTGATGACCATCATTATTGTTCCGGCAATGACCTGGATGGTCAGCCGTTATGGTGCGCAGATGACCGACACCTGGCGACGCCTGTTCGGGATGGTGGGTAATTTCAACGCACGTATAGAAGAAAGCATCGGTGGTATTCGCGTGGTGAAAGCCTTTGCCAACGAAGATCATGAGCAAAAGCTGTTTGCGTCGGATAACAATAACTACCGCATCACTAAGCTGAAAGCCTACAAAATCATGACCGCAAGTCTGACGCTGAGTTATCTCAGTACCCGTCTGGTGCAGATTATCGTGATGATCGCCGGAACCTGGTATGTGATTAATGACCAGCTAACGTATGGCGGATTTGTCGGTTTCCTGTTGCTGGTGGAAGTGTTTTTCCGACCAGTGGCGAAAATCAGCTCAGTACTGGAAAGCTATCCGAAAGGGATTGCTGGTTTTAAACGCTTCACGCAGCTTATCGATACCTCACCGGATATCACTGACCGGCCGGGCGCACAGGTGGTCAGTCACTTACGCGGTGACATTCATTACGACAATGTCGTCTTCGGCTACACGCCGGTGAGCAAAATTCTCAATGGCATCACGCTTTCTATTAATGCCGGAGAAACGCTGGCGTTCGTCGGGCCTTCCGGTGCGGGGAAAACCACCTTGTGTTCGCTGCTGCCCCGTTTTTATGAGCTGGACAGCGGCAGCATTTCCATCGATGGCATTGATATCCGCGACATGACCCAGACTTCGCTGCGTCATAACATCGGCATCGTGCAGCAGGATGTTTTCCTGTTTGGCGGGACAATCCGCGAGAACATTGCTTATGGTAAGCTCGATGCCAGCGAAGCGGAAATTCGCCTGGCCGCCAGTCGCGCACGCCTTGATGACGTGATTGACGCGTTGCCGCTGGGTATGGATACCGTGATTGGTGAGCGGGGCGTGAAGCTTTCTGGCGGTCAGAAACAGCGTTTGTCGATCGCGCGAATTTTCCTCAAAAACCCGCCGATCCTGATCCTCGACGAAGCAACGTCCGCACTGGATACGGCGACCGAACAGGCCATCCAGCAGTCACTGGCGGAACTTTCTGAAGGCCGCACCACGCTGGTGATTGCTCATCGTCTGGCAACTATTCAGAATGCCGACCGCATTATCGTGGTTGATAAAGAAGGTATTGTTGAGCAGGGCACGCATGAGTCTCTGCTTGCTCAACAGGGTCGTTACGCACAACTTCACGCCGCGCAGTTCCGCTAATCTTCAGCGTCCTCCCTGGTAACGGGGAGGGCCGTCTTACGGATTTCTCGCCACTCAACAGCAAAATGTTCCCCGAAAATTTCCTGATCCGCCTGAGATATGCTCTTTCTTTTAATATGCCCGTTGTAAATAAAAGCCCGTTTTGAATAAAAATAACCCAATATGGGCAATGGGAAATAGTCAACTTCGTTCAATTTAATCACTCAGGTAATTATTGCCTCTCTGAATTTGGCTTTATTTTGTTCAGCATCCTTATTAAAAATCCTAATCGGCAAAAAATTGCGTAGTACAAAAATCTTATGGCTGCTTTTTCTATTAATTAGATAATGAAGTTCACATCAAAATGATTACCATGCTATGCACTATTTAAATGCAACGCCTTTTCAGATAGCACTAATTCCTTAACGATTGTTAACAGAAAAAAACCTTTTGATAAAGGTGATCCCGCTTGCAACTACTTTACAAATTTACAAACTATTTGCACATTAATGGTGCAATGCACTGTGATGGTGCAAATTGTTATGCGAAAACCGCATATAATCAGGGGCTTAGCGCCTTATGGTAGAAACATGATGTTACAACTCTTTACTCAAAAAAGACTTATCGAGGCGAACTTTTCCATTTTAACTTTTCGTGCTCAGTGTTAAGGTTCAAATCGTTTTACAGACAGACGTATTTTAAAACATGTACAAATACTCACAGCCCGATATTTCAGTCCTATAAAAGAACGGGCATGAGAAATCCTTTATAAAAAAATCAAGGAAACTTAAATAATGATGAAGCGCAGTGTGTTGGCCTTAGCGGTCTCTTTAATTGCAGTGGGTTCTACCGCGAATGCAGCTGAGATTTATAATAAAGACGGTAACAAACTGGACCTCTACGGTCGCGTAACCGCTAAGCATTATTTCTCCGATGACAAAAGTTCTGACGGCGACATGACTTATGCGCGTCTGGGCTTTAAAGGCGAAACTCAAATTAACGACACACTGACCGGTTATGGCCAGTGGGAATATAACATTCAGGCTAACCACGCAGAATCTCAGGGCGACCTGGGTAACAAAACCCGTCTGGGCTTTGCTGGCCTGAAAGTGAAAGATTTCGGTTCTTTCGACTACGGCCGTAACTACGGTGTTGTTTACGACGCACTGGGCTTCACCGATATGCTGCCAGAGTTTGGTGGTGATACCGCTAACTCCGATAACTACATGGTAGGTCGTTCAGGCGGCCTGGCCACTTACCGTAACCAGGACTTCTTCGGTCTGGTCACTGGCCTGAACATTGCCCTGCAATACCAGGGTAAAAACGAAGGCGACGGTCGTGCATCTACTAAAGCGAACGGCGACGGTTACGGCGCATCCATCGATTATGAAGATATCGCAGGTTCCGGCATCGGTGCTGTTATCGCAGGTTCTTCATCTGACCGTACTAACGCACAAAGTGACTCCGCTATCGGCGGCGGTGATAAAGCGTCTGCATGGGCAACGGCTCTGAAATACGATGCTAACCAGATTTATCTGTCTGCAATGTATAACGAAACCCGTAACCTGGCACCAATCCCAGGCGGCTACGCGAACAAAACTCAGGGTTATGAGTTAGTGGCACAGTACCAGTTCGAAAACGGTCTGCGTCCGTCAATCGGTTACGTGCAGTCTAAAGCGAAAGATGTTGAAAACGGTATCGGCGATGTAGACCTGGTTAAATACTTCGAAATCGGTGCGACTTACTACTTCAACAAAAACATGTACACCTATGTTGACTACATGATCAACCAGATCGATGACAACAACAAACTGGGCGTAAGCTCTGATGACATCGTTGCTGTAGCACTGACTTACCGCTTCTAAGTTAGTGAACTAAATTATTACCCCATTCTGTGTCTGAAAAAGGTAATCGCAAAGGCAGAGTTTCATTGGCTCTGCCTTTTTTTGTGCCTGTCATTTCTCCCTCCCTGACCGCGTTCCTCATTTTCAAATAACCATAATAAATTCATGTAGCTAAGCCTATAGCCGCAGGTTATACCCCAAAGCCAAACAAGTATTCGTCAGCCGCTTTCTCCCGTGGAATATTTACCGGGTCTTATTAAAACCCATTAAAAAAAGAATCCCGGAGAAACTGACATGCAGCAAATTCCAAAGCCGTATCTTTTATTCCTTGGTGATGTGATGGATCCGCTGGCCGCGAAAACCGCGCGTGGCATTCACGTCTGGCGTCCTGAAGCCTGCGTCGGGCAAATTCGTCTGGCGACGGATTCGGTGTCACTGGGATTGCCCGAACTCGACATCGAAACGGCCAAAGCGCAGGGCGCGAAAACCATGGTGCTGGGCACCGCGAACTCCGGCGGTAAATTACCGACACACTGGCTGGATTCGATCAAAGCGGCGATCCGCGCCGGGCTTAACGTCGCCAACGGCCTGCATCAGGGGCTGAACGACATTCCTGAGCTGGTTGAACTGGCTAAAGAGCATCATGTAGCGCTGTTTGACGTGCGTCACATGCAACCGGAGCTTGATACCGGCACCGGCAAAAAACGCAGCGGTAAACGTATTCTCACCGTCGGTACCGATTGTTCGGTCGGCAAAATGTACACCTCGCTGGCGCTGGAAGCGGCCATGCGTGAACTGGATTTAAAAGCCGATTTCCGCGCAACCGGCCAGACCGGTGTGCTGGTGGCGGGAGCGGGCATTGCGATTGATGCAGTGATTGCCGATTTTATTTCCGGCGCGGTCGAAGCGCTGTCTCCGGCCAATGACGACGTTCACTGGGACATCATCGAAGGTCAGGGCTCGCTGTATCACCCGTCTTTTGCCGGAGTCAGCATGGGGCTTATCCACGGCGCGCAGGCGCATTTATTGGTGATGTGTCATGAGCTAGGTCGCCCGCATATGCGCCATCTGCCACACCAGTTTATGCCAACGCTGCGTCAGTGCCTTGATACCAATCTGGCGGCTGCCAGCCTCACCAGCCCGGATGTCAAAATCGCCGGTTTCTCGCTGAATACGTCGGCGGTCAGCGAAGAAGAAGCGAAAATCGCGCTGGCTGAAATCAGCGAAGAATTCGGCGTGCCTGCCACTGACCCGGTGCGTTTTGGCATCAAAAATATCGCGCAATGGATTAAGGACAACGGCTGATGACTCAGATGACTTTCCAGTCCGTCGAACTGCCGCTGGCAAAGCCGTTTGCGATTTCCCGTGGTACACGCACCGCTGTCACGGTGGTGCGCGTTTCCCTGACCGACGGCGAATTTACCGCCGTCGGAGAATGCACGCCGACCGCCCGTTATCAGGAATCGCCACAAAGCGTGTGCGAACAACTTGAGCTTATCCGCTCGCAGGTGGAACAGGGGCTGAGCCGCGACGCATTACAGCAGGCGTTGCCAATGGGATCGGCGCGTAATGCCCTCGATTGTGCAATGTGGCGTCTTGATGCGGCAAAACAGGGCAAGGACCTGTGGCAACTGCTTGATATGCCGAAGCCTGTTTCCGTGATTACCGCGGAAACGCTGAGCCTGGATTCACTGGGAAATATGGCGAAAGCGGCAGAAGTGGCCGTTGCCGGTGGCGCGCAGTTGCTGAAAATCAAACTCGACCGCGAGCAGATAATAGAGAAAGTGGCGGCAATCCGCGCCGCTGCGCCACACGCCACGCTGGTGGTAGACGCGAACGAGGCCTGGTCGGGTTTAGATCTCGGCAGTGTGTTTGAGGCGCTGCATGAATTGAACGTGGCGATGATCGAACAGCCACTTCCTGCCGGTAATGACCACGATCTGGTGCGTTGTTTGCATCCCATTCCTGTCTGCGCCGATGAAAGCTGTCATGAACGTGCCGATATCGAAGGCCTGCGCGACCGTTACGAGATGATCAACATCAAGCTCGACAAATGCGGTGGCCTGACAGAAGCGCTGGCGATGACCGGCGTGGCGCGGCAGTTCGGTTTGCGGATTATGGTCGGTTGCATGCTCGGTTCTTCCATCGCCATGGAAGCCGCGCTGCCGGTGGCGGTGCAGGCAGAACGTGTCGATCTCGACGGGCCAATCTGGCTGTCGCAGGATGCCGAACCGGCATTGCGTTATGAACACGGTGAAGTCTGGCTTTAACAGTTCAGCCTATAAAGGAGGCGTTTATTGATGACAGTGCCCATTTTGCAGATTAACGATTTGTCGGTGACGTTTTCCGGCCGGCAAGGCAAAACGCAGGCGCTGAAAGGCGTTTCCTTCTCGGTGAATAAAGGTGAAGTGGTGGCGGTGGTCGGCGAAAGCGGATCTGGTAAGTCCGTCACCTCACTGAGCGTCATGGGGCTGCTGCCGGATTCGGCGCACATTGACGCGGGCAGTATCGAATTTTTTGGCCGTAACGGCACGCGTCATGCGCTGACGTCGATGTCCGCAGAATCACGCCGGAAGCTGCGCGGCCAGGAAATGTCGATGATCTTTCAGGAGCCGATGACCTCGCTCAATCCGGTGCTGCGCGTTGGCGATCAGCTGACCGAAGGGCTGCTGGATCATGGCATCGCCAGTAAAGCCACGGCGCTGAATAAAGCCCGTGAATTGCTGAAACAGGTTCGTATTCCTGACGTCGAACGCATCCTCAGATGTTATCCGCATGAACTCTCCGGCGGCATGCGTCAGCGGGTGATGATTGCGCAGGCGCTGGCCTGTGATCCGGCATTGCTGATTGCCGACGAACCAACAACCGCGCTGGATGTCACGGTGCAGGCGCGCATTCTGCAAATTCTGCGCGACCTGCAACAGGGCACCGAGATGTCGGTTCTGTTCATTACGCATGACATGGGCGTGGTGGCGGAAATCGCCGATCGTGTGGTGGTGATGTATCAGGGCAAAGTCGTGGAGCAGGGCAGCGTGACCGAGATTTTCGCCAACGCCCAGCATCCGTATACCCGCGCATTGCTGGCCGCCGTACCGAAACTGGGTGATATGCAGGGACTGAAATGGCCGCGTCGCTTCCCGCTGTTAGCCGCCAAAACCGGTCAAAATTTTTCGCCCGA
The DNA here is from genome assembly GCF_004346065.1 of Rahnella sp. JUb53. Taxonomy (NCBI): domain Bacteria; kingdom Pseudomonadati; phylum Pseudomonadota; class Gammaproteobacteria; order Enterobacterales; family Yersiniaceae; genus Rahnella; species Rahnella sp. JUb53. The sequence goes on from NZ_SLYT01000006.1 coordinate 222,016, forward strand.
AAAGCAATCGGTTGCAGGTGATCTGCCTCACATTCCGCCAGCGGAAGACGACCAGAAAACCGCTGATTATGCTGCGCCACCGCTGCTCGACGTGCGCGGGTTGCGCGTCTGCTATCCGATCCGTTCCGGCGTATTGTCAAGCGTGACCAAAGAAGTCCACGCCGTTGAGCAAATTGATTTCTCCATCTGGCCGGGCGAAACGCTGGCGCTGGTAGGCGAGAGTGGCTGCGGCAAATCCACCACCGGCCGCGCAATCTTACGGCTGGTCGGCAGTGAATCCGAAAGCATTCATCTCGAAGGCAAAGAAATTACCCTGATGCGCGACACGCCGTTTCAGGCGGTGCGCCGTCAGATCCAGATGGTGTTTCAGGATCCCTACGCTTCACTCAATCCGCGCCTGACCGTCGGCTTTTCCATTGCCGAACCCTTGTTACTGCACGGCCTGAAAAAGTCGCTGGCCGACGCCACGCCGGTAGTGAATCAGTTGCTGAAAAGCGTCGGTCTTGAACCTTCCCATGCGCGGCGTTATCCGCACGAATTCTCCGGCGGACAGCGTCAGCGTATCGCCATTGCCCGCGCGATGGCGTTGCAGCCGCAGGTGATTATTGCTGACGAAGCGGTGTCGGCGCTGGATGTGTCGATTCAGGCGCAGGTAGTCAACCTGATGATGGATTTACAGCGCGATACCGGCGTGGCGTGGTTGTTTATTTCGCACGACATGGCCGTCGTGGAGCGTATCGCCAACCGCGTAGCGGTGATGTACAGCGGACAGATTGTGGAGATTGGTCCCCGCGATGACGTGTTTAGTAATCCTCAACATTCCTATACCCGACGCCTGCTCAGTTCGGTGCCGGTGGCGGATCCGACGCAGCGTGCGTTGCGTCAGTTCGATGATGTGGAAGTGAAATCGCCGGTGCATCCGGCGGGTGTACAGATAGAAAAACTCAAATATTCCCGCGTCAGTGAACATCACTGGGTCGCACAGGGATAACTCAACTTTCTTTTTTGGGACACACAGGAGAACACCATGCATTCGACTTTACTGCGTAAGAGCCTGCTTGCCGCCGGACTGGCGCTTTGCTTTGCGGCGTCCGCTCAGGCCAAAGATTTGCGTATTTCCATGTATGCGGACGTGACCGGTTTCGACCCGCACGACACCACCGATACGCTGAGTTATTCCATTCAGAGCGGCATCTTTGAACGCCTGTTCCAGTTCGACAGCAAGATGGCCGTCGTGCCGGTGCTGGCGACCGATTACACCAGTAACAGCGATGCCACCGAATTTACCATCAATCTGCGCCACGACGTGACCTTCCAGGACGGTACGCCCTTCAACGCCGACGCGGTAAAAGCTAACCTAGATCGTCTGGCTAATCCGGCCAGTCACCTGAAACGTAACTCGCTGTTCAGCATGATTAAATCCGTCGAAGCCGTCAGCCCGTACCAGGTGAAAATCACCCTCAACAAACCGTTCGGCGCGATGATCAACACCCTCGCGCATCCTTCTGCGGTCATGCACAGCCCGGCATCCCTGAAACAATATCCGAATGAGCAGGATCTGAGTGTGCATCCGGTCGGCACCGGCCCGTTCAAGTTTGTGGAATGGCAGCAGGGTAAAGACGTCAAGCTGGTGAAATACGACAACTACTGGCAGAAAGGCTGGCCGAAAGTGGATTCCGTCACGCTGTATCCGACGCCGGAAGATTCCACACAGGTGGCAAAACTGAAATCCGGCGGCGTGGACGCGGTCTATCCGTTGCCGTCCGATCTGGTGGATACGGTGAAAAGCGATCCGAAGCTGGATATCGCGCAGGATCCGGGCATCTATCTGTATTACATCGCCTTTAATACGCAGAAAAAAGAGTTCTCGGATGTGCGCGTCCGTCAGGCGATTAACTACGCCATCGACCGCAATCTGTGGCTGAAAGTCGGTTTCGCCGGTCTGGGATCGCCGTCCACTTCGCCGCTGCCGAAAAATGTCCAGTTCTATCAGAAACAAACCACGCCGGATTACAGCTATAACATTGCCAAAGCCAAAGCGCTGATGAAAGAAGCCGGATATGAAAAGGGCTTTGACGTTGAAATGTGGAGCTCGAACAAGACCGACCGTATCCGCAGCGCGCAGTTCCTGAAGCAACAGCTTTCCCTGATTGGTGTGCGCGTGAAACTGGTGCCAATGGATTCCGGTACGCTGACGCAGCGTCTGTGGAGCACGCCGAAACCGGCAGAGGCGAAAGTAGAAATGTATTACGGCGCCTGGTCGGCCTCGACCGGCGATGCAGACTGGGCGTTGCGTCCGCTGTTTGCCACCGAATCCTGGATCCCGTCCGCGTATAACGTCTCTTATTACAGCAACAAACAGGTGGATGCGGCGATCACCGCCGGTCTGCAAACCGCTGACGTCGAAAAACGCAAAGCGGCGTATGCCGATGCCCAGAAATTGTTGTGGGCGGATGCACCGGTGGCCTATCTCGGCGTACCGGACAATCTGGTCGGCAAAAGCAAAGACCTTTCCGGCGTCTATATGCTGGCCGACGGCTCGCTGATTTTTAATCAGGCACAGTTTAAATAAGCGTTTTGCAATATCGCCTCCCCGTGTGCGGGGAGGCTGCTTACCGAATTCAGGGAAACACTTTTATGCTGACCTATTTTATCCGCCGGATACTGGAAATGATCCCCGTTTTACTGGTGGTGTCGTTGCTGGTTTTCGGCTTTATCAAGCTGCTGCCGGGTGACCCTGCGCGTATTTACGCCGGACAGGATGCGCCGATTGAGGCGGTTGAGTCAGCACGGCAACTGCTTGGCCTTAACGATCCGCTGCCCGCGCAGTACTGGCACTGGCTGAACGGTATGGTTCACGGCGATCTGGGCACGACGTATCGCACGCGTCAGCCGGTGTTAAGTGTGATTGAAAGCGGTTTTATGCCAACGCTGTTGCTGGCGCTGGCGGGCTTCGCGTGGTCGGTGGTGCTCGGGCTGGTGATTGGCGTGGTGTCAGCGCTCAAACGAGGAAAATGGCAGGACTGGACACTGATGAGCATGGCGGTCGGTGGAATTTCCATGCCGCCGTTCTGGCTCGGGTTATTGCTGATCCAGTTTGTCGCCATGCCGTTCGGGATATTCGCCGTCAGCGGCTTTAATTCGCCCGCTGACATTATCTTACCGGCGATCACCCTCGGTTCCTCGGTGGCGGCAGTGATGGCGCGCTTCACCCGCTCGGCGTTTCTCGACGTGGCGCAGGAAGATTACGTGCGCACCGCCAACGCCAAAGGATTACGTGCGCGGCTGGTGACGTGGAAACACATCATGCGCAATGCGCTGATCCCGATTATCACCATGCTCGGCTTGCAGTTTGGTTTTTTGCTCGGCGGCTCAATTATTGTCGAAAGCGTATTTAGCTGGCCGGGGCTCGGCTGGTTACTGATTGAATCCATCAAAACGCAGGATCAGCCGGTCATTCAGGCGCTGGTGATGCTGTTCGTGTTTGAATTTATTCTGATAAATCTGCTGGTTGACCTGCTTTATGCGGTGGTAAATCCGGCAATCCGTCTGCGTTAGGAGCTGCTCATGACCGATCCTGTCTCTGTGCTGGAAGAAACCACACCGGCTGCGGTAGCCTCGCAAAACGATGATATCCGTTCGCCGTGGTATGACTTTTTCCACACGTTTCTTCGCCATCCAATGGCGCTGGTGTCCGGCGGATTTATCCTGCTGCTGGTGCTTGTGGCGATATTCGCGCCGTGGCTGGCACCTTTCGACCCGATGACGCCGGACTGGATGGCGCTGGGTGTCGGCCCGACGCCGGAGCACTGGTTTGGCACCGACGATTTGGGACGAGATGTTCTCAGCCGCATCATCTATGGCGCGCGCATATCCCTTTATGTTGGCATTTTCTCCGTGACGCTCGGCATGATCGCCGGTGTATTGCTCGGACTGCTGGCCGGATATTATGGCCGCTGGCTCGATATGCTGATCATGCGCGGTTCCGACGTCTTATTTGCCTTTCCGGGCATGTTGCTGGCCATTGCCGTCGTGGCTATTCTCGGACCGGGGCTGAATAACGTGATCATCGCGGTCGCGGTATTCAGCGTGCCGGTATTTGCCCGCATCGTGCGTGCCGCCACGTTATCGATTAAACAAAGTGCCTACGTCGAAGCGGTTCGCTGCGTAGGCGCACCGGACAGGGTGGTGATTTTGCGCCATATTCTGCCGGGTACGCTGTCGAATGTGATCGTCTATTTCACCATGCGTATCGGCACCAGTATTCTGACGGCCGCCAGCCTGAGTTTTATCGGTCTGGGGCCGGAACCGGACGTGCCGGAGTGGGGCAATATTCTGGCGATGAGCCGCAATATGATGATGGCGGGAAAATGGAACGTCAGCGTGTTCCCGGGGCTGGCGATATTCCTCACGGTTCTGGCATTTAATCTGCTGGGCGACGCGCTGCGGGATACGCTGGATCCTAAACTGAAAAAGTAATAGCCACTGAACAGCTGAAACGGAAAACTGATGCATCCGCAACAACATGAAGATGAATTTCAGCAGCAGGCGCTGTCTGCTTTGCTGCAACGCTGGCGCACCTCGCGCCAGATTTTTCGCCCGCGCTTCCCTTGTGGTGCCACCAATTCACTGACTGATGTGACCGGCGTGACTGTCGGACACAGCACGCTGGCCGCCGGAGATGTGCAGACCGGCGTCACCGCCATCGTGCCGCCCGGCGATAATCTGTATGAAAAACCACTGCCGTGCGGCGTGGCGGTGTTAAACGGTTTCGGCAAACCGATGGGGCTGATTCAGGTGATGGAACTGGGCGAACTGCAAACGCCGGTGCTGCTCAGCAATACCTTCGCCACTGGCACATTATTCAACGCGATGGTGAAACGCAGCTGCCAGCAATTCCCGCAAATTGGCCGCCCGGATTCCACCATCAATCCGGTTATCCTTGAGTGCAACGATTTCTATTTAAACGATATTCAGGCGATGGCAGTCAGTGAAGACGATGCGCTGACCGCACTCGACGGCGCGACAAAAACATTCGCCCGTGGCAGCGTGGGTGCCGGACGGGGCATGAGTTGCTTCGGATTAAAAGGTGGCATCGGCACGGCCTCACGCTGGTGCGAAACGCTTAACGCGACATTAGGCGTACTGGTGTTGGCGAACTTTGGCAAACTCTCTGAACTGACCCTCGACGGCGTGCGCGCCGGAGATGCCATCGCCCAAATCCAGACGCAACTGGCCCCGCAGGCTGATGCGGGTTCGATCATTATTGTGATGGCCTGCGACCGTTATCTCGACAGCCGCCAGCTCGGACGCATCGCCAAACGCGCCGGTGCCGGGTTAGGCCGTCTCGGCAGTTACTGGGGGCATGGCTCAGGGGATATCGCGCTGGCGTTTTCCACGAAACGTGACGGTGTCACATTACCGGATGCCGAACTGGAACCTTTACTGGCGCTGGCGGCAGATGCCACAGAACACGCTATTATTGATGCCTTGATGAGTGCAGAAACCGTCTGTGGATTCGACAGACATTACCGGCTGGGGTTGAGTGAAGTATTAGATAATCTGGCGAACTAGCCTGGCTCCTTCCCCTCTCACGAGGGGAAGGCTGGGATGGGGTGTGGGTTTCGCCTCCGTCTGGTAACCAAACCAAGAAGGGAACGACTAATGAAAGTGTTTATCTCTGCGGATATTGAAGGTATTGCAGGCGTAATGCGCCCGGAACAATGCAGTCCGGGTAATGCGGATTACGACGCTGCCCGTGCGCTGATGGAAGGTGAAGTCAACGCCGCCATCGACGGCGCTTTTGCCGGTGGCGCGATGGAAGTCACCGTTGCCGACAGCCACGCAATGATGCAAAACCTGCGTGCCGATAAAATCGACCCGCGTGCCCGTCTGGTACAGGGTAAACCGCGCGGATTGTCAATGGTCGAAGGATTGCAGCAACAGCAATACGACGGCCTGATGTTTGTCGGCTATCACACTGCCGCGGGCGAAAACGGCGTACTGGCGCACACCATTAATGGCCGCGCCTTTTACCGCGTTAAACTCAACGGCAACGTGGTCGGCGAAAGCGACTTATACGCCGCTGCCGGTGCGGAACTCAACGTTCCATTGTGGCTGGTGACCGGCGACGATCACCTCGAAACCTGGATCCGCCGTTATTACCCTGAATCGCAATATGTCTGCGTCAAACGGGCGATTTCCGCCAATGCGGCCGAGTCTGACAGCCCGTCTATCGCCTGTGCCAAAATCCGCAAACAGGCGACTATTGCGGTCAGCAAACCTGCACCGCTCACCGCCGCAAGATTCAGCGCGCCTTATCATCTTGAGCTGATGACCGCTAAACCGGTACTGGCAGATTTGTTTTGTCTGATCCCGGGCGTTGAGCGTCTTGATGCGGTCACTGTCGGGTATCACAGCCCGACCGTCGCCAACATTATCAGCCTGTTAAGTGCCTTCTCGTACTTAGCGACCACGCAGAAATAGGGCAGGAATGCGTTTACGCCACATCGAAGTGTTTCAGGCGGTCTTACAGGCGGGCAGCGTCAGCGGCGCGGCGCGTTTGCTCAACGTGTCGCAGCCCAACGTCAGCCGCGTACTGAATCACGCTGAGCAGCAACTGGGTTTTACCTTGTTCGACCGAACGCCGCAGGGATTAATCGTGACGCCGGAAGGGCGGCGGTTAATGCCGGAAGTCGAGGCGCTTTTCAGCCATATTCAGGCCATCGGCGAACTGGCGGAACAGCTGCGACAAGGCGAAGGCCAGCATGTACGCATCGGTTCTGCGCACGCGCTGGGGCACAGCGTGATGGCACCGGTTCTGGTTGATTTCCGCCGTCAGACGCCCGGCGGCAGCGTCGAACTGGTGACCGGACATTTCAACACCCTGAGTCAGGACCTGCTGCAATACAAAATGGATTTCGCGCTGGCGTTCGGCGAGCAGGCCACACAGGAACTGGTCGCTGAGTCGATTTATCAGGGCAATATGGTGGCGCTGCTGCCAAAAGATTCGGACGTCGAAGGGCCGGTATCGCTCGCCTGGCTGTGTGACAACGATCTGCTGATGTTGCAGCAGCAGGATCCGCTGGGTCAGGTGCTCAACCGCGTCCTGCGTGAAAACGGTCTGATGCCGCATTCTGCGCTGTTCATCAAAACCTACTCGGTGATCGCTGACATGGTGCTGGCTGGTGGTGGTGTTGGTGTGGTCGATACCTTTACCGCCCGGCGGTATGTCGATCAGCTGAAGATTGTGCCGGTGGTGGAACCGCTGCCGTTTGAGGTGATTCTGCTGAGCAGGCGGGACCAGCCGGCATCGCAGGCATCGCTGAGGTTGAGGCAGCTGATAAAACAAAAAGTGGGGGAGTTGAAAGGAGTGCCTTTCGATCCCGTTTAGTTTTTAATTTCAAATTCAAATTCAAATTCAAGGTCGTGGGCGTCGGCCCACACCGACTTGGGGGACGGCTTATCGCCGCCGCCCCCCAAGACCCCCCGGGCTCTTTCACTGCGCGCTCCGCTCGCTGACTATGTTTCATCAGCCGCAGTGATAGCCGCAAAATCCCGCCGCTGCGCGGTTCCCTCCCATCGGGTTACAACCCGCGCAAAAAGATGCGCGGTTTTCCACCTCTCGTCCGGCGGTATTTTGGAACCGGCCTCAGGCTCTTAATTCACAACCTGACTGATGTTGAAATCTAAAAACTGTCTGCCTTTGAATTTAAGATCGTGCGGGCGATTCAGAAATCTTGCTGAACGGAGCGGCCTGGAGACCCAAGGCTCCAGGACCGAGAGAAGGGACCGCGCAGCGGCAAGATTTCCAGCCTGTCGCGGTGATACCTGAAACATAGCCAGCCAGCGAAGCGCGCAGTGAAAAAGCGCGGGAGTCCAGAGGGCGCGCGCTTACGCGTCCTCTGGGCCAGTGTGGGCGGCGAGCCCACGACCTTGACCTTAAGGCCAGTTTGGGTGGCAACCCAAGGTGTTGACCTTAATGCCAGTTTGCACAGCATGTGCAAAAAACTAATTAATTTTTGCCCCGAGTACCTCAACCCTCTCAATCCCCCTCCTGACATCTTCAAATGTAATATCGCCTGGCATGTTCGCCATATCCGGCGTGCTCAGGCTCCGGTCGATAATCACCGCCAGATCCTGCTCCGTCAGATCTGTCGCGATATGCGCTAACTGCGTGGGAACGGCGCTGGCGCGGGCGAGGGCGATAGCGGTCAGCAACTCCTCGTCGCTGCGGTTTTCCAGTGCCAGCAGGCACAGATTGCCGTAGCCGACCAGCAAACCATGGGCGATGTGTCGGGTTTTCGGGCAGGCGGTGAAACCTTCATATAATGCGTGGGAAGCGCCAGTGTGGGCGCCGTTGCTCATGATGGAAGTCAGTCCGGCGTAGAGGAAAATGGCGTCGAGTACCTGTTCGAGAGCGTTGTTGGCTTTGCCGTCCTGCACCGCAAAACAGGCGTCAGCGGCGAAGTGTTCAATAAGCGTATAGCAGAGTTCACTGTTGGTTCGGGCGACACCCGCCAGGCCGGTAAGCTGACTGAGGTCGCTGATGGCGCGATATTCATACCATTTTGCCAGCGTATCGCCGATCCCCGCCGAGAGCCATTCAAGAGGGGCTGTTGCCAGCAAATCAGCGTCGATGACCGCGGCGGCGGGGCCGCAGGGTAACGGCATCATGTCGCGGAACTCACCGTCCTGATGATACCGGAACGCCAGCGACGTCACCGCTGAACAGGTGCCTGCAATGCTCGGTAAGGTTACTACCGGAATATTACAGGCCACGCCAGCCGCTTTGGCGGTGTCCAGGGCTTTGCCGCCGCCGGTGGCGATAATCACTTCCACGCCTTGCGTGCGGAACACGTCGGCCAGCCGGTTGATTTCCTCCTGACAACAGACGCCGCCGAAGATTTCACTGCCCAGATAACTGACCATCTGCTGCTCAAGCTGATCGGCGACTTTCGCCTCGACGCTGGCAATGGCGCGTTGGCCGCCCACTAACATTGCCCGCTGGCCTAAACGTCCGCACATCGCGCCCAGATGTTTAATGGCGCCGCGTCCGCGCAGGACGCTGGCAGGAAATACCAAACGATGGGTGAACATGCATGCCCTCATAAACCGGAGTGTTTTATGAAGTATAGAAGGCGCGCCGTGTAACGGAGGAATATCAGCGGCGGTGCTGTTGTACCGCCTCGTGAGTTTTGCGCAATGCCTCACGCGCGCCCGGCAGACGCTGCGCCACGCCGATATACAGGCAGTCGATAATCAGCAACTGGCTGGTGCGGCTGGCCATGGCAGCGGCACGAAAACCCATTTCGCGATTGCTGGTTCGCAGCACAACATCGGCTTTGCGGGCGACGGCGGCGCGACCATTGGCGGTGATCGCCAGTGTCGTTGCGCCGGCGGCTTTAGCCTGCGACAGGGCTTCCACCACACCGGCGGTTTTACCGGAGTGAGAAATCGCCAGCGCGACATCCCCGGCAGCAAGCTGACAGGCGCTCACCAGACTTTCATCGGTGCTGCCGTAAGTCTGGGCGACAACGCCGATACGCCGCAGTTTCTGGCAGAAATCCTGCGCGACCAGCGCCGACGCACCGGCGCCGTAAATATCAATCCGCCGGGCCTGCGAAAGAAACGCCACTGCCTGTTCGAGCGTCACCGCGCTCAGTAACTGCGTGGTTTCATTCGCGCCTTTAACTTCAAATTCCAGCAGCTTTTGCAGGATTTGCTTAGGCGAATCGTTCTCGCCGATATTCGCGGCCAGCGGCATATCGACAGGCATCGGGCTGGAAGATTCTGCCGCTAACGCCAGCCGCAGCGCCGGATAGCCGCTGAAACCGAGCCGTTTGCTGGTGCGTACCACCGTGGCGGTGCTGGTTTCCGCGGACTTTGCCAGCTCCGTCACACCCATATTGGCGACGCCCGGCGGGTCGAGCCGGATCATCGTGATGATGCGCGTTTCCGCCGGAGAAAAGCTGCCCTGTAATGCGTTCAGTCGCGCCTGCAAATGGGTGTCACTCATGGTTATTCGTCCAGATCGCGTAAATGGTCGTCTTTGCGCAACGACATCAGCGCAAACAGGCTGACCACGCAGGTGGCGACCACGTAATACGCCGGAATATCGAGATTGCCGGTTTCTTTAATCAGGCCGGTGATGATAAGTCCCGCACAGCCGGAGAACACGGCGTTCGACAATGAATAGGATAATCCCAGACCGGTATAACGCACGCGGGTCGGGAACATTTCCGCCAGCATCGCCGGACCCGGACCGGCAATCATGCCGATCGTTGCACCGGCAATCAGCACCGCAATGCCTTTTGCCAGCAGGCTGCTTTCAGGATTTTGCAGCAGATGCAGCAGCGGGAAACTCAGCACAATCACCGCGAATACGGCAATCATCATCACTTTCTTGCGACCGATTTTATCGCTCAGCCAGCCGGAGGGCAGAATAGCCAGCGCGAAACCGACGTTTGCCAGTACGGTTGCTACCAGCGCCTGTAAAAATGTGGCGTGCAGCGAGGTTTGCAGATAAGAGGGCATGACCACCAGGAAAGTATAACCGCCCGCAGACCAGCCCATCATGCGCCCAATCCCCAGCGCGATGGCCTTAGCGGTGGCAATGGCAGAGGCTTTTTCCGCCGCCGTTTTCTGCACTTTCGGCTCTGCTTTTTTACTGGCGACAAAGTTTGGCGTTTCATCGAGTTTCAGGCGCAGATACAGCGCCACCAGCCCCATCGGCAGTGCCAGCAGGAACGGAACACGCCATCCCCAGTCTTTCATCTGCGCTTCAGGCAACGTCTGAACCAGCAACGCCACCAGCGCTACGCCGGTCAGCAAGCCCAGCGACACGGTAAACGACTGCCACGCGCCATAAATGCCACGTTTACCTTTCGGTGCAAATTCGGTCATCAGCGACACCGCTCCGCCAAATTCACCGCCCGCAAACAAGCCCTGGAACATGCGCATCAGCGTCAGCAACAGCGGGGCGGCCACACCAATCTGCGCGTACGTCGGCAGCAAACCAATGATCGCCGTGGCGAGTGTCATCAGCAGAACGACGGCAATCAGTGTCGGCTTGCGGCCAATGCGGTCACCGATGCGACCAAAAATAATCGCGCCAACCGGACGGCAGAAAAACGCCAGCGCGAACGACGCATACGTCAGGAGCAAACCGGTCATGCCGGTCTGGCCTTCCAGCGTGAAAAAGTTACCGGCGATGATCGTCGCCAGATAGCCGTAGACACCGAATTCATACCATTCAATAAAGTTGCCGACCGAACCGGCGACGAGTGCGCGACGTGACTGGCTGGCGCTGGCGACTGCGGGAGAAACCTGGCGGGTCATCATAAACCTCACAAGAAAAAGAAAAGGGCGGGCGAATTAAGATGTAAATAATTTTCTAAATTTCGGTGATTATTATGTCAATAATTTTCATGTATTGAACAAAATAAAAGCGGGAAGTGTGGGGTCAGGCAGGTTTTTTGGCATAAAAAAAGGCTGCGCCTCGGAAGGAGCAGCCTGTTTAACGCGGTGCGATTACAGCGTGTGGATGTCGATGCCGTCACCGATATTGCTTTTCTGGTAGTAAGCCCGCGGGACTTCTACCTGATACTGTTTGTCAGCGTAAGCGACTTCCAGAATAAAACGTTCGTTCTCATAAGATTCCACCGGAATAAATCCGAAGAATCCTTCCGTGACGCTGATCGTCCGGGAAGACGGAATCGCGTAACGATGAACAATCCTTGCTCTGAGCGGTTCTTGCTTGCCAGTTAACGTATTCCATACGCGGTTAACGGGTTGCGCCAGAGAATCAATCACCTCTGAGGCCAGCGAGTTAAGAGCGGAGGGCCAGCTCTTCGGTGTTTTCATAGTCATGATAAATACCTCGTTGGTCTATATAACCCAATTCTTATAATTATCCGCTGCTAAGATCCAATCATTTTTTACGCTAAGTTTATTCAGGTTTTGTAAGTGGCTGGCAGATCTGCAAATTACTCCGCGAGAGTTTTACGTCTTTTGCCAGATTTTCGCTCTGCTAGCAATAACGGGCAGGAAGGACACATGGCGTGATCGGCCAGATCGTAGCGCAGACAACATTGCTTGCGGTATTGCGGGCTGTCAGGGTCGGAGGGATCTTCCGCACGCAGCGGCTGGAATAACGGATTTTTGCCGCCATAACGCAGCTCCCGCGACGCCATCAGTTGCATACCGTCAGAGATATCGGCATTGACCAGTTCCGCCTGTTTGACGCCCCAGCCGACGCGTATTGCGGCGTTGCTCCAGTAAATGCCTGGTTTCAGACCGGAGAATTCGGCCAGCGCTTCGCAAACAGGGCGTAATTGCTGCTCGATCATCACATCGAAACGCGCCATAGGCTCGGCAGACGTCAGCGCTTCGCCTTCGCCATCCAGATAAATCTGCGCCGGTAAGCCTTCTTCCTGCATACACAGATAGACATTTTCAGCAGCGATTGGTAACTGCCAGCCATGGCGCAAGGAGACGATCACCCAGCTTGGCAGCAGGGTGGCGAAATACCATTGTGACCACATCGAGATCCGCGCCCGGCGTGTATCGCACTTCGCGGCATCGGCCGCATTGGCGTCCAGATAGCGTTTGAGCACGCTGGCACAACCTTCCGCCGTCGTAAGATGCGACATCGGCACGGCGTTAGTCACCAGCGGCGACATCGGTTTGAAAGTGTCGGCGACCCAGCTCACAGGCGTTTCGCGGAAACTGTCGAGGAGTGTTTGCATCATTGCGTTATGAAGTCATTCGGCTTGGTAAATCATGGGAATAGAGTAACGAATATTAAAGCGGAATAGTAATGATTTCGATTTAGATTGAGGGTTTTTGCCTCCCGCTGTTCAGGGGAGGCCGGGAGGGGGTTTAGCAGACGACGCTGACACCCGCTTGTTTCAAAATCTCACGCACAATTTTCTGTTTGTCATTGCTCAGCGGCAGAGCCGGTTTGAGTGAATGCACCGGCATTCCGCTGATGACCTGTGAAATGGCGTATTTAATGACGTTATAAATTGGCGTATCCAGCGTGTAAAGCGGCGGCAGAAATGACAACCGTTGTTGCAGTGCGACGGCGGTGGCGAAATCTTTCTCTTTAAAGGCGCGGTAAATTCCGCAGGTCAGCTGCGGGGCGAAATTGGCGCTGGCGGGGATTGCACCATCGCCGCCGAGGATCAGCGTACCGAACAGATATTCATCGTACCCGGAGAACACCGCGAAATCAGGGCGCTCAGGTTTCACGGCCTGTATCGTTTCGCGGATGTGGTTCAGGCTGTCGACGGTGTCTTTCAGGCCGACAATGTTCGGGCATTCCAGCGCCAGACGTTTGATCAGACTGACGGGCAACGGCTGCCCGGTCAGCCCCGGATAGTTGTACATAATTACCGGTAAACCCGCGTTTTCAGCAATCGTGCGGTAATGCAGATACAGCGCTTCTTCAGTCACCGGATTGTAATAAGGATTCACCACCACCACGCCGTCCGCGCCGATGCTTTTCGCGTGCTGCGCGAACGCCAGCGTTTCTGCTGTGCCCGGATGCGCTGCGCCAATCAGAACGGGAACGCGTCCTGCGACATGCTGAGTACAGAACTCCGCCACTTCGTGACGCAGCGCCTGTGACATATGCGCAAATTCCCCGGCACTGCCGAGAAAAAACAGGCCGTTTACGCCGCCTGCAATCGTAAAATCAATCAGACGCGCCATCCCCTGACGGTCAAGCTGCTCGTTCTCATTCAGGATTGTCGCGACAGGTGGGATCACGCCATGAAACAGTGGACTGGTCATACATTCGTTCTCCATATGAAAGTGCAAAGTACTCAACACTCCATTTATAGAACGCTGTTTCAACTTTTTATAGCGATGGGATCGAATTACATAGATTTAGCGAATATTTGGAAGGGAAGTCACAAAGGCGGATTAATTCCTTCCTCTCATAAAAGAGGAAGGAAAACCAAAACTACATCACCAGCGCCTGTCCGTCTTTGCGCGATTCGGTGCCCGCCAGATAGCCGCCTGCCGGATTAGTGACAATTACCTGCGCGCCGCCGAATGAATGGCCCCCGAGCGGGTCTTCGACGATCAGCTCATGCCCCATCGCGCGCAGTGCAGCCAGCGTATTGTGATTGAACGTCGATTCGATCGCCACCTGACGCCCGCCGTTGATCCGCCAGCGTGGCGCATCTATCGCGGCCTGCGGATTTTGTTTATACAGCATCACGCGCAGCGCCAGTTGCAGATGTCCCTGTGCCTGCATCGGACCGCCCATCAGGCCAAATGACATCAGCGGTTTACCTGCGGCGTCCTGTGCAAAGGCCGGAATGATCGTATGCAGCGTGCGTTTATTCGGTGCGACACAGTTGGCATGTGCCGTGTCGAGAGTAAATCCACAGCCACGGTTTTGCATGCTGAGACCGGTGCCCGGCACCACGACGCCGGAACCAAAGCCCATGTAATTCGACTGAATGAAAGAGACCATCATGCCGCTGGAATCGGCCGCTGTCAGATACACGGTGCCGCCCGGACGCGGTGCGCCGTAGGTCACGTCGCTGGCTTTGCTGCGGTCGATCAGTTTCGCGCGTTGAGCCAGGTAATCGTCGTTAAGGAACAGTTGCGGATCGAAGAACATATGCTCGCTGTCGGTGACGTGCTGATCCAAATCCGCCAGCGCCAGTTTCATCGCTTCAATGCACAGGTGCGTGGTTTCGACCGAGTCCACCGGCTGGCTGCCGATATCCAGTTTGTCGAGAATGCCCAGTGCGATCAGCGTGGCGATACCCTGACCATTCGGTGGTAGTTCATGAACGGATCCGCCCGCGAAAGACTGTTGCATGGTTTCCACCCAGTCGGCTTTGTGATTCGCCAGGTCGTCCAGCGTCAGCGCGCCGCCGTGGGCCTGACTGTTCGCCACCATTTTTTCTGCCAGTTCACCGCGATAAAACGCTTCGCCTTCGGTTTTGGCGATCAGCTCTAATGAATCCGCCAGTGCCGGATTACGGAAGATTTCACCGATTTTCGGCGCACGACCTTCGGGCGCGAAACACTCCATGAAGCCCGGCTGGTTATGCAGTTTTTTGACCGCGATTTCCCACAGGCGGCCAATCAGCGGCGATACCGGAAAACCGTTACGGGCATAATCAATCGCCGGCTGTGCCAGCGTGGTCAGCGGCAGGGTACCGAAGCGTTTTGCCAGCGCCACCCAGCCGGAGACTGCGCCCGGTACGGTGACGGCATCCCAGCCGTAAGTCGGCACGGCGTCCAGACCTTTAGCGGCGAAATAGTCCGGTGTCCACGCGGCGGGTGAGCGGCCTGAAGCGTTCAGTCCGTGGGCTTTTTTGCCGTCCCAGATAATAGCGAACGCGTCGCTGCCTGCGCCGTTGCCGCTCGGTTCAAGCACGGTCAGCGCGATGGCGGTGGCGATGGCGGCATCGGCGGCATTTCCGCCCAGCATCAGCATTTTCATACCGGCCTGTGCGGCCAGCGGTTGTGACGCGCAGACCGCATTAGCCCCCATCATCGACGGACGCAGGGTCGGATAAGCTACGTTAAAATCGTAATTCTCAGACATGTTTCTTCCTTAAAAAAGCGGCAAATGTTTTATTCAGAACGCGGGTCGAGCGCATCACGCAGCCCGTCACCCAGCAAATTGAAACCCTGTACGGTCAGGAAAATCGCCAGACCGGGAAAAATCGACATCCACGGCGACTGCTCGAGGAAACTGCGCGCAGTATTAAGCATCGCACCCCAGGAGGCGCCCGGCGGTTGCTGGCCGAGGCCGAGAAACGACAGGCTGGCTTCGGTGATGATCGCCGAGGCAATCGCCAGCGTCGCCTGCACCAGAATCGGTGACAGCACGTTCGGCAGCACATAGCGCCAGAGGATCCAGCGGTCGGGCAGACCAATCGCCCGCGCGCCTTCAATGTATTCCTCGTTGCGGATACTCATCACCTGCGCTCGCGTCAGGCGGGCGAAAATCGGCATGGCGGAAAGTCCGATGGCGATCATCGCATTGCCCAGACTCGGACCGAGGAACGCGCCCAGCGCGATCGCCAGCACCAGAAACGGACACGACAGCAGCGCCTCAACCACGCGGGAAATCACGCTGTCCAGCCAGCCTTGCCAGAAACCGGCGATAAGGCCGAGCGGCACGCCAATCACAATCGCGATAATCACCGACACACAACCGGCCATCAGCGACGTGCGTGCCCCCCAGAACAGGCGCGATAAAATGTCGCGGCCCAGCTCATCGGTACCCAGCCAGTGCAGGGCAGAAGGCGCTTTACGCACTGCCATGAAATCAGCTTTGATCGGATCAAACGGTGAAATCCACGGTGCAAGTAAAGCCAGCAGGGCGAAGGTGACGACCAGTACTGCGCCAATCACCGCGCTTTTATTACGCAAAAATTTGCGCAGCACACGGTTAGGTTCGCGAACCGAGAGTGACGTTGTCACGGAAATCACAGATACAGTCATCTCAGGCTCTCCGCATACGTGGGTTGACCAGCACATACAACACGTCGGCCAGCAGATTCATCAGCAGAAAACCGACCGCGACCACCATTACCACGCCCTGAACCACGGCGTAATCACGGTTAAACACTGAATCGACAATCATTTTGCCAAAGCCCGGAATGGTGAATACCTGCTCGCTGAGCACCGCGCCGCCCAGAAGTTCGCCGAACAGCAAGGTCGTCAGCGTGATGATCGGCACCAGCGCATTGCGCAGCGCGTGTTTCATGATCACCTTTTTCGGCAGCAGTCCTTTGGCACGGGCGGTACGGATGTAATCGGCTTTCAGCACTGCAATCATCGCCGCACGCGTATGGCGCATCAGCGTGGCGGAAAGGCCGGTACCGAGCACCGCCGCAGGCAGCAGCATGGTTTTCAGGTTTTGCAGCGGATCTTCTGAGAACGGCACGTAACCGGACGCCGGAAGCCAGTGCAGTTTCACCGAGAACAGCATAATCAGCAGCACACCCAGCCAGAAATGGGGGATCGAAATCCCCGACAGCGCCAGAAAATTGGTGCCGTTATCTATCCAGGTGCCTTTGTTCACCGCCGCCAGCACGCCCATAGTGATGCCGATGATCAGCGCCACAATCATCGCCAGCAGCGACAGTTCGAGCGTCACCGGCAGTTTGCTGGCGATCAGCTGTAACACCGGTTCCTGAGTGCGCAGCGAGGTGCCGAAATCACCGCGCAGCGCGTTGCCGACCCAGTGGAAATACTGGCTGGGGATCGGATCATTCAGATGGTATTGCTCGCGTAACTGCGCAATGACTGCCGGATCCCGTTCCTCGCCAGCCATCGCGGTGATCGGATCGCCCGGCAGCAATTTCTGCAAAGAGAACACCATCAGCGTGACCAGAAACAACGTCGGTATGGCTGAAATCAGCCGTTTCACCACCAGTTCTAACATTGTCTTTCCTCAGGCAATTACTTGTTCAGCGCCAGACCCTGCAAACGGATCAGCCCGTCGGCGTAAGGCACGAAACCGGTCACTTTCTTGTTGATACCGAAAATGCGCGGTTCGAAGTACAGATACACCAGCGGATCGTCGAGGTTTTCCTGTACGACGACCTGTTTGTAGAGGGCTTTACGCTTCTCCACATCGCTGGTCAGACGGGCTTCCTGCAACCACTGGTCAACCTGCGGATTGCTGTATTTGCCATCGTTCAGACCGCCTTTGGTATTGAGGAACGAGAAGATATTACCGTCGGGATCCGGGCGTCCTGACCAGCCGGACATGCTCATTTTGAATTCACCGCTTTGCTGGCGATCCAGCAGCGTGGCGTATTCGGTCATTTGCAGATTCAGGTTGATGCCCGCTTCGCTGACCATCGCCTGAAGCACCTGCGCAACCTGCTGGGACGTCGGGTTGTTGGCGACCAGGAAATCAATGGTCAGCGGCGTTTTCACACCGGCTTCCGCCAGCAGCGCTTTGGCTTTTTCGATATCGCGTTTTGGCACCGGAATGTCGGCGTGATACGGGCTGGCAGGCGAGAAGGCCTGATTCGCCGGCGTGTACTGCCCCTGGAACACCACCTGATTCAATGCGTCGCGGTCAATCGCCAGCGATAATGCCTGACGTACACGGGCATCTTTCGCCAGCGGTGTATTGGTGTTGGCGGTGCCGTTGGCGAGGTTAGTTGTCAGCCCCATATACCCCAGGCCAGTGGTGCTGGCCAGTTGCAGATTGCTGTCGGCTTTCACCGTGGCGGTGTCGCTGGCGGCAATACCTTCGGTGATATCCAGATCACCCGCACGCAGGTTAGCCAGGCGCACGGACGCATCCGGGATCGGCAGGAACACCACTTTATCGAAGTGATACGCGGCTTTGTTCCAGTAATTCTCAAACCGTTTCAGCACGATGCGATCCTGCTGAACGCGGCTGACAAACTCATACGGGCCGGAACAGACCGGATGCGCGGCTACGTTGCCCTTGGCCGTTGCCTCTGGCGCCATCATGGTGCCCGCGCGGTCAGTCAGTTGCATCAGCAGCGCGGCATCTGCCGTTTTCAGATGGAAAACCACGGTGTACGGCGCGGTGACTTCCACGGATTCAACCGAGGACAGCTCACTTTTACGCAAAGAACCCGGCAGCGTCAGATAACGTTCGATGTTGTATTTCACCGACTGCGCATCGAATTTTTCGCCGTCCTGGAAGGTCACGCCTTCGCGCAAATTCAGGGTCAGCGTTTTGCCATCCTCGCTGTATGCCCAGTCTTTCGCCAGACCCGGTACGATTTGCAGATGCTGATCGACATCCACCAGCCTTTCGCACATGGCGCTGAACACGAAACGCCCGTAATAGGTGCGCGCCGTGGCCGGATCCAGCATGTCAGGATCGCTGCCAAGGCCGATACGCAGGGTACTTTCCGCATGGGTGAGGCCCGCAGACGTCAGCAACATGAAGGCCGGAATGCAGGCAGTTAAGCGGGGTGCAAATTTCATGGTCGGGTTCCCAGAGTTGATGTCGGAGTGGAAAGTGAAAGCCGGTTCTGGCTCGCTTGTTCAAACAGCGCACGCCGTAAGGTGAAAGCGGCGGACGGCGGCGGAACCAGCACCGAAGTGCGATCCCGTTGCAGTTCGCTCCAGCGGTGGCAGGCCACCATGCGGTTGTCACTGACGGTTTCAAGTTGCGGCTCCACCAGACGACATTCGTCGGTGGCGTAGGCGCAGCGGGTATGGAAACGGCAGCCGGTCGGCATATTGGCCGGATTGGGCATATCGCCCTGCAGCAGTGGGACCGGACGTTTCACCCCCGGCGCGAGCTGTGGCGCGGAAGCGATCAGCGCCTGGGTATACGGATGCAGCGGCTGGTCGAAAATGTCATCGGTGCTGGCGAGTTCGACGATTTGCCCGAGGTACATCACCGCCACGCGGTCGCTCATATGGCGGATCACCGCCAGACCGTGCGCGACGACGATCATAGTCAGGCCAAACTGCTGTTTAAGATTTTCCAGCAGATTGACTACCTGCGCCTGTACCGACACATCCAGCGCCGACACCGGCTCATCACCCAGCAGCAGTTTTGGCGATGACGCCAGCGCACGCGCAATGCCGATACGCTGGCGCTGACCGCCGGAAAACTCATGCGGATAACGGTTACTGAATGCGGCGGGCAGGCCGACGGTGGTCAGCAGTTCGCGCACTTTGGCCTGCCTGTCCGCTTTGCCGCTGACGATGTTGTGCAACCACAGGGGTTCGCCAACGATTTCTTCTACCGTCATGCGCGGGTTGAGCGAGGCAAACGGATCCTGAAAAATGATTTGCAGGTCGCGGCGCAGCTTTTTCATCTGGTCAGCAGAAAACAGTTTCAGGTTTTCGCCTTCATAAAACACGTCGCCGTCGGTGGCGCTGAGTAACTGTAATAAAAGACGTCCAAGGGTCGATTTTCCCGAGCCGGATTCGCCGACAATCGCCAGCGTTTCGCCATGCCAGACGCGCAGCGAAACGCGATCCACCGCCTGCACGATTTTGGGTTTCGTGAACAGCGTTGAAGGGCCTTTGAAGACTTTGGTCAGCCCGGCGGCTTCCAGAATGGGGCGGGGTGCGAGACTCATGCGCAGGCTCCTTCAGCGGACAGGGCAAAAAAATTTTCCAGCGGCGCATAAAAACAGGCGACGTGGTGCGAAGACTGATGCAGCGGACGCATCGCCGGACGTTCCTGATGGCAGCGCGCATCGGCAAACGGACAGCGCGTCGAAAACCGGCAGCCTTTCGGCATGTCTTTCGGCAACGGTACGGCGCCGGGAATGGTGGAAAGCGCGCCCTGACGCGAGGCCAGCGACGGCATCGATCCCATCAGCCCGATGGTGTACGGATGCTGCGGATTATTGAAAATATCGGCCACCAGACCCTGTTCGACGATTTGTCCGGCATACATCACCGCCACGCTGTCAGCGACTTCCGCCACCACGCCGAGGTCATGGGTGATCAGCAATAATGCGCTGCCGGTTTCCTGCTGAATGCGGTTGAGCAGGGCGAGGATCTGCGCCTGAATGGTGACGTCCAGCGCGGTAGTCGGTTCGTCGGCAATCAGCAATTGCGGACGGTTGATCAGCGCCATCGCAATCATCACCCGCTGGCGCATACCGCCGGAAAGCTGGTGCGGATAAGCGTCCATCCGCAATTCCGGCGCAGGAATTTGCACCTTTTTCAGGATTTCCAGCGCCTGCATTCGTGCCTGTTTTTTATCCGCACCCTGATGACGCACTACGGCTTCAGCGAGCTGATCGCCGAGTGTCAGCGCCGGATTGAGTGAGGTCATCGGTTCCTGAAAAATCATCGCCAGCTCCAGACCGCGCAGGTCTGCGTACTGGCGTTCAGATAGCCCGAGCAGCGAGGTGTCATTCAGGCGGATATCGCCCTGCAACACATTGGCGCTGGCAGGCAATAGCCCCATCAGCGCCAGCGATGTCACGCTTTTGCCGCAACCGGATTCCCCGACCAGCGCCAGCGTTTTACCGGCTTCCAGCTGCAAGGAAATGCCGTCGAGCACGGTCGCGGGGGAGCCGGAAAACTGCACCCGCAGGTCGCTGATATGTAACAGCGGCGTGACGGGTTTGGCCGGGTCAGTCATCAGTAAAATCCTCGTCATCATCATTCAGGGTGGAAAGAAACGCCTGTTGCAGCGCCAGAAGGTGCTCGCGCATGACTCTGGCGGCCTCTTTGGGCTGGCGTGCGGCGATGTGTTCTACGATGCGCTCATGGTGATCGTCGTAACGGTTCAGGCGCTCCTGATTTCGTGCGGCGTTACGCACCGCCAGCCAGCTTGGATCACGGCGGATGGCATCGACGGCATCGAACAATCCAAGTAACAGCCGGTTACCGGCGGCATCGGCAATTGCGCGGTGAAATGCGCTGTCCCACAGTTCAATCTGATCCGGATCGCCGCGCGACATGGTTTTCACCTTGTCGAGCAAACGGCGCATCAGCTGTATCTGTTCCGGCGTGGCGCGCAGTGCGGCGTATTTCGCCAGCCCCGGTTCTAGCTGCAAACGCGCTTCCATCACTTCCTGCAAGTTCGATTGCTTCGGTAACGTCTGTAAACTCAGCGGCTGCGCAGGACCGTTCGGCCCGATAAACGTGCCTTTCCCCTGTTTGCGCCACACACGGCCTTCTTCTGCCAGCACATCCAGCGCCCGGCGGATTTCACGGCGGCCGACGTCAAACATTTGCATCAGATCGCGTTCCGCCGGTAACGGCTGAGTCTGATCGGGATGCTGCTGTATCAGCTGACGCAGCTGTTCCAGTGCTGAGTTCGAGGTCCCGTTAGAAGGGGACAGCGCCCCGGAATTTGTTGGCATATTTCAGTTTCCCGCTGGGAATAAAATCGTTAATCAGTCCTTTGCATTTTCTGAACCAATTTTTTAATGGTTCATGAGAAACTTAGGCAGAACGGGAAATTTGTTTTTAATTTCAAACGACTAAAAATTACACACTTTAATTGGAAGATCGCTTTCAGTATTTATAAGGTGTTGATATATGGCTGATATGCACACGCGTGGTGCGTTAAATTAATGTTAACGGATCGTAATGGTGCGTGGTGTGGCGGTATGAGAAGTAGATCAAATAAGCGTAATAAGTTGGCTAATGGTTCGCTATATGGTTGCTTCACCAAAGAAGGAAAGGGTCGGGCGGGGTATTAAGGAATAATTCGCAAGTCGTAGCGGACACGGGCAGTGGTTTCGTCTGCAAGTTTGTGAGTACTGGTCAGGTTTTCGCAGAGTAGCCAGGGCAAAACCCAAAATAATCTGCCTTTGAATTTAAGATCGTGCGGGCGATTCAGAAATCTTGCCGAACGGAGCGGCCCGGAGACCCAAGGCTCCGGGACCGAGAGAGGGTATCGCGAAGCGGCAAGATTTCCAGCCTGTCGCTGCGATACCTGAAACATAGCCAGCGAGCGGAGCGCGCAGTAAAAGAGCCGGAGATTCCTAAGAGGCGCGGCGACAGGCGCCTCTTAGGGCCAGTGTGGGTGGCAACCCACGGTCTTTGTTTGGGGTTATCGTCAGAAATAACAGCCATATATACCGCTGTTCCCCCGATCACTCCCGACAAAACCCGTGTCTAATACCTATCATCAGAGGGGTGCAAACCCAACCAGTCTTGACTCTGAGGGCTGAGGCCGTCCGAAGAAATATCCCTGGAACAACGTACAACCTTCTTCTTTCAGACGCCGGAACTGCTCGTCGGTTTCCACGCCTTCTGCTGTGGTCTGAATGTCCAGACTGCGGCTCATGCCAGTGATGGCGCGGATGATCGCCAGTGCTTCGCGACTGTCCTGCATGTCATTGATGAACGAGCGGTCGATTTTGATTTTGTCGAACGGGAAGGAGCGCAGATAACTCAGCGACGAATAACCGGTGCCGAAATCATCCAGTGCAATGCGCACGCCGAGCGCCTTCAGTTTGCGCAGGATGCTGATGTTTCCCAGTGTGTTATCGAGCAACACCGATTCGGTGATTTCGACTTCCAGACGCGACGGATCCAGCCCCGAGGCTTCCAGCGCAGATTCCACCACAGACACCAGCCCGCTGTTTTTAAACTGGATCGGCGAAAGGTTTACCGCAACCGTCTGATTGCCTTTCCATGTGGTGGCTTCGCGGCAGGCCTCGTGCAAGGCAAATGAGCCAAGACTGTGGATCAGTCCTGTTTCTTCCGCAATCGGAATGAAATCGACCGGCATAATCAGCCCGTTTTCCGGATGCTGCCAGCGCATCAGCGCTTCATATCCGATGACGGCATCATGACGTGCATCGGTGATCGGCTGATAATAAAGACGCAGCTGATTACAGGTAATCGCATCGCGTAAATCCATTTCTACCACGCGGCGTTTGCGGGCGGCGGCATCCATTTCGATTCGGAAATCTTCGTAGCGGTTACGGCCATTACGTTTGGCTTCGTACAGCGCCATATCTGCGCAACGCAGTAACTGATCCGGGGTGTTTTCTGCCGAATCTGCCAGCGCAATACCAATGCTCAGACCGACAGACAGCGAATGGCCGTCGATGATCACTGGCGGGCGCACTGATTCAATCAGTCGTTTAGAAATCTGATGTGCCGCTGAAATGTCTTTCAGTCCCGGCAGCACCACGGCAAATTCATCGCCGCCAATGCGCGCCAGCGTATCGTCATCACGCAGCGTCATGCGCAGGCGTTTGGAAATCGCGCGCAGCAGTTCATCACCAATCTGATGGCCCAGTGCGTCGTTGACGTTTTTGAAGTTATCGAGATCCAGACACAGCGTGGCGGTGTGGCTATGGCTACAACTGTCACGTTGCAGGGCTTCGCTCAGACGCTGGCTGAACAGTATGCGGTTCGGCAGGCTGGTGAGATTATCGTGATGCGCCATATGATGAATTCGGGCATGTGCAGCCTGTTGATCCGTCACGTCGTCGGCAATCATCATCACGTAGCTGGTCTGCGGATCGTTGCCGCGGATCACCGAACTGGTGGTTTGTAACGTGCGGTCGCCGATGGCGGTCAGCAATTGCTGTTCGCTGCGGTGAACACCTTCTGCGCGCAGACACTCGTCCGACTGCTTATTGATAAAGGTGCTTAGCCCTGAACCCATGCAATCCTGCGGACGTTTACCGAGCATTTTTTTACGTGAAATGCCCAGTAAACGTTCTGCCTGACGGTTAACCAGTAAGATCTCGCGGGAAACCGCATTCTCAACAATCACGGATGACGGGATATTGGCGATGACCGTATTCAGAAACTGCGAAAGGGAAGCAAGTTGCTCACTGTTAGATTCAGCCAGTTCTTTGGCCTGTAACAATGCCTGTTCGGCTTCACGACGTTCTGTCACATCGCGGGTGATTTTGGCAAAACCTATGATTTCACCGGCTTCACGCAACGCTTCAATAATGATGTGCGCCCAGAAGAGAGTGCCATCTTTGCGCTGTCGCCAGCCTTCGGATTCATAGCGGCCGGTCTCGCGCGCCGTTTCCAGGCCGTGCTGTGGCCAGCCGCTTTTGCGGTCTTCTTCGGTGTAAAAACACGAAAAATGCTTTCCGACTATTTCCTCGGGCGTATAACCCTTTGCCCTCTGCGCACCGGCATTCCAGTTCGCAATAATGCCATCGGGTTTAAGCATGTAAATCGCGTAGTCTTCTACGCGCTGAACCAGCAACCGATACAATACATCAGAATCTTCGCTCATTTTATTTTGCCTGCTAGCCTGCCGCCTTTACGGGGATCCTTCCGTACTAAAGTCCGGCTAAATAGTGCGCCTGTCCCGACGCATTTTTGCTGTGATGTGCGGATGAAACGTTAGCATAAGATAATTCTTACTTCGCCAAATTTTGCTTCTAACGTGCTTAAATTTAAGCGTATTTAGCAAAAAGATCGGCCTTAAGTGAAATTCACTCTTTGGGTTTTAAATAGCACGGAAGTTATCGGCAGACGGGGAAGTAACTTTAATAAAAAGGCACACAACGTTCAGGCGTTACACGTGTTTAATCAGCATGCAAAAAAGCCGCAACAGTGTGCGGCTTGTCATGAAATTGTTTAGCCGCGATGTTCGGGCTTATTCATCTCCGGCTTTGGTTTCACCTTGTGATGAACCGGCACCGGTTTAGCTTTGTGATGCGCAGGCTGATGATGAACAACCGGCTTGTGCGTTTTATGTACCGGCTGCGGCTCTTTAACCGGCGGCTGATGCGGGCCTTCAGCAAAGACGCTGACACTCGCAACCAGCAGCGCTGCGCAAAGAACAACCATTCCAGATTTTTTCATTTTTGTTTCCTGTGTCCCGTCATGACGGTGGATCATGTTCACGCGCACAATGCAGGGCAAAGGGATAAACGACAATTCGGAAAAGGCTTAATCGGTGGTGTTTAACGGATAATTTAAACCGCGTTTACGGAAAGCTTAAGGAAGAGCCGGTCCGCTCGTCACCGATTCCCGCAAAATAAGCTCTGATACAAACTTATTCTGTTCGGACAAATAACCGCCATCGAGCATGGAAATAATCTGGCTGATGACTTCACTGACCATATCGCTGACCGGATCTTTCACGCTCGACAGCGCCGGAATAAGAAACGCCGCAGTCGGGATATTATCAAACCCGATCACCGAAACATCGGCGGGGACGGCAATTCCGTCATCATTCAGTTTCTTCATCGCGCCGATCGCCATTTCATCGTTACTGGCAAGAATGGCGCTGAATGTCTGACCGGCGGCGAGCAGGGCTTCTACGGCGGCGGCACCGCTGGCTGCTGACCATTTACCGGGGATAATCAGTGCATCATTTATTGGTAAACCAACTGCCATCAGCGCCTCTTTATAACCTGACAGGCGCTCAATCGCGGTCGGGGAATCCATCGAGCCGGTAATAAAAGCAATATTGCGATGGCCGCGCTCAATCAGCGCATTGGTGGCCTGGAGACCTGAACCTTTGTGATCGCAATAAATACAGTGGCTCTGATGTTTTCGTAATTTACGGTTCACTACCATCACCGGCTTATTATATTTATCGATGATGTCATCCATTTCATCGACGGATAAAAAGCGCGGATAAATAATAATGCCGTCGCAGCGCAAATCATGCAGAAACTGAATGGCTTCGCGTTCCTCTTCGGCGCTGTGTTTGCCATCGACCAGGATCAGCTGACGTCCGTTGGCATCGAGTTTTTTTGCCGCCTGTGAGATTAACTCGCTGAAATAATTGCCGTTATACAGGGTGTTGGTGACCACCAGTCCGATGCACATGGATTTGCTGGTCGCCAGATTCCGTGCCAGCAGATTTGGCCGGTAGCCCGCTTCCTCAATCGCTTTAAACACCTGATCTTTGGTTTCCTGGCTCACATATCCCTTACCGGAAAGCACTCGGGAAACGGTGGCTTTGGAAACTCCTGCTTTATTAGCCACTTCCTGCATTGTTGACATCAGCCGCACCCCAAAAAGAAAAATTATCCGTCATTCTACACATTCCGCGCGTTTTGCGATGAATTGAGCCCGGCTCAACGCCAGCGGGAGATCGCCATCACAAAAATAAAACAGCGTTGCAGATTTTTATTGATGTCAGGAATAGAACTGCACATTCTCGTATGAAACCGGTTACCTATCGTTTCACAGCCTTTCAGAAAAGAACCAGTACGTTGCATAAAAAGCGGTTTCACAGAAGCCAGGGCTTCTGAAAAACATTCATAACCCTATGAATCCGAGAGAGTTGTTCTCATGTCTAAAAATTTTGCAGCAATATCACAGTCGGTTGTCGCGGCAATCGGTGGTGCAGAGAATGTGGCAGCAGTGACGCACTGCATGACACGCCTGCGCTTCGTGCTGAATGACGAATCTGCCGTCGATACCGCCACGCTGAAAGCCATTACCGGCGTGATGGGTGTGGTGCGCAATGAAAAACAGTGTCAGGTAATCATCGGTAACAACGTTTCTCAGGCCTACGCTGAAGTGCTGAAACTGCTGCCGGAAGGCTTTGCTGCGGCCAGTGATGACGCGCCGGACAAAAGCAAAATCACGCTCAAACGGATTGGATCCGGCATTCTGGATGCGCTGATCGGCACCATGTCACCGCTGATCCCGGCGATTATCGGTGGCTCGATGGTCAAACTGCTGGCGATGATCCTGGATATGACCGGCGTCTTCGACAAGGGGGCCTCAACGCTGATTATCCTCAACACCATCGGCGACGGCGCGTTCTTCTTCCTGCCGGTGATGGTGGCGGCGTCGGCGGCAGTGAAATTCAAAACCAATATGTCGCTGGCGATTGCCATTGCCGGGATTTTGGTGCATCCGGCATTTATCGATTTAATGGCGAAAGCGGCGCAGGGACAGAAAGTCGAATTTATCGGTATTTCGGTGACGGCGGTGAAATACACTTACACGGTTATTCCCGCGTTGTGCATGACCTGGCTGCTGTCTTACATCGAAAAATGGGTCGATCGTATTACGCCGGTAGTGACCAAAAACTTCCTCAAACCGATGCTGATCATGCTGATTGCGGCACCGGTCGCCATCATGCTGATTGGCCCGCTGGGTATCTGGATCGGTACCGGGATTTCGGCGGTGGTGTACACCGTTCACAGTTATCTCGGCTGGCTTTCGGTCGCCATTATGGGGGCGGCCTGGCCGCTGCTGGTGATGACCGGCATGCACCGCGTGTTCACGCCAACCATTATTCAGACCATCGCCGAAACCGGCAAAGAAGGGATGGTGATGCCGTCGGAAATTGGCGCGAACCTGTCGCTGGGCGGTTCTTCGCTGGCGGTCGCATGGCGTACTAAAAACCCGGAACTGCGTCAGACGGCGCTGGCGGCGGCGGCATCGGCGATTGTCGCCGGGATTTCCGAACCCGCGCTGTACGGCGTGGCGCTGCGCCTGAAACGTCCGCTGATCGCCTGTTTAATCAGTGGTTTCATTTGCGGTGGCGTGGCCGGATTAGGCGGACTTGCCAGCCATTCGATGGCGTCGCCGGGGCTGTTTACCAGCGTGCAGTTCTTTGACCCGTCAAACCCGATGAGCATTGTCTGGGTCGCGGGCGTAATGATCCTCGCGGTGGTGATTTCCTTTTTCACCACGCTGTTACTCGGATTTGAAGATATTCCGGTGGAAACCGTGGCGCCAAAAAATACAGCGCCGGAATCAACGGTTCCCGCCGCCTTTGCGGTTTCGCAGAGCGCAGTTAAATAAATTAAAGGAGAGGATTTCTCATGGCAGCATCAGCATTTCCTGAAGGTTTTTTATGGGGCGGCGCGATTGCCGCAAATCAGGCTGAGGGTGGCAGTTTTGAAGGAGGAAAAGGCCTGACCACGGTCGATATGATCCCGCACGGCGCGCACCGTCTGGCGGTTAAAACGGGTCAGGAAAAACGTTTCTCACTGAAAGAAGACGAGTTTTATCCGGCGCATCAGGCGATTGATTTCTATCACCGTTATAAAGAAGACATCGCGCTGATGGCCGAAATGGGCTTTACGGTGTTCCGCACGTCGATTGCCTGGAGCCGGCTTTATCCCAACGGCGATGAACTGACACCGAACGCGGAAGGGATCGCGTTTTATCGCGACGTGTTTGCCGAATGCAAAAAGTACGGCATCGAACCGCTGGTCACGCTGTGTCATTTCGATGTGCCGATGCATCTGGTGATCGAATACGGGTCGTGGCGTAACCGTAAAATGGTCGAGTTTTTTGCACGTTATGCGCGTACCTGCTTTGAGGCGTTCGACGGACTGGTGAAATACTGGCTGACGTTTAACGAGATTAATATTCTGCTGCACAGCCCGTTCTCCGGGGCGGGTCTGGTCTTCGAAGAAGGTGAAAATCAGGAGCAGGTGAAATATCAGGCCGCGCATCATGAGCTGGTTGCCAGCGCTTTAGCGACCAAAATCGCCCATGAAGTGAATCCGCAAAATCAGGTCGGTTGTATGCTGGCGGGCGGGAATTTTTATCCGCAAACCTGCAAGCCTGCGGACGTCTGGGCAGCGTTGCAGAAAGATCGCGAAAACCTGTTCTTTATCGACGTGCAGGCGCGCGGCGAATATCCGACGTACACCCGGCGGGTCTTTGCAGAGAAGGGCGTGAACGTGGTGACGGAACCGGGCGACGCAGAGATCCTGAAAAACACCGTCGATTTCGTCTCGTTCAGTTATTACGCCTCACGCTGCGCATCGGCAGACATGAACGACAACAACAGCAGCGCGGCCAACATCGTCAAATCGCTGAAAAACCCCTACATCGACGCCAGCGAATGGGGCTGGGGAATCGATCCGCTCGGCCTGCGTATCACCATGAACATGATGTACGACCGCTATCAGAAACCATTATTCCTGGTGGAAAACGGCCTCGGCGCGAAAGATGAAATCAACGCGCAAGGTGAAATCAACGACGACTACCGCATCAGCTATCTGCGCGAGCATATTCACGCGATGGGCGAGGCGATCACCGACGGCGTGCCGCTGATCGGCTACACCTCTTGGGGTTGTATCGATCTGGTTTCCGCTTCGACCGGCGAAATGAGTAAACGCTACGGCTTTGTTTACGTCGACCGTGATGATGCCGGAAATGGCACGCTGGAAAGAAAAAGAAAAAAATCGTTTTACTGGTACAAGAAAGTGATCGCCAGCAACGGCGTGGATCTGGACTGATTCTGCAAAGGGGAATATCTGCATCTCCGATATTCCCCTTAACCGGAAAGCATTAATCATTCATCTTATTTACTGCCGTTATTTCCGCCATTATTTATGGTGATTAATATTATTATCCGTAACAAACGTGCAATATAATTATCTCATTGTATGCAATAGAATTTTTCACTCCGGCTTATCCCTTCGCTCTATTTTAATTTCACACTTTGTCACCGCATTAAAATCCCCTGATAGCTGCGCAAATCAGGTAAAAAGAGTGTGATCTCAACTCCATAACCTGAGCAATTAATTTGCAGCCATTCTCTGCAGAGAATAAAAGACAGCTAATAATGTCAGTTAATGCATTTAACTTCAGGAGCGATGAATGAAACAGCAGTGGAGCAGGGAGCAGGCATCCGTGTGGAGCCAGCAACAAGGCTGGATTTGTGGATTTAACTATCTGCCACGCACGGCAGTGAACTGGACGGAACTCTGGCAGCGCGAGACTTTTGATGCGCCAACTATCGATCAGGAACTCGGCTGGGCGCATGAGGCGGGTTACAACCAGCTGCGCATCAATCTGCCGTTTATTGTCTGGCAGGATGATCGCGACGGTTTGCTGGCGCGCATTGACGCGTTTCTGGCGATTGCCGCCCGTTATCAGATTAGAGTGATGCTGACGCTGATGGATGACTGCGGGTTCTCCGGTGACGAACCGTTCCTCGGACCGCAAAAAGCGCCGGAACCGGGTAAACATAACAGCCAGGCGGCAGCCAGTCCGGGGCGCGATGTGGTGTGTAACCGCGATATGTGGCCGGAAGTGGAGCGTTATGTGCGCGATATTGTCCGTTATTTCCGCACCGATGAACGTATCGCCATCTGGGATTTGTATAACGAGCCGGGCAACCGTGGCACCTTTGCCAGCGGGCTTGAGGAAGTGTCATACGATGAAAAACTCGAAGTCTTTGCGCTGGAACTGATGCAAAAGGCGTTTGTCTGGGCGCGGGATGAAGATCCGCTTCAGCCGCTGACTGTCGGCGCATGGCATTTCTCGCAGGATCCGGATGAGCCGGAAAACGAGTTTTTCACCCATCCCATTGATGTCGAAGCGGCAAAACTTTCCGATATCATCAGTTTCCACGCCTACGTCGCCACGCCGAAACTTTTGCAGGCGTTGCGTTTCTGGCAGAAATTTGACCGTCCGGTGTTATGTACCGAATGGCTGGCGCGCCACGTCGGCAGCGTGTTCGAGGAGCAACTGCCGCTGTTCAGCGCATTCAATGCGGGCTGTTATCAGTGGGGATTAGTGCGCGGTAAAACGCAGACCACGCTGCCGTGGCCCTCGGTGCGTAAGGGCAATCACGATTATGCGCATTTGTGGTTTCACGATGTGCTGGATGAATACGGCATTCCGTTCCGTCGTGCAGAAATGGACCTGGTTCGCCGTTTAACACGAATGAAATAACGCTCAGGGCAGTGATTTATTCAATGCGTCAGGTTTTACGGCAGGCAATATGCGTCTCATATCTGTCCTGAACATTGATATCGCCTGATGCAGAAATTATAAAAAAAAAGCCTTCGCGAGCGAAGGCCAGTGAATGATCACTAAAATTTAGTTTTGGAACGAGAGACGTGCTCCCGGAACGATGTTAGTACCCTTTAGAAATTTGGCCTGAGAAATCGCGTTAAGTAATTAAAGAAACTTCACCTGTGATTTCAGCAGAATTCGAGCAGGGTGATTTACGATGAAAAAAGCCGCCCGGGAAGGGCGGCAGCGCTTCAGTTTTAAGACTCCGGTTCCGCCCTTTTCCCGGCCAGCATGGCTAAGAAGTCATATTTCTGCTGCAACTCTTTCTCTGCCGCCGCATACAACATTTCTGCCACTTCCGGCTGCTGGGAATTCAGGCGACGGAAGCGTTGCTCGTTGTTGAGCGTATCCGTCAGACCACTGGAAGGTGGCCTTGAATCCAGTGCCAGTGCCGGTTTACCTTCTTCCACGCGACGTGGGTCGAAGCGGTACAACGGCCAGAAACCGGTGGTGGTCAGCTGTTTCATCTGGTCATGGCTGAGCGCCAGATCGTAACCGTGTTCTTCGCACGGACTGTACGCGATAATCAGCGACGGCCCCGGATACGCTTCGGCTTCCTGAATGGCTTTCACCGTCTGGTTCAGCTGCGCACCGAGCGAAATTTGCGCCACATACACATGACCGTACATCATCATGCTGACGCCCAGATCCTTACGCGATTTCCGTTTACCCTGTTCGGCAAATTTCGTCACCGCGCCAAGCGGCGTGGCCTTCGACTGCTGGCCGCCGGTGTTGGAATAACACTGGGTATCGAGCACCAGCACGTTGACGTTTTCCGTCAGGCTCAGCACGTGATCCAGCCCGCCGAAACCGATGTCATACGCCCAGCCGTCGCCGCCAATCAGCCAGATAGATTTATCCACCAGATAATCGGCGTCGGTCGCCAGCTGACGTGCATCCGGCGTATCAATGTCTGCCAGAATGTTACGCAGCGCCGTGACATGTTCGCGTTTCACTTCCGGCGTGGACGTCTCATCGCGCAGGCCGCCTAACAGCTCTGCGGGAATATGTTCTTCCAGCGAGGCGACTAAACGCAGCACGCGACGGCGATGCTGATCGACAGTCAGACGGAAGCCCAGCCCGAATTCGGCGTTATCTTCAAACAGCGAGTTTGCCCAGGCCGGACCGCGGCCATCGGCGTTGGTGGTGTATGGCGTTGAAGGCAGGTTGCCGCCATAAATTGAAGAACAGCCGGTGGCGTTGGCGATCAGCAAACGATCGCCGTACAGCTGGGTCAGCAGTTTAATGTAAGGCGTTTCGCCACAACCGGAGCAGGCACCGGAATATTCGAACAGCGGCGTGATCAGCTGCGACGTGCGGATATCGATACGTTCCAGCGTGGTTTTGTCAATTTCCGGCAGTTTGAGGAAGAAGTCATAGTTGGCGCGTTCTTCTTCCAGATGCTCAATGCGGTCTGCCATGTTAATGGCTTTGATGGACGGATCCTGACGGTCTTTTGCAGGACACACTTCCACGCACAGATTACAGCCGGTGCAGTCTTCAGGCGCAACCTGCAATACGTATTTCTGGCCGCGCATGTCGCGGGATTTCACATCCAGAGATTGCAGTGCAGACGGCGCGTCTTCCATAAACTCCGGCTGAACCACTTTGGCGCGGATGGCGGAATGCGGACAGGCCGCGACACAGTGGTTGCACTGAGTACACAAATCCGGCTTCCAGATCGGCACTTCTTCGGCAATGTTGCGTTTTTCCCATTGCGTGGTGCCTGTCGGCCAGGTGCCGTCCGGCGGGAAAGCCGAAACCGGCAGGGCATCGCCAAGACCGGCCAGCATGGTGGCGGTGACGGTTTTGACGAAATCCGGCGCAGCGTCGGACACAATCGGCGGGCGTTTGCGCGGGTTTTCCGGAATCGCCTGTAACGGCACTGATACCAGTTCTTCCAGCGTGGCCGCCAGCGCCATCCAGTTGCGGGTGACGATTTCCTCGCCTTTGCTGCTGTAGCTGCGGGCAATCGCGCCCTGCAATTCCGCCAGCGCCTGTTCGCCCGGCAAGATCTGCGTCAGGTGGAAGAACGCCATCTGCATGACGGTGTTAATGCGCGCGCCGAGTTTGCATTCGCGGGCAATTTTGGCGGCGTTGATCACATAGAAACGGGCTTCGCGCTGGATAAGCGTCGCCTGAACTTCCAGCGGTAAACGTGCCCAGACTTCATCGGCGCTGAACGGCGTATTGAGCAGGAAAATACCGCCCGGACGCAGGCGTTCTGCCATCTGATACAGATCGATAAACTGCCACTGATGACAGGCGACAAAATGCGCCTGGCTGACCAGATACGCGGATTTGATCGGCTTCTCGCTGACGCGCAGATGCGACACCGTCAGACCACCGGCCTTTTTGGAGTCGTAAACGAAATACCCCTGCGCGTACATCGGTGTGCTGTTGCCGATAATCTTGATGTTGTTCTTGGTGGCTGATACCGAACCGTCGCTGCCAAGCCCGTAGAACAGGGCTTCTAGCGAAGCGTGCTGCGGTAAATCTTCCTCCACCACCGGCAGGGAAAGGCCTGTCACGTCGTCATAAATGCCGACGGTAAAGCGCGGACGTGGCTGACTGAGTGACAGCTCGCGGAATATCGACATCACGCAGTCGGGGCCGAACTCTTTAGAGGACAGCCCGTAACGTCCGCCGGTCACTTTTGGCAGCGAATCCCGTTCGCCACGGCTATACGCTTCTGCCAGCGCGGTCATCACGTCGAGGTATAATGGCTCAGCCAGCGCGCCCGGCTCTTTGGTGCGATCGAGCACTGCAATGCTTTTCACCGTCTGCGGCAGCACGGATAACATATGTTCGGCGCTGAACGGACGGTAAAGACGCACTTTCAGCACGCCGACTTTCTCGCCGCGCGCATTCAGGGTTTCAATCACTTCTTCTGCGGTGCCGATGCCGGAACCCATCAGCACGATCACCCGTTCTGCCTGCGGATCGCCGACATATTCGAACGGCTTATATTCGCGGCCGGTCAGGGCGGCAAACGCATTCATGGCGTCGATAACGTGCTGACAGGTCGCGTCGTAATACGGATTGGTAGCTTCGCGTGACTGGAAATAGGTGTCCGGGTTAGCAGACGTCCCGCGGATCACCGGATGATCCGGCGAAAGGGCACGTGCGCGGTGCGCGTCAATCTGCGCCTGCGGCAACATTTGCTGGAGCGTGTCATCGCTCAGTGGGGCAATTTTGTTGATTTCGTGCGAGGTACGGAAGCCATCAAAAAAATGAATAAACGGCACACGGCTGTTGAGGCTGGCGACCTGAGAAATCAGCGCGAAGTCTTGTGCTTCCTGCACGCTGGCAGCAGAGAGCAGGGCGCAACCGGTCTGGCGCACGGCCATCACATCGGAATGATCGCCAAAAATCGACAGCGCATGGGTGGCGACGGTGCGCGCCGCGACGTGCAGCACGAACGGCGTCAGCTCACCGGCCAGTTTGTAGAGCGTCGGGATCATCAGTAACAAACCCTGCGACGAGGTGAAGGAGGTCGACAGCGCACCGGTCTGCAATGCGCCGTGAACGGTAGAAATCGCCCCGGCTTCGGACTGCATTTCCATTACTGTCGGGACATCGCCCCACAGATTTTGCTTTCCTTCGCCAGACCACGCACCGGCAATTTCGGCCATGGTGGAACTTGGTGTGATCGGGTAGATGGCAATCACTTCGTTAGTGCGATAAGCCACGGAAGCGACTGCGTTATTACCGTCAGTGGTGATCATGGAATACCCTTTTGCGTTGCTCACAATTGCGGCCAGCAGGAAATTCGGTTTGCTGGCAAGAATGATAAAAGCTTAGCAGAGGGCGGATTAATCGATTTATCCTGATTGTGTGCAGGGCTATTTCGCTCTATTTTTGAACCGGTTACGCAATGACCCGCGGTGTAAGGATTTTTATTAGCCGCTGCCAGAAAACAAACACTCAGCAGCGGCTAAATAGGAGAATGAGGAAATCAAACGGCGATTAATTAATATCGATGCGTTTTATTCCTTTCACCGACATCAGCGCCTCGTACAATTTATCCACGCTCTGTTTCGGTCGCAGGATCACATCCAGAACCAGTTCACATTTACTTTCATCTTCGTCGCGCTGATTCACTTTGATATGACCCGGACGTATACGCATTTTCTGTAACGATAATAACACCGCAGGCACGCTTTCCGGCATCAGGCGTATTTCGATTAAATGGTGATGGCCGACCCAGTGATTGCTGATCTGGCGAAAGACTTCCAGCACAATTAAGGTCATGAAAGCGCCATATATACCGATTTCGTACAACCCGCTACCAATCACCAGACCAATGGCGGCGGTCACCCACAAACCGGCGGCGGTGGTTAAGCCTTTTACAATCTGTTTTTGAATAATGATGGTCCCGGCGCCGAGGAAACCCATCCCGCTGACGACCTGTGCGGCGACACGGCTGGGGTCGAAACTGACGTGGGTTTGCATCAGGATATCGGCGAAACCGTATTTCGACACAATCATAAACATCGCGCTACCGATACCCACCAGAATATGGGTGCGTAATCCGGCTTCTTTCGCGCGCAGCTGACGCTCAATACCGATTAAGCCACCCAGGGCTCCGGCGAGGGCAATACGCAGGAGAAAATCTGTCAGCATAAAAAGGCTCCTTGTTGATTATATTTTCCAGTGTATGTAGACCGAAAAGAGGTTAATAACCGTTAATTTTATTAGCAGAAGAAATAACCAGGCGAAATAAAATGTGTCTGAGTGTTTAAATACGCCCTTTTTTTAGGAAAAAGTTGATGTTATTTCTCCGGAGGGCTCGACGGCGATGAAAAACGTCGGATATGATGGCGATTCGAAAAAAATTCCCCCGTCATATTCAGGAGCAGGACAGATGATCACTGCGTTTCGCGTGTTACTGGCCGCGGGTGTGCTGGTGTTAGCCGCATGCAGCAGCCACGACGATTCGGCTGATGTTGTGCAAAAAGGCAACAGCGTTAATATCGGACAGCGCACCGTTAATATAGACAGCCCGGCTTATGCAGCCTGTTCCATGGCGGGAGGCCAGTTACGAATGGCGCCGCAGCTTGATGGCAGTCGTGTCGGCATGTGTTCGATGGCGAATGGCCGTCAGTGCTCTGAAGGCGCGCTGATGCAGGGACTCTGTAAAGCCTGATAAAACGCCAAACTGGTGTTTGGCGTTTTTGCATTCGTGCTACGACATACCTGCTCTTACATACGGTCTTTCAGACGATATACCAGCTGGTGTTTGCCCTGCGTCAGGGTCAGTTTGTGATCCTGCAGGGTCACTGCCGCGCCGTTATTCAGAACGTCGCTGATCACGTGATCCCATTTATTCAGATTTTCATCCGGGCACAGCATCATGGTGGACGCCAGGCCTTTCACGGTCAGCACGTTGTTTTGCAGCTTGCCCTGACCCATGAAGTTGTTACACATTTTGCCGGAAACATGCATGTTTGAGCCGAATTCGATTTCCGGAATACGCCCCTGCGCCGCAGGAACCGTCTGACCATCGACACTCAGCAGTTCAAAGCGGTGGTGCTGCAGGTCGTTTTGTTTCACAGTAGTGTCTTGATTCATGCTGCAGGCACCCAGAGTCATCGCGGCGGCCAGAATAAACAGTGACTTCTTCATCTTCTCTCCTGAGAAATATTCCTTTAGCACTCGCCATGTCGATACATTCAACTGACTTATGCAATATTTGTCGGAGTATTATAGCGTGAATGGATGGTCAAGTTAACCCTTGCTGTATTTCTCCCGTCATCTCCCCATCATAAAAGCGTCATTTTAGCCCGATAGGTTATGCCCATCACGAGTCAGAGAGACACCGGCGGCATGAGCTATTTATCACTTCACCACATCCGAAAATCCTGGGGCAATAAAGTGGCACTCAACGACATCAGCTTTGATGTGGAAGAGGGCGATTTCATTGCGTTGCTGGGGCCTTCCGGTTGCGGGAAATCCACCATGCTGCGCACGATTGCCGGCCTGGAATCCGCGGACAGCGGCGCGATTTATTTCCAGCACACAGACGTGACCGCGCTCACACCGTCACAGCGCAAGCTTTCTATGGTGTTCCAGTCCTACGCACTGTTTCCGCACATGAACGTTCGCGAAAACCTGTTATTCGGATTGCGGGCGCGCGGCGAGGATAAACGTCATTTCGCTTCGCGGTTACAGGAAGTCAGCAAACTGATGGAGCTGGAACCCTTGCTCGACCGGCTTCCGGCGCAGCTTTCCGGCGGACAGCAGCAGCGTGTGGCGCTGGGCCGGGCGGTGATTGCCAATAACAAGCTGTGTCTGATGGATGAACCGCTTTCCAATCTGGACGCCAAGCTGCGTCAGAGTATGCGTCGTGAGATCCGTGCGATTCAGAAAAAACTTGGCCTGACGATGGTGTACGTCACCCACGATCAGACCGAAGCGATGAGCATGGCGGACAAAATCATTCTGCTCAACGACGGGTGTATCGAACAGCACGACACGCCGGACAATCTCTATAACAACCCGACCAGCATTTTTACCGCGCAATTTATCGGGGCGCCACCGATGAACATTTTGCCGTTAGAGCGCCGCGGTCATCACCATTATCTGGCCACCATGTCCTTGCCGGTGGTGGAAAATTTTCATCAGGACGCTATCAGTCTGGGGCTGCGTGCAGAAGATATTCAGCTGATTGCCGCCGAAAACGCCAGCCTGACCGCGCAGGTGATAAGCCACGAATACATGGGTGCGGATACTCTCATCGCCTGCGCCTTAGCCGGATATGCGCAACCGCTGACGGTCAAAGTCGCCGGGATGAAACGCTACGCCGAAGGCCAGTCCGTCGGGTTGCAGTGGGCGACGGGCGCACAATATTTTTTCTTCACAGCGGACGGAAAACGCTGTTATCAGGCGGAACAAGCCTGCCAGCCTTCAGATAACCGCGTCGCCGTGTAGCAGGTTTTTTTGAGTCACTTTTATTCTTACAACGACTATTACCGAAGGGAACATCATGTCTATTGCGCACCGTCTCTCACGTCTGACCGCAGCGATGCTTTTAATCACCGGAACCTCGGCTTTTGCGGCGGATCCTGTGAAATTACAAATGTATTACCCGATCGCCGTGGGCGGAAAAATCAGCCATACCGTGGATACCCTGGTGGAAGATTTCCAAAAAACACATCCGGATATCAGCATTCAGCCGGTGTATACCGGGGATTACGCCACCACAGTCACCAAAGCGCTGACCGCGTTCCGTGGCGGCAATGCCCCGCAAATCGCGGTGATTGGCGACATTGAAGCCTATTCGCTGATCGACGCGGGCGCGATTTTGCCGGTCAGTGACCTGGCAAATGATGCAGACGGCAAAAAATGGATCGACGGTTTTTATCCGGCCTTTATCCGCCATATTCAGGATAAGGTGTGGGGGATCCCGTTCCAGCGTTCAACCGTGGTGATGTACTGGAACAAACAGGCGTTTGAGAAAGCCGGGCTGAATGGCGATACGCCGCCAGCAAACTGGCAGCAGGTGGTGGATTTCGGCAAAAAACTGGTGGTACGTGACGGTAATGAAGTGAAGCAGTGGGGTATCGAAATTCCTTCAACGCCAAATGGTTACTGGAACTTCCAGGGGATTGCCGCCACCAACGGCAGCCATCTGGATAACGGCAAAGGCACGGCGGTCACCTTTGATACGCCGGCTAACGTCGAGACGCTGCAATGGCTGACTGATTTGTCGCAAAAAGACGGCGTATCACCAAAAGGCACTATTGCCTGGGGCACCACGCCGCAGGACTTTATCGACGGTAAAACGGCGATGATGGTGACCACCACCGGCAACCTGACTACCGTGCGTGAAAACGCCAAATTCCCGTTCGGTGTGGCGATGTTGCCGGAGAAAACCCGGCGCGGCAGCCCGACCGGCGGCGGCAACCTGTACGTTTTCAAAAACACCACACCGGAACAGCAGAAAGCCGCCATGGCGTTTATCCGCTGGGTTTCTGCGCCTGAGCAGGCCGCTCGCTGGAGTATCGCGACAGGCTACGTCGCCACATCACCCGCCGCTTGGGAAACGCCGGTCATGCAGGATTACGTGAAACAGGTGCCGCAGGCGCTGGTGGCGCGTGAGCAGCTTAAATATTCCCAGCCGGAGCTGTCGACGTATAACAGCGTACAGATCCAGGAACTGCTGAATCACGCGATCGAAGCCGCCGTGACGCAGGCCAAAACGCCGGCAGACGCGCTGAGTTCGGCGCAGAAACAGGCCGACCGCCTGCTGAAACCTTATCAGTAAGGACCGGCATGAGCATCCTGCACACTGTTGCACCGGCCGCCCGCACTCGCGGACTGTCTTTACAGCTTTATGGTTATCTGCTGCTGTTGCCCGCGCTCTGTTTTTTGCTGTTGTTTACCCATTATCCGGCGATGGCGACGGTGTGGGAAAGCCTGTTCAGCGCCGCGCGCAGCGGGCATTCCGCGCAGTTTGTCGGTCTGGATAACTTCCGCGCACTGCTCGACGACGACATCTTTATGCTGTCGCTGCGCAATAACCTGCTTTATGCCGTGATCACCATCCCGCTGTCGGTCATTCTTGCGCTGATGATGGCGCTGGCGGTGAACCGTCGCCTGCGCGGTAACGCCATCACCCGCGCGGCGTTTTTCATTCCCTCGCTGCTGCCGATGGTGGCGATTGCCAACCTGTGGCTGTTTTTCTACACGCCGCAACTCGGCTTGCTCAACAAGCTGCTGGCGCTGTTTTCGCTGCCTGCGGTCAACTGGCTCGGTGAGCCCGGCACGGCGCTTTACAGCCTGATGGCGGTTTCCGTGTGGCGCGAAGCCGGATTCTTTATGATTTTTTATCTGGCGGCGCTACAGCAAATCGATCCGCGTCTTGCCGAAGCTGCTGAAATTGAAGGAGCATCAAAACGCTATTTCTTCTTTCGCGTGCAGTGGCCGTTACTGATGCCGACCACGCTGTTTATCCTGATCAATGCCTCGATGAATGCTTTCAGGATTGTCGATCAGGTGATTGCCATGACCAACGGCGGCCCAAATAACAGCACCAGTTTGTTGCTCTTTTACATCTACCGCACAGCGTTCAGTTACTGGGATTTGCCGGCCGCGTCAGCCATGACAGTCGTCCTGCTGGTGATCCTCGCCGTCATCGCGCTGATCAAATTTAATCTGCTGGATAAAAGGGCGCACTATCAGTGAATCGTTTTTCTCTCAGCCGTTTTTCCCTGAACCTCGCCATCTGGCTGGCGGCTTTGCTGTGGTTTTTGCCGGTGCTGGTGGCTGTCTGGGTATCCATTCATCCGGCCTCTGCGCAGGGCAGTTTTTCACTGTTTGCGCCGCTGACCTTGCAGAATTTTATCAATGCCTGGAACGCGGCTCCCTTCGCCCGTTACTTTCTCAACACCACGTTGCTGGTGCTGATGATTGTGATCTGCCAGCTGATACTGGCGACCCTGGCGGCGTATGCGCTGGTCAGATTTAAACTCAAAGCGGGGGGATTTATCTTCGCGCTGATTTTGTTGCAACTGATGATAAGTCCCGATGTTCTGATCCTGAACAACTACAAAACCATTGGTGCGCTGGGGCTGCGTGACACGCTGGCCGGTATTGCGCTGCCGTATTTTGCTTCGGCGTTTGCCATCTTCCTGCTGCGCCAGACGTTTAAAAGTATTCCGCTGGTGCTGGAAGAAGCCGCCATCGTGGAAGGCGCCAGCCGGTTCTATATTCTGCGCAAAATCTACATCCCGCTGGCGAAACCGATTTACGTCGCCTTTGCGCTGGTTTCCATCAGTTTCCACTGGAACGATTTTCTCTGGCCGCTGGTCATTACCGATTCGGTGAAAGTGCGGCCGGTTACCGTCGGACTTCAGCTGTTTTCCGCGCCGGAACAAGGCGTGCAATGGGCGCTGATCAGCGCCGCCACGCTGATGACCGTGCTGCCATTACTGGTGCTGTTTCTTATCTTTCAGCGCCAGTTCGTTCAATCTTTTATGCGGGCAGGGATCCGATAAGCACCTGACAGGAGAATATTATGACCGTCACGACTTCATCCCCTTTGTTATCTGAGCGGCAGGCACAGGCGCTGGGCAATGTGAGTTCATTGTACGAGCTGCCGGAGGTGCATGATGCGCTGGTAAACGGCGCACGGCTGCGGTTCGGGCTGATTGCGGATCCACAATATGCAGATGCCGATCCGCATAACATCCGTTATTACCGCAACAGCCTGAATAAACTGGCTACGGCTATTAATGAGCTGAATGACTTAAAACTGGATTTTGTCGTCACATTGGGTGACCTGGTGGACAGAGACTGGACCAGTTTTCAGGCGGTTCTTGACCGTTATGACGCGCTGCGACATCCGCATGCGGTGCTGATCGGCAACCACGATGCGCAGGTGATTTCTGAACATCTCGGCGCGCAGAAACCGGCAATGGGTCTGCCGAAAAGTTATTATTCGTTCAGTCTGCCGGGCTATCGTTTTCTGGTCATTGACGGCAACGACGTCAGTTTGTACTGCAATCATGCCAACGGCGACGACCATCAGCTGGCTGAATATATGCTGGAAGAACTGACCGAATGCCAGCAGTCGCAGGCGCAGCCGTGGAACGGTGCGGTAGGTCGCAAACAGCTGGAATGGATTGAACAGAATCTGCGAGAAGCCCGCGAGCGGCGTGAAGTGGTGCTGGTTTTCGGGCACTACCCGCTGACGCCGGTAAACAGCCATAATCTGTGGAACTGCGAGACGCTGGTCGAACTGCTGTGCCGTTATGACGTGCGTGCTTATTTCGCCGGTCACGACCATCGCGGCGGCTACGATCGTGTCGGGAATACCGATTTCATAACGCTCAAGGGAATGGTCGACGGCGAAAATAGCCTGCCGTTTTCCTCGGTGACGCTGGCCGATGACGTGCTGACCATCACCGGTTATGGCACGGAAATCAGCCGGGTACTCAGTCGCTGATAACTTAGTCGCTGACAACTTAGCCGATGACAGCGACAGCAGAAATAAAAAAGGCTCACCACAGTGAGCCTTACCCGTTTTACGATCCTTATGCGGTCAGCAGATTCGGGCAGTGAACGCCTTTCGAAAGCTGATCAATATTCATCAGCGTGGTTTCTGAAATGCTGGTCAGCGCATCGCTGGTCAGAAACGCCTGATGGCCGGTGAACAGCACGTTGTGACATGATGACAGGCGGCGGAATACGTCGTCGAGGATCACTTCGTTGGAGTTATCTTCGAAGAACAGATCGCGTTCGTTTTCGTAAACGTCCATGCCCAGCGCGCCGATTTTTTGTTTTTTCAGCGCATCAATCGCGGCGGTGGCATCCAGCAATGCGCCACGGCTGGTGTTGACGATCATCACGCCATCTTTCATCTTGGCAAACGCACCGGCATTCAGCATGTGGTGGTTTTCCGGCGTCAGCGGACAGTGCAGCGAAATCACATCGGATTCAGCATACAGCGTATCCAGATCGACATATTCAGCGCCGAGTTCCAGCGCCAGCGGGCTTGGGTACGGATCGTAAGCCAGAATGCGCATACCAAAACCTTTGAGAATACGCATGGCGGCCACGCCGATTTTACCGGTCCCGATAATGCCGGCGGTGCGCTGATACATGTTAAAACCGATCAGGCCTTCCAGTGAGAAGTTGGCTTCACGGGTGCGCTGATAGGCGCGATGAATGTGACGGTTCAGACACATCATCATACCCACTGCGTGTTCGGCCACCGCTTCCGGCGAATAGGCCGGTACACGCACCACCGAAATCCCCAGCTCTTTCGCTGCATCTAAATCGACATTGTTAAAACCGGCACAACGCAGGGCGAGGGTTTTAATGCCAAGGGTTGCCAGTTCCTGTAACACGTCGCGGCAACCATCGTCGTTAACAAAAATACAGACTGCATCAGAACCTATCGCTGTTTTCGCCGTTTGCGGGGTCAGCAGAAAATCGAAAAATTCCAGTTCATAGCCATAATGTTGATTGACCAGTTCCAGATATTTCCGGTCGTAATTTTTAGTACTGTAGACAGCCACTTTCATGGTGTTTCTCCGCAGTGAGTTTGAATCTCTGGCGAAACGGTTTCCACCTGTTTTATAAGGAATAAACAGTTTCAGAAACAATTCGCAATATGCTACCAAACTAGCAGAGCGCAGGGGCGCAGACAATTTTTCCCGTGCTATTTGGCTCAGGTGTTCTGGCAATCCGGCCATCAGTTGTTACGCTAATTATGATATCTTGCGGGCGGTTAGGTCATTTAGTGAAGTATAAGACAAGGCTAGTCATGAGGAACGGACTGAAGAGAAGCGCGCAGATACTCCTGAGTATAGTGGTGATTGTCGCATTGCTGATGTGGGTGTTATGGAAAACCGTGCCGCGCTGGTTGCCCGTTGTGGCCGGGCACTGGCTGCCCGCAGGCACGCAACTGACGCTCAAAGGCGCGCCGCGCTGGGCTGACGGAGTACTTCAGTTGCCGGGCGTGAGTTATGCCGCCGGTGACTGCCAGCTTGCCACCGCGCGCAATGCCCGCCTCAGCCGTCATGACGGACAATGGGCGCTGAAACTGGACGCCCTGAGCGTCGACACCGCCTGTCTGGCTAAAATGCCGAAAAGCGACAGTCAGCAGACGCTTTCGCTGGCCGATATTCAGCAGATGTTGCCGCCCGGCGATATCAGCATTGATCATCTTTCTGTCACGCCCTGGCAGCGCTATGCCGGTCAGTTGCAGATCAGTAATGCTGGCGGCACGCAGCATCTTTCCTTTAATGGCGAATCGCTGAAACTGGACGCGGTGCTGGACGGCAACCGTCAGCTGGCGATCCATTCCTTCAGCCTGACGCCACCGGGCAGCGACCAGCCGGTCACGCTGAGCGGCAAATTGCTGCTGCCTGCGACGTTAGATACGCTCCCGGAATCCGGCGAACTGCACGCCGAAATGCAAACGGCGCAGGTGCCCAACCCGCTGGATATTCAGCTCAGCTGGCAGGCGACTGAAGGCGTGCTGACGTTGACAGAAAAAGACAGCCAGCAGCCGTTACTGATGCTGCCGTGGAAACTGAGCAATAACGTTTTAGACATTACGCAAGGACAGTGGCGCTGGCCGTATGCCGCGCAACCGCTGGCCGGTGGCGTAAATCTGACGCTCAGTGACTGGACGCCGACGTTCGATCAAACCAATATCACGGCGCGGCTGAACGTGCTGACGCAGGGGCACAATGGTAAGGCGAACGTGGTGCTGACCATGGGGCCGGGTCGTGTCGGGCTGCTCGACAGTAATCTCGATTTCCGCCTCACCGGACAAGCCAATTTGCAGGCCACTTCTCTGAGTGCGTCGCTTCCCGGCCAGCTCAGCGGTTCGGTTCTGAATCCGACGCTGTCACTGCGCAGCGGTTCACTGCTGCGTGCGTGGGGGAAACCGACGCCGGAGCTGACGATCAGCGATGCGCGCTGGCCGCTGGCGGGGGTAAAAGTGTCGGCTGAAGGTGTCAGTGGGCCACTTCAGGCCATTCTTAAAGCACGCCACAGCTTCTGGGGCGCGTTTGATTTACATCTCAGCGGTAAAGCGCTGACATTCTGGCCAGATATCGGCCAGTGGAATTTCAACTACTGGGGCAACGGTCATCTGCCGCCGCTTAACGG
Source organism: Rahnella sp. JUb53 (assembly GCF_004346065.1). Lineage (NCBI taxonomy): Bacteria > Pseudomonadati > Pseudomonadota > Gammaproteobacteria > Enterobacterales > Yersiniaceae > Rahnella > Rahnella sp. JUb53. Next base: position 266,830 of record NZ_SLYT01000006.1, read on the forward strand.
TCGCTGGGATATGTCCGGCAAAGGCCAGTGGCATGACAATCTCATCAGCATTAATTCGCTTTCCACCGGTTTTGACCGGCTGCATTACGGCCTCGTCGATGTCGATGCGCCGCGTCTGACACTGGAACATCCTCTGCAATGGAAACGTCCGCCGTCTTCGCGTTTTAAACCGCAGTACCCTGATTTACCGACAGAATTTAAAGGTGACATCAAACTGGTGGCGAAAAAAATTGCGCTGGAGAACGGCGGATATCTGCCTCCGGCAACGCTGGCGTTACAGCTCAGCGGCGACAGCCCCGACAGTTTCACGATGCGCGGCATGCTTGATGCCAAACCGATTGGCCCGATCCGCCTCAACGGGCGCTGGGACGGCGAACGTCTGCGCGGCGAAGGCTGGTGGCCTAAACAACAACTCACCGCGTTCCAGGCACTGCTGACGCCGGATCTGAACATCAAATTACGTGCAGGATCGTTCTACGCGCAGTCGGCATTCTCGGCGGCACGCGGGCAGGGATTTGTCGCTGGCGGCCACTGGGTAGTGAAAAACGGCGGCTTCTGGATGAAGGACGGCGACCTGAGCGGGCTGGATTTCAGTCTGCCTTATCGCCTGAAAGATCAGGTCTGGCAGCTCGGCGTGAAAAAACCGGTGACGCTGCGCATCGGCGAAGTGAACAATCTGGTCAAAATGCAGAATGTGACTGCTGATTTGCAAGGTCATTATCCGTGGAGTGAAGAGACGCCGCTGACCCTGAGCAATCTCGGTGTCGATATGCTGCGCGGGCATCTCAGCCTTTCCGCGCTGCGTATGCCGCAGCACGACGCGGCGGTGCTGAAGTTCGACAAGATCAATCTCAGCGAACTCTTCACGGCGCTGAAACCGAAACAACTGGCGATGTCGGGCGTCGTCTACGGTGAACTGCCGCTGTACGTGGAAAATCCGCAGTGGATCATCCATAACGGCTGGATCAGAAATGACGGTGGCCTGACGCTGCGCCTCGATCCGCAATTCGCGGACGCGATGGCCAGCGGGAATTTCGCCAATAACATGGTGATTGGCCTGCTGCGCTATCTGGAAATCAGCCGTTCTGATGCGCTGGTCAGCCTGGATAATCTTGGCGTGCTGTCCATGAAAGCGAAAGTGGACGGGGTGAACTACACCGACACGACGCACGGCGGTGACAAAGAAAAACGTGAAATCGTCCTCAACTATTCCCACGAGGAAAACATCTACCAGCTCTGGCGCAGCTTGCGCTTTGGCGACAATCTTCAGGAATGGCTGCAACAGCAGATGTCTTTGCCTGCGAATGCGCTGTCAAAAGGCTCCGCTGCGGCCGGGCAGAAAAAGGATCCAACAGTGAGGAAGGAACAATGAAACTGCAATTTGCAGGACCGTGCGTGGCGCTTTGCGTAGTGATGCTCAGCGGATGCGTACCGCGCATCGAACTGGCTGCGCCGAAAGAGCCGATCACTATCAATATGAACGTGAAAATTGAACACGAAATTCATATCAAAGTGGATAAAGACGTGGAAGATCTGCTGAAAAATCAGAGCGATTTATTCTAGGAGCCACTATGTCCGCGATAATTTTCAATAAAAATGGCCTCAAAAGAATCAGCCTGATGTTGCTGGCCGGTGGGTTGCTGTTTTGCAGTCAGGCGTTCGCATTAACGCTCAACGAAGCCAAGCAACAGGGGCGCGTGGGCGAAACGCTCTCCGGTTATCTGGCACCGCTGAAACAAGACGCGGAAAGTGTCGCGCTGGCGTCAAAAATCAACGAGGCGCGCAAACAGCAATACCAGCAGGTGGCGCAGGAGAATAACGTCAGCACTGACGATGTGGCAAAACTGGCCGGACAGAAACTGGTCGCCAGAGCCGGGAAGGGTGAATACGTCCGCGGCATTAACGGACAGTGGTTGCAGAAATAGGGTTTACAGAAGAGAGCGGGTGATTTTTGGGGAAAAACGGCGCAAAAAAGCGCGCCTCTCGGCGCGCAATAGTTTTATCACAACAACATCTGAGCGTAACGGACAGATTCTTAAGTGAATGATTGCTCAGATTGTGATCACTGCAATTATGCGGCAGCCAGCTCTTTGATAGCGGCGTCAATGGCAGCTTTCGCATCAGTCTGTGCTTTAGTCGCCACTTCAGGACCGTATGCAATGCCTTCAGCGTAAACGAATTCTACGTCGCTCATTCCCAGGAAGCCCAGGAACAGAGACAGGTATGGGGCAACCAGATCGCTTGGGGTGTCTTTATGAATACCACCACGGCTGGTCAGAACGATAACACGTTTGCCTTTCACCAGACCTTCAGGGCCTTTCTCGGTGTATTTGAACGTCACGCCAGCACGGGCAACCAGGTCGAAATAGGTTTTCAGCTGAGTCGGGATGTTGAAGTTGTACATTGGTGCAGCGATAACGATCACGTCATGCGCCTGCAGTTCGTCGATCAGGGTGTTAGACAGCGCCAGCGCTTCTTCCTGACGTGGTGTCAGCGGAGCATCGGAAGGACGCAGTGCGCCAACCAGTTCGCCATCTAATACAGGGATTGGGTTAGCCGCCAGATCACGAACTGTTACGGTAGAACCGCTGTTTGCAGACTGATACTGTGCAACCAGGTAATCGGCCAGTTGGTTTGACTGAGAGAAGTTAGCCAGAATGCTTGATTTCAGAACGAGTACTTTGCTCATTAGTGAGTTCCTTAACTGTGTGGTACATAGGGTGTTGGTTTTTATAACCAGAACGTTCCCCGAATGGAACTTACTTTATTCAGAAAGCTTATGCAGTGATAGCGCAATATTTAGAGACCTATCATCGATTTTTTTGAACAACTTCAAATCCGGTCGCAAAATCACCCGTTTTCAGCATCTTCAATACCTTGTGTTAACATAGACGCAAGCAGGCAAGGCGTGAACCTTCCTCATCCCCCATTCAGATTCAGCTGGCGCAGATGATGTGCTCTCCGGCTGACATGTAACAAGGAATTCCGATCGTGAAATCACCGCTCGCGGCATTATCAGCGCAGTTAGACGGGCTGATGCTACGTGACCGGCAACGCCTGCAACGTCGTTTGCAGGGTGCCAGAAAGATGGATAAACCCGAAGCACTCGACGCGTTAAGTGCTGAAATCCAGACCGCTATCAACGAGAGCCTGAAGAAAGTCAGCGCCCGTGAAGCGTCACGGCCAAAAATCAGCTATCCGGAAAACCTGCCGGTCAGCCAGAAAAAAGAAGACATTTATAACGCTATCCGCGACCACCAGGTGGTGATTGTGGCGGGCGAAACCGGCTCCGGTAAAACCACGCAGATCCCGAAAATCTGCATGGAACTCGGTCGCGGGATCAAAGGCGTGATTGGTCATACCCAGCCGCGTCGTCTGGCAGCGCGCACCGTGGCCAACCGTATTGCCGATGAGCTGGATACCACACTCGGAAACACGGTCGGCTATAAAGTCCGTTTTAACGATCAGGTCAGCGAAAACACGCTGGTTAAGCTGATGACCGACGGTATTCTGCTGGCGGAAATCCAGCAGGATCGCATGCTGATGCAGTACGACACGCTGATCATCGATGAAGCGCATGAACGCAGCCTGAACATCGACTTTATCCTCGGTTACCTGCGTCAGTTGCTGCCAAAGCGTCCGGATCTCAAAGTCATTATTACCTCGGCGACCATTGACCCGCAGCGGTTCTCGCGTCATTTCAATAATGCGCCAATCATTGAAGTGTCTGGCCGGACGTATCCGGTCGACGTGCGCTATCGCCCGATTGTTGATGATGCCGACGATGTGGATCGTGACCAGTTGCAGGCGATTTTCGATGCGGTCGATGAACTCGGTCGCGAAAGCATGGGCGACATCCTGATTTTCATGAGCGGTGAACGTGAAATTCGTGATACCGCTGATGCGCTGAACCGTCTGGATCTGCCGCACACCGAGATTTTACCGCTGTATGCACGACTGTCGAACAGCGAGCAGAACCGCGTGTTCCAGTCGCATTCCGGTCGCCGTATTGTGCTGGCGACCAACGTCGCCGAAACCTCGCTGACCGTGCCGGGCATTAAATATGTGATTGACCCCGGTACCGCGCGTATCAGCCGTTACAGCTTCCGCACCAAAGTGCAGCGTCTGCCGATTGAGCCGGTGTCTCAGGCGTCCGCCAACCAGCGTAAAGGACGTTGCGGACGTGTGTCCGAAGGTATCTGTATCCGTCTTTATTCGGAGCAGGATTTCCTGTCGCGTCCGGAGTTTACCGACCCCGAAATTCTGCGCACCAACCTGGCGTCCGTTATTTTGCAAATGACGTCGCTGGGGCTGGGCGATATTGGCGCATTCCCGTTCGTGGAAGCGCCGGACAAACGTAATATTCAGGATGGCGTGCGTCTGCTCGAAGAGCTGAACGCCATCAATAATGCCGTCGATGGCCGGTATACGCTGACGCCGCTGGGCCGTCAGCTGGCGCAGTTGCCGGTGGATCCGCGTCTGGCACGCATGGTTCTGGAAGCGCAGAAAAACGGCTGTATGCGCGAGGTGATGATTATCACGTCCGCACTGTCGATTCAGGATCCGCGTGAACGTCCGATGGACAAACAGCAGGCGTCCGATGAAAAACATCGCCGTTTTGCTGACAAAGATTCAGATTTCCTGGCGTTCGTGAACCTGTGGGATCACCTGAAAGTACAGCAGAAAGAGCTGTCTTCGGCGCAGTTCCGCAAATTATGCCGCAGCGATTACCTCAACTATCTGCGCGTGCGTGAATGGCAGGATATCTATACTCAGCTGCGTCAGGTGGTGAAAGAACTTGGCCTGCCGGTGAACAGTGAACCGGCTGAATATCGCGAAGTTCACTGCTCGCTGCTGACCGGCTTGCTGTCGCATATCGGTCAGAAAGATGTGGATAAACAGGAGTATACCGGCGCGCGCAACGCACGTTTTGCCGTCTTCCCGGGCTCCGGATTATTCAAAAAGCCGCCGAAATGGGTGATGGTTGCCGAGCTGGTGGAAACCAGCCGCCTGTGGGGGCGCATTGCCGCGCGTATCGAACCGGAATGGATTGAGCCGCTGGCGCAGCATCTGGCGAAAAGCAGTTACAGCGAACCGCACTGGGAAAAAGCGCAGGGTGCGGTCATGGCGACGGAAAAAGTCACGCTGTACGGCCTGCCGATTGTGGCGGCGCGTCGTGTGAACTATGGCACAATTGATCCGGTGGTTTCCCGCGAGCTGTTTATTCGTCACGCGCTGGTGGAAGGCGACTGGCAGACGCGTCACGCGTTCTTCCGCGCTAACCTGCGTCTGCGTACCGAAGTCGAAGAGCTGGAACACAAATCCCGTCGCCGCGATATTCTGGTCGATGACGAAACCCTGTTCCTGTTCTATGAGCAGCGCATCGGGCAGGAAGTCGTGTCTGCGCGCCACTTTGATACCTGGTGGAAAAAACAGCCGCAGGACAGCCTGAACTTTGAAAAAAGCATGCTGATTAAAGAGGGCGCGGGCAACATCAGCGCCCACGATTACCCCAACTTCTGGCATCAGGGCAATCTCAAACTGCGCGTCACTTATCAGTTTGAACCGGGTACGGATGCCGACGGTGTGACGGTGCATATTCCGTTGCCGCTGCTCAATCAGGTGACGGAAGAAGGTTTCGACTGGCAGATCCCTGGCATTCGCCGCGACCTGATTATGGCGCTGATTAAATCGCTGCCAAAACCGGTTCGCCGCAATTTTGTGCCGGCACCGAATTACGCCGACGCTTTACTCGGTCGCATTAAACCGTTCGAAATGCCATTGCTCGATGCGATGGAAAAAGAGCTGCGTAAGATGAGTGGCGTGACGGTGTCACGTGAAGACTGGCAGCTGGATCAGGTGCCCGATCATCTCAAAATGACCTTCCGCATTGTTGATGACAAAAACAAAACGCTGCGTGAGGGCAAAGACCTGCTGGCACTGAAATCCGGCCTGAAAGAGCAGGTTCAGCAAACGCTGTCTGCGGTGGCGGATGACGGCATCGAACAGCGCGATCTGCATGTCTGGAGTTTTGGTACGTTGCCGGAACGCTACGAGCAAAAACGTGGCGGCTACGAAGTGAAAGCCTATCCGGCGATTGTCGATGAGAAAGACAGCGTGGCGATCCGGTTGTTCGACAGTGAGCTGGAACAGCAACAGGCGATGCTCAGCGGTATGCGGCGTTTGCTGTTGCTGAACATTCCTTCTCCGGTCAAATACCTGCACGAGAAGTTGCCGAACAAAGCCAAACTGGGGCTGTACTTTAACCCGTACGGTAAAGTGCTGGATCTGATCGACGACTGCATTTCCTGCGGTATCGACAAACTGATTGCTGAATCCGGCGGCCTGGTGTGGCGCGAGGAAGATTTTGCGAAACTGCATGAGCACGTACGCGCCAATCTGAATGAGACGGTGGTACAGATTGCGATTCAGGTGGAACAAATCCTGACGACTGTTTTCAGCATCAACAAGCGGCTGAAAGGACGGATTGATATCACCATGGCGCTGGCGCTTTCAGATATCAAAGCGCAAATGTCCGGGCTGATTTATCGCGGATTCGTGACGCAAAACGGCTGGAAGCGTCTGCCGGATACGCTGCGTTATTTGCAGGCGATTGAACGCCGGATGGACAAACTGGCCATGGATCCGCACCGCGACCGCGCACAGATGTTAAAAGTGGAAAACATCCAGCAGCAATGGCAGCAGTGGTTCAACAAACTGCCGCCGGTGCGTCAGCAAAGTGAGGATGTAAAAGAAGTGCGCTGGATGATTGAAGAGCTGCGCGTCAGCTACTTCGCTCAGCAACTGGGCACGCCGTATCCGATTTCGGATAAACGTATCCTGCAGACCATGGAACAGCTGGTTTAACCGGTTCTCTAAACTAAAAAACCGCCTTACAGACTAAGGCGGTTTTATTATGCTCTGTAACGGTGATTCAGACGTTTACTGAACGGGAGCCGTCACCGGTGTGCTGGCGCTGATGACACCAGAAGACAGCGTGTTCAGTGCGTCACGAATGGCCGGAACGGCCAGCGCGCGGTTGTCTGCAAGATAGCGATCCTGCGCGGCAGGCGCGGAACTTTGAATCGCGACCAACGACCAGCCGTCAGCATTTTTCAGTAACAACGGCGAACCGCTGTCGCCCGGCAGCGTGTCGCAGCGATGCGATAACACGCCCGGTTGTGCCCAGCCTGTCACCAGACAATCCTGATGCACGTATAAATCATCCAGATGATCTTCCGGATAGCCTGCCTGTGTCACTTTTCGGCCTTCCTGCTTGAGCAGCGCAGTCAGATCATCGCGTGAACCTTCCCACAACGGCAGGGGTTTGATCGGCAACGCCAGCTTTTCATCCGTCAGACGGACCAGCGCGAAATCGAACGGTGCGGCTTTTGGCGGAACGATCCAGCCATCGCCATCGGCTTTCAGTTTCTTACCGAGCTTAGGATCCACCAGGGTTTGCAATGCCGTTATCTGATAACGCCATTTCTGATTGTGAGAAATAAAACGCAGGGCAATGACTTTGTCGATCTTACCCGGAGGCGCGAGAACACAGTGACCGGCGGTGAGGACCAGATGTTTGGAAATCAGGGTGGCGGTACATAAATTACCGCTTTCGGTTTCAATCTGCCCGATGGCCTGCCACGGCCAGTGCGCCGCCGCAGAAACCTGAGTTCGCTGATCGTGACCGAAGAACAGGGCCGTTTTTTCTTTTAAGCTGATTGAAGGTGTGTCGCTGTCTGCATCATCCGGAGAATCTGCATGAACAAGAGGACTGGCGGTAAAACAGAAAAAGCACAAAAAAAGCGGTAACGCGATGCGCATAACATTCTGACCTTGAAAACAGGGAGAACCCGATAACCAGTTATTATGGAACGATTATAGACGGTTATCTTTCGTGTTGGATAGATTTGTCTGATAACTCAATCTTTTGAGAAGATGACGGACGTCATCCGGGATACTTCAGAAGTAGAAGAACAGGGTGATCAGACCGCAGAGGATCAGAGAGCACAGGGTGATTTCGAACAGGTAGCGGCGCAGCATCTTCCATCAGTACCTCAAGATAAAGAACCGGAGAAAAAAACACCCGGCGAACCGGGTGTTAAATCATCAGTCTTGATAATGGTGAGTAGATACGCTCACAAAGACTTCTTACTGACTACTTATGCTGCTGGCGTTGCTTTTGCAGCTGGTGCAGCTTTCTTAGCATGTTTCACGTGTTTTTTAGCAGCCTGGGCTTTCTGAGCTACCGGTGCAGCTTTCTTAGCATGTTTCACGTGTTTTTTAGCGGCCTGAGCTTTCTGAGCTACCGGTGCCGCTTTTTTTGCATGTTTCACGTGTTTTTTAGCGGCCTGAGCTTTCTGAGCTACCGGTGCAGCTTTTTTAGCGTGTTTCACGTGTTTTTTAGCAGCCTGAGCTTTCTGAGCTACTGGTGCTTTCTTAGCTGCTTTTTTGTGTTTCTTGGCAGCCTGAGCTTTCTGCACAGGTTTTTTATGCGCTTTATGCTTAGTTGCATGAGCCGGAGCAGCGGTAGTTGCTGTTGCAGCGGGTGCTGGCGTTGCAGTGGTTTCAGCAGCGAAAGCAACTGAAGACAGGCCCATTGCAGCGGCAACAACCAGAGCTAATACTTTTTTCATGTGTAATTCCTTAAGAATCTTAGTTTAAGTGTCCACCCCACTGCGGGGCCGGTGAAAGAATAATAGGCATGTGGATCGCTGCTGTCCGTGAGTGATTGGTATCGGCGTGTAACGGAATGTACAAAGAGGGGGATTTTAGGAAAATCAGGGAATTACAGGTTGGGGGTGCGTGTGATCGGCCTTTGACTTCAACTTCAACTTCAACTTCAACTTCAATTGCAACTGCAACTGCAACTGCAACTGCAACTGCAACTGCAACTGCAACTGCAACTGCAACTTCAAAACCGTGGGCGTCGGCCCACACCGACCAGAGACCCGGTAACGCGCGGGCCTCTGGACTCCGCGCTTTTTTCACTGCGCGCTGTCGCGGGTATGACGGACATGTTCTGGCGCATTGGTGAGTGGCGCAAATCCAGGTGCTTCGCACTGCCTTCTCTCGGTCTTCAAGCCACAGGTCTTGAAGCCGCTCCGTTCAGCTGAATTTTGAGCACGCCAATAAACTTATCTAAAAAACTAAAATCATCGGTTTTGAATTTAAGATCGTGCGGGCGTTTCAGAAAGCTTGCTGAATGAGAGGTTGCAGACCCAAGGCTGCAATCCCGAAATGAAGGAACCGCAAAGCGGCAAGCTTTCCAGCCTGTCGCTGCGATACCTGAAACATAGCCAGCGAGCGGAGCGCGCAGTAAAAGAGCCGGAGATTCTTAAGAGGCGCGGCGATAGGCGCCTCTTGAGGCCAGTTTGGGTGGCAACCCAAGGTGTTGTCGGTGTGGGCCGACGCCCACGGTGTTGACCTTAAGGCTCATGGGTGCCCAACTCAAACCCTATCTCCTCTCCTTATGCCTAAATCACCCATCTATATCCCTTTTTGTTAGTGGCACCGCCTTCATCCGTTGTGCAATTCTCTGACTTACAAAAGAAAAACAGGTCTGTATTTGTTCTGAATACTCCACTTTGAAAAATTGGGGCATAAGCCCTCTGAAGACTATTCATAAGGAAAAACGATGGCTGTCATTAACGTAAATAAAACCAAGATTGCCGCCGGATTGTTTCTGGCGCTCAGCACGATTTCTTCTTTTGCCGCGCACGCAGATCAGCTGGCGGACATCAAGAAAGCCGGTGTGGTGAAGGTCGCGACCTTCGATTCCAACCCGCCGTTTGGGTCTGTGGATGCCAAAACGCATGACATCGTGGGTTATGACGTAGATTTCGCTAAAGCACTGGCGAAAACGCTGGGCGTGAAATTGCAACTGGTGCCGACTAATCCGGCGAACCGCATTCCGTTGTTACAGTCCGGTAAAGCGGATCTGATTGTGGCTGATATCACCATCACGCCGGAACGCGCGAAAGTGATCGACTTCTCCGTGCCGTATTTCGTCACCGGCCAGCAGTTCCTGGTGCCGGCAAATTCGCCGGATAAACTGGATGCGTATGCCACGGCGCGTATCGGCGCGGTGAAAGGCACCACCGGCGAGCAGGAATTGCATAACCGCTTCCCGCAGTCCCGCGTGCTGTCTTATGACGATATTCCGCTGGCACTTTCTGCGCTGCGTAATGGCAACGTGCAGGCCATTACTCAGGACAGCACCATTCTGGCGGGTTTGCTGGATGGCGCGCCGGACAAAGCAAAATACAAAGTGCTGCCTGAATTACTGAGCAAAGAAGAGATTGGCGTGGGCGTGAAAAAAGGCGAAACCAGCCTGCTGAAAGTGGTCAATGACGAGCTGCTGAATCTGGAGAAAAACGGTCAGGCGGTCAGCATTTATAACGTCTGGTTCGGTCCGCAGACTAAATCACCTCAGCCGCGTCTGTTCAAAATCGAAGCCAAATAATCTGTTTTATGCAAGGTAAGACACATGCAGCAAGACACTCTCTCAACCGCAGCGACGTCTGCGGTTTTTTCACATTCATCCGCCGGAAAAACGGCAGCCGTTGAATTCCGCCAGGTCAGTAAATCTTTTGGTCCGCATGAGGTTATCCGTAACGTGGATTTGCGTGTGGACAGCGGCGAAGTGGTGGCAGTTTGCGGGCCCTCCGGTTCGGGAAAATCCACGCTGATCCGGCTGATTAATCAGCTGGAATCGGTCAGCAGCGGTGAAATTCTTATCGCTAACCAGCCGACGCGCAATCTCAAAGGCGCCGCATTACGCCAGTTGCGCACGCACATCGGCTTTGTATTTCAGCAGTTCAACCTGTATGCCCATCTCACCGCCGAAGACAACGTCAGTCTGGCGCTGATCAAAGTACATGGCTGGAAGAAAACTCAGGCACGCGAAAAGGCACGTGCATTGCTGACACGCGTCGGGCTGGGCGATAAAGCGCTGCATTATCCTGAGCAGCTTTCCGGCGGTCAGCAGCAGCGGGTGGCGATTGCCAGAGCGTTAGTCACCGATCCGGGCATCATTTTATTTGATGAACCGACGTCGGCGCTGGATCCGGAAATGATCGGCGAAGTATTACTGGTGATGCAGGAACTGGCGAAAAGCGGCATCACCATGATTGTGGTGACGCACGAGATGAGTTTTGCCCGTGAAATCGCTGACCGGGTGATTTTCATGGACGGCGGTGAAATTCTTGAACAGGCGCAGCCGGAAGATTTCTTCCTGCGTCCGCAACATCCGCGTGCGCAGCGGTTTCTGCAGAAAGTCCTGTTCCCGCTGCATCCGCAAAGCGGAGACGCGCTATGAACTGGCATCCCGACTGGGCTGGCGTGCTGACCGGCCAGCCTCTGCAATGGATAATAGCCGGCTTCCTCACCACGCTGTATGTCAGCATTGTTGGCAGCCTGCTCGCCACGTTACTGACGGTGTTGCTGCAGGCGCTGCGCCTGAGTTCGTCGCGTCTGGCACGCGGTGCGGTGGCAGCCTTTGTCTCTGTTTTTCGCAACACGCCGCTGCTGGTACAACTGCTGTTCTGGTATTTCGCGGCGTACGGCGCGCTGCCGCAAAGCTGGCGTTTTTATATCGGCGACAACCATCCGTGGGCGACGTTTCCGGGCAACATTGCGTGGCTGACGCCGGAATTTCTGTGTGCGGCCTGGGGGCTGGCACTGTTCACAGCGGCGTTTCTGGTGGAAGAAGTGCAGGCCGGGCTGAATTCTGTGTCTAAGGGCCAGACCGAAGCGGCGATTTCTCAGGGGTTCAGCCGTAAAACGCTGCTGCTTTCGATTCTCCTGCCGCAGGCGCTGATCAACGCGTGGCAGCCTATCACCGGCCAGTATCTCAACCTGATGAAGCTTTCCTCGCTGGCGACAGGTATTGGTTTTTCGGAACTGACGTATCAGGTCAGCCAGATAGAAAGTTATAACGCGCACGCCTTTGAGAGTTTCGCCGTCGGGACGCTGCTGTATCTGGCGCTCGGACTGATCCTCGGCTGGCTGATGACGGCGTTTGGCCCGAAACGACCGCAGCACAGGCCACAGGTGGTAATGAAGGAGGAAACCCGCGATGGAGTTTGACTGGTCTGTTATACACGATAATTTCACTTATCTGTTGTGGGGAAGGCTGGCGGATGGCGAGCCGGGCGGAGTATTGCTGACGCTAATCATGGCGGCATCGGCGGGCTTTCTGGCGTTACTGTTCGGTGTGCTGATGGCGGCGCTGGCGTGGCGTTTCGGCGGCTGGACGCGGAAAATCCTGTTTATCTGGGCATCGTTTATCCGCGGTATTCCGCTGATATTCGTGATTTTCTGGCTGTATTTCCTGCTGCCGGTGGTATTTGGCGGGTCGATCCCCGGACCGATGACGGTGATTCTCGCGCTGGCCTGGTTTACCTCGGCGGCGGTGATGCATTCGACGCTGGCCGGTCTGGAAGCCTTGCCGCGCGGGCAAACTGAAGCGGGAATTGCGTCCGGCATGAGTGACGGTAAAGTGCTGTTGTTCGTGCTGTTACCGCAGGCGTGGCCGAATTTGCTGCCGTCGTATCTCGGGCTGCTGATCTCTCTGGTGAAAGACACGTCGCTGGCGTTTATCGTCAACGTGCCGGAACTGACCACCGTCGCCGGACAGGTGAATAACCGGGTACAAATTTATCCGGCAGAAATCTTCCTGCTGGTCGGGCTGATGTATTACCTGCTGTGCGCCTCGCTGGCGTATCTGGCCGGTAAATCGATAAAACGTCGTCAGGGGTTGCGGACGTAAAAGAAAACCCCGCCTGGTTCCGGCGGGGTTTTCAGACTGGAGAGACGGCAGGTTTATTGTCTTTTGCTGACTGACGTTAATTCTGTATCCACACTCAGATCCCGGTCGAACCATTTTTCAGAAATCTTCTTCAATGTCCCGTCTGCCCGTAATTCGCCCAGTGCGACATCCACTTTCTGTTTCAGTGCTTCTCCGCGCGCATCTTTCCTGAACGGCAGGGCGACCTGTTTCAGGCCAAACGGTTCACCGACAACTTTCAGCGGCAGATTTTTATGCTTGATCTGCCCGAGCAGGATCACCTGGCCGGAAACATAGGCATCCACTTTTCCCTGCGCCACGCTGTTAACCACCACATCCATCCCCTCGAAGGTCACCAGCTTGATTTCATTTTTCGGGTCAAACTCTTTCAGGACTTTGGCATAGTTCGAACCGAGATCGGCGGCGACGGTTTTGCCTTTCATGTCCTGCAAACCATGAATGGTGGTGTTGTTTTTACTCACCGCTAACTGCGCCGCTGAGTAATAGTAGGGCGCCGAATAATCATATTTTTTGCGCCGCTCCGGCGTGTCGGCGAAATTGCCCACGGTATCCACTTTGCCGGTTTCCAGAGAGCCCAGCACGCCCACCCAGTCGGACGTTACCCATTCAACTTTATAGTGAATCTTACCGGCAACGGCGTTGAGAATGTCCGCGCTGAAACCTTTGATGGTGTCGCCCTCTTTGAAATAGTGCGGATAACCGTCCGGTGTCGCACCCACCCGCAGAACCGGTTCGTCATCCGCTTTTTCGGCGGGTTTATCACATGCGGTCAGCAGAAGAGGGAGCGAACAAATCGCCAGTGTTAACAATCGCATAACATAATTTCCTGTTTAACCAGCATAAGGTTTGCCGAGATGTTTTTCGAGGCGACGCTGTAACTCACTGAAAATGATGGTCAGCGCCCAGTAGACCAGCGCCACGGCGAAATACGCTTCGAAGAATTTCAGCGATTCTGTAGCCACCATTTTTCCGGCGGCCAGCAGTTCGCTAACGCCTAAAGTGAACGCCAGCGAAGAGTTCTTGATCAGGCCGATATACACGTTGCCGGTCGCCGGAATGGCATTGCGGCAGGCTTGCGGAAACAGAATGCGGCTGGAGGCTTTAAACATGCTCAGTCCGGAGGCCAGAGAGGCTTCCAGCTGCCCTTTATCAACAGAGTCGATGGCGGCACGGAAGATTTCCGCCAGATAAGCGGACGTGTTTAAGCTTAAACCGAGGATCACCGCATTCATGGCGCTCAGTGAATTCATCGAAGGAATAATTTGCGGCAAACCAAAATAAATAATCAGTAACTGCACCAGAACCGGCGTGCCGCGAAAGAAGGAAATATAAAGGTGGGCGAAAGCCGCGGGTATTTTGCCGGCCCTGAGTAACAGGGCGAAAATAATACCCAGAACGGTAGCCAGCAAAATGGAAAGCAATGAAATCAGCAAGGTCACGGGAAGATAAACGAGGATCTGCGGAATAACGCCGAGCATATAAGGAAAATCAAAATTCATTGTGCAAAGTTCCGTGTACGGCCATCAGGCAAAATCGTGTAAGAAAGAACGGGTGCGGTTCGAAGAGCCGGTCTGGAAGATTTTGGCCGGTTCGCCTTGTTCGATAATATGGCCGTGCTCCATGAAAAATATCCGGTCAGAGACATCCCGTGCAAAACTCATTTCATGCGTCACGATCATCATGGTTAAGTCGCGCCCGGCCAGTCCTTCAATCAGGTTCAGCACTTCACGGCGCATTTCAGGATCCAGGGATGACGTGGGCTCATCGAATAAAATGACCTGCGGATCAACGGCCATGGCGCGGGCGATGCCGACGCGCTGCTGCTGTCCGCCGGAGAGTGTGCCGGGATAAGCCGCCGCTTTGTGCGCCAGACCCACCTGCGCCAGCAATTCTTCACCCCGTTCGCGCGCCTGCGCTTTGTTCAGTTTTTGGGTAAAACGTAAGATCTCAGTGATGTTTTCCAGTGCGGTTTTATTTTTAAACAAATTGTAGTGCTGAAATACCATCGAAGTCTGGCGGCGAAAATCGGCTGTTTGTCTGCGGGTGAGTGTGTCCGCATTAATGTGTTTATCTCCAATCTGGATCTGGCCGGAATCCGGCCTGACCAGCAAATTCAGCGAACGTAACAGAGTGGATTTCCCGGAACCTGAGGGGCCAATAATCGACACCACTTCACCTTTATTCACGGTGAAATTAATATCCGACAGGGCAGGGAATTGGTTAAATGATTTATTTAATCCGCTGACAGTGATCATGCATGCTCCCGCTGGTTAATATAAATAACGCGCATATTTCCTTAAAGGAATATTAACTTTTCGGTTGCCTGCGACAAATGCTTTAAATCGCTAACGATATGCGGGGCGTAATATTATGCATAATACCGGAGCGGATAATCTTTATTGTGCCGGTTTGAACTGACAACCGGCAGCGCATCAATCAGCTTTTTCGTCCACGGATGCGCCGGATGGTAGAACACATCATCGACATTTCCGTGCTCCACGACGCTGCCGTCTTTCATCACCATCACCCGGTCTGCCAGATGGTGCACCACGCCTAAATCATGGGAGATAAACAACAGCGCCGTGCGGTGTTCGGCCTGCATTTTTGCCAGCAAATCCAATACCTGCGCCTGAATCGAAACATCCAGCGCGCTGACCGGCTCATCGGCCACCAGCAGCGCAGGGTTAGGCGCAAAGGCACGGGCAATCGCCACTCGCTGACGCTGTCCGCCGGACAATTCACGCGGATAACGGTGCAGAAAACTGTCGCCAAGCTGCACTTCATCCAGCAACTGACGGACGCGGTTGCGGCGTTCCTTACCAAAAATGCCCACGCTGTCGAGGCTTTCGCCGATGATTTTTTCAACGTTATAGCGCGGATCAAATGAACTCAGCGGATCCTGCGCAATCAGCTGGATACCACGACGTTGCAGTCTGCGCTGCGCTTCCGGAACCTGGCTCCAGCGCTGCCCCTGAATTTCTATCGTGCCGGATACCGGTTCGGTCAGCCCGAGGATCATCCGCGCCAGCGTGGTTTTCCCCGAGCCCGATTCGCCGACAATGCCCAGCGTTTCACCGGCAAACAGTTGCAGACTGACGTGACTGACCACGGTTTTACCAGCGTACGCTTTGCTGAGATGACGGGCTTCCAGCACCGGATTAGAAACGGAAATATTGCGTGCAGGCAGCGGTTCACCACGTTTGCCAGAAAGCTTAAGACCGCGCGTCGCGGGGCTGGGAACCGCCGCCAGTAGCTGTTGCGTATAGGGATGGTCCGGCGCGGACAGCAGCTTTTCGCCGCGACCTTCCTCAACCACTTTGCCCTGATGCATCACCAGAATACGGTCGGCCAGTTGCCCGACCACCGACAAATCGTGGCTGATCAGCAGCAGGCTTTCGCCTTTATCGCGCCGCTGTTGCAGCAAATCCAGGATCTGTTTTTGCACCGTCATGTCCAGCGCGGTGGTCGGTTCATCGGCAATCAGTAAACCGGGATTTCCGGCCAGTGCGGTGGCAATTAAAACCCGCTGGCGTAACCCTCCGGAAAGCTGATGCGGATAGGCACTGAGGCGGTTTTGCGCATCGGGAAATCCGACCGATTTCAGAGAGGCGATCACCTGTTCGCTGAGCAACTTCGGATCGGTTTTGCGGCTGGCGGTCAGCGCATCGCGAAGCTGCCGCCCGACCGGCCGTAACGGATCGAGCGACACCAGCGCGTCCTGCAATACATAGCCAATCTGGCTGCCGCGAATTTTACGCCAGCGCCGCTGGCTGGCGCCAAGCATGTCTTCACCGCCAATCACAAAACGATCGGCAGTAATACGCGCTTTGCCATCCTGTAAGCCAAGCAGGCTGCGGGCTGTCACGGTTTTCCCTGAGCCGGATTCACCGACAAATGCCACGGATTCCCCGCGACGCAGTTGCAGATTCAGCCCGCTGACGGCGGCTTTTTCACCCTTTGCCGACGGAAAGAAAATCGACAGGTTTTGGATATCAATTAACAGTTCGTCGCTCATGGACGTTTTCCTTCGAAAGTGGCCTGCCAGTAACGCCCGAGTGTGTTGACTGAAATCACGGTCAGGGTGATTGCCACGCCCGGCCAGACGCCAATCCACCAGGCATTACGCAGATAATTACGGCCTTCGGCCAGCATCAGCCCCCATTCGGCGGTCGGCGGTTGCGGGCCCATACCGAGAAAACTCAGCCCGGCGGTGCCGATAATCGCCGTGCCCAGCCCGAGCGTCGCCAGCGCCGGAACGTGCGCAATGGCGTGCGGCAACACATGCCGCCAGACCAGCACATGGCGCTTCAGCCCCAGCGTGCGCGCCTGTTCGACATAGCCGGAAGACATCACCAGAAAGGTTTGTGCCCGCACTACGCGGGTGAAGCGGGGTACTGACGCCACGCCGAGTGCGAAAATCAGATTGGTGGTGCCGGGACCGGTAAAGGCAATCAGCATCAGCGCCAGCAGCAAATCCGGAAAGGCTGAAACCACGTCCACCGCGCGGCTGATCAGCTCATCCAGCGGCCCTTTGAATAAACCCGCCAGCAGGCCAAGCAGGGTGCCTATACTGACCGCGACAACCATCGCCGCCAGGCTAATCAGCAGGGAATAACGGCTGCCATAAATGATACGCGCCAGCACGTCGCGGCCTAACTCTGTTTTTTGAGTGACTGCCTCAAATTCAGGGTTGCTGGCGTCGGCCCACACCGACAGAACTTTGGGTTCGCCGCCCAAACTGACCCAAAGGTCAAGGTCGTGGGCGTCGGCCCACACCGACCAGAGACCCGGTAACGCGCGGGCCTCTGGACTCCGCGCTTTTTTAACTGCGCGCTGTCGCGGGCAAAAGGGACATGTCCTGTTGCATCAGTAAGTGGCGCAAAATGTCATCGCTTCGCGATTCCCGAATTTCAGATTTCGAGCCTTGGGTCTCGAACCGTTCATTCGGTGCCATTTTTGATCACGCCAATCAACCTTTTTAAAAGATGAAAAACAATCCCGCTTTTGAATTTAAGATCGTGCGGGCGATTCAGAAATCTTGCTGAACGGAGCGGCTTCGAGACCTATGGCTCGAAGACCGAGAGAAGGAACCGCAAAGCGGCAAGATTTCCAGCCTGTCGCTGCGATACCTGAAACATAGCCAGCGAGCGGAGCGCGCAGTGAAAGAGCCGGAGATTCCTAAGAGGCGCGGCGATAGGCGCCTCTTAGGGCCGGTTTGGGTGGCAACCCAAGGTCTTTATGTGAAGATTGATTTTAAGACGCGAGTGCGGCGTCCCGCACAGAAACAAACTGATTCTCCGGCTCACTTAACCCCAGATTCCCCCGCAGGGTCTGCGCCTCATAGTCCGTCCGGTATAACCCGCGTGCCTGCAAAATCGGGATCACGCTGTCGATGAAATCATCGAATGCCGTCGGGGTGCCGCCGCGAACGATAAAACCGTCGGTTGCGCCTGAGGTGAACCAGTGTTCCAGACCGTCGGCGATGTCTTCGGCAGTGCCAGAGAAGGTCGGACGCGGTGTGGCGGCTTCCAGCGCGGCCTGTCGCAGTGTCAGTCCGTGTTCATGAGCGTTGCGTTTGATTTCATCTGTCGTGCTGCGGAAACTGTTTTGCCCTAAATCTCCGATGTCCGGGAAGGGAGCATCCGGATCGTATTGCGCAAAATCGTGATGCTCAAAGTAGCGGCCTAGATAATCCAGCGCGCTTTCCAGCGTCACCAGTTGCGCGGTTTCCTGGTACTTGCGTTCGGCATCGGCAGGCGAGTCGCCGATAATCACGCTGATACCCTGGAAGACGCGGATGTCCTCAGCGTCACGGCCGTGTTCTGCTAACTGGCGCTGGACGTCGAGACGGAATTCGCGTGCCAGCTCCGGGGTTTCCTGACGGGTGTAAATAGCGTCGGCAGCTTCGGCGGCAAAGGCTTTACCCTGTTCAGATGCTCCGGCCTGAAAGACTACCGGACGGCCTTGCGGCGAGCGTCCGACGTTCAGCGGCCCCTGGACCGAGAAGTATTTACCGTGGTGATTGAGCGTGTGCAGTTTCTGTGGCGCAAAGAACTGGCCGGTGCTTTTGTTGCGCACAAACGCGTCTTCTTCCCACGAGTCCCACAGGCCTTTCACCACGCTGACGTATTCGCTGGCAATGCGATAACGTTCGTCATGTTCCGGATGTTTATCGCGGGAGAAGTTTTTCGCCGAACCTTCTAGCGGCGAGGTCACCACGTTCCAGCCCGCACGGCCACCGCTCAGATGATCGAGGCTGGCGAACTGGCGTGCTACGGTAAACGGTTCGCTGTAAGAGGTCGATAATGTCGCCACCAGGCCGATTTTTTGAGTCACCAGCGACAACGCTGAAAGCAGGGTAATCGGCTCAAAACGGTTGAGAAAATGCGGAATAGATTTCTCAGTAATATAAAGTCCGTCGGCGACAAATAAGAAATCAAACTTAGCCTGTTCGGCTCGTTGTGCTAATTGCTGGCAGAACTGAATATTAATACTGGCATCAGCGACGGCATCCGGATGACGCCATGCGGACATATTTCCGGACGCACCCTGAATAATGGCACCCAGACGTAACTGTTTTTTCTGACTCATTGATTCATCCTTAAGATTATATTATTCAGCCGCCGTTAAGCCAGCGTGCGTAATTCAGCGACAGAGCGAACCAGCAGCGCCTGCTCCTGGGCATCAAAAGCCTGCTGATTGAGAATTTTGCGCAGATACACCAGTTCGACGCCCAGCGGATTGGTCGCCCGATGAAACGGCTCGTAACCGCGTCGCTGATACAATGCGGTCAGCCACGGATGGTTTACCGCCGTCGCCAGATACACCGCCGGTGATTTCAGCGTGTCGCGTAAGAATGTTTCTTCGACGTAGCGGATAATTTCATTGCCAAAACCCTGACCCTTGGCGTGTTCCGCCACTGCAAACCAGTGAACAAACGGCCACGGCGCAAGATGATTTTTCGCAGGCGTCCACAGAAAACGCGTGGTCAGCGTCGCCGTCAGTACGCCGTCTTTTTCCAGCACATACGTGGTTTCATTGCGGATAACATCCCGCACATCCTCAACGCTGGCGCGGGTGATGGTGAAATGAATGCCATGTTCCAGCAGCGGCGCGTAAGCTTTTTGCAAAAGGCTGTGCAGCGCAGCCGCTTCTGATTCCTGAGCAAGGCGGATCACGTGGCTCATCGTGTGTCCTTAAGCCAGCGCAACGCTGGACGTGGCTAACAGTTCGAGGGAACGCAGGCGCGCACGGGGCTGAGAAACCGGCGTATCAATGATAAATTCTTCCACACCGTACCTTGCCTGCAACGCTTCCAGTTGCTGATGAACATCCTCACCGGTGCCGTACAGCACTTCGGACTGACGTTCTTCAATACGATGAGATTTGGCTTTTGACTGACGCAGATACGCCTCAACCTGTTCCTGGCTGCCGACGTTGACGCTTTGCCCGTCGCTGGTGATAACGCGATATCGCTGCGTTTTATCCACCAGCCGTGCGGCCTGTTCGGTGGTGTCAGCGACAATTACCGGCACAGCCAGAAGCGCGCGTTTGCCATGACTGTCGTGCGAATAAGCGGAAAGGGCGCTGGAAATATCGCGCTCGTCGGCATTCAGGTGCGCAGCAAAGACGAAATTCCAGCCGAGACTGGCAGCCAGACGGGCGCTTTGTTCGCTGGCACCTAATAAGAAACGTGAGGCGGACTGCGGTGGCTGTGGGGTAGCAGAAAGCGCATCGGCGTCTTTGCCTCTGACGGGCACTGAAAGCCAGTCGTCGAGCTGACGCAATTGTTCCGCAAAATCGCCCTTACGTGCCGGATCCACCGCGTATTGCAGCGCATGGGTCGAAAGCGGTAATCCGCCCGGCGCTTTGCCAATACCGATATCCACACGGCCGGGGGCAAGTGACGCCAGCTGATTAAAATTTTCCGCCACTTTATACGGACTGTAATGTTGCAGCATGACGCCGCCGGAACCCACCCGCAGGTGCTGCGTATGCGCGAGGATCCAGGCGATCACGATTTCCGGCGAAGAGATCGCGAGTTTGTCAGTATTATGATGCTCCGCCAGCCAGAACCGGTGATAGCCCCAGCGTTCTGCATTTCTGGCGAGTTCCAGCGTCCGGCGTAATGCTCCTGCGGCATCTTCATGCTCATCGAGCGGACTTTTTTCCAGCAAACTTAAACGGTATCCCATCGTTTTTCCCTTTATTCGCAACACGTCGTTAACAGGGATTATTAAAGTCAGGAACAAAAGATGTAAAACAACAATAGTTGCTATGGAGTTGCGGGAGATGAGAATGGATGTGGGGGGCGTATCACATGTGCTTTGAGCTCAAGCTCAAGCTCATGCTCAAGCTCATGCTCAAGCTCAAGCTCATGCTCAAGCTCAAGCTCAAGCTCAAGTCAAATTCAAAATCAAGGTCGTGGGCGTCGGCCCACACCGACCAGAGACCCGGTAACGCGCGGGCCTCTGGACTCCGCGCTTTTTTCACTGCGCGCTGTCGCGGGTATGACGGACATGTTCTGGCGCATTGGTGAGTGGCGCAAATCCAGGTGCTTCGCACTGCCTTCTCTCGGTCTTCAAGCCATAGGTCTTGAAGCCGCTCCGTTCAGCTGAATTTTGAGCACGCCAGTCAACTTTTCTAAAAGATGAAAAACAATCTGCCTTTGAATTTAAGATCGTGCGGGCGATTCAGAAAGCTTGCTGAACGGAGCGGCCTGAAGACCGAAGGCTTCAGGACCGAGAGAAGGCACCGCGAAGCGGCAAGATTTCCAGCCTGTCGCTGCGATACCTGAAACATAGCCAGCGAGCGGAGCGCGCAGTAAAAGAGCCGGAGATTCCTAAGAGGCGCGGCGATAGGCGCCTCTTAGGGCCAGTTTGGGTGGCAACCCAAGGTGTTGACCTTTGCCCGTATGGGCCGACGCCCATAACCTTAAATCCGATTTTAAAAGCGCCCCAGGTCGCTCACCTGCAAAACCTGATATCCGAAGAAGGGCGCACTTGCTGCGCCCTGGATTAACCCGCTATTCAGAGGTAGCCGCTCTTTTGTATGCAGGCCTTAACGGCCTATCAACAAACTCCATTGTGACTGGATTAAAGTAACGACTAGGCCAAATCGTGGAGGGAGGAACTCCAATTGCCTGACCGATCAGCAATTCGCCTTTTGGCCACGGGCGGGACAAGGCATTTGACAAAGTGGATGAACCCAACCCTGCCGCGCGTGATACCGCAGCCAAAGTGGTACCTTTTTTGCGCAGTGCCGCAATGATGTCGGCAGGATGCCAGTCCTGAAAAGGAAAAGATATTTTGGGTGGATAGTTTGTGGTCATTTCGCAGTTTCCGTTGCAAAGCGATGAGATAGCTATCACAAGAGGTGCAAATCTCTGGGGGGTGATAGCTCAGACGGAGTTTGCACTACCGGGCACAACGGATGCCGGCCAGTCCGGAGACTGCCCCCTCTGAGCCACCATTGAGACGTGCATATTACACGAAAGCGTAATATGCAACAGGTGTGCAAAGGCCTCGACATATAACGTAAAGTATATATATCGACGTTGTGACATCCGGGGTGCAAATCCCGGCCACGGATTTTGCCGTAGCAAATCCACTATAGCGTAAATAGGTAGCGTAAACCAAGCGGATAAAAACGGGCATAAATGTTGATTTAATTAGGGTTTTTAGCTGTTCAGCTAATAGCAAAAAAAGCCTCCCGCATCAGGGGAGGCTGTATCCATTGCTATCAGCGGGTTGGATGATTTACTTCTACCGCACGCAAATCAAACAATAATACTTCTGCCTGATCTCCGTCGGTAAAGGTCAGTTTATCTTCCTGACGAACCCGCGCACCGTCACCGGTTCTGAACTCAATACCGTTCACTTTAATGCTGCCGCGAGCCACATGGATGTAGGCATAACGGTTCGGGTCAAGATTAACTGTCGCCTGTTCCGCGCCATCGAAGAAACCGGCGTAAATCTTCATATCCTGACGAACGGTCAGCGAGCCTGCGTCACCTTTTGGCGAAACGATCAGGCGGAACTGACCACGTTTGTCCGCTTCAGGCACAGACACCTGCTGATAACCTGGTTCGGTGCCGTTTTCCGCTGGCACAATCCAGATTTGCAGGAAATGCACGCTGTCGTCGCCGGAATGGTTGAACTCACTGTGCGTCACGCCGGAGCCTGCGCTCATCAGCTGTACATCTCCCGGGACGATCACTGAGCCGGTACCCATTGAATCTTTATGCGCCAGTGCGCCTTCCAGCACGTAAGAAATGATTTCCATGTTGCTGTGCGGATGTGCGCCAAAGCCGCGTCCGGCTGCGACCTGATCATCGTTGATGACCAGCAGGTCTGAGAAACCGACCTGTTTTGGATCCCAGTAGCTGGCGAAAGAGAAGGTGTGACGGGAATGCAACCAGCCGTGGTCACCTAAGCCGCGTTGTTCAGAGAGACGTTGTTCGATCATGGTGTACTCCTCAGTGTGTCAGGGAGGAAGTGCGTTTGCGCTTCCGATGAACAGAGAATACACGTAAACTAATTTGCTCAACAATGCGGTGATTTGACTATCACTGTCACGTTTCAGTTGACAATAATGCGGCGTGCAAAAGAGAGGGAGAAGTGATGCAGATAGAAGATCTTCGTATTTTCGTCGCGGTGATAAAAGCCGGAAGTTTCACTGCCGCTGCCGAACAGCTGTTGTTGTCGAAACAGTACGTCAGCCGCCGCATGGCCGCACTGGAAGCGGGGCTGAATGCCCGTCTGCTTAACCGCAATACCCGCAAACTGTCGGTGACCGAATCCGGTCAGTTGTTTGCCGGACACGCACAGCGCATCCTCGACGATATAGCAGAAGCAGAACGGGCGGTGTCGCAAAAGCGCCAGGTGTTGCAGGGTTCTTACCGCCTGAGTATTCCGATGTCATTTGGTATCAGCCATCTTTCACCGCTGATTGCTGAATTTCTGGGGCAGCATCCGGCCATTCAGTTTCAGGTGGATCTGGTGGACCGGTATGTCGATCTGGTCGGTGAAGGCTTTGATATTGCGCTGCGTATCGGCAATCTGGCCGATTCTTCGCTGGTGGCACGCCGTCTAGGTGAGCTGAAACGGGTGATATGTTGCAGCCCGCAGTATCTGGAACGCATGGGGACGCCGCAAACGCCGGAAGACCTGCTGCAACATCAGTGTCTGCGTTATGGCCGTGAAGGGCAGACGGGCTGGGAGCTGGATCATAACGGCAAGCGCCGGTTATTCGAGGTGCGGGGGCCAATTGTCAGCAACAACGGTGAAGTGCTGCGCGATGCAGCCGTGGCCGGACTCGGGCTGGTGTTATTGCCAGAATTCATCGTCGGACCGGCGTTGCAGTATGGCGCACTGGTGCGGGTGCTGGACGATTTCCACCCCGGCGCGCTGGATCTGCATGCCATTTATCCGCAGCACCGCCAGCGCAGCGAAGTCACCCGCGTGTTTCTGGACTTTTTACAGGAGCGGCTTAAAGCGCAGCGCGTCTCTGCGGCATGATTTGCCTGATAAAGACCGCCCGGAACGAAAACCCTGCTCAGGCAAGTTGGCAGGATCAGGCAAGAAATAAAGAGAACTGTGGCTTGCTGCTGCGGGCTTTAAATCTATAGTAAATGGGTCATTAACATTTCAGGAGCTGACTGATGAAAACTGTTGGATTTGCGGCCTACGATCCTAAAAAACCGCTTGCCCCGTTCGCCTTTGAGCGTCGCGGCCTGCGTGATAACGATGTGGCAATGGAAATTCTGTACTGCGGTGTCTGCCATTCAGATTTGCATACGGCGAGAAATGACTGGGGCTGGAGCTATTATCCGATTGTTCCCGGCCATGAAATTGTCGGACGCGTAACGCAGACTGGCAGCCAGGTCAGCCGGTACAAGATTGGCGATCATGTCGCGGTTGGTTGCATGGTGGACAGCTGTCAGGAATGCGATCAGTGTAAAAAAGGCGAAGAACAGCTGTGTCGTGAAGGGAATACCGGAACGTACGCCGGTTATGACCGTTTCACCAAAGAGCCGACACAGGGCGGATATTCCAAGCATTTAGTGGTGCGCGAAGAGTTCTGCCTGCGTATGCCGGAGGGGTTAGATCTCTCCAAAGCTGCGCCATTGCTGTGTGCCGGGATCACCACCTGGTCGCCGCTCAAAACCTGGAACGTCAAACCGGGCAGCCGTGTGGGCGTGATTGGTCTGGGCGGTCTGGGTCATATGGCGGTGAAACTGGCGGTCGGTCTGGGTGCGGATGTCACCGTGGTCAGCCGTTCGAATGCCAAAGAAGCCGACGCACTGGCCCTGGGTGCTAACCGTCTGCTGGTCAGCGCGGACAGCGACGCCATGGCGCAGGCACACGATCATTTCGATTTAATCATCGATACCGTGCCGGTAAAACATGACGTCACGCCGTACCTGCCGTTGCTGGATGTGGATGGCACGCTGGTGCTGGTCGGGCAGGTCGGACCGATGGACGAGTTCAACACCGTTCCGCTGCTTTTAGGTCGTCGTCGCGTGGCCGGTTCGCCAATCGGCGGGATCCGCGAAACTCAGGAAATGCTCGATTTCTGCGCTGAGAAAAACATTCTGCCGGATTGTGAAATGATCCGTATGGATGAAATCAACGAAGCGTTCGAGCGCATGGAAAAAGCGGACGTGCGTTATCGTTTCGTGATTGATATGGCTTCTCTGGATGCCCCTGCGACAGTCTGATCAGCAGGATCACTGAGCAGTAACAGAAACAACATTGGCTCCTGAATAAGGAGCCATTTTTTTATGCAGAAACGGGCAGCGATCCGCGTCTTTTCAGCGGCACGGTGATGAAAATCAGGCACAGCACCACCAGTCCGATACCCGTCCAGCCCAGCGCAGGCAATCTTTCGCCGACAATCAGCACCGCCAGTACTGCCGCCACAACCGGTTCCAGCAGGGTGATGGTGGTCGCCATACTCGCCGGGATCCGCGCCAGCGCATAGCCGAAACAGACGTACCCTACGAACATCGGGATCAGCGCCATGTAAACGCCGACCGCTGCATTATTCCACGACGCCAGCAGCGGGCCGCCGGTGATAAACAGCACCGGCATCAGGAACAGGCCGCCAAGTCCGAAAGTGGCGCCCATCGCGGCGCGGGAGCTTATTCCCCGCTGCATGAGATGGCGTGCCGCCCAGGAATAGAGTGCGTAAGTCAGACCGGCAAGCAGCCCGAGCCCGATCCCGGCAATGACGCCGGAACCCTGACCGGTTGCCGCATGACCGGCACTTTCGGCCACGCACAGTAAAATCATGCCCGCTACGCCGATGGCAGCGCCAGTCATCCAGCGGCGTGAAAGACGTTGCCCGTCGAGCGAATACTCAATCAGCGCCGACAACAGCGGGGCGGAACCGATAGAAATCACCGTACCCACCGTGACACCGGCCAGATGCATAGAGGCGTAAAATGCCAGCGGATAAATACCCACCGCCAGTGCGCCGGTCAGTAACATGCGCCAGTTCTGGCGAAACCGGTGGCGGCTGGCAATAATGCCTTTGGCGGAAATCAGCGCCTGCAATAATCCGCCCAGCCCCATCGCCACCGCACCAATCGCCAGCGGGCTGACGTCTGGCGCAAAGGTCGCGGCGGTCCCGGTCGAACCCCATAACACGGAAGCGAACAAAACGGCGAGGATCCCCAGCATGCGTTCCCTGCGGGCGACGATCATGACGCCTCCATCATTTCAGCGGCCATTGCCATTGCCTGACGCACGCACCGGCCATTGCCTTCCAGTCCGGCACGGGAAATCGCGCCTTCCAGAAGAAACGAGAAATGACGCGCCATCAGTTGCGCTCTGGCTTCATCAGCCGGGAACAGTTCGCAAAGATGCGCGGTCACGATCGCTTCCACCTGTTCTTTGTGTCCGCGTACGGCAACGCGTCCTGGCGCACCGGCGGGGAGTTCAGCCGCGGCGTTCAGCAATCCGCAGCCCCTGAATCCGCGTTCGTAAGAAAACTCCGCGTGATCGTCGTAAGCCTGAAAAACGGCCAGCACTTTCTCTTTCGGCGTGACCGCGTTTTTCAGTCTGCTGGCGTAAAGCTGTAACCATTCGTCGTGGCGGATTTCAATGTACGTTGCCACCAGTTCGGCCTTGGATTCGAAATTGTTGTAGAGGCTTTTTTTCGCCACTCCGGCTCTTTTGATAATGGCGTCGATACCGGTGGCGGCGATGCCGTCGTTATAAAACAGTACGCGTGCTGCGCCCAGAAGGCGGTCGCGGGCGCTTTGCGGTGAAGAGTCTGATGCGGACATAGGCTTTCTCGTCACAATGAATTTGCGGTAGGTATACCAGTCTACCTACTTGTTGTAAAGTCAGTGAATGATAAGAGAAAGTGACGATTTTGCCCGTGCCTTTATTGTGGGAAAGGGACATAATCCGGCAAAAGCCGTGGAGAGACAGCAGGTTGGACTCATCCGGCGGGCAGCATTGTCGTTAACTTTCGGAGAGAAAAATGATTCATGAATGGCTGAACACCTTACATCTTATTGCAGGCATGTTATGGACTGGCGGGTTGCTGGCGCTGGCATTGGTCAGCGTGGTGTTTCGCAGTGCGGGAACCGGCGCAAACGACGGGCTGCGGGCGCTGGCCGTCACCGTGCAAAAATGGAACCGCTGTATTACCAGTCCGGCGATGATCCTGCTGTGGGTGGCGGGGATCTGGATGATTGTCAGTCACGGCAAGTTCCCGCACGCCTGGTTGCTGATCAAAATGGTGGTGGTGCTGGTGCTTTCCGCGCTGCATGGTTTGCTTTCCGGCAACTTACGTCGTCTCGCCAGCGGTCAGCCAGCTAAAGATTTTGCGCTGGTGCGCAAAGCCGGAACCGTGATTGTCATTGGCGTCATCATCATCGGCATTATGGCTATCATCCGGCCTTTCTAAGATTCTGATTTTAATAAAGTCAGGCAGATGACAGAGCAGGAAATCCACGTGAAAGCGTGGATTTTTTTATGTAGGGAGGTACAGATTATCAGTGGTGATTAATAGTCAGGTATGTTTTGTTACAATCTTGAATCTGGTGCAAGAATTGGCAGCGTATAAAATGATGTTTTGAAACACGCTGAGCTGTTGATTTAACGATGAAATGGTTAACAAAAAATGCGCTCTTGTTCTCAGTCAAAACCTGTATTGCGGCATTTTTAGCCTTATATATAGCCCTTGAACTCAATCTCGATAAACCGGCCTGGTCGATGGTGTCGGTGTACGTCATCTCACAGCTTTATTCTGCGTCAACCCTTTCCAAAGCCACGTACCGCTTTCTCGGCACCGTGCTGGGCGGCGTTTTTATCTTTCTGGTCTATCCGTTTACGGTAACCGATCCGGTGCTGTTCAGCCTGAGCGTGTCGCTGTGGGTGGCGTTTTGCCTGTATCTTTCGCTGCATGACCGCACGCCCAAAGGCTACGTTTTTATGCTGGCGGGCTACAGCGCGGCGATCATGGGATTTGCCGACGTCGATACACCGATGTCGATCACTTATACGGTGATTTCGCGTGTCGAAGAAATCACCGTGGCGATTGTGTGCAGTACGCTGATCCACATGCTGGTGTTTCCGGTGCGCATGCGCAATTTGCTGGAGAACAGCGTCAACAACTGGTACGAAAGTGCCAAAAAGCTGTGCAATGAATTGCTGACCGTCACCGCTAAAGATCCCCTGCCGGAGCGTGAACATATTCTGGTGCAGATGGCTAACTATCCGCTTAGCGTGGAAACGCTGATTACCCACTGCGTGTTTGAAGGGGATTCTGCCCGCAGGCTGATCCGCCTGGTGATGGCACAGTATCAGCATTTGTCGTATCTGATCCCCACGCTGACGGCCATCGAAAAGCGTCTGAATCTGCTGGCCGAACAGCAAATCCCGTTTCCTGATTTTGTCTCAGGGACGTTCAGCCAGTTCCTGCTGTGGCTGAACAGCGCCGAACTCAGCGGCAATGCGCAGGGCATTCAGGCGGAAATCCGTGCGTCGCAGTCCCGCATCAAAAATCTTTATGAAAGTGGTGAAATGACACCGGAAGAAGGGCTGCTGTTCACCGGCCTGCTTGAGCGTTTGCAAAACTTTGTTCACATCACTGAATCGTATTACGGCGTAACCGAGCGGGTAACGCAGTTCAGTAAAGAGAAAAAGCGCAGCAAAATAAAACTGGGGCTCAGAAAGCATATCGATGAAGGGATGATCCTGCTTTCGGCGTTTTGCGCCTTCACCGCCACCATGATTGGCTGCCTGTTCTGGATAGGCACCGGCTGGCGCGACGGGGCATCTGCACCGATGATGGCAGCGGTTATCTGTTCGTTCTTTGCCTCGCTCGACAGCCCGATTGCTTCGATGAAAGTCTTTCTGAAAGGGGTGCTGATCGCCATCGTCATCAGCGTAATTTACGCGGTGATCTTTATCCCGATGGCGATCACCTTCGAGTCGCTGATTATCTGTCTGGCACCCGGTTTGCTGGCGCTTGGGCTGGTCATTGCTAATCCTTCGACCAATTTTATCGGCCTGATTATCGCCACGCAGATCCCGGGTTTTATCGGCATGGGGCATGATTTTAAACCTGACGTACTGGTGATTGTGAATGCGGCGATTTCGACGATTGTCGGGATAATGATTGCGCTGCTGACCACCGCGCTTATCCGTAATAAGCGGCCTTCATGGACGGCCAAACGTGCGTTGCGCAAAGGCATCAAAGAGCTATTACAGTTCACCAGCGAAATCAAAATCAATGCGTCTTCGCTGCGTGGAAGGCAGCAATACGTCGCCAGTATGCTGGATAAAGTGAACATTATTTTGCCGCGCAATAAAGCGGATCCGTCACCTAAAGTGGCGCTGGGCGGGAATCTGATCACTGAAATCTGGCTGGGCGTGAATTGCTATGATTTTTATGCCCGGCATCAGGACGTATTGAAAAATCATAACGTTGAAACGGAAGTGCTGATGTATGAGATTAATAATTACATCAAAATGCGGCTGAAAAATATCTACATCGGACCGCCGGATTCGTTGCTCAATACGCTGAATCAGGCGCTGCTCAGGCTTGAAGCGTTATGTCGTGCGGACATCGAACTGTTCACGCCGCTGTTCCATCTGTTCAACATCCGTATGGCGCTGTACCCGACCGCACGCTGGCCGGAACTGGCGTAACCCGTACCGAAACTGCCCGCGCCGCTGCTCCTTAAGATGAACCAGCGGCGCGGGTTTTTATGCTTCGTTTTGTACCAGTGCAATCAGCGTGCAGGGCACCGGCGGGGTATTGCCGTCCCTGAGCACCACCAGCGTGTCGTTTTCCCGCACCGCAAACAGAGGCAGCACGCCGCTGTTTTTCTCCAGGTAATCTATCCAGCCAAAACTTTCATTCAGCTGCGTGGCTTTGATCACCGCACCTTTCGCCAGCAAAGAGCTGAGCTTCGAGTAGGTCGCGTCGCTGTTGAACAGCACTTCATGACGCTGAAAACGACTGTTTTCCTGCGAGCGGGCACCTTTGAGCGCGGGCCCGGAGCGCACGGCAAACACCTTTTCCCGGCCGAAAATATGGCCGAAATGATACACCGCCAGCGCATTCTGATGACGGTTAGGTGAAAGCGCCAATACCTGCGATACGCCGCTCAGATCGAGAAAGTTTTCTGCATGTTCTGACCACGCATTACCGTAATAGGCCGGAATGCCGTCCATCCGCGCCTGCCGGTAATATTCCCAGCTGCTGTCGGTGAGGCGCACCGGAATATCCTGCTTCATCAGCACTTTCGCCAGCATCCGTGCCACGCTGTTCGCACCGACGATAAGCACGCCGCGCGGCGTTTTCTGCTGTACCCGCAGCGCACGGGCAATCGCCCGGCTGGTCAGGCTTTGCAGCACCACGGTGCCGATGATAATGGCAAAGACCACGGTCACCAGTTTGTCGGCCTGCGGATAATTCATCCGCTGCAGCGTCAGGGCAAACAGCGAGCTGACCGCCGCCGCCACGATGCCGCGGGGTGAAATCCAGCACAGCAGCAGACGGTCACGCCAGTGCAGGGAAGAACGCCACGTCGAGACGGCAATACACAGCGGGCGGGCGATAAACTGCACCACCAGCAGCAGGCCAATCAGCGGCCAGCCCATTTCCACCAGTGCATGAATATCGAGGCGTGCCGCAAGAATGATAAACAGCGCTGAAATCAGGATCGCCGAAAGTTCTTCTTTAAAGGCCAGAATGTCAGTGGTATCGACATCGCGCATGTTCGCCAGCCAGATGCCCATGACGGTGACGGTCAGCATACCGGATTCATCGGCAAGGGCGTTGGAAAGCCCGAACGCGGTCAGCATGACCGCCAGTACACCGAGGTTTTGCAGATAAGCGGGGATCCACACACGGCGCAGTGCGACGCCCAGCATGTAACCAAAAACTGAACCCAGTATCAGCCCGGCCGCGGCGGTTTCGCCCAGCGTCCAGATAAGGTGTGTCAGGGATTCGGCGTGTTCACGCAGGGTAATAAATTCAAACACCAGCAGGGTGAAAATCGCGCCTACCGGGTCGATCACAATCCCTTCCCAGCGCAGCACCTGGTTGATGGCCGCATTCGGACGCACCACGCGCATTAACGGCGCAATCACCGTCGGGCCGGTCACCACGGTTACCGCGCCGACCAGTGCGGCCAGTTCCGGCTCAAAACCAAGCAGCCACCAGCAGGCGAGGCTGATCACCGCGAACGTCACCAGCATCCCGATAGTGACGAGATTACGCACCACGCCGCCCAGCCCGCGCACTTCGTCCACACGCAGCGTCAGCGCGCCTTCAAACAAAATGATAGCAACCGAAATTGACACCAGCGGAAACAGCAAATTGCCAAACAGGGCATCAGGCTGGATGACATGCGTCACCGGGCCAAGTACGACGCCCAGTAACAGTAAAGGCAGGATGGCCGGGATTTTTAATAACCACGCCAGCCACTGCGCCAGCAAGGATCCCAGACCAATGATGACCAGCATCAGCGGGGCGGATAACAGCATAAAATTTCCCTTTTATTGAAAAGACACGAAAGACCAGCTGAAGGCCATAGACAAAGTTTTTTAATGAGCATAATCGGGCATCAAAAAGCCCGCAAATTTGCGGGCCTCTTTTTATTGCATAGAAACAAAATTATTGTATAGAAACTGATATGTTATTTTTTCTTATACACATCGGCATTGCCGTGAATTTTGTTTTTGGTGTTGCCTGAGGTTAATACGATAACATCACCGCCTTTTTTATCTGCCTTTTTGGACAGATCTTCCAGCGCGCCAGACTGAGACGTTTTATTCGAGGTGCTGACCGTACCGATTTTGGTGTACTCAGATTCTACTTTTTCGAAGTCGGCCTTTTTCATCAACTGAGCAGAAAAAGCGCTGGAAGAAATCAAGCCGGCCAGAGCCACTGCGATAACGACGCTAATTTTTTTCATGTATGCCTCAAATGTCAGAATGCCCGTTAAGGGAAGAAAATGTACTTGCCATAAGCGAATTTATAATTACCCTGTTGGCGACAAACCTTGCTGTAAAACAACGATTTATCGCTGACATTAAGTAATAGGCAAGGAAGTTAATAATTTCAAGGCTGAAATAAAATATTTAGCGATAAGTGCGTTTTTTGGCTTTTTATGCTACCTGATTTGGTACGGTGTCAGTCATTGCCCGCCAGCAGTCAGATTAATAAGGAAAGTATGTTTTCACTTGAATCTCTTGAAGCACTGATCAGAGCGCACGGGCTGCTGATTATGACGCCGCTGGCTATTCTGGAAGGGCCGGTAGTGACGGTCATCGCCGGTTATTTCGCACGTCTCGGTTATTTAAGCTTAACCGGGATTTTTGCTGTGGTCATGGCCGTGGAAGTGTTCGGGGATCTGCTCTTTTACTCGCTGGGGCGCTGGGTGATTGGCGCGGACGGCAAACCACCGCGCTGGCTTATCCGTCTCGGGCTGACGCAGGAACGGCTGGAAAAAGTGGTGAGCAGTTTTGAACGCAAAGCCGGACGATTGCTGGTGCTGGGTAAACTGACGCATTCCGCTGGCGCGCTGGTGCTGACCGCTGCGGGCATGGCGCGTATGCCGCTGGTGCCTTTTCTGTTCTATAACATTATTGCGGCCATCCCCAAGACCTTGTTTCTGCTGGCCATTGGCTGGTTGTTCGGCGATATCCTTGCCGAAGTGAATAACTGGCTCCTTTACGCCTCTTTCATCCTGCTGATTGTGGCGGGCGGGGTGATCGTGAACTGGCTGAAATCAAAACAATAAACGCGTTGATTTTCGTCTGCTTACAATTCACCCCAGTTTTTCAGCAAATTTACATTTCTCACGCAATCTGTTGCAAATCCACATACTCCAGTCCTTTCCAGCTATAGCGCCAACTGATATCAATTATCATTAATAATTTGATAATGCTTCTTGTTGCTGGAGTCGCCTTTGTTAGCCACCTTTATTATCGGTCTGCGTGAGGGTCTTGAAGCCGCACTGATTGTCGGCATTATTGCGGCCTTTTTACGTAAAAACGGCAAAAGTCTTTTTGCAATGTGGGTGGGCGTCGTGCTGGCGCTGGTGCTCTCCGTGATAGTCGGTATTGCGCTGGAAGTGACAGAGCGCGCTTTGCCGCAGGCCAGTCAGGAAGGGATGGAATCGGTTATCGGCGCGATCGCGGTGTTCTTTGTCACCGGCATGATCATGTGGATGAATACCCATGCTCACAACATGAAAAAAGAGCTGGAAAACGACGCCGCCGAGGCCATCAGCCAGTCCAGCGCCTGGGCGCTGGCCAGTATGGCGTTTCTGGCGGTGCTGAAAGAAGGTTTTGAAACCAGCGTATTTCTGCTGGCGACGTTCTCGGTGGCGCAGTCCGCGATGTGGGCCGCGGTCGGCGCAGTGATCGGCCTTATCGTAGCGGTGATCATCGGCTGCGGAATATATTTTGGCGGTATCCGCATCAACTTATCGCGTTTCTTCCGCTATACCGGTCTGTTCCTGATCCTCGTGGCAGGCGGACTGATCATCACTTCACTGCAAACCGCACACGAGGCGGGCTGGCTGAATATCGGTCAGCAACGTATCGCGGATCTCTCGTGGCTGGTGCCGCCGGGCACCATCCGTTCAGCACTGATCACCGGCGTGCTGGGCATTCCTCCTGATCCAAATCAGATCCAGACCGTGGCGTGGCTGCTGTATATCGGCATAGTTTCGGTGAGGGTGTACTGGCCAGCACATCGTCGTCCGGCACCGGAAAAAGCAGCGCGTCTTTCTCTGGCTTTCGCCGGTGTGATGGCGCTCGCCGCGCTGGGGCTGTTTCTGTTTTATCCCCCGTTTACCCTGCAATTGCCGGACAACGCGCCGCTGGTCAGCGACGCGCAGCAAACGCCTGCCGGTCAGGTGCAACTTCTGGTCACCGCCGGTAACGGCTATCAGCTCAGCCTGCAATCCGCCGCCGGGAAGATAACGCAGATAGCGCTTCCTGTGGAAAAAGCCACAACGGGTGAACGCGCAGGATTACCGACGCGTGAATGGAACACCAAAACGTCGCTGACGCCCGCCGGTGCGCCGGATGTCGTCTCGCTGGATCAGGTGGTGGCGCTTTACGGTAACCGTATTCCCATCGGGCTGAATCCGGCCATGCATCCGGGGCCATATCAGGCGCAGTGGACGGTGCATTGCAACGTTCAGGCGTCTGCTGCCGGTGACAGGTTACTCGACGCCAGCGGGCAGGCGGAAGAAGTCATCACGCTTTCGGGCAGCGGCCTGCAATCGCCGCGCACGGTCACGGTGCGCACACCCACTGCCGATGTTTCTGCCTGCAACTGGCAGGTGAGCAATGCGTATCAGCAGCACGTTTCTGACGCTCTGCAACAACGACAAACTTATCAGGACACTTATCGTTTCCGGGCTTACATGCTGCCTGCTTTGCTGGCGGTGCTGGCCCTGATTTTTGCTGTATCTGCACTGCGGGTTTTACTGCAATTCCGTCATGAACGGTCATCTGTCAGCCGGGAATATGACCTGTCATTCGGTTCCCAACCACACAAACATTTGCCAAAAAATAAAGGATAAGTAATTCATGCGTAAGAAGAATTTTAAGAAAAAAGAATCGCTGATGACCGCCGCGGGCCTGACCGCAATGTTGATGTTTTCGCTTGATGCGCCAGCCAGTGCCTCACAGGCACCGGTGACGAATGGCGTTTCGCAGGTGAATATCACCATGACCGGCGACAAGGGCGGCACCTGTGTGGTGGAACATAATTCGGCAAAAGCCGGTCCGGTAACATTTAACGTGGTCAATAAAACCGCGACTGCCATTACCGAACTGGAACTGCTGAGCAACAACCGGATTCTGGGCGAAAAAGAGAACCTGGCGCCGGGGCTTCCGGCGGTCAAATTCACCCTGACGCTGGATGGCGGCAAATATCAGATTTACTGTCCGGGCGCAGAACATGAGATGACGGATTTCACCGTGACCGGTAAAAGCGCCGCGCAACCGGCGGGCAGCACCGCAACCATTCTGGCGCAGGGCACCAAAGATTACGCCACCTACGTCAATGGCGTGGTGGATGCGATGGTGGTGGCGGTTAACCGCCTGAAAGCCGACATCGATGCTGGCGACCTGGCAACCGCTAAGGCAGATTACGCCAAAGCGCGTCCGTTCTATGAGCGTATCGAATCAGACGTGGACGGTTTTATTCTGCCGGGCTTTAAGGCGACAGATAACGCCGGCAACCTCGATTACCTGATCGACATGCGTGCTTCAAATCTCGATCCGAAAGCGGGCTGGCACGGTTTCCACGCCATCGAGCGTGACCTGTTCGGTCAGGGAAAAATTACCCCTGAAACCAAACAGCTGGCGGCTGAATTGCAGAAGAACGTCGCACAACTCGATACGCTGACCAAAGCCCTGACGTATAAACCGGAAGATCTGGCTAACGGCGCAGCAGACCTGCTGGAAGAAGTGCAGAACACCAAAATCAACGGCGAAGAAGAAGCGTTCAGTCACTTTGATCTGGTGGATTTCGCCGGTAACGTCGAAGGCGCACAACAGGCGTTTGCCTTCCTGCAACCGGGTCTGGAAAAAATCGATCCGGCGCTCACGAAGCAGGTCGCCGCGCAATTCGCAGCTGTTCATACGCTGCTGGAAACCTACCGTGATGCCAGCGTCCCTGGCGGATACAAATATTATACCGCTGAACTCAAAGCCTCTGACGCTGCGAAGCTGAGCCGTGCTATTCAGGCGTTGCAGGAACCCCTGTCTAAAATCGGTGAGAAAGTGGCAGCTAATAAGGGAGCTTGATGAATGAGTGAACAACGCGAACCGGCCAGGGAGGCCGGTAAGTTTTCCCGCCGTGATGTACTGAAAGGCGCGGTAGCCGGTGCCAGCGCCCTGGCGATCCCGACCGTTGCCCACGCCCACGGTCAGGCGGTGGCGGCACAGGATCCTGAAGACAGAATCGACCTGTCTCGTCAGTATCCGTTCTATGGTGACGGCGGGCAGGTGGGCGTCACCACGCCGCCGCAGCGCCATATTATGTACATGACTTTCGATCTGACCACCACCAGCCGTCAGGATTTACAGGTCTTGCTGGCACGCTGGTCATCGGCGATTGCGCAGTTAATGAAAGGCGGCATTATCGGTCAGGTGGAACCGGCGCGTGACAGCGGCGTGGGAATGGACACCGGAGAGGCGATGGATCTCGGTCCGGCGTCACTGACCGTTACCGTCGGACTAGGCCCGCGCGTGTTCACCGACACCTTCGGGCTGGCGAAACAAAAACCACCCCTCATGCGCGAGCTGATGAAGCTGCCTAGTGATGATATGCAGCCGGAACTGACCGGTGGCGATCTCTCGTTGCAGGCTTGTGCCGACGATCCACAGGTGGCGTATCATGCCATCCGCGATTTAGTGCGTATCGCCAAAAGCACCGGCGCGGCGGCGACCCGCTGGACGGTGATGGGCTTTGGCCGAGCATCTGCCGGTAAAGGCCAGTCCACGCCGCGTAATCTGTTCGGTTTTAAAGACGGCACCCGTAACATCACCGAGAAAGCAGATTTTGATAAATATGTCTGGATCAACGATGGCGGTCCGGCGTGGCAGCAGCAGGGCAGTTATCAGGTGGTGCGGAAAATCAAAATTCACATTGAAAGCTGGGATACAGACCGGGTCAGTGACCAGAATAACGTGTTCGGACGCCATAAAGTTTCCGGTGCGCCGCTGACCGGCACCAAAGAGTTTGATACCCCGCACTTCACCCAAAAGGATGCCGATGGCAACTTAGTTATTCCGGCAACGGCGCATATCAGTCTGGCGGCACATGAAAACAACGGCGGGATTAAAATCCTGCGCCGTTCTTATAATTACACCGACGGGCTGAATAATATGGCGCAACTTGATGCCGGATTGTTGTTCATCAGCTATCAGAAAGACCCGGCGCAGTTCGAAGCCTTGCAGACAAAACTCGGTGCATCGGACGCGCTGAATGAATACATCTCGCATATCGGTTCAGGGATCTTCTTCGTGCCACCGGCACCGAAAGAGGGCTCTTATATCGGGGCGGAGATGTTTGAGGTGTGACGGTGGAAAAGGTTTTACGCTGCATGGGTTGAGGGCAGCGTAAAACCGGTGTTGCACTCTGAGGGGCCGGTTTGTGCCAAAAGCGGACATTGATATGGGTTGCAATAAGCAAAATGCTAAGATAATTTTCTCATCTGAGATGCAGAAACTTTGTCCGATTCACAGAACCTCAACAACTTCAAACTCTTCTGCGACCAGCTCCATATCATCACAAAAAACGCACCAGTCGCTTCGAAGCCAATCTGATAAGGGGGTCATGGGCAAACCGTGAGAAAAATCATGTTAACGAGATAATTCATTGCTTTTCCTAGAATTTACCCCAGCTAAATTTTGTCCCTGTGAACGGTTGAAGATATTCCCACTTCGGCTCTTGTTGTGCCATGGTTAGCACGATTGGCATCTGTTGATACAACTCCCTTTCAAGAATACAGTCTGATTACTGTATTTAAATACAGTGTTTATTTTACTTTCTATGAGGGATTAATATGTCAGATACAGATCCGAATTCAGGACCAGGCTGGAATGATCATGATACGCCTTATGGCACTATTCATAGTTATAATGACCCTGGCACATTGGGCACCGGTGGGAATGCTGGTTCACATACCAACATCGGCCCAACAACAAGGTTGAGCATACCTTCGACTAAAACGTACAATGGTATCTATATGTCCATGTGCGCGAATAACCTGATGGCACATGAGGGGTTTGTAAATGCCATCTATGCTGACTCAAAAGGAAACCCAACAGTCGGAATAGGTCATTTACTTGCCAATATTGATGCTGCTTTAGGCATGCGATTTTCGAAAACGTATCATCAGTCATTAGGCCACGGGGACAGCACCAATATTGAAGTGGCAGCTACATCTACGGATGTCCGAAATGGTTATAATCAGGTTTTGAATCATCCTGGCAGCCGTGCAGCCGTGCATCTCAGCAATGATGATGCGATACAAGCCTGTATTGCGGATGTACAAGAAACTGAGAAAGGGTTGCGGGGATTGTATGCAAACTATGATCATTTTACCGATAACGCTAAAACTGGACTTGTAGATATGGGATTTAACTTGGGTATTCCACGCTTACGTAATGAATTCCCAAAATTTAATGCTGCGGTGAATCGGGGAGATTGGGGGACTGCCGCGACTGAATCGCATCGTACGGGAATTGGTGATAAGAGAAACGCCGATACTGCACACAATTTCCAACAGGCACTTGCTGGTCATTAATAAGAAAAAGGCGCTAATCAGCGCCTTTCTTCATCAAAGTGGGGAGTTTTCATTAATCTCCTGAATTGTCCACACCGGGTTGCTTTTGGAAAGAATCTCGTAAGTCGTGGACTCCCCCCATGTACCTTGGGTTACAAACTTGCCCAGTGTGATAAAATCGATAATCTTCCCGTCTTTATCCTTAAAAGTTCGGTGATTGCTTATCAGGTAGCCATCAGCAGATTTCGTAGAAACCATGCGTCCATTATTATCAGGTTTCAAATCCGGTTCTTTCTGTCGTATGGTTTTATTTTGGTAAAGTGATTTAACTTTAGCGACTTCTTCATTGCTAATCGCAATTGCAGCGGACGCAGGGAAATGATCTACTATTTCTTTCAGAGTCGGGGCTTGCGAAGCCGGTTTAATTTCAGTTAATCCATGATCTTTGGCGTAGGTCGTGAGATAGCAATTAGTCAATGAGCCTCTGGCCATATCAGTAAAGCGGTCGGGCAAATTCGGCAAGTCGGTCACCGTCTTACCCGCACGGCGAAGCGCGATAAAATCTTCGCAGGTATTTACCTCTTTCAAAGAATTATCACTTAATTTCAGCGATATAGGTTGACTATCTTCTTGTAAAGGTTCACTAAAAACACTACCGGAAACGCATGCAAGCAACACACCCACGATAATTTTATTATTCATAATCCCTCTTTAAACACGAAATGTAAGGTGCAAAGACACAATATACTTTACATCGAATTCTGATACCCGCTACCCCCAAAATTCATGGCGCGCTCAGAATACCTGTTTTATTTGTATGGCTGATTTTTATGCCCAGTTAGTAATTCCTCAATCAACTGAGAGATAAAATGCGTACTTCCGCTCCTCGCTCTTAGCAGACCTTCAGCATCAGGTGTTTGTCTGCTGTGTACCAGGAACGGACGTTATGCTAAACATTGATGAGATGATTCGGTTGGAGCGTACGCTTAGCCAGTTTCTTTTGCAGAATGATAACGACGATGGGGAACCCTGATGCGGATATTGCACAAACCCCCAGCAACGTGTTCATATTTTGTGGTGCTATGGCGTGCCCAGGTAATAGAAAAGCAGACAGAAAAAATGCGACAGTTGTGATCAGGTACATTATTGATGACTGCAATGAAGAGAATCCCGCTCGCTGCCTGTCATCAGGAAACTGAATGCTAACCGCCGAGGAGGAAACCAGACGACTGTAAGATGCACCGAGAAATAAAATAATAAATAGCGCCGGATGCGAATAGCCCATAACAGGTATTAGCAAAGCGAGTAAAAAAACGAAAGTTGACCCTGTAGCCAGACTCACAGCAGAAAAATGCGGAGTTAACGCGCCTGTCATTTTTGTTGACAGGTATCCTGCAACGCCCCCGGCGAAAAATAGCCATGGCAGCAGGTATTGAGAGGCCTCCAGTTGCTGGGTCATTAATGGTACCAGAACAGGAATGACCAGCATCGGGCTAAACTGTACCAGCGCATTACTGGAAGCGAACAGTAAAGTATTA
The DNA here is from genome assembly GCF_004346065.1 of Rahnella sp. JUb53. Lineage (NCBI taxonomy): Bacteria > Pseudomonadati > Pseudomonadota > Gammaproteobacteria > Enterobacterales > Yersiniaceae > Rahnella > Rahnella sp. JUb53. The sequence goes on from NZ_SLYT01000006.1 coordinate 306,968, forward strand.
ACGTCGATAGGCATTGCGTGGGGTGTGTCGAAAGAGACTGGATCCTTAGGGATGATGGAAACAATCAGTGGCAATGCCAACAAACACAGCGTACTGATTAACCACAAAGCGACATGCCAGCCGTAATGAGCACACACAAATAGTATCGTGGGCGTTCCGACAATGCTTACCATCGAAAAAGATGCAATGACCGTCGCCAACATTTTTCCTCGCAAGTTAGCCGGGGCGAGATTTATCAATATACTGATACCCACCCCCATTGTTGTGCCTCCTACCAGTCCTGCGCAGAATCGTAATGCAAGAAGAAGGCTAAAGCTGGAGGTAAATGTCGTCAAAAGTGTCAGTAGGCAGAGTAGTGCCATATTGGCGATTAAAAAACGTTTCTTATTAAAACGACCAATCCAGTAAAAGGCGATAATTCCCGACAGGACCGCCCCGGAGGTATACATGCCGGATACGTAGCCTGAGAATGATACGGGAACGGCGAAGTCTGCTGCCATAAAAGCAAAAACAGGGTTGAACATCATATATTCCAGTGCATTTGTGAACTGGATAAACGCCATGACAACCGCTATCCGGATGAGGGCTTTATGATTAAACGTTGGTGTGATCAATGACATAGCAAGCGACCTGTAGATGAAAGATATCTGAGTTTAACTGCTATCAATGTTGTTCAGTAGATGGTAAAAATGGCACTTATTTTTATCATATATGGGATAATTCATGCGCCCAGCTCTTGATTTTAATACCCTGAAAGTTTTCATTGCGGTGGTTGAAAGAGACAGTTTTGTTGGGGCATCTAAAGTCCTTGAAATGCCGACATCAAACGTGAGTCGTTGTATTTCTCAGTTAGAAGACAGACTGAATCTTCAGCTCATTGAGCGCAGCACCCGACATATGAAACTCACCCAGGCGGGGCACCTGCTCTATACCCGGACGAAGCCATTACTGGAGGCGCTTGAGCAAACTGAAACAGAATTAACGTTGCGGCAGATGCAGATCAAGGGGCCACTACGTATCTGTATTCCCAATGAAATAGGTCCTGCACTGCTGGGTTCTGTGATTGCCGATTTCGCCTGCCAGCACCCGGATCTGGAAATTAGCTGTGTCACAAATTTGTCTGGTCTTGAATCCCTGCGAGACGATCTGGATTTAGCCATTATTGTGAGCCGTGGCCAACTGGATGACAGTGATTACATAGCCCGTCATCTGGTAACTATTCCTTGCACCATCGTTGCAGCCCCCTCCGTTATTCAGCGTTATGGCACCCCTTCTCGTATACAGCAATTTGAAACATTACCCTGTATTACCACGGTAAATGCACTTAAAGGTGCTCCCTGGCAGTTTGTGAATAAAAAGGGGGTATTCGAGACGATTAAGGTTAAAGGCCATTACCGGGTAAACAGCGGAGAGATGGCAGGACGCGCAGCGGTAGCGGGTGTAGGTTTTGCTATTCTATCAAAACAGGCCTGCCAACCCTACATCGACGATGGACGGCTGATCGAGATTAAGTTTGAACAACCGCCAGCCCCACTTCAATTGTTCGCACTTTATTCAGACAGGCGTTATTTGCCCGCTAAAACACGAGCGCTTATTGAATACATACATCAGAATTTGAGCAATACATCCTTAGCGACCTGAGGATACATTAAACAGCCACAGAGAGTCCCGGAGTTACAATGGTCTCTAAATGCGGAATGTCTGCTGTTCGCTCATAGCTGCCCGTCAACTTTGTGCCAGAAGCGGACAATGTCGCTGGTTTCCTGACCCACAAAATCATTATTAATACCCAGCCCTTGTATAATATAAGTCACATAGCACCTAGAGTAAGGTAATGCGTGGCGTTCGCCTGAATCGCTACCCGGGCGTAATAGGCGCTTATATGCGCTATGTGAGGCAAGATCCGACGTATAGGTTGGTTGTGTCTGTAGAGGGGCATTTTCACTCCTGACGGGCGCAGTCAGCTGCGCCCGTTATTTAGTCAATCATCAATGATGATTACTTCGCTGCATCACGTAGAGCCTTTTCAATAAAGGCGACTGAACTCTCAAGCGCCTGTACCGCTTCTGGCTGCAACGTGGAGAAGAAATGCCAGGCGTGGAACATGCCCGGCCAGACTTCCAGATTTACGCGTACGCGGTTATCCCCCAGATGAGTTGCCAGACGCATCGCGTCGGTCAACATCAGTTCGTTTTCACCTATCTGAACGAGCACCGGCGGCAGGCCCGTTACATCAGCAAACACCGGTGATGCCATTGGATGGTTAGGCAATGCATCGCCGAGGAACGTACGTGCGAGAAAATCAAGACCCGCTTTGGTGTTCAGAGGATCAAGGCCTTCTCTGTTGGTCATAGAGACACCCGTGTGCTCAAGGTTAGCCCAGGGTGAAATAGCGACCCCGCCGGCTGGAAGTGGCAGGCCCTTGTTGCGTGCAGCAACCATAACGGTAACCACCATCGCGCCGCCCGCAGACTCGCCTGCCAGCACGATTTTACTGGCGTCAAATCCCTGTTCAATCAACCACTCATATGCACGAACGGTATCGGTAACGGGCGTAGGGAAAGGATACTCTGGTGCCAGTCGGTAATCTGGCATGTAAACCCGGGCGCCCAGCATGCTGGCATAGTTGCCACCAATACCGTGATAGCCAGCAGATTCACCGACAATGTATGCCCCACCGTGGATGTACATGACGATGGCATCGGTTTTAAGATTTTCAGGAGTCACCAGCGTTCCCGGCACGCCCCCCATATTGACCTCAGTAAAGCCAACACCTGCAGGTGCAGGATTTTTAGCCAGCATACGGGTATAGGCGTCACGCACTTCACTCATTGGCGTTACGGTATCTTCACCCGTAAGGATTGGTCCCAGACCGGCCAGGCTTTCTGACCATTCTTTTACGGCTTTCTTTGTTTGTTGATTCATCATCGGTATTCCTGTTTGTATTTGCGCTAAATTGGAACAGGAATATATAATATAACAACATTTAGGGAATTTGCTTCCCATATAAGGGTACAACAACGACCATATTGGATGAGAAAATATAGTATGGAGATCAACAGCATTGGTGATATCGCCGCGTTCGTCGCGGCTGTAAAAGCCGGGAGTTACACACACGCCGCAAGTTCCCTTGGGCTTACACGTTCTGCGATTGGTAAAAGTATCGTCCGGCTCGAAACGCGTATGGGGGTTCGTCTTCTTAACCGTACCACCCGAAGTCTGAGTCTTACCGATGAAGGGAGGGTCATGTTTGATCGTTGCCGCCAGATACTTGAGGACCTGGAAGAAGTCGATGCCGCCATGGCCATGCGCAGGGGTAAGCCAACGGGGACTCTCCGGCTGAGTGCGCCGCTTTCTTTTGGGCAGCGACATATCCTTCCCATTCTGGATATTTATCTGAAAAAGTGGCCGGAAATTCGTGCCGAAGTGTCCTTTAGCGACAGGTTTGTTGACCTGATAGAGGAAGGCTTTGATATTGCCATTCGTATAGGTGAACCTCGCGATGACTCACGTATTCTTACCCGCACGATTGCTTCGCAGCATATTGTCACTTGTGCATCCCCCGAGTACTTATCTTCACGGGGCGTTCCGGAAACACCCGCAGACTTAACCAGGCATGACACTATTTTTCTTCTGAGTGCAGAAAAGAGACGCAGTTGGCGGTTTGCGACACCGGAAGGCACTTTTGTGTATGAAGGACCCGGGCGGTTAAACCTCGACAGTTCGGAAGCCATGCGGGCATCGGCAATTTCCGGATTCGGTATCGTTCACTTACCCACCTATATGCTTGGAGAAGATTTGCGTAGCGGTAAATTGATACCGGTGCTTGAGAAGTATCCTTTCCCTCCGGAACCTATTCGACTCATTTATCCCAGTAAACGACATTTATCCCCGCGAATCCGGGCCTTTATTGACCTGCTTGTGGAAAGCTGGGAGCAAGGTTTACCTTGGGAATAAAGTATATCCAAACGCAGTTGTCCGGCAGCATTTTCAGGCACAATGTCCGCTCTTCGCTCATAGCTGCCCGTCAACTTTGTGCCAAAAGGGGACATTTTCAAATCTCGTTCTATTCATAAATGGGTACCCGTTCTTTAACCCTCAAAGACTGTATTTTTTCATTTTTATACTTGTTTTTAAGAAAACTGTTGACCATGGAGAACGATCGTTCTACCCTCATCTCATGAATAAGAAGCCAACAGATACCCGCGAAAAAATCCTGACTACCGCTGAGCAATTGATTTATAGGAATGGAATTCATGCCACAGGCATGGACCTTCTGGTCAAGACCTCAGGCGTAGCAAGGAAAAGTATTTATCGCTATTTCGCGAACAAGGATGACGTGGCAGCAGCCGCGTTGAAAGAGCGTGATGAACGCTGGATGCACTGGTTCAGAACTGAATCTGATAAAGGTGATACTCCTCAGAAGCGCATTTTGAATATGTTCAGTGTGCTCAGGGGCTGGTTTGATTCAGAAGGCTTTCGTGGTTGTGCTTTTATAAATACAGCCGGAGAAGTTGGTGATCATAACGACCCCATTCGTCAGATAGCAAAGCTGCATAAACAAAAATTGCTGGATTACACGCTCGATCTCACGGAGCAATTAAACATTGAGCAACCTGTCGTTCTGGCCAAACAGTTGCTGATTCTGATAGAGGGCGCAATCACCATATCCTATGTGATGGGCGATAGCAGCGCCGCCGACAGTGCAAGGGAAGTTGCGGAACGTTTGCTGGAACAGGTCTCTCCTTAGGCCTGAGTAACAAAACTGTTTCTATTTATAGTTCCAATTTTACGGGAGGTTTTACCATGTCCGATACACACATTCGCCAGCCACTTCCACCTTTCACTCACGAATCGGCGACTGAGAAAGTTCGGCTCGCTGAAGATGGCTGGAACAGCCGCGATGCCGAAAAAGTATCGCTGGCGTACTCACTGGAGACCAAATGGCGGAATCGAACAGAGTTTGCAAATAATCGTGAAGAAGCCAAAGAATTCCTCACACGTAAGTGGAACAAAGAACTTGAGTATCGTCTCATTAAAGAGTTGTGGACGTTCGGTAGTAACCGCATTGCTGTTCGATACGCTTATGAATGGCGTGACGACTCAGGTAATTGGTTTCGTTCTTACGGGAATGAAAACTGGGAATTTGAAGCAGATGGCCTGATGCACCGTCGCTTCGCCTGTATCAATGACATGCCTATCAAAGAAGGTGACCGCAAGTTTCACTGGCCCCTGGGCCGTCGACCGGATGACCATCCCGGTCTGTCGGAGTTGGGTCTGTAAATTTGACGGTTATCTCGCCAGAAGCGGACCTACAGGGGTTTTAGATGGCCACCTCAAGAAGTGGCCAACTTTTATCGACCACTTCACTAATGATCCAGATAGAGGTAGTGCATCCAACTGGTCATACGCAGCAGTACTTTACGCATCACTGAAACATGGGCGAAATGGTCTGAGTACACGGCCACTTGTGCGTAAATACCATCAGGCAAAACGTCAATTTCATTGTTTGGCGCCAGTTCAATGATGGCAATCACGCTGTCGCTGCCCGCGACGTTACTCAGTGACTGAAGGGCGCCCTGAGCCTGATATGCCCCTCCTGGTACTACGGGAAGAATACTGGTTAATTTTCCAGAAAATACTTGCCCTGGGAGTGCATTGAATACAACTTCAGCCTCATCGCCAGCCTCCAGTCGTAGCAGCGAGTTTTGTCTGAACTGAGCTATGATTTGCCTTTTTTGCTGAGGAATAAATATCATTACCGGGCGCAGCGGAAGGGAAGCCGCATAAGTTCCAGGTCGAATCAATACCTGAGTTACATAACCGTTACTCGGGGCTCGAACGACGGTTTGCTCAAGATTATATTTAGCTTCTGCTAGCTGAGCTCTGATACTCACTATTTGCGATTGCTCCCCGTTCAGCACACTGTCTAACTGACTTCGAATCTGTGACTGCTCGGCAACCGATCCTTTCACAAGCGCATCCTGAGCCAGGTAGTTTTGCCGGGCATTATCAATATCGCTTTCAGAAAAAGGGTTTACACGCGCTTTGCTCCCGGTAAGGTAACGTTGATAGTCTTTATATAAACGATCGCGTTCGGCACTGACGCGAGATGTATTAGCTATAGCGCCCTCTAATTGTCCCTTGAGTACCTGATTATTGTGAATAGCCGTCACCAGATCAGCTTGTAATTTATCAACACGAGCCTGGAAGCGGGCTGGGTCGATCCTGAAAAGAAGGTCTCCTTTTTTCATTAACGTATTTTGTTTATTGGTTACCTCACTAACAATCCCCGTTACCTGAGGAGTAATAGGAATTGAAATAACCGCTTTCTGCGCCAAATCTGTATAGGGATGGTTGTAATTCATCAATAAAATGAGCGCGCCAATTAAAAAAACGCCACCTAAGGCCGCAGTGGGTATTGTCCATTTATTTACGGGTATTTTGAAAATCTTAAATATTGCCCACGCAAAGGCGACATAAGTCAGGATAATGAGTAAATCCATCGTGTTACTCCAATGGAGGAATGTTGGTGTTTACCAGTTTTTGTTCTAATTCCGTAACCCGTTGCTGCAACTGGGTCAAGGAAGCTTCCTGAGTTTGCATGCCCCATCCGCGTTCGGGACGATACAATGTGGCCCATATCCATAAAAACGGCCAAATAACATGTAGCGTAAATAAACTCACCCAGCCTGCCACGTGGATAGCATCAGCATGAGGATGATTTCTGGATTTGGCAATGAGATAAGGAATATCATGAAGAATAATAATCCCATAGAAGATAATGAGGAAGACTACAATAAGGACACCCAACGCAAAATAATTCAGGAACATAGCGGCCTGGAACCTTAATAAGTGGTGTTGAGTAAATAATAGACGTTAAATAACATTGCCGCCTTTTTTTTCTGTGCATTAATACACTATACTGAATGTTGACAGAGTACTTAAATTTAAATCCATGAAATTAATGCTGTTTTATTAAAGATGGACTGCTTTCCATAGTGCTTTCTCAGCACTTATTTGAAGAAAAAACATTTAATATAACTATATTCCACCAGCAAAGGGTTTTAAGGGAGCCAAGTATGGTGATGCGGTTCGCAATTTATCAGTTCAAAATGGTCATCTTATTAATACTATTACTGGTAAACGCGAAGACTTTTTCCGCCGGTGGGGACCTCATCAAGAAACGGGCCGATGCGGTTCTTTCACTGATGACCTATACGGTGGTGCCTGATATCACCGCCAGCGACCTCAATATCCGCAATACATCCAACGAGAGTACGGCGCTCTCTCTCACCCAGATCGGTGGCGGAGCTACGTTGAGTGAAACGGTCCCCATCTATCTGGAAGGTGTTCTGGGATATAGCCGATACGATCCGCAGTTTGTTGTCTCCAATGGCAGCGAGAGTCGTAATATCCCGGTCAAATGGAATAGCGTGACTGCCACCGGGGGCATTGGCTGGGACATCAGGCTACTCAAAGATAAATTGGGGGGTAACCTGGTATTACGCCCCATCGCTAACTTTTCGTTAGGTACCGTGGCGAGCGATTTACGCATCGGCGCCCGGGCGCTTGAACGCCAAAGGGGCGGTGAGTACGACTTCCTCGACGGTGGACGCCTTAATGCCTACGGATTGGGCGGAGCAATGATGCTTGACTACGAACTGTTCTCTAAGACCCAGGATATTGACCTGGAATTACGCTATTCCTATCAGCATTTGCAAAGTTTCGCCAATAGCCCGGACGTTGTCAGCGGCAACGCCGACGCGGAAAATATCGGGCTATATCTGCGCCGTAGAGCACCAATAGCCGACTGGACGCTATTGGGTAAACCAGTACGGTATGTAATGGAAGGTGCACGTACAGAATACCTTGGAAATCAACGAGGTCAGTTGGGTTTTGATAGCTTAAATTCGTTAGGACTGGGGCTGGAACTCGACAGCAGCAAGTATGATATTGTGATCAGCCGTACACGCGTGGTCGCACGCTACATGTTCGGAAATAACACCTCGGGTTACGGTATCGGCATGGCATTCAGTTTTTGATTGCGCAACTTCGTTTTCCACTATTTTTCAATAAACCGCGCAGGACTACCGTACGTCCATGCCGCAAACGCGGCTCACCGAAACTCCACTGATATTGAGGAATGAAAATGAGCAAATTACTGAGCGGAAAAATTGCACTGGTTACCGGCGGCACCAGCGGTATTGGTCTGGCAAGCGCAAAAGAACTGGCTGAGCAGGGCGCACAGGTGCCGCTGGGGCGTCTGGGTGAGCCGGAAGAAATTGGTAAAGTGGTGGCGTTTCTGGCTTCCGATTCTGCCAGCTTTATCAACGGGACTGAGCTGTTCGTAGACGGCGGTATGGCGCAGGTGTGATGCGCGATTAATACCAGGATAAAAAAAACCGGCCAGCGGTAATCCACAGGCCGGTTGTGCTTTTTCAGAAAGCGTATCAGAACATCAATACCATCCACGGATAGGCAATCAGCATCATGCCGCCGAGGAAGATTGCGCCGAAGATGGTGCCCAGACGCCAGTAGTCTTTGGTTGGCAGATAGCCGCTGCCGTAGTAAATCGGGCTCGGGCCGGTGCCGTACGGGGTGATGATCCCCATTACACCCAGCGATGTCACCATCATCAGGCAGTAAACCGGCATGTTGATGCCCGGAATGGCTGCGGCGATGGTCAGCATAGCCGGTAACAGCGCGGTGGTGTGCGCCGTGGTACTGGCGAATAAATAGTGCAGCAGGAAGAACGCAATCAGCAGCATGACGGCCGCCACCTGCGGGTCGAATCCGTTGAGCAGTTGTCCGCCTTCTTTACCCAGCCAGGCGATAAAGCCGACGCGGGCCAGACCATCCGCCAGTGCCACCAGCGTGGCAAACCATGCGAAAGTGTTCCAGGCCGGTTTATTACTGGTGATATCGTTCCAGTTCAGCACGCCGGTCCACAGCATCAGCACGACAACCAGCAGCGCAGCCATGGCAGGTTCAATCCACGATGCAGCAAAAATCCACATCAGCAGGGCAGAACAGACGAAGATCAGCAGCAGGATTTCGTTGCGTGACAGCTTACCCAGTTTGTCGAGTTCGCTTTTCGCCCAGCGCGGTACTTCATCATTGATCTTCACTTCCGGCGGATAGAACCAGTAGGCCAGCAGCGGCATGGTCAGGATCAACAGCACGCCCAGTGGCAGGAATGCCAGGAACCACATGCCCCAGGAGATGGTAAAGCCGGTGATGCTTTTGACTAACGCCAGCGCCAGCAGGTTCGGCGCAAGTGCAGAAAGAAACATCGAACTGGTGATACAGGCGGCGGTAATCGCTACCCACATCAGATAAGAACCGATTTTACGCGCACTCGGGTCATTGGGCTTGGAGCCGTATAACGGTGGCAGGTTGGCGATGATAGGGTAAATCGTCCCGCCGCTGCGCGCGGTGTTGGACGGCGTGAAGGGCGCCAGCAACAGGTCCGCAAAGGTAATGGCATAACCTAACGTCAGACTGCGGCGACCGAGATATTTCACCAGGATCAGCGCCAGACGGCGGCCAAACTGCGTTTTGTCATACCCTGCGGCAAACATAAACGCGCCAAAAATCAGCCAGACCGTTGAGTTACCGAAGCCGCTCACCGCCCATTTGAAGGCTTCGGTGGGCATCTTAAATTTAGGGTTAGCTATTTCTTCGGGACTGAATAACAGCCACTGGCTGAACAGGGCGATGACGACCACACCGGTCAGGCCAATTACCGCGCCCGGCAGGGGTTCGAAGATCAACCCGACAATCACGCCGACGAAGATGGCGAAGAAGTGCCATGCATAAGGTTCAAGCCCCGCAGGCACTGGCGTCAGCAGTAACAGCACCGCCACCAGCACCGGCAGGAATAGCATAATCAGATGTTTTTTTTGACTCGCGGCAGGCGGTGCGGCCTTGGCGGGATCATTCAGCGTGGATGTGGGTTTCATAAATTTTATCTGCCCGTAATTGAGAGTGAGCCTGATGCCCCGGTTATCGTGTCTTGGTTCAACGAACCCTTTATTATGCTTTATCAGAAATGTGTTGAGCGGTACGTAACGATGATGCAGCCTTTGTGAAGCAATTAAGACATTACTATTATTCTTAAGATAAATGACACGAGCCATTCACTTATATTTAAATGAATGTCATTACAAAAATTGTGGTTATTTATTTCCTGAAAGAGTCCGCTTATGTGAATGTAGAGTAAATTTGAGTAAACGCCAACATTCAATCCAACTTGCTGATTTTGCAGGTGAGATTTTTTATGTTAATCTAAAGTTGATTTTTGTCAACTCATCATTAACACTTGAAGGTGGTATTGGTTTTCATGTCGGGTAAATAAACAACTCCTGCTTCCAGCACGTTTATAACGCCAATTTCATCGCCTGATGCAAATAAATTAGCCAACAGATTTCTATATTCGCCTGCTTCGGATTGCTTAATTAATCGGTAGTTTTCTAACGATAAGTAATGCGGCCACGGAAAAATTCAAGACTTACATATTTCGGAGTTGATCATAATGAATAAGCTGACCCCGGTTCTAAATCCGCTCACGCTTCCTAACGGCGCGGTACTGAAAAACCGTCTGCTGATGGCACCCATGACCACCTGTACCGGCTTTTATGACGGTACCGTCACCAGTGAACTGGTGGAATATTACCGCGATCGTGCCGGCAGCATTGGCACTATCATCGTCGAATGTTGCTTCATAGATCGTATGGGCCCGGCGTTCCCCGGCGCTATCGCTATCGACAGCGACAACAAAATTTCCGGTCTGAAGAAAATTGCCGATGCCATTAAATCCAAAGGCTCGAAAGCGATTTTGCAGATTTACCACGGCGGCAGAATGGTGGAGCCGGAACTGATCGGCGGCCGTACGCCTGTCGCGCCAAGTGCTATCGCTGCTCCGCGTGAAGGCGCAACCCAGCCGAAAGAACTGACCGGTGAAGAAGTAGAAACCATGATCACCAAATTTGGTGATGCCGTTAACCGTGCGATTAAAGCAGGCTTCGACGGCGTGGAGATCCACGGCGCTAACACCTATCTGATCCAGCAATTCTATTCGCCGAACTCCAACCAGCGCACCGACCAATGGGGCGGTGACCGCGACAAACGCGCCCGTTTCCCGCTGGAAGTGCTGGAAATCACCCATAAGATGGCTGAACGTTTCGCCGACAACTCTTTCATTATCGGCTACCGTTTCTCGCCGGAAGAGCTGGAAGTGCCGGGCATCCGCTTCGACGACACCATGTATCTGCTGGAAAAACTCGCCGCGCGCGGGCTGGACTACGTGCATTTCTCTGTCGGTCAGTTGCTGCGTCCTTCCATCGTCGATACGCAGGATCCGACCCCGCTGATCACCAAATTCCGCGCCATGCGTTCTGAAACACTGGCCAAAGTGCCGGTAATTGGCGTCGGCGGCGTGATCAACAAAGCCGATGCCGAGAAAGGGCTGGAATACGGTTTTGACCTGATTGCCGTCGGTAAAGCCTGCATCGCCTATCCGGACTGGGCCGATCGCATCGTTAATAACGATCATCTCGAGCTGTTTATCGACAGCCACAAACGCGAAGAACTGAATATCCCTGAACCGTTGTGGCGCTTCTCACTGGTTGACGCCATGATCCGCGACACCAGCGTTACCGGCCGTAAATACAAAGCGGGCGTTTATCAGGAGAAAGTCGAAGCCGAAGCGCTGAAGCTGAAAATCAGCGTTACGCTCGACACCGACCGTATTACCGATATCGCACTGGTCAAAGACGATTCGCTGGACGTCGATTTCACCACCACGTTCGAGAGCCTGCGTACCCGTATGCTGGTCGCCAACAGTCCACACGTTGATGCGATCACCGGCGCGACCACCCAGAGTGAGGCGCTGAAAAAAGCCGTTTCCCGCGCACTGGCGACCTCCAGCAAAGAGCATGTGATTGAAGAAGGCGGCAATCCGCAGGCGCCGCAAAACTTTGACGTTGTGGTCATCGGCAGCGGCGGCGCAGGTCTGGCCGCGGCGATTCAGGCGCATGACGAAGGCGCGCATGTGGTGATTATCGAGAAGATGCCGACCATCGGCGGTAACACTATCAAAGCCTCAGTCGGGATGAACGCAGCAGAAACGCGTTTCCAGAAACTGAAAGGTATCGAAGACAGTAAAGAGCTGTTTTATGACGAAACGCTGAAAGGCGGCAAGTTCAAAAACAACCCGGTCTTGCTGCGTGAGTTTGTGGAACTGGCACCCGAAGCCGTCGAATGGCTGGCAGCGAAAGAAATTGAACTGAACGACATCACCATCACCGGCGGGATGAGCATCGACCGTACGCACCGTCCGGCGGATCGTTCCGCTGTCGGTGGCTTCCTGATCAGCGGTCTGGTGAAAAACATCAACAAGCGCGAAATCGAAGTGCTGCTTGAAACGTCAGTCGCGGAAATCCTGTCTGATAATGGCGTCGTGACAGGTGTGAAAGTGGTGGATGAATATAACGACAGCCGCATCCTGAATGCGAAAAGCGTGATAGTCGCCACCGGTGGTTTCAGTGCTAACCGTGAGATGGTGGTGAAATATCGCCCTGAACTCGATGGTTTTGTGACCACTAACCACGCGGGCGCGACCGGCAGCGGTATCGCCATGCTGCAAAAACTGGGCGCAGACACCGTGGATATGGGCGAGATTCAGATCCACCCGACGGTTGAGCAAACCACGTCCTATCTGATTTCCGAAGCTATCCGTGGCGGCGGGGCGATCCTGGTCAGTCAGGCCGGGAAGCGTTTCTACAACGAGATGGAAACCCGCGACAAAGTGTCTGCTGAAATCATCGCCTTACCGGAAAAAAGCGCGTGGGTTATTTTCGACGAACAGGTGCGGTCGAATAACAAAGCGGCCGATGAATATATCGCCAAAGGCTTTGTGATCAGCGCACCAACGCCGGAAGAACTGGCGGTGAAACTGAATATGGATCCTCAGACACTTTCTGAAACCCTGCTGCGCTACAACCTGTTTGTGGTGGAGAAAAAGGATGAAGACTTTGGCCGTACCACCGCGCTGCGTCATCCGCTCAATCAGGGACCGTTCTTTGCCATCCGCATCGCGCCGGGCGTGCATCACACCATGGGCGGTGTGACTATCAATCCGGATACCGCCGTGCTTGATGCGCAAAAACAGGTGATCACCGGTGCCTGGGCCGCAGGTGAAGTGGTCGGCGGTATCCACGGCGCGAACCGCATCGGTGGTAACGCTGTCGCCGACATTATTATCTTCGGCATTCTCGCCGGTAAGAATGCGGCGGCGCTGGCGAGGCAATAATCGTCAGAATGTGAAAAGCTATAAATGTGAAAACCCACGTGTGAGCGTGGGTTTTTTTATGGAGAAGGGATGCTTCAGCCAAATGTCTCACGCACGGCCTGAATAAAACTGCGGATTTTCACAGTTTGCCTTAATCCTGCCGGTGTCAGCACATGCATAGGTCGTGAAGGCCCGTCGTAATCCGGTAACACCTGCACCAGTCGTCCCGCCCTGATTTCTTCACTCAGCACATCTTCCGGCCCCAGCGTGACGCCATATCCGCTCACGGCGGCGTGCAGCAATGCCCGCCAGTCATTGGAGCGCAGACGGCCTGCAGGCTGGATTTCCTGCATTTTCCCGTCCTGGTAAAATTGCCAGCGGCAGGGTGCCTGCGGTGACCAGATACCGTAAACCAGACAGGAATGGGCGGCGAGCTCCGCCGGTGTTTCCGGCACGCCATTTTGCGTGAGATAACCGGGGGAGGCGCAGGCAATCAGCCGGTAGGGTCGCAGCGGATAGGCAATCATCTGGCTGTCGCTGAGTTCACCAATTCGCAGGATCACTTCGTAACCTTCTTCAACCGGATCGACCATCCGGTCACTGAGCGTCAGCTCCACCTGCGTTTCGGGAAATTGCGCCAGATACTGCGTAATAAACGGTGCCAGCGAGGACGTGCCAAAAGTCACGGGCGCATTCACGCGCAACGTGCCGGAGGGCGTGACTTTCATTTCCAGCGCGATAGCATCCGCCGCTTCGGCCTCAGAAAGCACGATCTTACAGCGTTCATAATAGCTGCGCCCGATGTCTGTCAGGTGCTGACGCCGCGTCGTGCGGTTAATCAGCGCTGTTCCCAGACGGGATTCGAGGCGCGCGATATGTTTCGCCACCATCTGCGGGGAAATGCGTAATGCTTCTGCCGCCGCTGCGAAAGAGCCCAGATCGGCAGTTCTGACGAACACATTCATGCTGGTTAAACGATCCACGATTCCCTCTTATTTGTTGTTTGTTTATGCCTGTGAAGGCGATTTATCAATAATGAGTGTGGAATTATTCTTAACCTATCGACAACAAAATGAAAGGTGAGAATCATGAAAATAGGCATTATTGGTGCAGGGTTTGTGGGCAGGGCGGTGGCTAAACTGGCGATCAAGGCCGGACATCAGGTTATGCTCAGTAATTCACGCGGCCCTCAGACGCTGTTCAGCCTGAAGCCGATGATCGGCTGTGAAATTGGTACCGCGGCAGACGCCGCTTCTTTTGGCGATATTGTGCTGATTGCCGTGCCACTGACGGCTATCGGGCAACTGCCGGTGGCGGAAATCGGTGGAAAACCGGTAATCGATGCAGTGAATTATTACCCTGAACGCGACGGTCAGATTGCTGAACTTGATGATCAGACGACGACTACCAGCGAATATCTCGCCGATTTTCTGCCACACTCCAAAATCACCAAAGCGTTCAATGCGATTCAGATGACGGATCTTGAGAGCGACGGTTTGCCTGCTGGCGATCCGCAACGTCGCGCGCTGCCCGTCGCCAGTGATGATGCGGAAACGAAAAAGGCAGTGATTGCGCTGTATGACGCCTTTGGTTTTGACGCTGTTGACGTCGGCGCACTTACAGAAGGTTGGCGCTTCCAGCGAGGCATGCCGACCTATTGTGTGCGGATGACGGAAAATGAATTAAAGGCAGCGCTGGAAAGGGCGGTAAGACCGAAACCCGCGGGCATATAAAAGAGGGGGCTTTACCTTGCTCGTCCCGCTTCGCAGGGGGACGAGCTGATCGCGCTGTCAGTCAGTTGTCGAAGAAATAATCCCGCTGCCGTATTGCAACGAACTCATCAGTGCAGACGCTGAACCGGCAATATTGACCGCAAACATGATTATTCTTATGAAGATGATGAAGAAGCGATGTTACCGGCAAATGGATGGGGGATAATCAGGTGAAATGGCATAAACGTTATGTATAGAATTCATGAATAAACTTCACTGTATTTATGCAAAGGGTTTGTTTTTCTTTTACAAACATGAAGATTATGTTGTCACATAAAACATATCCTCAATATTATTGTGATGCTGTCACCACGAAGGCGTTTACCTTTTTATTCTGCGTTCGTGAAAGGCAGTGATGGTATTCATCATCAAAATGTCAGCGGAGAAAATATTTAACTTTTGAATTAAATTAATTGATGACACTGTGTTTAAGCGAATAAAATAGAGTGCCGATCTACTCTCTTAAAGAGTATAATCACATTTTTATTTAGTGCGGGACTCTAAAAATAATGCATTTTGAAACAAAAAGAGATATCCTCAACGCGCATATTAAAATAATATTTGACTCTCTTATTCCATATTCGACCAAACTGGCAGTGATGGATAACAGTGAATTGTTGTATACTGATGATAAAAATATCTCATTTGTCTATTTAGTGAAGTCTGGACATTTCCTCGTCAAAGACCTCTCTGTAGGAATGAGCATTAAAACAGTATCAGCACCTTATATTTTTGGTATGGCACAAGGGTTATATCCGGAACAAATGGGTCTTTTGGCTATTGAGCATATTTCAGATGGTGTGATTTATCGGTTAGAAAGTGAGCTGGCCATTGAAATCATCTCAAAAAAACAATGCTGGAGTTCTCTGGCGCATTTTCTGGCATTTCAGGTCGGTTTCCTGTCCAGCCGGTACTATGATATTTCGCATAGAAGTAGCTATCTGGTGATTAAGTCATTATTGCTCGAAATGAACAATGAGCCTGATGAAATAATCCAAAATTACAGTATTGAAAAATATATCTCCGAAAGATGTTATCTTGGCAGAAGTGGAATAATGAAGATTCTTTCTGATCTGCGTAAGGGCGGATATGTTGAAATAAAAAGAGGCAAGCTGATAAAAATTAATAAACTCCCTGAGAAATACTGATGACTTATGAGGGAATCACCGATGACTCCCTCATAAAATATTAATCGTAGCGTATATTAAATGTCGCCTTACCATTGGCTTTACCCGCAACCACTTTCTCCATCATCTGGTAGTATTCAACACTGAATAATAACGAGGTTGTACCCATCACGTCTGATGTGAAGGGGATATCTTTCCTCAACTCAACTGGCTGACTGTTATGCTTGATTCTTAGACTGATCCCTTCGGCACTGCCTGAGGTTTTATCTAATGCAATCAGTCCATTGGAAGGTTTTGCTTCCGGCTCTGTGCCATCAAATACAATACTGTATTGCATTTGGGCATCACAATTGAGATCAATTCTGAAATTTCGCTCGCCTACGCTGCTACCCGGCCCTTTGAAATCTTTAACATCAAAGCGCCCTAAATCAACGTGAATATTTTCATCGGAAAGTGTACACGCAGAGGGTGCGATTATGGTACTGCCAATATTAATGTGAGTAATATCACTCCCGCCGTCAGTCATTAATTTAGCATAACGCCCTGCGGATAAAATGCCTGCCGTTGTCTTACGGTCATTAGTTTTGATTAACTCTAGTTTGTATTGTGTATTAACCGGGATATCTCGTTGGCAACTCGTACTGTCACATTTCAAATCAAGATCCCAGGGAAATGAATGTTCAGTTAATGATAAACGATATCCGACACCCGGAATGTTTGTACTGTAAATGTTGTTTTTTAATAAATTGCCTAAATTAATTCTGGCATTTATTTTACCGCCCCCCTGACAGTTGAGTATCTTACTGACTCCTCCACTGGAAGGATCGGTCAATACTTGTTCATAAAGTACGTAGCCCGCCGGACGATTGTGCGGGATCACGATGTGTCCGGGGGTAAATGTCAATTCACGCGCTTGCTCAGTCGATGTGCATTGAGCTTGGCTCTGTACAGGAAAAAAGAAGAGAAAAAACACCCCTGTAGTCGTGAGTAATAATGACATTTTTGTCACTGGCTTTCTTGTTGTTCCTGGGTGTAACATTATTTATCTCCTAAACACATAATCCATTTACTTCAACCATTGAGAATTTTTTTACTTTACTGTCTTTGGGAAGAGCGGGAAGTTCAAACGCTGCCTGACATTGCTCATCCTCTTCATCTCCCCACTTTACGGTCACTATTCCTTTTTTTGGCATACCAATTAAATACACTAAGCCATTATCCGCAACAATACTGTTGCCACTGTTTTCACCTGCTGTGGCTGTCGCGCCGAAAGGAATTTCATGATTGTCAGGGCGTGATAATGTCATTAATACACGTTCACCTGCTCGGACATTAAAGTCAGCTAATACTAATGCACCATCAGCAGGGATGACATTATTCATCGTTGTGGCAATCTCTAAATTACTGCCCAGAGTATCAGTGTCGAGCCCAATTGCGTTGACCTTGTAGGGCTGTATATTTGGCACGACGGCATATCCCCGGCTGTCGGTTTTGATGCCGACACCATTTGTAATCGAAATATTTTCCTGATCAGGTATTCTGACCAATGCAATAGGCGCATCGGAAGATAATGGCTGGGAGAGTGTTACCCCATAAGGATGTGCCAGTATGGCCCCCCGGATGCCATAACTTAAGCGTCTGTTTGATAACGACTCACTGTAATTACTGCTCAGTTCAGCAGATGATCCTTTATAGACCGCATTAATGCTGCCGCCATCACTATCGTTTCCCACAGTGGAATTGATACCATAATTCAGGTTGTTGTCTTCAAGAAGGGTGCCATTGATTCCTGCCGTCTGGGTAATGTGGTTGGAACTGTCTGATGTCATAGAATATGTCGCCCAGGTTTGCGGCAATAAACTTTCTAAAGGTATCTGAAGGTTTAAGGCGAGTTGTTTATCCGGTTTGCCGTTTTCGCTCTGTGTATAGTTATAGTTAATGCTTAGCGTCGTAGCACCATAACTACCACTATAGGAAACTGAAAAATAATTATCGGGTTCCTGATCCCAATAGTTTTGTCTGTAGGCATAGACTGAAATGGAACCATAATCTTTCAGTGGTTGGTTGAAGCTTACTTCATACCGGTTATTTTTTTTGCCAGTTGATGAATTTGAATCATTACTGATAATTTCCAGCGCATCTTCAAAAGAGTAATAATTTTTATCCGGAAACATAAAAGCGGATAAATTAATTTGTGTTCCCGTGCTGATAAGAGATTTTGCATACTTTAAGCGGTATGTCTCTCCTGAAAAAACTTTACCGTCAGTGCGCGTTTCCGAATGTGTCGCATCAAAAGACACAGAACCAAATGATCCTAATCCGAGGCCATAGCCAAGCTGTTGCGCTGTATATTTATCGCTGTTAGTTATGCCACCGTATACGGTCATATCATGTGGTAAACCATAAAGCCCGGTAATTAAAGCAACATTAGGATCTTGAGCGGATCCACTGTCATTGTTATATTTTCCCGCCATCACTTCGTATTTCAAATGTCCTTCCCGCTGCATGACTGGGACTGAACCAAAACTTTGCGTAAATTTGCGTTCACGACCGTCAGCTTCCTTAACGGTAACGTCGAGGTCTCCACCACCCGTACTGGGGAATAAATCAGTTATCTCAAACGGGCCCGCCGGCACATAGGTTTGATAAACCACATAGCCACCCTGACTGACCGTAACCTGAGCATTTGCGGTATTCGCTATGCCGCGAATAACAGGAGCAAAGCCACTTTCCCGGCTTGACATCATTCTGTCTTCGGAGGCAAGTTCCACCCCGCGAAAGGCTAAACTATCAAAAACATCACTTTGGGTTGAATCGTCACCCAGAGTTAATTTACCTTTTAGTGTAGCAATATCCTTTTGCAGGTAAGTATTGATATTATTCCACTTATCACCACTGGAATTATGACTCCAGGTTGTATAATTCCTTAATCGCCATGCTCCGAGATTTACGCCATTGTGTAAATTAAGATACTGGTCGCCTTCTTCAGAACCCATATTTTTATCATGGGTCTGGGCACCGCTAAAGTCATAGCTGGTAAAAACAGTTGTCAGTCCCTGACTCCATTGTTCTGGATCAATGTAATCGGAAGGAATATTTTTCATTAAAATTTGTGGGATGTTAATCGTAACGCGTTGTTGTTTGAAATTAAATTTTGCGTATGCCCCTTCAATTTTCTTATCAATATCTACAATGATGCTATCGTCTTTAATGTGCGAAAATGCAGGAATTTCATCAATTTTAACACCTGCTTTACGGTATTGGCTCAATGGGATCTCTGGTTCTAATTCTCCTTTTTCATTCTCTACAAAATTAATTTCATGTTGTCCGATGCTTTGTTCATTTATAAATATTTCGACGTGATATATACCAGGTAACTGTTTACCCGGCGTATTGAATCGAGAAAGGTCTACCTGCTGTTCACCCTCGGGACCATCTAATTCAAGTGCGCTTGCGTCATAATATTTTTCTGCGCTTAAGGCCAACGTCGGGTTCAGGATGATCAATAATTCAGCACACGTTATGCAGGCTATTTTACTCCAGGAATATTTTGGCCTTTTTGCGGCTTTTAGGTAGAACAATGTTGACATGATCAATCCTTTAATCTTACAGCTGCGCCTTCCTGAGATATGAATAAAAAGGGAGCAATTCTTACGTCTGGTCAGTGAGACTTCTTAAGCAAAAACACAAAAAACAAAATGCCGTCCTCATCAGTAAATGTGGACGGCATGGAAGAATTAACTTAAAAATCAGAGTTTCGATGATTCTGCAGGTGTTGTCTGGCCCTGATCGCCCAGCGTTGTCCATGAGACCGTTGCCGCGCTTGACGAATTTCCTAAGTCATAAGTCAATGACGAAGCTGGCGAAAGCATTGCTTTGTTTTTAATCACCAGTTCGTTGCCATCAACCTTGAGCGAGGAAAATGTCAGGTAATACGGGGTCGGATTCGTCGCAACGAGTTGGTTTCCCTGCTTTTTGAACGTGATTTTTTGATAGGCACGGGTTGCTTTATCCCCGGAGAGCGCCTCAGGACGATAGATAAGTTTCAACGTTGACTTGACTGAAAAAACCATCGTATTCGAGTCTTTCTTTTCAGTCTCAGGTATGGACTTAATATTCAGCCAGAAGACGGACTCGTGATCTGCGGGCAGGGCGGCACCATTATGAATAATACGCAACACATTTTCTTCGCCGGCAGAAAGGCTGAAGAGTGGAGGAGTCACGATAAAAGGAGATTTAACTTTAGATTTTGATTTTTTCTTTATGGCATCTGTTGCGGAAGGGGTGTCTGATAATGATTCAACCCATGACTGGATCAGATAATTGTTGCTTTTGTCTGGGTTTGATATCTTTATGACTGAATCCTGCCTCTGCTCCTCATAAATAACACGTGTTGCGCCGATTTGAATACCCGCAAAAACGAATGATGATTGGGTTAATAGAATGAGAGGCAACAGGGCCTTTTTCACAAATGACATAAAGAGATCCACAAATTGAAAAAAATAGTGAGCCTTATTTAATGAGACATCCTTTTCAGGCTGTCTCATAAACGACCATTATTTACGGCTATCTGTTATTCGTACAGAACAGAAATATTGGTGGCCATAACAAACTGACCGACTGCGGCTTCACCTTTGGTAGAGCGAATATTTGCAGTGAAAGGCAGTTCTATTTTTGCATCGCTACTGGCCGGTGCTGCCACCTGAATCGGGGTATTAGGTGATATCTGGCTGCCATTACTGTCTTTCAGTTCAATAACGATGCCGTCATCCTCTCCATGCGATACAGCAAAGTCGCCCGTTGAAGCATATTCATCACCAGAAAACTGGAACTGAAAACTGGAATAACCTGATGGGCAACCTGTCATATTGACTTTGAAATTAACTGCCGGCGAAGTTGCACCTACAGTACTGAGAGTATTAGCTTCAATAGTCCCCAGATCGATATTGCTACTGTCCTGGCCAGTATTATTGACATCAATTGTGCAGACACTGCCTGCTAAATTTCCTTTAAAATTAACGGTGCCGGTTGCCGAGGCAGTTTCCATTAGGCCCAAAGTAAGTAAGATACTCAAGGGAATTGCGATGATTTTTTTGTTCATAATATATCCGTATATTGGTGATGTTTATTAATGTTAATTAATTATGCGTAGTGGAAAAATCTGCATCAAAAATCATTCATAATGAACATTTATACCATTAGGCATAACGAAACTACCCTGATTAACTATTTGGTTTACTGCCAATAAGTTTACAGTGAAATGCATATCAGCAGATTGTTCATCTTTAGAGATATTGGTTGCGATTAACTCTTTAGATTTGACGTTACGACCTTCACTGTCTTTGATTTCATAGAATACACCGGAGCCCATTGACTCCGGAGCAGTGTAGTAATTTTCATTGAAAGAGGAGCTGGCTCCAGCAAATTCAATTGAATAAGATGAACCACCAGTGCAATTTTTAAGGCTTATAGTGAACGGAACGGCAGCCGAAGTTGCGCCGCCATTAGCGGTCAGCGAACTAACCGAAATGCTGCCCATATCCACGTCGCCTACCGTAGAACCACTGTTATTCACATCCAGGATGCAACTACTTGCCCCTATTGAACCGGTGAAAAGTATAGTTGCAGCGGAGGCAGTATTAATACCGCCAATCATCATTAATGCTGCAATGGATACAGGAAGTAATTTTTTGTTCATATTTAATCCTTTAATTTACGAGTAATGCCCGACGTATCTATCCGTATAAGGAATGTTTACCTGTCTAAATATAATAAATACATATTATAAAGAGCTTGATAACTATAGGGACAGTTTGATGTTATAGCCATAGCAATTTCATAATTGTCCAAATTCGGATTTTAAATAGGAATTAAATAATCGTACGGAAAGGATGCAATTAAAAATGGGGGAGGGCGTGTCAATTAAGTTTATTAATTAGATGAAGAGAGGTAAATCCCACCTTTCGCAATGCCATGTAATAATAAGGCGGCGCTACAAAAGATGGGACCGACGTGTGTATTATTTAATCTCAGTGACGAAGTTCTCCCGGCTGCGACGGACTTTTTTCAGGTTCACCAGCCAGTCGCCTTCGTGAGCGCGGTAGCCCAGTGGCAATATGATGACGCTGCGCAGGTTCTTCTCTTTCAGACCGAGAATTTCATCCACGGCGACAGGATCAAACCCTTCCATCGGTGTGGCATCGACTTCTTCAAAGGCGGCAGCAATCAGCGCAGCGCCCAGACCGATATAGGCCTGACGTGCGGCGGCCTGGTAATTCGCTTCGGTACCGCGTTCAGCCACGATGCCCAGCAGCATCTGGCGGTAGTTTTCCCAGCCTTCATTTTTAAAACCACGCACGTCATTGGTCAGGTCAAACATCATGTTCACGCGTTCCGGCGTGATGTCGTCCCAGGCCGCGAATACCAGCAGGTGAGAACAGTCGGTGACCTGCGCCTGATCCCAGGCAACGGTACGGATTTTGGCGCGGACATCCGGATTAGTGACCACAAACAGTTCGAACGGTTGCAGCCCGCTGGATGTCGGTGCCAGACGAATGGCTTCGAGAATGCGTTCCAGTTTTTCAGTTTCTACCGTTTTGCTGGCATCAAATTTTTTGGTGGCATAGCGCCACTCCAGGCGTTCATTTAAGGTCGTCATATTTTATTTCCGTGAAGGTGTGCAGGCGTGAATATTCGCATGATCGCGCACCACAGTTTTATGGATTTGAGCCCTGAGCTCAATAAGATTTCGCCACGTTTTTCAGCGCTTAGCCAGCGCTTCCATAAAGTGCTCAGAGAAAGCGGAAACCAGAGGCGCCGGGCGGTTGGGCAATCGCAACAAATGCATCGCTCTGGATACCGGCGCGTAATCAGGCAACACGCGGCGCAGCCTTCCGGCATCGATATCTTCCTGCAACATCACGCAGGAATGCATGACGATCCCCAGCCCGGATAAAGCGGACTGACGGATAGCTTCACCAGAATCGACGGTGAGTCTCGGGGAAACCTGTGCATCAACCAGCCCCTGCGGTCCGTTAAGCGACCAGAGATGATCAGCACGCCACTGGCTGAAACTGATGCAGTTATGAGCGGATAAATCAGCCGGAGTCACGGGTGTGCCGTGTTTATCCAGATACGCAGGCGATGCCGCCAGCAGCATTTCATACGGAGGAAGCGGCACGGCGATATAGCCTTCATCCTGCAAACTGCCAATGCGGATGGCTATCTGGAAGCGTTCCTCAATCATATCCACCCGCCGGTCGCTCAGCACCAGACAGGCATTCACGGCGGGATAACGCTGCAAAAAGGTCGACAATATCGGCGTCAGGATCCGTTGTCCGAACGAAACCGGTGCGCTGATACGCAACAGACCGGTGACTTCCTGGTTGAGATGCCGCGCCAGTGAATCCGCATCTTCCACCGTCGCGAGGATCTGCACGCCGTACAGATAAAAGCGGTGCCCGGCTTCTGTCAGCCCCTGACGGCGTGTCGTGCGGTTGATCAGCACGCAGCCGGTGCGTTTTTCCAGCATCTGGATATGTTTGCCTACCATCGCTGGCGTAATGCCCAGTTTATCGGCGGCTGCGGTAAAACTGCCGGACTCTGTCGCGCTGATAAAGGATTCAATACACTTTAAGTAATCCATTGTTTCGTCCGGTGAGAATAAAGAATTACATTATAAATTTTTATTATCGAATTAATAAAGCAGACATCACTTTATCTGCGCTGTCCACATGCCGATAATCGCCGCCATACCCGTAAAAATTAATGTTTAAGGAACGGCAATGCAGGCACTGGTTTTTGAAAGTACAGGCACGGCAGAAGTGTTACACATGCATGAAGCTGCGGATCCAATTCCGGCCGCTGATGAACTGCTGGTGGCGGTGACCGCTGCCGGACTGAACTTCGCCGATATTTATCGTCGTCAGGGGCGCTACCCGCTGGCAGGCAATTCACCGTATATCGCCGGTTATGAAGGTGCCGGGCGGGTTATTGCCGTCGGAGAAAACGTAAAAGGATGGAAAGCCGGCGATCGCGTCGGTTTCGCTGATGTCCCTCTGGCACATGCCAGTCACATTCGTGTCCCCGCTGAACACGCTATCCGTCTGCCGGAATGGTTGTCAGAATCTGACGCTGCAGCGGTGTTATTGCAGGGGCTGACCGCCGATTATCTGCTGCACGATGTGTTACCTCTGCGTGCAGGAATGCACGTCGCGGTACTGGCGGCGGCGGGGGGCGTTGGCCGCTTGTTGTTGCAGATGCTGAAACATCAGGGCATTCATGCGTTTGCTGTCGCGTCGAATCAGGACAAGCAGGCTGCCTGTCTGGAGCTCGGCGCAGAAGCCGCTGGCGGTTACGATACCTGGGCTAAAGAAGTCAGGGAATGGCAGGGCGGGGGGCTTGACGTCGTGTTTGATTCTGTCGGTACAACGCTCACCGAAAGTCTTGATTCGCTCAAAGACGGCGGGCGGGTGGTGTTGTTCGGTATGTCAGGCGGCGCGCTTTCTGCATGTGATCCCTCACGCCTTCAGCTAAATTCGCACGGCATACTGGGTGCCGATCTGTGGACGTATCTGACATCCGGTGAAGAGCGCCAGCGTCGCGCAGATCGTCTGTTTGCGCTGATCAAAGAAGGAAAGGTGACACTGCCGCCTGTAACCG
Source organism: Rahnella sp. JUb53 (assembly GCF_004346065.1). Taxonomy (NCBI): domain Bacteria; kingdom Pseudomonadati; phylum Pseudomonadota; class Gammaproteobacteria; order Enterobacterales; family Yersiniaceae; genus Rahnella; species Rahnella sp. JUb53. Next base: position 331,822 of record NZ_SLYT01000006.1, read on the forward strand.
AATTCGCATTATCGTCCGGTGCACAGGCTCACCGTTTGCTCGAAACCCGCAGTTTCAGTGGCAAAATCATTCTTAAACCCTAAAAGTCTGCTCCGGAGAATATTGTTAACACCGGTTGCCTGATGAGAAGAAAAATCCATGCCTTGCGTGGATTTTTTGTCTGTGTCTCCGCGCCTATTTTTTCTGAGAAAGTGTTCTAGAATTGAAGCACAACTTGTCTGGTAAATAGCTTCTTACTTTCTGATAAGACTTACTTAAAAGAACAATTATTCTCAAACATAAGTGGGTGCTGTTTATGGTTACGCGGCGTGACTTGATTACCTATACTTCATTTTCAATGGTGCTCTCCGCGCTGGGTTTCACGCCAGCCGTCTTTGCAGCACAAGGTTTAAAACTGGGAACTGATACACCTTTTAGCTTCGAAGGGCTCATCCAACAGGCAAAAGAAAGCGTCAAAAGTCCTTATGTTGCGCCCCAACAGGTGCCCGACAGTGCAGTGGCCAGCATCAATTACGACATCTACAGCAAGGTCATGTATAAGCCGGAATATGCGCTTTTTAATGAAGGCGTCAGTCGTTTTCCGGTGACCTTCTTTAGCGTCAGCAATTTGCATAAATTGCCGGTAAAAATGGCGGTGGTTGAAAACAAACGCGCCCGGGAAATCGTCCAGAGTGCGGATTATTTTATCTTCCCGGATAATAGTCAAAGTGCGCTGTCTGCCGTGAAAGGTAACGTTTTCAGCGGGTTTCGCGTGCTGGAGCATCGGCAACCCCTTAACAAGCCGCCAGTGAAAGACTGGGTATCATTTCTGGGGGCGTCTTATTTTCGTGCTGTGGGCGAACTCGGCCAGTTTGGGGTGTCTGCACGCGGCGTGGCAATTAACACCGTTTTTGGCGACACCAAAGAAGAGTTCCCCGACTTCACGCATTTCTGGTTCGAATCTCCGGAGAAAGACAGCGATCGTCTGGTGGTTTATGCACTGCTGGATGGGCCGAGTGTCTGTGGTGCCTACCGTTTTGACCTGCAGCGCACAAAAGGCGTGGTGATGGATGTCGACTGCGTCCTGTTTTTACGCCGTGACGTGGGTCGTTTGGGTATCGCCCCGCAAACTTCGATGTTTTGGTTTTCCGAAATGGCGAAAGGATCCGCTTCCGACTGGCGACCTGAAGTCCATGACTCCGACGGTTTAGCGATCCTGACCGGCAGTGCCGAACATATCTGGCGGCCACTGAACAATCCTTTGCAAATCAGAGTGTCAGCATTTAGTGACAATAATCCGCGGGGTTTTGGCCTCATGCAGAAACAACGTGATCCTGAGAGCTATCTTGGCTCAGCCGGATATGAGCGGCGCCCGGATTTGTGGGTTGAACCGAAAGGTGAGTGGGGCAAAGGCTCGGTACAGCTGATAGAAATCCCTACCGACGACGAGATTTTCGATAACATTGTTACGATGTGGGTACCTGAGCAGGAAGCCAAAGCCGGTAGTGAACATCAGTTTAGTTATCGTATGCACTGGCTGGCGGATGAGCCTTATCCTTCAAAACTGGCGCGCTGTGGGATAACCCGGCTGGGAAGAGGGGGCAATCCCGGCGCTTATACCGATCCTGCGGCACGCAAATTTATGGTTGAATTCCACGGCGACGTACTGGAGCAACTGCCCGCAGATGCACATATTGATGCGGTGGTCAGCGCATCACGCGGCACGCTGAAAGATATTAAGGTGAACAAACTCCCTTCAGATAAAGGCCACTGGCGGACATTTTTTGATTTGCACGTCGACGGCAAGGAACCGGTTGAACTCCGGCTCTACCTCAAATCCGGCGATAAAACACTGTCAGAAACCTGGATGTACCAGTATCTGCCGTTTACCTCATCACCAAAACCGATGCAGGGAGTTTGAGGGTTAAGACCACATAAAAAACGGGGATGCAGATTGCATCCCCGTTTTTATTACGTTCAGGATCAGAAATCGTAAGTCATGGAGACTTTCAGAGAACGCGGCTCGCCCTGATAGATATAGGTGCCGGTACTGTCGATATTTGACCAGTATTTTTCGTTGGTCACGTTATCCACCCCAGCACGCCAGACCATATCGTTCTGGTTGATTTTAGTCCGGTAACGCACGCCGAGATCCAGAACGGTGTACGAGTCAATTTTCTTCGTGTTAGCAGAATCAGCCCATTGTGAACCGGAATGATTAATCAGCGCGGTTGCGGTCAGGCCTTCCACCGGTTTGATGTCATATTCTGCGCCCAGCACCAGATTGTATCGCGGCACACCAATCGCATCTTTGCCGTTGTATGTGTCGTCTTCAGTTTTGGTCATCTTCGGATCAATCCAGGTCGCGCTGCCGTTCAGGCGCAGGCCCAGCACCGGTTCGCCAAACACGTTCAGCTCCACGCCACGGTTACGTTGTTCACCGTCCATGCCGTAATAGCCATCACTGTTCAGGATGCCGGAAGGTTTTTTGATTTCAAATAACGCCAGTGAACCTCCGATGCGACCAAAATCTGTTTTTACGCCCACTTCATTCTGTTTTGAATGCGCAATCCCGGTGGTTGTACCGTAGTTTTTCGCGGTATCCGGCGCAACATCGCCCGGCTGCAAAGACTCGGTGTGGTTGGCGTAGAGGGAAAGTACCTGCCACGGTTTATAGACCACGCCATACGTCGGCATCCAGCGACTGTCGTCGTAACGCGTTGAAACGTCTTCTGCGCCGGTGGCATTGCTGTAGTTACGCACAACCACTTTCTGATGACGGGCACCGACGGTGAACAATACGGTGTCATCGAGCACACCCATCGTATCGCTGAGTAAATAGCCCTGAGTGCGGTTACGTCCGGTCGTCAGCGGATCGTTGTAATTGCCGCCTGACAGATTAGGTGTCGGGTTCGGGACATTCGGGGTGTCATAAATATTGGTGTTTTCTGCGTTGGCACCGTAGGCCATACGCCAGGCGGTGTTATTGCGTGATGTCAGCGCGGAATAACCGAAGTTCACTTTGTGAGTGATAAATGCGGTATCGAAATTGCCGCGAATGCCTGCCATACCGCTGAAGTTGTTGATGATGCGGTTAGTGTCCAGACGGCCAATCGTCGCCGTTCCATCTTCATCTTTCAGCGCAGGGGACGCGTAGTCGCCGGTTTCCCGCGAATGCTGTGCGCCAACACCGCCATAGACGGTCCAGTTATCGGTGACATCGTATTCCGCTTTTGCCATCCCGAACTCAGATTCAATGTTGCTGTAAATCCAGTCCTGACTGTAGTTGTGACTGTTAGACGGCACTTTCGGAATGAAATCTACACCGCTGATATTTACGCCAAGGCGGGCGTCGTGGAAGGTCTTCTTCTGATAGCCCATATCCACGGAAGTGCGAAGACGATCGCCGCGATAATCAAGCCCGAGTGACGCTGCCGTGGTGCGTTTTTTCTCGCCATCAATATCGGTTTCACCCTCGCGGTTAACGGCATTGAGACGGACACCAAACTGGTTGTCATCGCCAAAACGACGCCCCAGATCCAATGTGCCGCCGACCTGAGAAGAGGAGGTGTAATCAACACCGACGCGGGTCAGTGGCGTGTCGTCCGCATGTTTAGGTTCGAGGTTGATCATGCCGCCGACGCCGGTCGCTGCCGCGCCGTTCATCAATCCGTTGGCACCTTTAAAAATTTCCACACGGTCGATTAACGAGGCATCCATCACCTGACGGGGAACGACGCCCGGCAGTCCGCCATAGGTCATGTCATCGCCATCGAGTTCAAAACCACGGATGCGGTAGGTTTCAGCAAAGTTGCCGTATCCCTGCACGTTCTGGACGGTGGCATCATTACGCACTACATCAGCGATGGTTTTTGCCTGCTGATCCTGCACCAGTTTCGAGGTGAAGCTCATCACGTTGAACGGCACATCCATCGCATTTTGTTCGCCGAGCATACCGAGACGGCCGCCATGCGCCACCTGTCCGTCGAGATAAGCCGGAACCAGATCATTTCCGCCTGGTTTGAATTCATTATCTGGCGCGCTGACGATGGTCATGGTATCGCCTGACGCTGCTGTCGAAGAGGTCGCCGGAGCAGGGGCGGTCGCCGCCATCGCCGGTATACAGGTGACGCTGACAAAGAGTGCCAGCAGGCTCGGTTTGAACCCTGTGAATGTAACTGAATCGCGCATAATGTAACCCTGATGTAAAAAGGACTGAGAATCATTATTATTTGGATTTGCGATTATGCTTGCGGCAATTTGGGATGCAAGGAAAATCTTAGGGGACTAACTTTTTTGGCTGGAATCGCCCCGTACATCATAAAAAAATCCACGGCATCGCGTGGATTTTGGTTAATGCCGAGGTTTTTAGTTTTGCTGAAGGAGCGTAATTGAATCTATTTCTTCTTATTAAGCATCGCCTGTAAATCGGCAAACGGGTTATAGGTGGCAGCGCCAACATCATCTTGTGCATCCTCACCGGCCACCACCGTTGAACCGTACTGGTCGGCTTCGGTGTACTTTGAATGCTCGTGGTCATGGCAATACAGACACAACAACTCCCAGTTACTGCCATCTGCCGGGTTATTGGTGTGATCGTGATCGATATGGTGAACCGTCAGCTCACGCAGGTTTGAATACACAAACTCCCGCGAACAGCGGCCGCACACCCACGGATAGATTTTGAGTGCTTTTTCACGATAGCCGCTTTCCAGCCGCTGGTAGTTTTTTGGGATCAGTGCCATTGAGATGTTACCTGTTACAAAGAGAAAATTTTATGAGAATGCCTCTAATATATCGCGTAATGAGGGAGAGGCGAAATGAAAGAGGGAGTCGGGCGCCTGCAGCCTGATCATAAAAAGAAAAACCCACGACAATGCGTGGGTTTTAAGTCAATGCAGAAACTAAAGTGCGGTTTAGACGTTGAACTGTGATTTTGTTTTTATTGTATTTATTTTTATTGTTTTATTTTATTTTTAATTTATTTGTACTCATGTTTATACTCATTTTCTAATTGGCTCACATTCGTAATGCGAAGGTCGTGGGCTCGGCTCTTATTATCAGTACTATTTCAAACACCAGATCATCGCCGTTCTGAAGTCCGTCGAAGCCGGACGCACCGTTAAAGACCTTTGCCGCGCCTGAGGCCTCGTACTACAACTGGAAAGCAAAGTTCGGCGGTATGGAATCCTCTGGTATCAAAAGATGAAAGACCTCGAGGATTAAAACCTCAGGCTGAAACAGATTTTTACGGACCTGAGTCTCGAGTGCCGCGCACTGAAAGATGTGATTGAAAAAAAGCCTTAAAATCAGCGATAAAGCGTGAGCTGGTCAGCTATCTGACCGCGCAGTTTGCCATGAGCTTACGTCAGGCATGCAGGACATTGTCGCTGAGCAGGACGGTATTTCGTTATCAGCCAGATACGCGACGTGATGAGCCGGTGATTATGGCGCTGACCGTGGCGGCTGAACGCTATCCACGATACGGATTTAAAAAGCTTTTTCAGGTGCTGCGCAGACAGGGCAATACATGGAACCATAAAAGGGTTCACCGTGTTTACTGCCTGCTGAAACTGAATTTTCGCCGTAAGGGAAAACAGCGCCTGCCGGTGCGTAATCCGGCTCCGCTGGCGACGCCAGAGGCGATGAACCAAAGCTGGTCCATCGATTTTATGCACAATGCGCTGGTGTGCGGCAGGCGCTTCAGGACCTTCAACGTGGTGGATGATTTTAACCGCGAAGCACTGGCGATCGAGATTGACCTGAATATCCCGGCGAAGCGGGTCGTGAGAGTGCTGGACAGGATCGTGGCAAACCGCGGATATCCGCTGAAAATGCGGATGGATAACGGTCCGGAGCTGATCTCGCTGACGCTGGCACAATGGGCAGAAGAACATGGTGTGATGCTGGAATTTATCAGGCCCGGCAAGCCCACGCAGAATGCCTTTATCGAACGGTTCAACCGTACGTACAGGACAGAAATACTGGATTTTTATCTGTTCAGAACGCTGAATGAAGCACGGGAAATTACAGAGCGCTGGCTGGCTGAATATAACAGCGAGCGCCCTCATGAATCCCTGAATAACCTGACGCCGGAAGAATACCGGCTGATAACTGAAAACCCGGAAATCTCAAAAAGTGCGTGGAACTAAAACGGGTGTACTTACAGAGCTTGTTAGGTTTACTCCATCCAAGGTGAGATTAATTCCTCTCCAATCAAGAGTTTCTCTAATGCTACTTGGAATGGCCTACGAAAAAGAAAACTGGAATTAATATATTGTTGTTCGATATCATTGGGGTCTTTAGGGGAGGTTTCTTTACCAGCTCTAATCTCCCATGAAAACCAGTTCCATGGGCAAAAATATATCTTTTGATAACCCAGTTCGCTGAGCTCAATAAATGGACACTCACCCTTGTAAGATGTTTTAGAAACAATAATAGAAGGGTTTTCTAATGTTTTCGCATCATATTTAATAGTTACTTCCACTTTTTCTTCTTTACTTAGTTTCAGCTTGGCAGATTGCTCTGAGACTGATTTCACAAATGTTTTTAGAAGAAAAAAATAACTGCTTTCCAGCCCCAGATCACGAATTGCAGATAATCTTGACTTATGATTTTTAACTGCTCTTAAGAAGTCTTCGTCATCAAAAAAATCTACACTGAAGCTTATACATTTTCCCATGGAAGACCCTTCATGTTGACTAATAACATCTGCATAGATGCTAAAGGCTTCTTCAGGATCGGAAGTTTTTAGGATGTTATTCATCCCATCAATAACCTCTTCAATATCAAACAGTGTAGATTGAAGGCGCTTCTTGTTTTTGAAGAACTCATCATGCAGGTCTGCATACCCATTATCTAATGGTAATAAAAAGTCATGCTCAATTTGCTCTGGGTCAAGTTTTATATAATTGGTTGCTCCTAGAAACATACGATTACGTTTAAAGTCTGATTGCTTAAGAGCATGATCGATTTTATTAAGTGCTAAACACTTGTTTAATATTTCAAATTTATTATTATCGAGTATCTTTTCCCCCCTAAGCTTTAGAATTGTCTTACCTTTAACTTCATTTTCTTCGAAATTATCTGAAACATCTTGTGAAGTCATCAAAAAGCTTTTTGCTTCATCTTCTTGACCGGAAAATACAAGCAAAAAGAATTCTCCATACGTTTCACCTGAGTTATTAATGACATAGTCTTTATTGATGCTGATATAAGTATTACCATCTTGTATGTATTTGACTTGAACAACACCAAGTTTTGGCGGTTCTTTGTCCATAAAGTTTTGGGAGGTGATCTTTCTCTGGATCAAGTAATCTGCACCCTGAATGTCAACAGAGCGCTCTAAAACCCAAAATCGTTCTAGCAAAAATGCCTTTGCTCTGGCTTCACCAAGACCCCCATTTTCCATTGATTTCAACCAAGGCTGACTGCTGCTCAATGTTTTCTCCTTGAAACCTAACGCCGCCTTAAGCGGTGAATAATTTTTGGCTAAAATGTGAAGCGAAACCGAGCCAACTGTTACGAATCTGACTTTAAGGCCTTGTTAGCAATCTTGTCGCGATTACAAGCGTACAATGACTCCATAATAAAAATGGAAATATTTCTGATTATATTCTCAAGAGAATCATCAATAACTAAGTATCCAGTCTTCTTGACTTGTGTTTCATGATTTTTAAAAACATTGAGAATCATGTTAATCGACAGCAAACAATCATCATTACCGTTATAGTGTTGCGCTAGGCTCTCAATTCTACGATTTAGTGAGCGTTTGGCTTTGTCATCATAAAATCCATTTGTATGAGCTATTTGATTCCTTATTAGATTCAAAAGGCTCCACATAATTTCTAGGGATCTAATATCGAAAAATATCTTACTCCTACCATACAACTCTTTTTGAAATTCCTGAACAATATCAGCCTTATATATGCTTTTTACTAAGCACACTTCGATTGTTTCCGAGCCTTTTATGAACTTATTGTGAGGATTTAACAAATCTATGTAGATATTTTTTAAACTATCTTCGATTAAAAAGAAGTAGTTTAAAAAGGTTGATGAATTCAAACCTCTTAAAATCATTTCTCTATTAGAGAGTGAGTGTTTTTTTGCATCTTGAGTAAATAACTCTGATGCAAAAGTCCTGTTTTCATTCTCTTGAACTGATTCTCCTGGATCAATTTGGGCACCTAAACAAAAAAATCGATACGCTTTTCGCTTTTCTTCAGAACCAGCAGGGAGACCTTGAACCATCCCATCAATATCTCTATCCATGTCTGCTTTTGTCATGCCTTCATAAGTTTCAGGTAACAAACTACATTGAGACACGATTGCAGTAACTGTAATTAATGAGTACCTAGATAAAAATGAATCATAATAAGGGAAAATACCTTCTCTAGGCTTCAATACATCGATAAGACAACTTTGCAACAATGTCATAACTATTCGTTCCCACCTATGATTGCTAACAGTTTATGAGTGCGCATGCGTGTTTACCTCGTTAGGCCAGTGAAAGCGCGCAAAATATACTATTTGTATGCAAATAACTTATCAGCTTTCGAAAAAATACACCATTCGGAAAAACGCGCATGCGCATTTTCCAAATGAATAGACCCGGGTTTCGTAGACACTTTTTTGCCTCATAATGGAGGCCTAATGAAGGAGTGTTTATGTCAGTCAAAACGTTCACAGAAGAATTCAAAATTGAAGCCGTAAAACAGATCACTGAGCAGGGGTACCCTGTGTCTGAGGTCTCCTCTCGACTTGGTGTATCCACTAATAGTCTTTACGCCTGGGTTAAGCGCTACCAGAAGCCCGAGCCGCAGCGTAAGCAGGACGATGCACTTCAGCATGAAGTAAAGCGCCTCAGGCAAGAACTTAAGCGAGTAACTGAAGAGCGGGATATCTTAAAAAAAGCCGCCGCGTACTTTGCAAGAACGTCAGGCTGAAGTACGCCTTCATTAAAAAAATGTCGTCCTTTTATGCTGTACGCAGGTTATGCCTGGTTCTTGGCCTCCATCACAGCGGTTATTACCAGTGGCTAAAGCGGCCTAAATCTTTGCGTACCCGGCAAGATGAACGGCAAACAGGCTTGATTAAACAACTGTGGCTTGAAAGCGGTACGGTTTACGGCTATCGAAAAATCTGGCTCGATATGAAAGATCTGGGTGAATGCGTCGGACGTAACAGGATCGCGCGCCTGATGAGGCTCGCTGAACTAGCATCTCAGACTGGATACCGAAAACGACGCTATTACGATGGCGGAAAGCCTTCTTTTGCCAGTCCAAATTACCTTGAACGCCAGTTCGTTGTCCCAACCCCAAATACGCATTGGGTGAGTGACATGACTTATAGTGTGCCCGGAGTTCAGGGCGAGCATGGACGCTCAAATGAACCACGAGTCTGTCTGGAATATTGAACCGGTAACTCACGATGAGAAACCCA